>JAEZKP010000024.1 GCA_023436145.1 Fibrobacterota bacterium | reverse complement strand
TTAATGTGAGTTGTTCAGGAACTTCAAATAAGGAGCAAACCAATACTCAAGAATATATTGAGGGACTTAATATGACAGAAGAAGGCTCTAAAGAGCAGGAAGAATTTTTTCTGTCCTGATTTGCATTTAATTCAACTACGCGTCTGGGGAGACAATGAATTCAGATACAAAACACTCCAGGGCAACCGGTTTTCGCAATTGCCCTGATACCTGGTGCATAAGTAAGGTATTAAGATCTTCGGTCAAACCTGTCGAAAAGCAACTAATTTATTGATTCTTGGAACCAAATTTAACCACTTTCATCTCATCACCAAATGAATTAAAAGTGGCTGTTGCATCCTCAAAGTAGAGTACCTCGGTGTTATCATCTTCCGCAGAATACATCTTTTGCAGGCTTGGATAATTGTCGAGCATATGCTTTTTTGCTTCAACCCTGTCATCCCTTACAAGCTTACCAGATATTCTGAGCCATTTCCCATCACAGAACGCACAAAGCTCTACGTTGGGATTAGCCTGAATCTGCTTAGATACAGCTTTGACCTTGCCAGTCTGGATATAGAGTTTTCCTTCAAAAAGCTCCACAGTACCAAACGGTCTTACCCTTGGCTGGTCTCCCTCTACAGTGGCCAGATAATATGTTTGGCATTTCTTTAAAAAATCATAAACCTCCTGAATTGTGCTCTGGCCTGGTTGTTTTGAAGTGGTGAAAGTAGCAGATGTATTTGAATCGGTTTTGGAAGTTTTATTATTGTTAGAACATCCCAAAAGCAATGAACAACATAATGCAAGAGAAATTAAGGTAACTGTTCTTTTCATAAATTCACCTCGTAATGAATTTGAAACTACGGTCTTCCCGGCTTCGGCATCCCAGCAAAGATAATTTCTAACCGGGATCTTTTTGAGAGATAAAATTAATTATGTATTGCCAGATATACAAAGATCATCTGTTTTGGGCCAGAAAAAAAAATCTTAAAAGTTCACTGCATCGAAGAGTAATACTACCGTGAATTCTGATTAAAAACCTGAATTCATCAAACTATGGTTTTAATGAGTAATGATTTATTGTCGTGGCAGAAATGAGTAGCTTTTATTTACAGAAACATTGAATTTGTTTTGAAAAATGATATAACATGATAATAACTGCATTTTATCTACACCTTAAAAAAGAACATTGGTTTATGATTTTTCTGTCATTTCTGCTCATTTCTTCCATTTTCTTATTATCAGCTCACTTTGCAGGTAATGTGGGTACTTTTATTAATTTAGACAGCCTGATTATCGTTCTTCTGGGAACAGTTATTTCTTCTATCCCTCTGAGCTGGGGTAAGATACAATCTTTGAAAAAAGGATTGATTTAGATATTTTCGTTTTCGATGCCAAGGGGTAAAGATACCGAAGTTAAAAACATATTTACTGGTCTATCAATAAGCACAGTTGCAGTTGGTTTCTGCTCATCTTGTCAGGGTATTCTGTCAGGTATATTAATTGGTAATAACACTCCGATTCTTCAGGTTTTATCTTTTGCCTCTTTTACAACAATATGCATTGATAATAAGTATCTTCATATTTTTGCCAGTAGTTTTCCGTAACCGGTAACCAATTTTAAAAACGGAATTTATTTTGAGTTCGGTTTACCGTTATTGTGTCCTGAACATTTCAGTTATATAGAGAATTATGATATGGTATCTTATCCCCAGATATGATTCGCTTCATGGCAATGCAGCAGCATAAGAATTTTGTCTTTTTTTTACAATTTTTCTAACCTGTAATACCCTATTTTAATCCTGCAACCATCGAATTACTTATCCTGTATTAATTTTTTTAAAGGAGACAATACCAATGAATTATCCCGAAGGACTTATCCAGAAAAGTAAAGAATACATTAAAAGATTGTGTGTTGATATCAAAGAACGCTGTGTTGGCAGTGAAGGTAACAGAGAAGCAACTACCTTTTTTGAAAATGAATTGATTCTTTCAGGATGGAGAGCTGAAAAGCAGGAATTTGAAGCTATAGACTGGATTAATGGTGGCGCAACACTTAATGCCGATGGAGAAGATTTTGATGTATTTGTTAGTCCTTATTCATTAGGATGTACTGTGAAAGCTGAACTTGTGCATGCATCCACTGCAGATCAGCTTGAAAAACTAGATTGCAGGGATAAAATTCTACTACTCAATGGTGAAATTGCAAAAGAACAGCTTATGCCAAAGAACTTTGTGTTCTATAACCCGCAAGAACATCGAAGAGTGATTTCTTTACTGGAAAAGAGCGGAAACTTAGCGATAATCTGTGCAACCGGAAGAAATCCGGCTCTGGCGGGAGGAGTTTATCCGTTTCCGCTCATTGAAGATGGAGATTTTGATATCCCCTCAGTGTATTTGACTGAAGAAGAGGGTGCAAAATTAATCCCGTTTATTGGAAAAGATGTTTATCTCCAATCAAATTCAAAACGAATCTCAGGAAATGGCTTTAATGTTATTGGAAAAAAAGGATGCCAGGGTGCTGATCGAATTCTCATAACTGCTCATATCGATGCGAAAAAAGGTTCACCTGGAGCGATTGACAACGGAACAGGTGTAACAGTTTTACTGCTGTTGGCTGATCTTCTTAAAGATTATACTGGTCCGTATCAAATCGAACTGGTTGCACTTAACGGCGAAGATTATTATGCCGTTTCAGGACAGATGAAGTATCTGGAAATTAACAAAGATACAATGAATAATATCATTTGTAATATTAATATTGATGGAGCAGGTTATAAAGAAGGAGGATCTGCTTTTTCGTTTTTCGATCTGCCAGAAGATTTGAAAAACAAGGCATTGGAAATCATTTGTAGGTACCCTCAAATAAAAGAAGGCATCCAGTGGCCACAGGGTGACCATAGTATCTTTGTTCAGTATGGCAGACCTGCAATAGCGGTTACATCTCAATGGTTTTTGGATAACATGGAAACTCAGACAATTACACATACTCCAAAAGATAATCCGGATATTATAGATTACCAAAGGCTGATCGAACTGGCATTTGCTATAAGAGATTTGGTTTTAAAGATTTAGGCGCAAAAAAGAGGGGGAGTGACAATTTTTTATGGATGGTTTTTAATGCGGAATAACATAGGCCGTCCCTTTATGAATCTCTCATTGCCTGGGTATCGTATCCAAAAGTAATATATTTGAAATATTTCAAAAATTTGTGGCTGTCGGCTAAAAGATGTAAGATTCCTCGACACATGTCGCCTAAAAGTTACACTAAAGGGCTTGTCTTGCAGTTTCTACTTATAGATAAGTTATTGATTTATTATAATTATTGTTACTGTTAAAAGACTGGAATGCGATTTACGTGTTTCATGCCCTTCTAAATTTTAAGTTTTTTCAGGGAGTTTTATGAATAAGTTTTTAGGTACATGTATAGCTCTGGTTATGGCCGGGATGATTGGTTCGGCTTCTGCAGATCTCATTTTATCAAAAGATTCAGTTGAATATTATGCTGCTAATGGATATGGGATTTATCTTGGTACGTTTGGTAAGATCGCTGGTGAAGGTTCTCCGATGAATGATGATGACCTTGATGCAATTATAAAACAGATCATTTCATCGGACTACTACAAAGGAGATTCTAATATTGTTCTAGATAGATTCAAGAAGGTTGAATCTAACAGTACTGGGGATCTTTTTATGACGGTTACTTACGACTCTACAAATAAAAGTGGTACGTGGGCAACTTCTGAAGAAATTGAATTTTATACAGTTAAAGCTGGTCCTGAATATTCGATCTGGTGGTTGGAAAATGGTAAAAATTCTGGCAACTGGACCACACACGGGCTTTTAGCTGGTAATAAAAAAAATATAGAACAACCGGGAATTTCACATTTGACAGCATTTAATGATAAAAATAATACTAATGTTCCGGAACCCGGTGTGATATCCATGCTTGGAATCGGTTTAATATCACTGGTTGGATTATCAAGACGTCGTTTAAAATAAGTAAGAAAAGATCTGAAATTTGTGTTTTAAGGGTAGTTCCTTTACAGGACTACCCTTTTTTATGCCATTATAGATCCTGTAATAGTGCGCTGAAACCAGCGAAGTTGATGAAGACTACACCAGAATTTTACGATCTCAACCGTGATGAACTTCGCCGTTTGCTCGAATCAACATGAGGTTTCTTTTAACCTAAAATCCTCATTTGAATGTAGCGCATACGCATAACCTATTGAGCCCGCCTTCTTTAGTACGCAAGTGCGGCGGACAAGCCCTAAGTCATTCGCGCGATTTGACCTTATCACGTTGTCGATAAGGCCTTCACCGCGTTCAAGGCTTACCATCTCAATATCTTATGTGTCTGCATTCACCTCAACTGCGGAATTTAGATTTAAAATTTCGTCGCATGCTTTGCAGATACGATCAAAAGGTATGAACTCCTGCTCCAGTCGAACCGATTCTCCGAATAAATTCGATCGTAGATCATTGTACACCGAATATTCTTCGTTGGTTAAATTTTCCGGCATCGCTTCAGACTGCTTCTCTTCTTTTACCCAGTACTGCCTATAAGCAAGTAGCGTGTCGTGGTCCATTAGAAATGATTTCACCGATGGGAAAAGTTTTCTAAACTGACTGAGGATAACAAATCCGTGCGTATCGATATCACCCCAGTACAGGATCCTTTTATTGTGAAGCCAGTGTGCGTTTTCAAGGTACTCGAATCCATAACCACGACCAAAAAGAATTATGCTTCTTCTGACCATAGGAAACGCAAGTCCATTGATATCGTTTTCTGTAACAAATACAGTGTCGATATCCATGTTCAAAGTGCAAAACTCATCAGCTCTGATTGTCAGATCCGATAAACCGTTAATGTAGCAGCTTTTATCCAGAATTCTGAATCGAATCTGTACCGGTTTTTCCAGAAAACCGTATCGCCTCTCAAAGCCTCTGACTCCAGTTGCATTTTCATCTATAACCGATGAATCAAGAATGATATCAAACCATTCAGTCAGAAGTTTCTTGTGTTTTTCAATAAATTTAGTGTCGATATCAGGCAGGCTCAGTTGTCTTATGTAAATTCCTGGTCTGGGTGTGGTTTTTATCCATTTTGCGATTCTTATTAACCGGTTTACATCAGATGAATTTTCGACAAGCGCAAACGGATGTTTACTAATCCACTCTTTTAATTCTGGAAAAACCCTGAGTATTTCCTGTGAGGAACGTATGAACAGCTTGAAATCCGGTTCTTTATTAATATACCGGAGAAGGTTTTCTCTCGAATGGAATATAACTGCAACTGGCAACTGATTCTGCCCCAGAATCCTGTTATTTACCTGTTGCCACTCTACCTCAAACAGTTGTTTGGTATCAGTGATAAGAAATTGCTGAACCCATGAACGTGCCAGATCAAATTGGCTGCTCAAATCGTTAGGTCCAGGACCACGGAGCGGAATTCTGAAAGGAAAGAGACCTGAGGGTTCAATGTAATCTCTCAGAAAAATACCACTGTTCCATTTTTTCGATAGTATCGACTTAATTTGTGTTAATGTCGACCATTTTTCCTGTAAACTATTCATCTGGCATTTGCTTCTTTTTCAACTCTGTATTCTTCAATAGTAAGGTTGCGTAAAAGAGATTCCCGACCCTCAGGATTATAGACAAAGCCTACACTTGCCACATAAGGTTCTATGATATGAATCTTCTGTAATGGGGTAACAATTAGCAATTGAAGATTTAGTTTTTTGAAGAGTTCCAGACCAAACCGAGTCGATTCATCAGATCCCCGTCCAAATGCTTCATCGATAACCACAAACCGGAAACTCCTGGAACGAATCTCTCCCCACTCAAGACCAAACTGGTAAGCAAGGCTTGCTGCAAGTACAGTATATGCAAGTTTCTCTTTCTGTCCACCCGATTTCCCACCGGAATCAGTATAGTGTTCATGTTCTGTATTATCTTCGATCCATCGTTCCGAAGCAGCAAAAACAAACCAGTTACGTACATCAGTGACTTTCTGTGTCCAGCGTTTATCGACATCTGTCGATCCCTCACGTCCGCGAAACCTGTCAATTATTCCCTTTACCTGAAGAAACTTGCTTTCTGCATACTGTTCCTCTTCAGAACCGGTCAGGCTCCCTTCGGTGCAGGCGCGAAGCGATTGCTGAAAATCACGTATCTCTATATCGGTTGTCATCTGATCTTCAAGAACAATATATCTTCCCCTGTTATATTCTATCCCTGCCAGAGATTGATTTATCCGGTCAATCCGTTCTTTAATCTCCTGTCGCTCCCGGTTGAGCTGCGATTGAAAATTGGCTATCTCACGTATCGTATTTTCATTCAGTAATGATTTAAAACGGGACTCAAATTTCGGCAGATCATCAGCCTCCAGCTGTTTGAGCATTTTTCTAAATTCCGCTCCAGCTTCAATTTTAGCATCAACTTCAACAGTCTCAGCAACGTAATCCCTGCGGTATCCCTCCATATTTCTGATAATACGCTCTTCAAGTGTTTTCAGCCGCTTTTCTTCATTATCAATTTTCTTCTGCAGCCACTCACGCATATCGGTCTGTCGGTTATCTATCGATTCCACAGACAATTGCCTGTCTCCCAGAGCCTCATAACGCATTGCATCAAGCTGATCGATGAAGGGATCCAGTATCCGCATCCCTTCATCACTCATCATCTCCTGACACTGATTTAAAAGGTTTTTTGCATCATTCTGTTTTCCCTCATTCTGTGCTTTATCATAATTTTCTTTTTCTAACTTTGTATCATTCTCTTTTATGGAATTTTCCAGTTCCAAGAGCTGTCTCTGAAGAGTCTTCAGAATATCGGATGTGTTTTCGAGTTCTTTTCGTTCACGCTCAAGCTCTTCGATCTGCATGGTAACCGGTTTCCAGTCTATCTCATCAAAACTGGAATATCCCTCAAGCTTTACCAGCAATGTTTTTTCATTATCGTATTTTTTCTTTTCATCCTGAAGTGAACTTATCACCGTTGCAATACGCTGTATCTCTTTTTCTAAAGAAAGCCTTTGGTGGTCTAGTAGCCTGATTTTTTCTTCATTACTCCATCCAAGAATATATCTGCTGCGGTCGTGAAGTTCGTGCCGGTCATCCTTTTCATGTCGATTTCCAACCCCTTTTATCTGACCCGAAATAGTAACAGCCTGCTTCTCCCTTCGAAATTGATCCATAGACTTACAACACGAATAATCAAACCGTTTCCGGATTTCCGCATCCACCCAGGTGTAAAATTCACTTTCCGGTTTAATTGATAGTTTACGCACCAGAGAATCCGGATGCAGGTTTATATTCTCATTCTCCTGTTGTTTCTGAGGAACTTTAAAGTAAACAATACGTCCGCGAAGATTTGTCCTGTCGACCCAGTCGGCAATCTGCGCATAATGTCGTTCCGGAACCAGAAGCGACAATCCGAAATTACGAAGCAACCGTTCAATCGCTCCCTCCCAAATGGCATCCTCAGAACGAACCTGCAGCAGCTCACCAATAAAAGGAATCTCTTCTTCGTTGATATCGAGTGATTTACACATACTTTTTCTTATTTCAATCTGCTTTGAATCGATATTGCTTTTACGAGATCTGAGAGATTCCAGTTCCTTTATAACTTCAGTGTGTTTATCCCGTTCCGTTCTAAGCTTCACTTCCGCTTCAGTCCGACGATTCTGAAGTTCCGCTTCTTTCTGCTCAAACCCGGATAAACTTTTTGACGCATACAACTGATATTTTACGAACGATTCCAAATCTATTAAAACAGATAAGTTGAGCCGCTCAAGTAAGGATTGATACTCTTCAAATTTGCGTAGCCTTGAATTTTTCTTTTCAATCAAACTCTGAATATCACTTTTAAGCCGTTCGAGACGGTCTCCCCCATTCTCGGCTATTGCCTGACGAAGAAGATCTCTTTCTGCATGAAGATGAGTGTGCTGCTCTTTGAGCTGATCGATTCGAGTGGATAACCGGCGATGCTCCTCATCCAGATTCCTGATTCTCTTTTCAAGAAGCTCGCCCTTTATCCGTGAAAAATAAAGACGTAAATTGTCACGACAACTAACCAGTTTTTTTTTATCAGAATCCACTGATTCATGTTTATCCAGATCGTTAATTATCGGCCTTAATTGCTCAATCTGGCGTTTTGCTTTTAAAACGGCATCATGAGCCCGATTGAGATTTTCGAAGTGATTTATCAAATCCTCGATTCGTTTTTCAACTTCAAATGCTTCGAGCATGTGAGAACGAACAAAATCAGTCAGATTACCAACCGATTTCATCGATACGGTCTGGTGAAAAAGCTCCATCGCCTGTTCGTTTTCAATTCCGAATCTTCTTCTGAAAGAAGCGCAGTAAGGTGGGAAGCTCTCGTATATATTTTCAACTATACTGATATTTTTCAGGTTCTTTTTCAGATTTTTAATATCATTACCGAAATTGGCAAAATGTTCGGATATATTTAATTCTCCATCTGCAACTACAAAAAATCGGTTGGGTTGTCCTTGAAGCTCTTTTATCCAGAACACCTGGGCAAGTGTTACGGTCTGTAGATACCCGGTATTTACAAAGACACCAAGGATAACCGAATAGCTGTTCTGATCACGCAAGGCTACCGGTTTTGCCCCATAACCTCCATCTGTACGCTCAGATTTATAATACCCTTGTACGTAAGAACGCAATGACCGTTCTTTACTTTCTGCACCTGCAGCTTTATTATATGAAATCCGGTTTGCAGGAACAAGCAGTGTGGTTATTGCATCTACAAGCGTCGATTTACCCGAACCAATATCACCTGTAAGTAATGCATTTTTTCCGCCAGGAGTCAGCGACCACACTTTTTCGTGGAATGTACCCCAGTTATATACCTCAATTCTTTGGAGCCTGAATCCAGCCAGCGTATCATTATCATCGAAACCAAAAGACAACTGATCTTCCATAACTTACTTACCGCTCTCATCTGTTGTGCCGGACTGCATAGAAAACAAATACCCTTTTAAATGGGTATCAAAATCATTCAACCATTGCGCATCCACAAAGGCTTTCAACAGTCGACGTACTTCTATTTTGTTATTTTCAGTTCGTAAACGACGGGCAAATCCCAGCTCAATAACTTTATTAATGTAAGTATCGATCTGATCTACAAGCCGTGCTTCATTCGATCCTGCCGGCAGAAATGTTTTTATCATTTCGACAATTTCATCTCTTCCAAGAATTAGACGGGTTTCACTACTGGAGGTGTCATGCTCTGTAAGCCTTCTTCGCAATAACGCAAGTAAAAGACTGACTGGATAAGACAACGGTCGTTTCATAACCAGACGAGGCAAGTCAGTCTGTCCCTCTTGTGAGACCGCTGTTTGAAGCCATGCAAAACCTTCGTCTTCTTTTATGACCAATTCCAGACCGATTTCTCTCACATAATCTCTTATGCGAGCTTGAAATGAAAGAAGATTCTGCCAGAGCTTTATATTCTCATCGGCATAGACAACACCTTTGAGAAGCGTTATCAAAACTACAGAAAATCCATTACTTACATCTATTTTTTCCGTTTCAGCCATGATGCTTCCTGTTAAAAATGACTCTTGAAATTAAAACTTTTTTCCTTTTACCATTTGAGTCCTGCCATATGATTTCTTCATTGTGAAGTTCATCAAAAACAGTAAGACTATTCTCACTTGCAATAGTAAGATAAGTAATAAGTTCTGCTAATCCCTTTGAGAGCGGATGCTTTTCTATTACTGAACTAAGTGTAATCTGATCCTGTATTTGCAGCTCTTTCTGAATGTTTGCCTGAAGTTCATTTTTATCAACATACACCTGATCATAAAGTTTCTGCAGATCAATACCCTCTTCAGCTGCTTCTTTAACAACGGAATCGATTATCACTTTTAAAGGCGGCGTATAAAGAGGCCGTTCCATCGGCAAACGGATTTCCGGAGAAGAATCACTGATGGTCATAAAACTTCCGGATGGCATTCGATCCCTGACCTGTAATGCTTTCTGTGCGATACTGTCAAGAATCTCCATTATTCGCTTATTCTCCAGATAGGCCTGATTATCCAGATATCTACGCAACTGTTGAGACAGGCTGGCAACTGTTCGCTGAGTATGTTCACCAGCTTCCAACCAGTCAAAATGGATACGGCGCAGCCTTCTGTCTTCCGCAAATGGTGCGACTGCATCCATAGAAAATACTTTCTCCAGAAGAGATGTAAACTCCTCCTGACTTCTGGATGACATCAGAAAATCCCAGAATGCTTTAAAACTTTTCCCCTGATCAGAATCAACGATAACATCACGATCACCAAATATCTGCTCAAGCAATGCTCCCTTGGTGCCATCCCAGGTGGCAATTTTTTCACGAACCTGACTGTCAAGTTGTCTGAAATTGTTTTCTACAGCTCTGAAATCACTCAATAGTTCACGTGCCATAGTACTGAACTGCATAAACCGGTCCCGAATCGAGGTTTCATCCATGAGCACCATATTACCGCTTTTAATGGCCTTAATTTCGTTATCCAGTTCTGCTTTACGTTTTTCAAGTTCTGCAATCCGTGCTTCAGAGTCAGTTTCGGAGCCAAAAACCATCTGTTTTAGCAATTCGAATATGGTAAGCAGCCTGGATTCTGTTCCGACAAAGATCTTACCAGTTAAGCTTTCAATCCAGGTGAGAACTTTTTCAGTAGCGGGAGTCAAATCATAATGGGGTTCATCACTGCCAACCGGATAGAATTTACGCAACCAGCCTTTTTCATTTTGTGCCCAGTCATCAAGATACGCCTGGGCAGCACGTGGAAAGCTCTCCGCCCCCTCACTTATTCGAAGCTGGTAAAGAGTGTCTTCAAGTTTAGAGACCAGATTAGCCTGAGTCATAAACCGAACATTCGGCTGTACAAATACCTTATCAAGAAAGGAGAGTATAAGCGGAGCATTTTCTGCTCTTAAAAGCCGCCATGAAGGATGAATTTTATATAGTTGATTGAGATTAGAATAGGAAAGGCTCATTTTTTTTGATATCGAACAATGATAATTTGACTAACAGACCGAATTATGGTAATTCTAAAAATACACATTGGCCTGAGTGGAAGTCCTTTCAATTTTGATTCAGGGCTATTTTTGAAGTTAGATTATTAACCGGAAGATGTTTCTTTTTTCACCTAACCCAAAATTTGGCTACTTCGTCATTTGACCCCGCCACATTGCATTTATTATTAAACACAAGCGCACTCCTGTAAATTGTACTTTTAGTATTGTCTATTATTTTTATTACAGCAATCGTAATTGGTATTCGAACTTTGGCGGGAATACTCCTATTATAACAAACGGGTTAGGAGCTCTTTTAGCATGGTATTCCTTAGTAGTTCCAAGAATAAGGTAGATGTCTTTGGTTAAAGCAAAATCTGTCCAGTACTTCTTCTTTACACATTCACAAGCTTCTTTTTCATCACCAGTAAAACGCTTAATACAATTCCAATACAGTGCACCTATTTCCCAGTCGATGATCTGCAATGTGCTCTTTTTACCTTCAGAGTCTAAAAATTCATAATAAAAAGTAAAGGGTAGTTTTTTCACCACTTTAAAAATTTCAGGAACACCTGAAAAAAGGTCGATCTGATGTAATTTTGCTTCAATATATTCAAGTGTTTCCTTGTTCCATTCCCTGCTTTCAGCTTCTTTTATAATAAAATTGGTAATTCTAGTAGGTTTAAACATTGCTAAAGATCGGTAGATTTCAGGATTGTAGGCATCTTTAATAAGTTGTTCTTTGCTATCGTAGACCTTTCTAAGCAGCATGTCTCTTCGTTGAGCCCACGTACCGTCTTTATCAGTCGGAATTTCACCTATTCTTTTAATGCTCTCAACATTTCTGATTCGAAAAGTTTCAGGTCTGAAATCTTTCTCATTTCGAACAAGATCCACTTCTAACCATTCATACTTTCTGTATTGCTTATCATAACCCATTTTTCTAAATGGAATGGGATATAAACGAACCCAGCTACCATCCTGCCGTACACCAGCAGTACAGACTAATTCGTCATATTTTCGAGATAGTGAAGGATAGGTTTTTACTGAAATGAGGACTTTTTCTGTTGCCATTTTTACAAATGAATTAAAGGTAGTTTTGAGCTACTCAATGCAATTATTGCTTCTGCTAAATGAGAACGATGGCACATGTGCGGGTCCTTCTCAAAACACATTAGTGCGATACGCTTCTCGGCAGATATGTAGTCCAGTATCTGTTTCTGTTCTGCCACAGTGTTTAATATAACATCAGCACGGTACTCTGTAAACAGCTTTATGTAATCATCTTTTGTAGACAAATCTTTCCGTTCTGCTGAATCTACTCCCAGAGACGGTATATGATAGTATTTGATACCAACATTGTAACAAGCATTGGATAGCGTACCCTTGGCAAACCCATATTTCATGCTCATTGCATTCTTCCTCACATCACAAAGAATTCTGATATTGTTATGAATAAGGGAATTCAGAAACTGCTCCAAAGATCTTCCTTCGTAACCAATCGTAAACAGAGTCGTGCTTTTATCACTGCTTATGGTTTTTGACACTTTCCGTTTCTGCTCCTCATTAAGCAATTTATTAATAATGCTGCTGTTTATTGCATAATAAGGAAGCAGTAGATAGGTTTGGACAATCAGTTCATCAGTTGAAAGTTTATCATATTTAGCACAGATAAGATCAAGATTAATCAGGTCATGTGAATTAAGTTGTTTTGATTCAGGAGTTTCATTTATTAATATCCAGGAAGTTTCAGTTTCTTCTATCAATCCCTTACTCTTCATGGCAATAAGATCTGCATTTGCTCCAAATGAGAAACAACCGAATTTATACGGAACAAAATCATAGGAGGGTTTCTGTTGTTTAGAACAGAAAAGTAACAATAATTTCTGTAGCTTCAGTTTTTCAATCTTGCCTCCACAATTAGATAGTAGGGCAAGTAGTATTTTTCTTCGATAATACATATATAGTTCTTTCTATTAAGCCGTCCTGTAAAATACGAATTGGGAAACCAATAAAGTTACAAGCTTATGGTTTCCCGATAGATAAATTATTAGGTAAAAAGGATTTATTATCAATGTAATAGTGTTCACCTTAAACCCCCACTACGTATGACTTTCCGGTAGCTTATTCAATTCCGTTTTCAGGTAGGCAAATAAATATCATTAAATAGTAACTTCCAGGTCAGAGATTAAGCATAGCTAAGGACTAGCAGATTTCAGGATTGAAAACATTTTAAATGCGACATGATCTGTATTTGCCCAAAAGAATAACAACCCTCCTTAACGAAAACCTTTCTTCATTTTACTCTCTTTAATGCATCCTCTATCATTGCATCTATCCGACGTTCCTGAAAAGTATCTGCTAACGATTTCAACTTTCGTGCAAAGGGTATATATTCCTTACCTATACTTTCGATATGCTGAGCTCTTTTACTCAGTTGCAGCATATCCCCCCGCAGGATAAATTCATGAAGGATGTTAAGTTCTTCTACAGGTGGTAAAATAAAAGGCTCAGAAATTTCCACTTCCTTTTTCTCTTCATATATCCACTCAATGTGCATGTGTTTCTTAATAATGCCTGATAGTTTCCCCAGATCAATCGGTTTTGACAAAAAATCATTAAATCCCGCCATTTTATACTGTTCATCTTTTACATCAGTAATACTTGCCGACATCGCTATCATGACAACGTTTGAAATCGCAGGTATTTTTCTTATTTTTAAAGCAGCATCAAATCCGTTCAAGCCAGGCATAAGTAAGTCCATCACAATAATATCAGGCTTATTTTGTTGTGCCACTGATATGGCCTTAATACCATCTTCAGCCTCAGTTATTTCAAAACCCAATTGTGAGAACCACTCTGAAAGCACCAGACGATTTGTCCGCCGGTCATCGACGATCAATACTTTTTTCCGTGCTCCTTTATAACCGATAATATTTTTCTCTGCAGGTTTGAACGGAACCGAAACGTCGGTAGTAGAAAAAGTGAGATCAAACCAGAACCTGCTCCCTTTTCCCAACTCACTTTCGACAAAAATCTCCCCACCCATCATTTGCACTAATTGACGGCTAATAGAAAGTCCCAGTCCAACACCTTCGGTTACAGCAGTATCTTTGGCCTGTTCGAAGGGGGCAAATATTTTTTCCAATTGATCAGAAGGTATTCCTGCACCAGTATCTTTTACCTCAAAACGAATGGTACATTGGCTATCCTTTATTTTTTCAATGTTATTTTTTTCACTGGATAAAACTGACACACAACAAATGACATACCCTGAATCGGTAAATTTTATTGCATTCCCCAGCAGATTGAGTAAAATCTGTCGAAGCCGGGTTTCATCAGCAATAATACCTTGTGGCAAATCCGGATCAATCTGAAATTTAACCGATATCTGTTTCGTTTCAGCTCTAATCCTGATGACATCTCTGATAGAATCCAGAAATAGCAAAAAATCTATTCCAGATGGATGCAGTTCAAATTTATTGGCTTCGATTCTGGACAAATCGAGAATATCAGAAATAAGTGTCAATAGATGCTCCCCGCTGCTTTTCATGATTTCAATGCCTTTTTTCTGGTGCTCATTGAGCGTTACGTCCTGTTGTAAAATCTGAGCATATCCCAGAATCGCATTAAGAGGAGTACGCAGCTCATGACTCATACTGGCCAGAAAGCGACTCTTTGCCCTGTTTGCAGCTTCAGCAACTTCCTTTGCATCCTGAAGCTGTTTATTGGCATCAGATAGTTCCTTTGTACGTGTCTCAACAAGATCTTCCAGATGTTCCCGGTATCTTTTCAACTCCTCTTCAGCTCTTTTGCGTTCATCGATATCAATAAGAACTCCTACAATCCTGGTTACCCTGCCATCTTTATCACGGCTTACAACAAATCCCTGAATTAATAGCCATCGATAACCATCCTTTGCATATCTGAACCGGATTTCATACTTTTGTTTGCCAATCTCTGACTGTGATAAATATACCCTTTCAATTATATTTCTAATTTTTTCCTGATCATCAGGATATATTATATCAATCCATTTATTTAAACCGATTGTTTCATATATTGGTTCATAACCAAGTGATGTAAAACTGTTGGGTGTTGCATACCAGAGATTATTGACAAGATCCCAATCCCATATACCGATTTTTGCAGATTCAAGAGTTATTCTCAGACGCTTTTCAGATTCTTTCAGCTTCTCTTCAGTTAATTTACGACTTGTGATATCGGTGAGCATTGCAAAAGAACCTTTAAATTCATTTTTGCTGTCAAGAATTGGTGTAGATGAAACAAGAGTCCAGATTAAATTTCCGTTTTTATGGCGATACCGGCGTTCGTATGTCTCAGAAATACCCTGTTTACGTTTTTTATTATTTTCCATAAAATCAATCATATCTTCCTCAGGAATAAATTCTGCAAGTGACCGGTTTGTAATTTCTTCAACATCATAGCCAATCATCTCAGCTGCTCTTGCATTGACAAAAATAGTTATATTGTTTTCATCCAGCATCCAGATACCCTCATTTGTGGTATCAACAATCCTGCGATATTTTGCCTCACTCTCCTGAAGATTGCGAAATATTAAAAGGGTGGTCAGACCATCGGAAAGCCTTCTTCCTATTTCCTGAAACAGATTTTTTTCTTGTTCTGTCCAGACCCGTGGATAAGTCTGTTGATCTATTGCCAATTCCCATGGTTTACCAACCTTTGGATACACTGCCATGGAAATCTGGCTCTGAACATTAAACTGTTTTGTGAACTTTTTATGCAATACATAATCGGCACCAGGTCCCGATACCACAGGTCTGCCGCCAGCGTCAAGTAACAATCTGAAAATATCTGCAACCATTTTACTGGTAGGTACAACAAGTTTGTTAAGATAAACATTCCCGTAAAATCCGGGTTTTGCGCGTTCCATTGGAATCTGCCATGTAGGAGCATCAGCATCACAGGGGTATATAAGAACAGCCTGCTCTGCATCAAATATACTAAGCATAGTGTCAAGAACATCACTCATCATCTGCTCCAGATCATTAGTTCCACGAATCGCCTGGTTAATAAGATCCATGCTTTTGAAGAAGTGTATTGCGCCAAGATGTTCCTGCTCAGCAGACTTACGGTCATGAATATCAATGCGTATCCCGGTCAGACGGGTAACTAACCCACTTTGGTCACGTTCATAACTAAACCCTTTAGACTGGATCCACCTGTAAGTACCATCCGCCTGTCGAAACCGTGCATCATAATGATATTCTTTGAAATTTCTGGATAGCGCTTTTTTAAATTGTTTAGCCACATAATCCCGGTCCTGCGGATGCACCCGATTGAGCCACTCACTTTTATGTGATGGCGCTTCTTTTGGTTCATACCCTAGCATTGTGTAATAAGCCGGTGTAGCATAAATCAAGTCATTTTTAACATCCCACTCCCAAATGCCAATATGCCCTGCTTCTAAAGTTATTCTAAGCTGTTCCTCCTTTTTCTGAAGTTTTTCTTCTGTTTCCTTTCGTTGAGTAATATCAGTAAGCATTCCAAAGGCACCTTTAAAATTCTTATTCTCATCGAAAACCGGAGTAGCAGAGACCAGTGTCCACATCTTATGTCCATTTTTGTGGCGAAGAGGTTGCTCAACAATCGCTGAGATTCCATTCTTAAGTGTTTCTTTTTTCTCGTTAAATGAAGAAATATCCTCCTGAAACATAAAATCGGTATTGGGATGACCCATCAAATCCTCAACCTTATACCCCAGCATCTCAGCCATTCGCTTATTTACAAAAGTAGTTTTATTGTTTTCGTCTATCATCCAGATACCCTCATTGGTGGTATCAACAATTCGTCGATATTTTTCCTCACTCGCCTTCAATTCTTCAAGCTGTTTCTGCAATTGAGGATAATAGCTTTTTTTAATCGATTTTTCACCTAAACCGATAATCTGTTTCAGTCGGGCATTTCTCTCAGATTCGGTATCAAAATGCTCGTTCATAAATATTCTCAATATCCCTTAGTGAAGGCTCTTTGGGGTTGGTGACCAGGCATGGATCACTTAATACATGCCCGGCTAATAAAGGTATATCTTCTTTTTTCACACCCGCATCGCTTAACGATTGAGTAATACCAATACTTTTTTTGAATGAGATCAACTCCTCCCGTATTTTATTTTTCTTCTGATCACAAGAAAGCCCATTAAGATCCAATCCCAACGCTTCAGCCACACGGGAATACTGATCTATAGCACTTTCAAAATTGAAATCGAAAACATAATCAAGCATAATGCCATTACAAAAGCCATGGATAAGATCATAATAGCCACCCAGACTGTGCGCCATAGAGTGCACAAGTCCCAGACTTGCATTAGAAAAAGCAATTCCTGCCAACAGACTTCCTGAAGACATTGGATTACGGTAATTCATATCTGAAGGGTATTCTATTGCATTCAGTAGATTTTTCCTTATAACTCTTATAGCTTCCAAAGCCAGCAGATTTGTGATCATAGAATTTGCGGTGGAGACACTGGCCTCGATAGCATGGACAAATGCATCCATTCCTGAATATGCAGTAATATTTGCCGGCATAGTGGTAGTTGTTACAGGATCAATCAGTGCAACATCCGGTACGATTGCTTTACTGATTATCGCTATCTTGACTTTCCTTTTAGTATCGGTTATTATTGCAAACTGAGATATATCAGCAGATGAACCGGCAGTTGTTGGAATACAGATCAGAGGAGGAATTGGAACCACTACCTGATCCACACCTTCAAACGTTAAAATCTGTTCCTGGTTATTCGCTACAATTCCTATTCCCTTTGCGCAATCCATTGGACTTCCGCCACCCACTACAACAATTATATCACAGCGTTCCCGAAGGTATTTTTCAGCCCCGGCCATTACTTCGGTATCCCTTGGGTTAGGGGTAATATCGGAAAAAATTACATAGTTGACACCAGCCTTCTCTAAACTCATCTGTACTTTTTTGGCCCAGCCACAATTTATAACTCCCGGATCAGTTACCAGAAATGCCTTTTTTGCACCCAAATTTCCAGCATATTGCCCGGCCAGATTCAGGGAACCTTCGCCTATCACAAATTCAGGAACAACAAATTTGCGTGGTTCCATATTTTTACTCCCTTGTAAATTTTCGGCTAAAATCTCCTTGATACGTTTTGGACTCAGCCAGAAACGGCCTTTTATTGAAAAACAGTAATCAACAAGATTTCAGGTGCAAATATTTTTCCAAAGATTTCAATCTTTTTTTGAAGCATCGAAATACGTAAAGTTTAGCAGAATATTGAAGATTGTCTTTTGAGGGTGTTCTTGGGCAACAGAAAAACAGTATTGCAGGATTAATGAGATTCCCGGTATTTATTTACCATTGAAACAAGTTCGTTAATATCAAATGGTTTTTCAATGAAATCATCAGCACCTACTTTTTCAGCTATCTCACGGTCCTTTACCTGTGTCGCTGCAGTCATAAAAATCACAATCGAATCCGGATTCTTCTGTTTTATTTTTTTACACACATCCCATCCGTCGATATCTGGTAAACGAATATCCAGAAGAACAATCGAAGGATTATAAGATTCAAACATTTCGATTCCTTCCTGGCCGGTAGTTGCGATGATACATTTTATTTTTCTCATCATTAAATTGATTTTTACAAGCTCTCCAATTATCTCTTCATCTTCAATAACCAGCACAGTATTATTCATTCACAAATCTCCTTAGGGAGAGTAAAATAAAAAGTGGCTCCTTCACCATAGGTTGAATCGACCCAGATTTGCCCTCCCTGTGATATAATAATCTTTGAAGCAATTGATAAACCTAATCCAGAACCAATACTGCGTTTTTTTTCATCGCGAATTCTATAGAATTTTTCGAATATTTTTTTCTGCTCCTCAGGTTTTATTCCCGGCCCGGTATCAGAAATTCCCACCCGTATATAATCTTCTGTTTCATTGACATTAATAGTAAGTTTTCCATTTTCATTAATATAGCGAATGGCGTTATCCAGAATATTACGTATAACCAGTCCGGTTTGTTCTTTATCTCCTACTGCTTTACAATTATTCTTAGTTGCATTGTGAACAACTAATGGAAAATTGGCCGGTAAATTAAGTGTACTTACAACACTATCGATTACATCTGAGATATCAAACGGTTCAGTTTTAAACCGGAAATTCCTGGTCTCGATTTTTGAAATATCCAGTAGATTTCCGATCAGCGCTGCAAGCCGTTTTGATTCAGATACAATTGTGGACAAGATGCTAGCCCGGGTGGAACTGTCTAATTGCAGATCAGAAGCAGCAAGAGTCTGAGCATATCCTAGGATACTTGTTAATGGGGTTCTTAGCTCGTGTGATGCAAGTGCCACAAATTCCGTTTTAATATCGTCAACTTTTTTAAGCTCCTGGTTAGCTTTCTGCAGTTCGATATTTGTAAGGCGTAAACGCTCAGCCACCTGGGATAACTCCGCAGTCCGGATTTTAATCCGGTCCTCCAGCTCTTCATTAAGTCTTTGCAGCTCTCTTTGAGCCACTTTCCTTGAATTTATCTCTTTATTTAATAAAGCATTTACATTTTCCAGATTACAGGCCTGAATTTCCAATTGTCTTTTCTGGTTTACTATCTGTAGATGAGTCTTTACCCGGGCTAGTACTTCCTCATACTCTATCGGTTTGGTTATATAATCTACACCACCCAATTCAAACCCTTTTACTTTATCCTCTATTCCAGTGAGCGCAGTCATAAATATTACAGGAATATTCTTAGTTGATTCATCTGCTTTCAGTCTCCTGCAAGTTTCAAACCCATCCATATCCGGCATAAGTATGTCTAAAAGTATCAGATCCGGTTTAACTCCTCTGGCACGCCTCAGCCCACCCACCCCTGTCTGGGAAACTATTACGGTAAAACCACACTTCATCAAGTAATCGCCAATTACAGCTAAATTCTTCGGCTGATCATCTATAATCAGGATCGTAGCAGGAGAAGAATAACTGGTTGAATCTGTATTACTCACATTATTCATTATAATTTATATTTACATGCAATACCCAGCACGCTAAATCACTATTTGTATTTTTAAAAATAAAACCCCACTATGAAAAATGAATCTTCATCTTTAGCCTATTGTCAAAACCGTGCATTTTCCATGCCAATATTTTTTGCAACACCTTCGAAAACTTCCGGCGGTACCCTTACCGACATTTCAATATTTGGGAATACAAGATGAGAAGACTGGTACTCTTAAAAAAAGTCTCTGGCTGTGAGTTAATTATCCCCTTCCTTCAGGGGATTTTTACCTGATTAATGGAAACACACCTACTGAATGGCTCTCTTTTTCCGGGTATAGCGTAGTATTTATGCTCACTTTATCATATTCAATGGATTTTGTGCCAAAAGCCGGTTAATCCACAACCTGAACTTTCCTGATTACCTGCTCTCCTATAGCACTTTTAAATCTGACCAGAAACAATCCATTACTTGCAGGATTCCATTGATAATACGATTTACCTCTTTCGGGGAAACTGGCGACTACTTTTCCCTGAATATTAAGAATACTGACCTGAAATTCTCCTTCAAAAGGTATTAGTAAACTGAAGGAGCCGACACGACACACCCTGTTTCTCTTAAGCATTTTCTGTCTTTTTACATTTGCACCTTCTGAATTTGGATCATCCCTTCCAGGAGAGCCATGCACCGACCGTGAAGCTATCCAGTTTCTACCATCATTCTGATCGAGCACAGGGTTGGCATCAGCGGGAACCAGTGATCTTCCGGTCTTATCCGGCTCAGTTGGCCAGGGTGCTCCATCCTTATAGGTGATTGAACAGATTGAACCCCCTGAAGGATCAAGTATTTCGAGTTTCTCACCACTGTTTGACAATTGATCTTTGTACTCTCCCTGAGGATTAAATCCATATCTGCTTGCAAATTTTGCCCTGTTAGAAGCAATAACAAAAAAACTACCCGGCTCAAGAATCGTACCCGGTTCAAAATCAAATGAAACACCGCCACCAATGCTTAGACCAGTTAAATTTAAGGCAGCAGCTCCAGTATTCTTTAATTCAAGAAATTCATATAAGCTACCAGCATCCTTATCATTATCAATTGGTTTATAGTGTATCTCAGTAACTTTCAGATCACTGTAATCCTGAGGTATGACAATCAGCAAATCTCTCAATGCACTCCATTGATTCTCGTTTTTAATACGGGCATTAACCACTGTTGTCGTGTTGATAGTAATTGTGGTAGCGTTGGTGCTGTTTTTTGCTGCCGGATTGTTACTACCTCCGGGTGAACGTGGATCGTTACCATCCGTTGTATAGTAAATGCTTCCGGAACTGTTGGGGTTTGTCATTGTCAGTTGATATCCTGAAGATCCGGTTGTTTTGCGGACGAAAATGATTTGACCTGCGGAAAAAACCGGAGGTTCTATAGATGGATAAAGACTGTCCGCTCTGAATTGCTCTATGACAATTTCAGTCCTTTTCGGCATGTATTCATTATAAATCCTTTCAAGTTCAGGAATCCAGTCATCATGCTTTGTACGGGCAGGTTCAATTTTTGAATCACCCCACCTTGCAGACTCAGCAATTATTGCGTTTTCTATCTGAGCAGCTCTTGCCTGGTAACGGCTTTTTGACGGTTCAGGACAAAAAACTCCGTTATTGTAAAAATGTCTGAAAACATGATCCGCAAACCGCATCCGGTAATCACTGTTTTCACAAAGCGCCTGATGAATCCTCTGGGGATTGAAAAACCTGATATCATCTGATAAATCAAATGGACCTGTTCTGTCAACTTCGATTGCTGGAACAGCCGTGTCCCGCTGATTGACTTTGAAGTCTACCATGGTGTGCTCTCCATCGTGACTCATCCATTTGAAGCCGTCAGGCTTCACACGGTTATAGATAGCCTGAAAATTATTGGTTTTCTGAGGTTCAGAAAATGCATATGTCGGGGAATCAAAATTTCCGGTATAAAATGTTATAAGTAAATAATCAATAAGATTATCCACGTCCAGAAGCCGTTCATATGAGGGATTTACTGTTTTACCATCAGGCTCCAAACCCTGTATCATATAATAGTCCGAATTTGTACTGAATCCGGCAATGGTTTTGGTCCATAACCTTTGGGCTGCGTCAATTGTACCATCTTCCACTTCCACCGTTTTATCTCTATTTGAACCCATGGTATAATCATTAACTGTGCTTAAAACATCATAATCCCGGTAATCTCCACCCATATAGGATTCTGCAAAACGGTTGTCTGCTTGTTCCTGTGTCTGATAAATTCCCCAATACATTCCATTGAGATAGAGGTGATAGTATCTGCTTCTGGTATAATAGTGCCCCAGTGCCCTTTGGGTGTCTCTGCAGTAAACATCCTTGACCATCGTACACTGAGCACCTTCTGTGGATTTATAGCTCCATGAGTAGTTCTGTGAAGTCCGCAAGCTGATTTTATCGAACTTGGCTACACCTTCATCTTCAAACAGTGGATATTGAAGTTTTGGAGCACCATATTTGTCACGGAAAAAGAGCCGGAAAGAGTGTTTCGGACAATCCCCATGCCTGCTCCAGCCTCCACGGATTCGAATTCCGCAAGGTACTGAAAATCCAAATGTAGCATCAGGATTAATAAGCTCTGCCGAACCGAAACGTTCCCATTCGGCTCCTGATTCTAATGCATTCTGATAGATTCCACGGGTTTTACCAAAAAGACTGTCCATATCCATGACTAACGATATGCTTGGAATATCCAACAGTGCATCTTTAATAAGATCTTTATAACGGGGATCAAAAACAACCGCTGTATCCATCTCATAATCATATGCCTGAGCCGCAAAGCCACCTTTACTAGGCTGCGGCCATGGCAGCCCGGGATAACTCTGTGATAAAACTTCATTCACAAATATATAGGTTTTGGTAACCAGAGGACTTGGCTCTTCCTGTGCCAACACTGCAACTGCACGGAGCACAACAGCCGGAGTCGCTGTACGCCCCTCTGTGCTGCGCGGATCTATCAGAACCGAAACCGGTGAAGATGCACTTTTCATGGTAGAGGAGAATCTTGGATCACTGCAATCCAGTGTATATTGTATTTTTGCGCCTGGTGAACCGCTTGAAAGTTGGATGGTAATTGCAGAATCATAAAATCCGTGATCCACATCCACTGTAACAGGAGACACAGCAGCTGAAGGATACTGTAAAAAAACCATTAAAGTCAAGCATATCAATTTAACATAAGATACACGAATCTGTGGCATGGTGCATGTCCCTTTTAAATAAATCCGGTTGGGATGTTTATTTTGCAATATATAGTGTTGGTTCTATTTTTCTTAATAAAGAGGACCCATAAGAGAAAAAGGTGATCACTTTTATAAAAAGAACGCAAGAATTAAGGCTTGCCTTCCATAGTACATTTGTTCCTGAAGAGTGTTCGCATTCGAACACTCTCAATTTGGGAAATCAGCAATAACTCAGAAAACTGAGATAATCTGTCTCATGCCGGTTTTGTTATTCTTCTCATGGATGGAAAGTATGTAGCAACCATTCTCCAGGGTTGATAAATCGATTAAACAATTCTGTTTCCCATTGATAATGATTGATTTTGCCAACTGTCCTTGCATGTTAATTATATTAATATTGCTTCCATTGGAAATTCCGGACAGTTCAAATTTACGATTTCTCAGGTTTTTTACTGTAACGGAATTATTAGCCGTATTCTGATATTTTTTATTTACAAATGTGGATTCTGCATCTCTGACATGCCACATATTCCCAATCATAGTCATCATATAGCAATTGCCCAGAAACCCATGGTACCAGTAATTATCAAATCGCATCCTTGCCACCTCTGTACCAAAAGCATCTGCGACTTCCTGACTGTTACACATTGCTGCAACTGCAAATCCTCCTACATAAGACATGTTATGATACCTGCCTGTTGCTCTGCCATCAAGGGAATACCCATCCTTGATATTTGCAGGCCCGACACCGTAGGCCCAGCTAGATATCTTTGTACACCATGCTTTTGCTTTTTCATTTCCATTCCAAAGGTAATCAAGTGCGATTCTCCATGGTGCACGACAGGCGTCAAACCCATAAGAGTGATTTCTTCCACCCGATGCCTGTCCTCCGTTTAATGACTGCCAGTCGGGAATGAGCCCGGTGGTAGGATTCGCACCGTTATTCAGAAGTGTGTAGGTGTCATCAGCCAGTTTACTCCATGCATTGTCTTTTGTTACTTCAGCGAAGCACCGGAAAAATGCAGGTGTATGGTAAGAAATATCGGTCTCATTGCATCCGCCATAAACGCCCATTCCCGCCATGCCCCCGGCAATCACTGATGTACCGCCACAATTTACAATCAATTTTTTAACTGTGTTAATTACATTGACCGCCTCGTCTTTGTAGCTGTCTCCCCACTGCCATGAAGCTACCACCATGGCAAAAGCAACATCAAGATCCCCATCACTTGCACTTCCACCATCATTAATACCACCACAAGTTACTTTCCAGGCCATCATGCCATGACCCTGTACTTTACTCTTGTAGAATTTATATAGTCCGTCAAAAGTAGTCTTATCTCCCATATATGCAGCAATAATCATTGCCCATCCCATAGATTCAACTTTTGTTACTCCATTTTCTTCAGAATAAGCATCTGTTCTGATTCCTCCGTTGCACTGCTGTAACAATTGGCTTGATTTATAGCTTTTATACCAACTATCAAAGTGTTCAGAAGTAAGAGTTTTTGGCATAAAACCATAAGGGTATTTGATTTTTTTCGGATACGGAAATTTAGTTGTCTGGCTCTGGACTGCCCCTGTTAATAGTGCTACAACCAGGCCTGCCAAAATCAGTTTTTTCTTACTCATACGAACCTCTTTGCTTCTAATATGTAACAAAAGTTTAATATGCAAAAAACTCTATCAGAAACTTAACAGTATTTGAATTTTTCATGACAAATCAGCCGATTTTACTTCCCAGTTACTGTCTGTGCAACATTTACAACCTGCTCCAGTCAGGATCGTAATTTGTTTCAACCAACACTTTGTGCGGTCCACTCACCGATTAGTTCATATTTACAACTTTTATATTTAGTGCAATTTTCAACTGCTTCGGTTTCAAGAATGAAATCAAACTGTCCCTTCATAGCTATCCACTGGGATTTTTTAGTTTTGTATCCAGGTGCTGAAACTTGCAATATGTCGATAGCAGCTTCTGTTTTTGCCAATCTACCCCAGGAAAATGAATTTAACATAGTTACTAAAGCGCTTAAACCATTATTAAATGGAATATAGCGAAAACTTGCTCTATTAATATTGCTTGTGCATTCAGGTGTAATCCTGCCATTAAATGAATGGTATACTACACCCCCGTTCATATGACTCTTCTTTTCTATATTTATTATGTGATCTGGTTATTAAATTTTTCATCCGGAAAATTATCTCTGTTTTATGTTATGAAAAGCTATAGCCCTGAAATTATTTAAACATAACCAGACGATCATCAATGCGCTGATTCATATAGCATAACTTAACCCAGTCAGAACTTCGTGCTCCCCGTTCAATTCTGACTTCATCGATTGCTCCCTTGAAAAAACAGTAACTATTCGTATTATTTGGTAAATTGACCAATTCAAAAAACCTTCCAATGGTGATATCATTTGAAGTATTTCTTGACATTATAGACGAACTGTAAGTGTTTGGATTACTGTCAGCAAGAGTTCCGTTAATATAGAGAAACTGCCTGTCTCCAGCATGAACTCCGGTAATTAATAACCATTGTCGCGCATATGCCTTAGTTGTACAAGCCTGCCAGCTGATGGGGCCATCAAATTCAGAAAACTCCCAGAGTGGAGAATCTGCAGGAAAATAAGTGAAACGAAGAAAGTATTGAGTATATCCTTTCGCAACAATCACCTGTGATGTGTTATCAATGGTATCTAAAGATACCCAGGCGCTTACAGTAAAGTAACCATCATCCGGAAAATCCAGTTTACTGCTTGCAGTGTTGGGCATGGTGATAAAATCGCCATTACCATCAAATACCTGACAATTGCCGATATAACCTTTTTGCTTTTGTGTTCTGGCTGTATCAGGTGAAATACCATTATAATGATTGTCAGTTGCATCCAGAAACGATTTGCCTGCTTCTTCTCCCAGATGCCATACACCTTCAAATCCATCGGTCGTATCAAATACCGTTTTTTCATTTACCGGAGCAGTCGCAGAGGGATTCCCCCAGATCATGGTTATCGATTGTTTCGCATTGTTCCCCAGAATGGTATCCACCTTAACCCAAATGGAAGCACTGCTGTTTTCACGATCCCAGTGCTCAATTTCATGATAAAGTATCTTGCCGGTTGAAGAGATAAAACGAAGATCCTCACCCTCAGGCATGCATTTGCTAAAATCGAAAGTAGCTGCAGTCAACCTTACAAGTATCGGAAAATTATTGAGATTCTCCCTGATGTCTGCACCGGAAGAGGAGGTATTGAGTATAAGTTCTTTTGAATACTCCCAGTCCGGCCACAGAACCGTCGTGGTATCCCCGGAGTTTACTGGAACATTCTGACTTAAAACAACAGGCAGACTGGTGTCGGAGGAGGAGGTATATGAAATCGCAGATATAACACCTGATGGTACCGAATCAAGTAGAGTGTAACCTTCCACTGAATCTACTTTTACAAAAAAAGTGGTCCCCGGTATAAAGATATAACCTGGAGTATTGTCCTTTTCGTTTGATACAAGTACCCGAACTGTGCCTGGTAACGAAAGTCTGCAAGCTTGAATAGTAGAATCCTCGGTACCCACAGCTATGCCGGTTATCAGCGCCCGAAGGCGGGTATTTTGTTGCACTGCTTGAATACAATAGATGTGGTTTTCTGCTACTGTGAAGTGATAAAGACCATTGGTGTCGGTAGTATCGATACAGGAATCGGCAATCGGCTCATCGGTAACCGGATTGTATTCAGACGGAAGAAGCTTCACTATGGTGTTTGCTGCAGGATTACCATCTTTGTCAATAATCATACCTGCAATTTTTGCGTTACCGGCTTCTGAACCTCCTCCAGAAATACCCGGACTGCATTTTAACAGGAAAAATATCCCTGCAACCGCAGCTATAATTTTGATTGATATTTTGCAGGATGTAAGCTTTTTCATTGTTTTTCACATCGCTTTTGAGTTTTGGATATGACTTTTGATCGCGGAAGAAGCTGAAAACCGGTATAACAGACCAGTTCAGGATTATCATCCTCTTTTGCGATTTGCAACAAGCGTTTTCTGAAATCCTGTATCTCCTTTTTAATCACACCGAAAGTTTTTCTGGAAACACACATTGTGAGTGAAGAGATATCTCTGTTTTCCTTCTCTATAGTTTCAAGCGCTTCGATACTCTGGGTGAGAGTCTGCTTATGATAATTTCGCAGTATAGTAGAATAGACTTCATCTCCACTGGAAATCACCGGATCTGTGCGAAGCAGCTTTCCTGACTCATCTGTCTTAAGAAATCCGTTTTTAAGCAGGTAGCTGACTGCGTTCTCTGCCTGTTGTGCAGTAATTCGTGGTATACAGCTACGGGCAAGAAGATTATAATCATTTTTGAAATTCATGATGGTAGCCAGTTCTCTTATCACAGGATAGTACCACTTACTAAAGAACTGCAGCTTTTTATCATTAATCCTGTGAATACCCCGCCGGTAACGAAGTGAAAGAAGTGATCTGAGCAGAGCCTCTTTTTTGGCTACTTCAGTCTCGTTGTTGAAAAGGACGAGTGTTAAGAAATAGGAAGCCTCATTTTTTTGTAATTTCAAAGCAGTAGAGAATTTTTTACAGTACTCTTCGCTAAGAGCTCTCTCCCCTTTAAGAACCCGAAGAAGGTAGTTGGGGCTTTTTATTCCTGCTTCCTGGGAGAACCGTCGATGCGAAAACCCTTCTTCATGTTCTTTTCTCCAGCTGTAAACAGCCTGAAGATATTCACAGTAATTAAAGAAGTTAAATATGTCGATCTTCGGGTTTGTTGGATGTGCCATGGGAAATAATATATCAAAATTTTGGTAACAGTGCAGCTATTTTTTTCCCGGGCAGGGAAATTGTTTTTAAGTTATTGATTTTGTTACTTTTCTGAGGTTTCCTAATTTCTTTGGACAACTGGGGAACTGTATTTCAAGGCATAATAATCCTTCTACTTCTTGTATATTTTTTCTGGTAACAGATATCCTATAAATATTGCAGATGTTATCTTGAATGGGAAGCTCAATTCCAGAATTAAATGCAGATTAATCTAAATCGGATTTTCATTGTTAATCTGCAGATGTAGAGCTAAATGGATTGTAACGGATAAATAAAGATACTATTTTATTCTCACAAAGAAAAAAAGGCGAATTCCATAAGCTTCTTTTCCAAATTTACGTAAAAGATAGTTTTATTCGCAGCGTACTATGCATACGATTCCCATCGTTTTACACGTGAACTTTATTCTCTGTTAAGTTTGCTTCCCAAAGAACGGAAAACTCTTGAAGGAGAGCTTTATCTTCTGGCAGCAAAACGTCTTTATACCGAGGGCCTGTATTCAAACTCATATGCCCTGCTTGAGAAGTATCAGCCCTTTTTCAATACACCCGTGCTCTATGAAGAATACCGGTTACTTGCAAAGGTGACTGCTCTCTTCTGCAGTGTAGATTCTGTACCTGAATTAACAATAGATGATTTTTCTGAAGGCTCCTCTCTTGTCAGATTCATAGATAGAATCGATTCGCTCAATCAATCACTGGACCTCCTCAGGCCACGTAGTAGTGCAACTGCCGGTTTTCTCTCTGCAATCGTTCCAGGTATTGGTTATGTGATTGGCGAACGTAAACGAACTGCCTTTTTCTCCCTGCTTTTCAACGGGCTTCTTGCATGGTCAACCGTAGAATTTGTGCGTCAGGAGAACTATGGTGCTGCTATATTCTCCACTCTTCTGGGATCAGGGTTCTATATCGGCTCCATTATAGGCTCGATACGGGCAGTAGGTTCCTATAATCAGCGCAAAAGGCACTCGCTGTTCAAACAATCGCTTTATGATCTTGAGGTCGATCCATAAAACAGAAACACTATCTATTGATTCAGAAATCTCCTTTCAGGACTCAACTCCCCTCGAAGATCATTTACCTTTGTGCTGACCGCTCCATTCACTTCGATATTCATGATTCGATGTTCGATATTCGAAATTTCCTGGCCTGGCTCTCATGTGTGCCACATAAATACATAAACACTGACAAGCAATAACATCGAATAACGAATCTTGAATATTGAAGTATGAGGGATAAAACCAGGATTACCTTCTTAACTTCTTACTTTGATTCCATATTCATCTTCCTGATATTAAGATTTTTTATATCCAATGTATCTATCTTCATCTTTTTAATCATCAGTTTCGCAATCATTAATCTACCGATAAAGAAGACTCCCAGCGCAGTCAACCCTGCAAAAAAGGAACCTGTTGCTCTGAGTCTGGTCAATAGCGCATTAATCTTCAGAATATTAATAGATCTGATAGGGTGATGATGATGCATGGGATAACCTCTTTTGCATTTCCAGTGCTTCATAAAACTCATTTTTCACCTCCTGTACTATTTAAGAAACCTGGCAACCCTTCCAGTTATTTACAACCAGTTTAGAAATGATTACCGGTTTATGAGTCATATAGATTTCGTTTTATTATTAACTGTTATTAATAATTCGGCTCTAGGGAATAATTATCCTGTTTCTTGAGAAGTGTGATCCAAGTGGCAGATTTTTCCTGTTTTAAAGTGAATCAATCAGTTCTATAATCGAACTATAGATTTCTTGCCCCGAGGTGAAAAATGACATCAATTATATTATAAAAGCCAAGCTATAAGTGTTATTTTGTTTGGCCTGATACTTGCATATATGTGCAGAAATTACATTCGGAAAAAGATTATCTCAGGAGGTGGTTTTATGCTTATGTTTGATCCGATGTATCTGGTCTTTGCCTTACCGGGTCTGGCACTGGCTCTTTTTGCATCATGGTATACCAAATCGACATTTAAGAAGTTTTCCACCTGGCAGGCACCTTTTGGGATGACCGGAGCACAGGCTGCTCATCAAATGCTGCGCTCAGCAGGCATTAATGACGTACGAATTGAACAGGTTTCAGGTTTTCTGTCCGATCATTATGATCCAACTTCCAAGGTATTAAGGCTTTCTCCTTCGGTTTACAGTGAAAATAGTCTCTCAGCAGTTGGAGTCGCCTGTCATGAAGCAGGACATGCAATTCAACATGCCAGAAGTTATGTATGGCTTCATCTGAGAACTGCCATGGTCCCTCTCTCCAACATCTCCAGCTGGTTCTCTTATATAGTTATTACTCTCGGTTTTTTGTTTACCTCGAGTTCGCTGATTGGTTTTGGAGCGATCCTTTTCAGTGGAGCAGTAGCTTTTTCGTTAATTACACTTCCAGTGGAATGGGATGCCAGCAGAAGAGCTAAGCTAATGATGGCTCAAGCCGGACTTTTACCCAGTAAGGATGCTCATAATGCCGGGAAAGTACTGAATGCCGCCTTTTTGACATATGTAGCAGCAGCTGCCAGCTCTATATTAACTCTGATCTATTATCTGTTTCGGGCAGGCCTTTTGGGACGAAGTGATGACTGATTTTTGAAAAAAGCCTTGTCTGAAAAAACGGACAAGGCTTTAAAATTCCCGCTTAGTATTTATGATGTAATTTTTCCTCTCATTTCAAGCAGCTATCTCATCAATCAATAAATAATTCCCGGAAATATAACGATTACTAGATCCTGCCAATTGCCTTTTATTTTAAATTGAAACTGGAAGGCAATCGGACCTGTTTGGCCATAAATTTGCCGTTTTTACCGGATATGCTATACATACCTTTAAAATAATCGTTAATATTTTTGGAAACTCATTTTGATATACATTAAGAAGCTTCTTAACCGGATTCGTTGGGATTTCTCTTTCTCTCAAGCTCACTTTGAGCTTGAATATGAAGATAGAGTTACCGGATTAGTCAGAATTTCTCTTAATCAGATCGATTCAATCGATTCACAATCCTTTACTCTTTGCGATCAGTATAGCCGCAAAATAACAATACCACTTCACAGGATAAAAGCAGTGTACCGTAATGGTGAACTTATCTGGAGCAGAATTCCGGAAGATAACAGGAAATGATGAAACGAAAGAGATGAAATAATAAGAAAATAAAATTTATTACTGTAAATTAGTTGATTATTCAGTTCCTGTTGAAAATGAACCAAATCCGTCATGCCCGAGTAGTTTTTCTGGCATCCATCGTAGAAAATAAGAGGAAAAAGATGGTTTCCAGCTCCGGATCAATTGGCATTTATTCATTTTGATCAGAATCTGTTTGTCAATAATCTATTATATTAACTCTTTGATATAAGGCAAATTGTGTAAATACGATCGCAGATAGCTTTCAGGTTACGCTGATTTTATGAGATCTCTCCTGTCCAGGTAGTTTAAGCAAAACTTTTTTTATCCCTTCAGTAAATGTATAATTATAATTATACATCTTACTGGAGTAACTATTATGAAAACCCGATTTTCTATTATTATTCTTTTAACCACTGCTCAGATATTTGCAAAAACATGGTTTGTAGATCCGCAATCTGGAAGTCCGGATGGTGATGGATCTGCGCTTAAACCCTGGTATACTCTGCAACAGGTTATTGATTCTGGCTTAGTCCAGTGCCTTGAAGGTGAAAAGTACCCCTATAAATGGGGAATGCCTTTACGTATTAAAAACCAGGGAGCTCCGGTTAAAGGTGGGGATACCTTGATTTTAAATACAGGCTATCATGGTGCGGTTTTCATCAGCCGTTGTTACAATGAAAATTATATAACTGTGATGGCTAATAAGAATCATTACCCCAGGCTTAAAAACATCAGGTTGTTGGCAGCATCTAAATGGCGATTCATAGGACTTAAGATCAGCCCGGAATACGCACAACCTTTTGAGAAAGTTACTTTATTCAGTATTGAAAGCCATAACAATAGTGGCCCTGCCCGGGAAATTGAGGTACTTGCATGTACACTATTTTCAGCATCGAATATTTCAAAATGGACAAAAGATGACTGGAACAACTTATCCTGCAACGGTTTTTCAGTCAGATCAAACAGATGTCTGATTAGTAATAATACACTAAGAAATGTTAATTTCGGGATTTCGGTTGACGGAGATTCCTGCTTAATAGAAAATAACATCGTTGAAAACTTTGCCGGGGATGGTCTTAGGGGGGTAGGTGATTACTGCCGCTTTTCCCATAATACTATAATGAACTGTTATGCTGTAAATCAGAATCATGATGATGGGTTTCAATCATGGTCTGTAGGGGATAGCGGTGTAGGAACAGGTGTTGTGAAGGGGATTGTTCTGTCTGGTAATACATTCATCAATTATACCGACCCTGATCAACCATTTAGGGGTACATTGCAGGGGATTGGCTGTTTTGATGGCTTTTTTGAAGACTGGGTAATAGAAAACAATGTAGTGATTACAGATCACTGGCATGGAATCACTCTTTTAGGGGCTAAAAACTGCAGAATTATTAATAATACTGTTTGTGATCTTAATTCTCAAAAACCCGGTCCTCCATGGATAAAAATAGGCAAACATAAAAACGGCAGCAGCAGTTCAGGTTGCCTGATAAGAAACAATCTCAGTACAAGTATCAGCATAGAAGACAGTCAATCAGTAGAAAGTGATCATAACGTAAAAATCGACGATCCATACCGGTTTTTTGCTGATTATGACCATCTTGACCTGCAGTTGAAAACCGGTTGCCCCGCAATTGACGCGGCCATTTCTGATAAGGCCCCCTCTGTTGACATTAGAGGAACAGCCAGGCCTCTGGGAAATGGTGTGGATGCAGGAGCATTCGAGTATAACAGCATATCCCCGGTATTACATAAAAAGGATCAATCTGGTAAATTGATGGCTCAACAATACCGGCTCAGTTTTTTGGGGCAGACGATCAGATCTGATAAAATGATGGTACCTTTTTTCCAGTTGAATGGACAGATAGTTAACTGCAGACCTGGGACACGGGGGCACTTGCCCTGGAAAACCGTTGTTTCAAAAGAGATGGTGGATAAAGAACAGTAATGGTGTTTATTAATAGGCCTTAAAAGATTTTGCAGTAGCCCTGACTCATCAGAATCGGAATCCATATAGCCATACCTGGCAAATTCTAATTTGTCGTCTGAATCTGTTCCTTTTGCTTAACATCATCATAAAAATGAGCCATACTGGTCATAAAATATGGTATTATCCATAAAAAGCCGATTCCGGCTGACAAGATACCCACTATGAACCATCCAATAAAACGGCAGCATAAAAGAAAAAACTGCATTTTATTCCCTTGCATCATCATTTTGCTTTTTCTGAGTGCATCCGCTGGCTTTATATTCACTTGCTCAGAAATAATAAAGTAAGTCATAGAATAGGAAATCATTGCGATTATTCCTGGTACTATCAATAAAAGTGTCCATAAGATGACATACAGGAGGATAAGCAGATATGAGATCAAAGATGTGGAAAATATTGAAAACCCATCAAAAAGAATATCCAGCTCTACTTGCCTGCCCCTGCTTATTTCCAGAAAAATTTTGTTTAATCCTACTATCAGTGGACCTGAAATTATAAGGCTGGCAATCCATCCTGCTCCGGGAATCGAACTGGCCCCAATACTGATCGCCATAAAAATCGCTGAAATTGCAACTGCAATTCCCCACCTACCCTGAAGCGATTTCCTGGCTTCCGACATAAGTACTTTATTCTGCCTGGGCATAATCTTCCATTCATAAAAGCTATTAATTAAAATAGTTTTGATTCAAAATGTCTTAAATTCGTCATGCCCGAGTGTTTTCCGGGCATCCATCTTCAAAAATACAGGAGAAAAATGGATTCCCATTTTCCCCTTCCGAAGCACGAATCAATTAGCATTTGTTCATTTTGAACATAAACTGATTAAATCTCAAAAGATAAATATTTTTCAGATCAGCATAAAGATAATTTTTAGTTTTTGTTTACCTTTTGATTGCTGAGAGATTCTAACCTGGAGACTTCCGGACTGAAAGAAGATAAACTAACATTTCCAAAAACATATTAGTTCACTTCTCCTTTGAGGTAAAAACCTACCTTTAAGATCAGATTATTAGTATTTTTGCCATGAGGAAGGCCTGTGTAAACTTAAACCAGGATCAGAAAACAATTTTCAGCAAAGAAAGATATTTTCTGATGTTAATTACAAAATACTCTTTTAACTTACTACTAACCATGACTTTATTTATAGGTGCTAATGAGAGCATAGCAAAAATAACCTTTGAAAGAGAGCGAATCGACGTTTTCATCTCAGGTGACACGATGGAAGTTTCAGGTATTTATTACTTCACAAACAATGACTCGATTACCGGTCACATGTCCATTTATTACCCGTTTCCCACAGATAGTATTCATGAATATCCGCACTTTATAAGGCTAATTGCCATGTCAGCAAACCAGGACACATCGTATACTAAATTATCCGAAGGAATCGGATTCAATTTGACGGTCAGGCCAGGAAAAACCGACTCTATAAAAATTATTTACCGTCAAAGGGTTTATTATTGTCAAGGCCGATATATTCTTACCACCACAAAATACTGGAACAAACCTTTTGCCAAAGCAGAGTACAGCATCACATTTCCTTCTCATTTGACACTGAATTACTGGTCTTTTGAGTTTGATTCTATTTTTCAGAACAAAGGGAAATTCACCTATTACGCACACCGCAAAAATTTCATGCCCAAAGAGGATATGATTATGAAGTGGCAATGTGAATAGAACTGCTCTTCTTGTCATTATTGTCTTTAAATGAGCATTTTGAACTGTAACTATATGAGTCTGAACTTATTTTCATTTCCAGAATCTGCTCAGATAATTATCCAGGGTATTTATTAATACTTTGTTATGCGGAAACCATTCTGCAGGAAACAGATTTCTGTATTGCTGTGTAGTAAATCTTTCATCAATGAGTAAAATAATCCCCCGATCTTGCTCTGAACGGATAACCCGCCCGGCTGCCTGCATTACTTTGTTCATTCCTGGATATAGGTAAGAGAATTCAAAGCCATAGCCATTTTTTATCTGAAAGTATTCCCGGATCAGGTCCCTTTCAATACAGATTTGTGGTAAACCCACACCCACAATTATTGAACCGATCAGGCGATCATTTTTCAGATCTATTCCTTCAGAAAAAATTCCACCTAACACACAAAAACCCAGCAGAGTTTCTTGCGGGTTTGGCTGAAAATTTTTAAGAAATTCATCTCGCTCTGATTCAGACATCGCATTTGACTGAATAACAGTTTTCATCAAGGGATATTCTTCTCTAAATATGTCAAACACATCGATCATATATTTATAGGAAGGAAAGAAAACCAGATAGTTTCCTTTTTGTGCATTTACTACCTGTTTAAGATATTCAGCAAGTATGGAAAAACTTTTTTCTCTGTTCTGGTATTTAGTGGAGACATCACCAGCTACCAGAATGCAACGGTTTTTCAGGTCAAAAGGAGATGACAAATTAATAAGAGCATCATCAGTACTTCCCCCCAGAATCTCACGGTAATATTCAAGGGGTGTAAGAGTTGCCGAGAAGAAGATAGCAGACCGGCCTCTTTTTAATGCTTCACTCATCAGAAAAGATGGATCCACACAGAAAAGTTTTACGGTAATATCCTTCTCTATTTTCTGTACAAACAGGAGATAACGCGAATCGAAAAGCTCAGATACTTTTATGAATAGAAGTGCCTCAAAGTACAAATCAAGCACCTTTTCATTATCCATTGTCTGGTTATTCTTCAGGAACTTTTCACATTCCTCTATGAATTCTTTTAAAACAGTAATAAGTTTTTCATCTTTTTCATTATTTGTATAAACTGAATCATCCTCTGTCATCTTTCCCAAAGCCTGAATCCGGTTCACTACTCTTCCAAATTTTTTATAAATTTCAGAGTCAATTTTTCTTAACTTTTTTCTCTCCTGTTTAAAAACAGAAGACCGGATTTGTGCAGAAAACATTTCTCTGGATCGATCAACCAGATTATGAGCCTCATCTATAAGAAAAGTGAAATCATTGCCATTTTCCGTAAAAAACCTTTTAAGACAGACCTGCGGATCGAATACGTAATTATAATCCCCGATTATTACATCACACCATAATGAAAGGTCAAGTGCCAGTTCAAAAGGACAAACCCTGTGTTTTAAAGCAGATTCTTCTATAACTGATCTGTTAAATTCATCATTATTGTGAATCACATCCCAGATTGCATTATTTATTCTGTCGAAATGACCACGGGCATACTGACAACTTTGTGGTGTACAGGAGGTTTTCTCCAGGAAACATATTTTTTCTTTTGCAATAAGGGTTATGAAATTCAGGTGTAAATCCTGGTTTTTCAATAATGAAAGCGCTTCTTCAGCGACGGCTCTGTTGGTAGTTCTTGCAGTAAGATAAAAGATCCTGGAAGTGAGTTCCTCTCCCATAGCCTTGAGCGCAGGAAACAGAGTTGAAATCGTCTTTCCAATACCTGTAGGAGCTTTCGCGAAAAGATTACGTTTGTTTTTAATGGATCTATACACAGATGCAGCAAGTTCCCTTTGACCCACACGATAGCTGTTAAATGGAAATGTCAGTTTTTTAAGTGACTCGTTTCTTTCTGAGATCCGCTTTATATCGAACCTGACCCAGGGTTCATAACTTTTTATCAGATCATGGAAAAATGTCTCCAGTTCAACAAATGTAGAATGCCTTGTAAACTCTTTGATTTTTTCGGTTTCAACTTCACAATAGATCAGCCGCAAATCCACCGAATCTAAATTTTCTTTGGCAGAAAAGAGATATGCATAACAGGAAACCTGGGCCCAATGGAGAGGATTGAAGTTCTCAGTAATGGAAGAAACCGGATCAGTTACTGATTTTATTTCTTCAATGCAGAACTGACCATCCTTTTCTAAAACCCCATCAATCCTTCCTTCTATATTCAGAGTAAAATAATCATAATCTATGGTATTTTTAACTATTACTTCCGATTCATAGTTCCCATCACGGTTTTTTTGGATTTTACGGTGTATCCTGGTACCTTCAACAGCTCTTTTAGATCCGCAAAAACCCGAATCGATGTCACCACAACGAAGTATGAATTCAATTAGATTCCGGACAGATATTTTTATGGTTGGTTTGTTGGTGTTCACAAAAAGAAAGCCTGCAAATAGTTGTTTTGAGCTAAAAAGTAAAAATACTAAATTCGAATACAGGTTCAGAAGATTTGATTGAGGGTGAGAAGATTTTAGAAGTCAGGATATTTTAATAGAAATATGCTTAAATTATCGGTTACGGTCCATTATTACACTATGCTGTTGTTATTTTCCATATGTTTTAGTTTTATAGAAACTATTTTTTTTTACAATTTCAAAGTATCAGAACCATATTTAGTATTGAGCAATTTGACAAGTAATTTAATTTGGGGTTCAGAGCAAATCTGCACCCCAAGTCTTTCCAATCAGCTATACGGAATTGATTCAGGAAGCTATCAGACTGCAAACTTTGAAAGGTGTACCAGCTCTCTTATCATCTGTGAAGCATATCCCCACTCATTATCATACCAACTCATCACTTTAACCAGGTTGCCACCTACAACTTTAGTCAATGTCCCATCCACAATGGATGCCCGGGAGTCCTGAATTATATCGGAGGATACAATCTCCTCGTCCGAAAAACCCAGAATACCCTGGTATCGTGCTGTTTCACTTTCTTCTCTGAAAATCTGATTTATCTCATCGATAGATGTGGACTTGCTGGTCAGAAAAGTAATATCGGAAATCGAACCAACCGTAATTGGAGCTCTGATTGCGATACCATCAAATTTCCCTTCGATATCTGTGATTACTTTGGTAGTTGCGATGGCAGCACCGGTTGTTGCAGGAACAAGATTGGAGGCAGCTGCTCTTCCCCTTCGCCACTTTTTATTTGGTGAATCTACCAGACTCTGCGATGAAGTATAAGCATGTACTGTAGACATGATCGCTTTCTCCACTCCTATGCGTCGCTTCATAATTTCTACCACCGGAGTAATGCAGTTAGTAGTGCAACTGGCTACAGAAAAAAGTGTATCCCCTTTCTCGATGTGGTTTACACCGGGAACCACAAACTTCATTCCATCATTTTTGGAAGGGGCTGAGAGAACGGCATATTTGGCACCTGCTTTTAAGTGCTTCTCAAGTCCCTCTTTCGTAGTGAAATGGCCTGTACATTCCAACGCTGCATCTATTTTAAGATCTTTCCAGGGAAGTTCGGATGGCTCTTTACTGTTGTACATCCTGATCTTTTTATCTCCGATTATAAGCGAATCTGTACTTGAACTGACTAATTTCGAATATCGACCGTAAACAGTATCGAATTTAAACAGATATGCCAGATTTTCCGGTGGAAGAAGGTCATTGATCGCTACCACTTCCAATTCTGGTGTGTCCATAATGATTTTTAAAGCTGCCCGCCCGATTCTACCCAAGCCATTAATTGCGATTCGTGCCATTTAAGCTCCTTTCGTTGTATGACTTAAGAAAGTTTTCCTTAGAATCAGAAATGGAAGAGCAAACGGATATTAAATCTCTGAAGTAATAAAAAGGCAATCGTGATTAGCTGTTACAGATTTAATAATATCAGCAACAACTATTCCAGTACAAAATGGCTTGTGTTCAGGGAACAATTGTCCCATAACTGATCGAGAACTGGTAAGAATACCTTTCAGAAATAAATGTCAGAAAATCCGGCTGAGGAGCTGCAAAATATAAGGTTCCAAAATGTGATTGGAGTGCTCTGTCACAAAAAAACGAAGCGGTATCATTTTCTGATGTAGAATAACATCCGTTGAAATAACTATTTACAAGTGAATATTTATTCACTGATAAACTGGATTCAGCAGTGTAAGAACCGATTACCTTTAAATTGTTTCCACTGTTTCCAAACCTGACCAGTTGATTAAGCATTTGCTGTCTGATAAAATAATTAAAGCTTTTTTCTTTTAACCCATTTCCATGATCAAATCGAAAAATAACGGGAAATGAATCAGTTTCAATTACCGACCCGGACATATCTATTTCCAGAGAATCATTCTCCACCAGAGAAAGAATATCTTTAATGTAAAAAGGTTTTATTTGCGCCAGTCCATGATATTTAAACATAATAATATCGAAAAGGGAATATGATATTACACCCTGTTCCACATTCTGGGCAGAGAGTGTATAACGACCCTGTACCTCCCGGAAACCTGTAAATTTGAGTGATCGCATATCAATATTTAAATTTATTTTAGGGTTCAGGGGATTGGATGTGTTTACATTAAATTCGCTGGTAAGTTCCCAAAGCGGTCCCTTTTCATAACTGTAATATGGATCACTCAGTTTGACACTAATTGATTTTATGTATGATCGTGGGTCAAAAAGGTTGTACCTAATGGTATCATTTTCCTTATGATATCCTTCAACTGTGCTACCATAAAGAAATGCAGCTCTCATAGTCAGGTTTCCATTATCTATCGTATATATGCCATTGTTAAAACTGTGCATATAAGGCAGTCCCAAAGTATTATAATCTATAGTTCCGGTGAGATTCTTCAATAGCTCAAATACAAAACTTCCCAATGTCATACTCTCTGTCTTATTCTTATAGGAAAAGTATCTCCCCATCATTACAACTGGCTTCATTGTGTGTTCACTCTGGGTATAAAAAGCACAGTCCGGATCGATTATAACGTCTAAAATGGAGAATAGATCGATATCAATATCCAATTTTTCAGGAGATGAAACATTTATGGTAGTTAGTGCACTGGAGACATAACCTGCTCTGTCATGAAGATGTAAAGAAATAGAGTATTTACCACTTTTTTTTAATGGAACATTTAACACCGAGGGACTATAAAGAATGGTGTCAACAGTTCCATCGTTTCCAAAATCCCATTGATACATGGAAACTAATCCGGAGTCCTGAACCGGTTTGGATTTAACACCTCCCCAAACAGAAATTTCCTGATACTGATAATAAGGGCCTTTGCTTTGAATAGAAATTGAAGCCTCACTTTTAACCGTGAACTCTTCATAATGGCTATCAGATGGATTATCCAGAGACCAGATACATCCGGTGATTATGATTGCAGAAATGCAACTGGTCAAAATCAATAAACAATTTTTTTTCACTTTTACCTCATCAAAAGGAGAATATGGTCACCAGCAGGCCAGTTCCGGCGATAACTCCCCCACCAATGCATTTTAAATTGGAAATAACCACTTTTCGCCTTATTCTATCGGTATTTACTGTAAAAGCAGATTTTTTATATCGGCTGTAATGATCCTCTCCACTAAAATATCCGTTCACAGATAAAACCGTCCCGGCGGTCATTATGAGAATACCGGATATCACCCCTCTGACATTCAAGCTGCTTTTCCGATCCTCATTATGCATATTGGGTAGTAAAGAAGTTTCAGATTGTATTGGTGACAGCTCTAGTTTAATATTTGCTGGATTGAAATTATAATCCTTTTCCATGGTAGTCTGTGCTATAGAACTGCAGAAACTGATGCAGACCGCCAATAAAAAAAACCTGTATCTTTTCATGATTACCCAAACCGGTTTATGTTCTATAGAATTTCACTCTTTCTTAGCCTAATTTAAAAGAAAAAATTATTATTGTCTACTGCCAGGAATACAAAGTGATGCCAGGTGGCAACGATTCAGCTGAGAGGAGATATTGGCCTGAGTAGTTTCAAAAATATTTACTTTTAACTTACTTCACACATTGCATTTATGGCTGCATATTGTTCTTTTGATGGAGCCCGTGTATTAAAAAGAACAGGATTACCATTACATAAAACCAGTTCCAGAGCAGCAGCAAACCGTTGACGCTGAAATCCACTGCGAAGTATTGTTTGCAAAGATATATTGTCTATCTCTTTTCCGGCAAGATATCTGGTTTCAGGTTTAAAAGAGGATCGGTTTTGATCCCACCATTTCCCCAATTTTTCCAGGTCCGGCCAGGGCAGAAAGTGATCGGCCTGAAGAGCTACTTCAATATCCTGAGGATTATCATTAATGGAATCCTGGTAATCAGAAGGAGGTTGAGTATCCAAATCCGATTTCTCAATATTAATACCAGTAATCATCGAAACCATCTCTCCGCACACTCTGGAATATTGCGGATCACTCATGTATTGAAAAAGTATTTGCACATTATCAGCTAAACCTGATGATCCGAGGGCAATCAGACCCGCTCTGACAGTTGAAGTATTACTAAGAAAGAATTCCCATATCCTTTTTGAGTCCACAGGATTATTACCACGGATTGCATATACAGCAGCGATATCAGCCAATTCGAATTTCTTATCTGAGGCAAGCGTGATAAGCTTTTTCCGGGCAGATTCTATACCCAGGAGAACTGAAGAAGAAGCAGCATAAAAAGAAAGCAATTGATCATCCGAATTAATGAACTCTGCTAAATGCTCTTTTAAACTGAAAACTCTGAGTTCACCGATTAACCTGAGTGCTCTACATTGCAGATCTGGTATTTCACTATATAGAAGAGATTTGAGAATTGCTGGATCTACATCCTTTCTTCGAGTAGCCATTGCACTAATTGCTGCCGCTTGAAGATAAAAATCAGTAGAATTTGAACAAATATCAAAGACTGATTTCGCGTCCTCTTGAGAAACCCACAGCATAGCGTCAATCAATCCGTCGATAGATTTAGGATTGTATGGAATCTGTTCCAGTGCAGATCGAAGCAATTTCTCGTCTCTGTTTAACAGAGCTGTACAAACCACAGCAAACATTTCTCCAGGCTGTGAGGACTCTAACAGTTTCTCACAGACCTTTATTCCTTGTTCGCCTGAAAGGAATAGTGCATCTATATGAGCATCTATCCTGCGGTCCAGTTTATAGAGATCATCAATACTGTAGTGAGGCTCAAACACAACCTGAGCTCGTGTTTCCCATAAAAAGGAAGCCTGTTCCCCATATTGCTCAACAATATGATAATATGCCTGTTTCAATTTGTGCTATCCGTTTTAAACTGTTAAATGATTATTTCTTTCCGGGGCATTTTTAATATAATTTTCGTTTTCCTCAAAAATTGATCGAATTCGATATAAATGCATTTCATTTACAGCAAAACTTTCCTTAACTTGCTCTATCATTAACTTGCTCTATCATTAACTTGCTCTATCATTGACTTTTCTAAAAAAAATTTTTGTATTCAATAGTATTTTTGTAGATATGATTAAATTTTCCTTCCAGTTTTACAATAACAGAATTTGAGGTGTAATCTCCAAGTGTAGCGTAGACTATGTATTCTCCTGCAAGACGAGGCATTTCGCGTATATAATTAAACAAATCAACATTGAACCATTCAGTAGAAACTGCCTTAGGGTGTATATCTTTGATAGTCATATCAGGATTTCTCTCTGGAATATTTCCACCAAGGAAAAGGTTACCTGACCATAGCTGCTTATGTGTACAATTTTCTACTATAATAGTTAACTCATCTGATGGACTGTGAAACTGGAATCTGTATCTACTATTCAACTGCATAACACCGCTCAGAACAAATGGTACTTCTCCATTCAATTCAATCTTTTCCGGCGCGCCAATCTTAATACCCCTGAAATCATCATCTACAACTGGAGTATATGCCGTCTTTTTCGTATCATTAATTTCAGTATTGAAGAAAACAATTTTTTTTTTCATATTACTATTCCCTTTTTTGGCATCACAATTACTTATCAAGCTAATCAGAATGCAATATGTAAATACTAAGAGATAATGAATGGACCTATTTTTATTTAATTTGTACATACAATCCCGTTTTATTTTAGCAGTTTATAGGCATTCTACCTAGAACAATATTTGCTCTCCTTATTGAATGATCGCAGTCAGCCCAAAATTCGTTTTTTCTTTCTGCAGCACTTTCTCCAAACATTACACAAGTTCCCGGTAGTCCATTGTATTTCCTTAATGCTTTCTGAGCAACACTCAAACCTGTATTGCAATGCCCGCCCTGGTGACCACGACCTGTATAATGAGTTGATTGAGTGTTGGGAACCATCCCAATAAAATGCCCTGCCTCGTGTATTGTAGTTGCCTGTTTTTGTGCTAAAGGCCTTATGTCATTGTGCACATAGTAAAGTTATTATGCAGCAGCATCAGTACCAAATAGAATTATGTAAAGAGTTAATAAATTATGGTATGTATAATAATGCAACAAATAAACTTATTTCTCTTTAGGCCATCTGAGTGTATTTGATTTATAAGTGTATAATGAAACCGTGTAGAATACCTTGTCGTCTTCTCCTTTAAGGTTGTAAATTATATCAGCATCAAAAGAAAACCATCCCCTTATTCCTTCTTTGGTAATCTCAAGATCGTCTTCAAATACCGCTGAATCAGATGCTATATATTTTGCCTTATTGATAAGTCCCGATGTAACAGCCAGGATCAGGCGTTCATGAATGTTTTTTGTTCCGATTTTTTCGGTAATTTCTGCAGGAAGAAAAAAAGCACCGTAAATCCGGTCTTCTTTTTTGTCCCAGACAATACTGATCCCGTGTTTTTTGAGTTTTGGTGAGAGGTTACTTTTTTGCACCGATATTTTTTCCATATTAGAAACCTTTCCTGATTTCTGTTCTCCTGATACAGATATGATAAAAAAAAGAAGTAATGTAAAGATTGTAATTTTCATTTTTCTTCCAGTTTTACAATGACAGAATTTGAGGTGTAATCGCCCAATGTCGAGTAGATAACGTATTCTCCTGGAAGGTGAGGCATATCTGGTATATAGCGGAACAAGTCAATATTGAACCAAGAAGTTGCAACTTCCTCTGGGTGTATTCTATCGATAGTAACACGTGGATTTTTAGGAGGGGGTTTATAACCAGGTTTTAGCAAATTACAGGACCAAACCTTTTTTGCTGAAAAGTTCTCTATAACAATAGTCCACTCATTAACAACACTTCTAAATAAAAACTCATAACGTCTATTCAATTTCATTGTACCGCATAAAACAAATGGAACATCTTCATTCAATTCAATCCTTTCCGGCGCAGCAATTTTAATGCCCCTGAAATCATCATCTACAACCGGCGAACATGCAGTCCTTTTCTTTACGTTAATCTCAATATTGAAGAAATCACAATGTCTTTCCATATTTCTATTCCCTTCCCTGGCATCACAATTAGTTATCAAGCTAATCAGAATACAATATTTGAAAACTAATAGATAATTAATGGGTCTGTTTTTATTTAATTTGTACATACCAACCCTTTTTATTTTACCATTTTCCAGGCATTCTACGCAGGACAATCTGTTTCATTATTCTTCCTGTTTTACAATGATAGAATTTGAGGTGTAATCTCCCAGTGTGGAGTATATAATATATTCTCCTGCCAAGCGAGGCATATCTGGTATGTATCGGAACAGATCAATATTGAACCATGAGGTAGAGACCTCATCCGGGTGTATATCCTCGATAGTAACAGGATTCCTAGAAAGGATTTCACAACCAGGCTCAAGCAAGTTACATGACCATACCTGCTTATGAGTACAATTTTCAACTACAACAGTCCATTCGTTCATAGGACTATCTTTATTCAATTTGATCCTTTCCGGTGCTGATATTTTAATCCCTCTGAAATCACTATCTACTACTGGCGAGCATTCTGTTTTTTAAATACATTAACTTGTATACCAAAAAATCACAATTATTTTTCATATTTGTTTTCCTTTCCTTTTCAATGCAGTAACTTGTTGAACCAATCAGGATAAGAAATACAGCTATCAATACAAACTTTACAATTGAACTATTTTTATTCTTCTTCATAGGTCAATCACTCTGAATTGAAGTTCTTTTTACCAATCAAATAGCATTTTTCTCAGAACAACATTTGCTTTTCGAATAGATTTATCACATTCAGTACAAAAATTTGTTTTTTTCTGTACCTGTCTTTTATTTTTTAAACTGGAACTCAAACCTGTATTGCAATGCTCGCTCTGACAACCTCGACCTGTCTAATGAGTTGATTGAGTTTTATGTGCTATTCCGGTAAAAAAGCAACTATCGTGTATGTGGTTGTTTTTTTTTGTGCTAAAAACCTGATACTATTGTGCCTACGATAAAGTTTCTATACAGCAGCATCAGTACCAAATAGAATTATGTAAAGAGTATAGCCTTTATATCAATTATGGTATGTATAAATAATGCGACAAATGAACTTATTTCTCTTTAGGCCATCTGAGTGTATTTGATTTATAGGTGTATAATGAAACTGTATAGAAATACCTGCTGTCCTCCTCAAGCCTGAAAATTATGTCAGCATCGAAAGAAAACCATCCCCTTATTCCATCTTTGGTAATCTCAAGGTCGTCTTCAAATACCGCTGAATCAGAAGCTATATATTTTGCCTTATTGATAAGTCCCGATGTAACAGCCAGGATCAGGCGTTCATGAATGTTTTTTGTTCCGATTTTTTCGGTAATTTCTGCAGGAAGAAAAAAAGTACCGTGAATCCGGTCTTCTTTTTTATCCCAAACAATGCTGATCCCGTGTTTCTTGATTTTTGGTGAAAGATTACTTTTTTGAACCGATATTTTTTCCATATAAGATTCCTTTCCAGACTTCTGTTCTCCTGAAATAGGTATGATAAAGAAAAGAAAAACTGCAATGATTATATGTTTCATTTTTCTTCCAGTTTTACAATTACTGAATTTGATGTGTAATCTCCCAATGTGGCGTATATTATATATTCTCCAGCTAAGCGAGGCATATCAGGTATATAGCTGAACAAGTCAATATTAAAAAAAGAAGTAGCTACTTCCTCCGGGTGTATATCATCAATAGTCATATTAGGGTTTTTACGGCTTGGTTTAAAGCCTGGTCTCAATAAATTACAGGACCATACTTTTTTTTCCTTAACGTTTTCTATCACAATAGTCCACTCATTAGTAACGCTGTTAAACAAAAACTCATAGCGTCGATCCAATTGCATAGTACCGCACAGAACAAACGGAACATCTTCATTTAATTCAATCCTTTCCGGCGCAGCAATTCTAATACCCCTGAAATTCTCATCTACAACCGGCGAACATGCAGTCTCTTTCTTTACGTTAATCTCAATATTGAAGAAATCACAATTTCTTTCCATATTACTACTTCCTTTCCTGGCATCACAATTACTTATCAAGCTAATCAGAATACAATATTTGAATATTAAGAGATAATTAATGGGTCTGTTTTTATTTAATTTGTACATACCAATCCTTTTTAATTTACCAGTTTCCAGGCATTCTACGCAGGACAATATTTGCTTTCCTTACTGAGAGATCGCAGTCAGCACAAAATTGGTTTTTTCTTTCTGCAGCACTTTCTCCAAACATGACACATGTGCCAGGTAAACCCCAATACTTGTCTTTTAATTTTTGAGCTGGACTTAAGCCTGTACTGCAATGCCCGCCCTGGTGACCGTGTTCTGTATAATGAGTTGATTGAGTGTTGGGAACCATTCCGATAAAATGGCCTGTTTCATGAATTGTGGTTGCCTGTTTGTCTTTCACTAACCTGTCACCTTCATGCATACACTGATTCGCAATCCATATAGCATTATACCAACTTAGGCCGTTGGTAGAACCATCAAGCATTCGAACTATTAGTTTTACATGAGCCTTTCTAAAGATATGAAAAATGTCACGTTTAGGGATTTTAGCAAAATTGATTTTAATCTGATTAGAGCTAATCATTTCAACAAATGCTTTATCAAATGGTTTCCAGTCTGTTTCTATTTCGCCAACATGTTTCCAATAAGCTCCTACAATGAAATCATCTTTATCTGGTTTACTTTCATCTACCCATAACTCATGGTCTAATGTGATAATAATTGGCGAATTTTGAGATACAGTAACTGTTTTTAGAACTCTCTCAGTCGATTCAGCAATCATATTTATTAATACACATCTTAACGATACAGGTTCCCGTTTATTATCATACCCCTCCTTAGCTGATTTTTTAAGGTCTTCGTCTTTCTCGGTTTCAATCACATTGCACCTGCGACTTATAAGATCTTGTGAGCTGTCGTCAACCAGTTCAATGTTATGTTTACGAGCTTCAAACTCCTGTTTCACGGGACCCCAATCAAAATGCGGAATCTCCGGAAGCGTCCCTACCCTGCCTGCACCCTTGGGGCCGCTTCTGAACCTGCTTACTTGATAATAAATACGCCTCCATACTATATATTTATCTGTTAAAAGCTCCTTTTTTCCCTTTTTGTTTTTGATATATGCTTTTACTTCAAACTCATCACCACCAAATTCGGAAAGGACAAAAGTAACTCTGGCTACCCCCTCATCGTCTGTGCACACCCGGCGTCTTCCCATAGCGGGATTTTCCAACCCAGGCATGGCTAATCGGAGTTCTGCCAGTTTTTTTCTTTGAGAAGCAGGAAAATTTTTAGAATCCAGTGCTCTGACAATGTTTTCTTCACCCGATACTATTTCAAAGACTATCGGTACTCCGGCAATTTTCTTGTTAAGCTTTGCTTTGACAGAAATTATCTTGCCTGCTCTTTTGGCGTCTAACTCATTAAGTTGATCTTTGCTTGTGGGATCAAGGTTTACGTATTGTTTGATTTCAGCCATCCTGCTTTTCCTTGCATTTCCCTATTATATATATTCGTTATACATATAAATTATTAAAATATTAATACCTGGATTAACCTCTATTGACAGTTGCTTGACCCTTACTCTTCCTCCAGACTCTCCAGATCATAATCTCCATCCTCAACTTCATCTTCCACCAACGGCACAGAAACAATCGGAGGCTGCAAAACCGGAAACGGCGGGGTATTCTTATTATTATGCAACATAGGATCAAAAGCCCTGGGGACACATTTACCTTCAATCTTTACATCAAATGAGTAATTGACAAACTCTGCAATCCCCTTCGTCTTTCCGGAAGCCAATCCTCCAGCTGAGCCTGGCTCATCTCCGGTACTCTGTTTGAAATTTGAGTCCTGCAGACATACCGGATTACCATCTATTTTCACCTTTTTACTTCCCTTGTCGGTATCGGCTGATCTGGCAATATTGGGATAGGGAATGGGTACCGGTCCTGCAGGCGGCATCGGCGTTTTGCATACGTCAGGAAAAGCAGCCGAAACTCCACCACTGGATTTATGAACAACAGAAAGACCGTTAACACCAACTGTCACACCCATAATATATTATCCTTTTTTAATGCAAATTGCAGAACGCAGCTTTGAATCTGAACTGCACCAGATCAGACATTTGTCATCACAGGCAAAACCTCTGGAAAAACTGTGAAGCGCGTATGAAATCATCACACCGGCAGCAGCAGCTCCGGTATCACCGGTACAATCAGCAGGATGGATAAACTCCTCTATCATCGAAAGCCGCTCAGGCATTAACGAAATCAATGTACCCCACTCTTTGCCTCTATAATTATCACCGTTATGATTACCGATCACATATTTACACTGATATGGTGTGCCACCTTGCGCCTCAATAATCGCATCTCTTAACCCCCGTCCGCTGCTGGAACGATCGGCGCGATCAAAAGGCTCCTCTGCAATACCGATTCCGGTAATATACGCAAGCGGTTTACTGTTACGTGAAGCCGCTTTTGACTCAGTTTGAAGAACCAGCACAGATGAAGCTTCACCTGGGATAAAACCGTCGGGATTACGATTACTTTTCAACCTCCTCTTCCTGTCCATCTCAGGAAGACGCTCACCTAAGAGCCAGGAATCCACACCTCCAACTATTGCAATGTCAATTTGCCCCGATCTGAGATATTCTTCCGCCACCCGTATTAAATGCATCATCATTACCGGACTGCCATCAGTATCTACTGCTATTATTTCCTCTGGTATTGATAAACGATTTGCCATGGTTTCTTTGAACCACTTCTCAGTCACCGGTTCTTCCTCCATACCCTCCAACCCTGGAACACTAAAGAAAATACCGGTTCTTTCCAGATCTTTTCTTTTCATCTGACTTGATGAAAACACCTTTTTAATTAATGGAATCGACATATCCAAAAGACGGTCATGTTCTGTATAAAACTGATCCAGAAAAGGAACCATACCAGTTACTAACTGATCCTCCTCGTCGATTTCGGGATCACGCGGAATACAATAAAACCAGGGACTTAATGTAAATCCGGGTATTCCGCAGGCAATAGATGCTCCAGTCTGAGCAGCATCGAATCCTGCACAGGTACAAACCTGGTAATCAGTAATCACCAGTGGATCTTTACTCAAAGCGTAGCTCCTTTAATTTTAGCCAGAGTAATCCGGACTGTATCGATTTCAGTTAACTTCTGCACTCCCCTTAACATCCCTCTGAATGTCATAGAAAAACGATTCTCATCCGGTTCGATGATGATAGTTTCACAAACCAGTTGAACCTTGACAGTCCTGTGTCCCCGGCTCACCCCCACATCGAAAGCACACGACGGTAAAGCAAAAGCAAGATTCCCTTCAGGATGAGCTCCTCTTATTAAGAATTTTTCTCCACCTGTAACATATTTGTTAAACCGTAAAGATGAATCTGCACAACAATTGAAAAGTGGATTAAAATCAACCGGTAAGAATGGAGCCCTTGTCTCCTGCCAATGTGCATCGTAAGTACCAGCATACATTTTTCTTGGTTCCCACCACGGAGCAATCGGACCAAAACATGCAGGCATCCCTTTGTTTGAAGGACCCTTGAAAGGATATGATGGATCCTCAAGATTTGGCGCAGGGGTGCCAATCAGTTCCTTATTACGTTTTCCTTTGAAACCCACCCCAACCGGGTTTCTGTTCTCACGGTATATTTCCCCCTTTTTTTCATCAACTATATGAAATCCACCGTAGGCCCTCTCAAAGACCAGGGGAATGGAGCGGAAACTCTCAGGTGATGTTACTGTCAACCCCATTAAACTGTTATCTATCCAACGGTCACCATATACCCTGATTGTTTTTTCCAATGTATCTGCTTGCAACGAAACATCAACACATTCTGCTTCACCTCCATCAGGAGCCCATGCCTGACCAAGCAGAATTATTTCGGATACTGGTTTTCCGGTGTGAATATCGGAAGGATATCGCAAGCTGTAACTCTCAGGATCATCCCAGTACTCATCGGCAATAACAGGAGACAACTGTTTTTCCAAAACAGTACATTTATAATCTGTCTGGAAGGAGGCTCTGAGAATGATATGAAGCATATCTACCCCATCAGGGTCGGGCAGTATCGTTATCAGCTCTTTAAATGGTGTCCTGTTATTAATAATCATTACAAGTCTTTTAATCTGAACATAGCTTTGCGAATATCAGTTTATTTGTACTGCTCCACCTTTTATCCTGTGCACACCTGTTGCCCGGCTGGAAATATATTCTCCCTTTATTATTATTTTTCCTTCAGCGGTCAATGTAATGCTGGATTTACCGCATTGCAGCGTGATCTCATTTTCCGCATCTAAAATGAGTTTCCCGGATCTACCTGTAGCATTTTGCACTTGACCGTGGATGTAAAGATCTCCGCCCGTTTTCTGGTTTTCATTTCTTATAACTCCCAGAATCAATGGATTGCGGTCGTTATTCACAGGAAAAGACAGTGCAACTTTTTTTCCGATGTCATTTTTATCAACGGAACAGGTGGCCCGAGCGATAAACTCAACTCCTGGCCGTATATCGGAAATCTCAACAAGTACCTGACCTTCATAGGTGATCTTTTTCAGTGTTCCAATATATATACCGCTTTGAATCGGTTCCGGTGAAAGTTGTTGAGTTTTAACCGGCTTATTCAAAAGTTGCAGAAGAATCCTCTGTGCCGCATTATTCTTTTGACCGGGAAGAAGATCTCTTCGGTTTATTTTAGCAGTTTTCATGAAATAATTGCCCTCCAAAAAATCTGGACTTAATCTGCTGTAGCAAAGGTTAATAGGTGATGCTGATTTAATTATTATCCGGTTATCACTGACAGGAACTATTTCCTGCATGCATATACTCGCTTTTATCACCACTTTACAACACAACCCGCCTCATTCAAGCAGTACTGTTTCAAGCTGAAAACCGGAAATAAATAATTAGATTATTTTTTTTAAATTAATATTACGCCGGAGAGTGGGCAAACACAATTCCGCCACATTGCAGATATAAAAGCCTTGTCAATAGTAGAATCCTTCAGAATAATCTTATATGTATATTGGTGCAGTTCTCCTTATATGATCTCTATTTTTATCATGAAAAATGCACCTTGAAATTTAGTTTTCAACATTTTTAATCCCTGGCATTTAGATTATATTACCTGACATGGATGATTCATATAGCGTATACCAATAATTCTTTTGATTTGCTGTACTTAGTTCATCTGAAAAAAACTTTCAAATTCTTCTTTAACCAAATATTTTATTCTGACGTTCAACAGATATCGTCTATACTGAAATACCGCCATAAAAACAGTCAGGTAATCTTCAAGACAGGTGTAACATTAAAGGAGCATTCCTATGCTTAACTTCAAAAGATCTGCTGTATTAATGTGTAGCTATTTGATTTTTTGTGCTTTAGTACAACAGTTGCCTGCAGCCGATGGACTTTCCTCTTATCTCTTCGCCTATTTCACCGGCAACAGCAGTAAAAACGGGGATGAAGCAATCCGATTTGCCCTTAGTGATGATGCTCACACTTTCAAATGCCTTAATAATAACAAACCAGTGCTCAGTTCAGCCAAAATCAGCTCCACCGGTGGTGTCCGTGATCCACATATACTCCGGGGTGAAAATAATGATTTTTATATGGTGGCAACCGACATGGTCTCCGATAACGGATGGAATTCAAATCGCGGAATCGTTATGCTTAAATCATCCGACCTTGTAGACTGGAAATCCAGCACTGTTAACATCCCCAACACATTTCCTGCCTATAAAAATGCCGACCGGGTCTGGGCTCCACAAACCATTTACGACCCAACGGTTGGAAAATACATGGTTTATTTCGCCATGAGACTGGGAAGTGCTGACAAAGACAAAATCTATTACGCTTATGCAGACAGTTCGTTCACAAAACTCGAATCTGAACCGAAACTACTTTATAAATACGGCAATCTGTCTGCTATAGATGCAGATATCATCTATAAAGACAGTACCTATCATCTCTTTTTCAAAACTGAACAAAGCGGTAACGGTATTAAATCAGCTCTATCCAAAAAACTCACAGAAGAATACGAATTGTATGATAAGTACCTTCAGGTCACCAGCTCAGCTGTGGAAGGATCCTGTGTATTCAAATTAATCAATTCCGATACCTATATAATGATGTACGATGTTTATACCTCGGGAAAGTACGAGTTTGCAATCAGTACGGACTTGAAAACTTTCACCAAAGATCCAAAACCGGTATCATTTGATTTTCACCCCCGTCATGGAACTGTCATTCCTATTACTAATGCAGAAAAAACTGCACTCCTCTCCAAATGGGATCCTACTGGCATATTGTCGAATTATAATAAGACCGCACAGTCTGTTGCTCTCAGCCTTCGTGGAAATACAATTGATATTACATTCGAAAAGCATTTATCAAATGACAAAGTGGAATTGATTGACATTTCAGGTAAAAAGGTTTTAACTCAAAACATTTCCGGAAAATCCGCCCGAATTGATCTCTCTAACATAACTGCAGGGGTGTACCATATCACCTGGAGGAGTCACTCTGGTAATGCGGGATGCACCAGAGTTATGATAAGGTAGTTTTCCAAGCCGTTAAAAAACAGGTCACAGGGATTTTTGCGTAAGAAATATTGAATTAACGAATCTTGAATATCGAAAGTGAAACAATGGTAAACGGTTAAGTAAGTCTGATAACTCCAAGGGCAAAATCAAAGAACCTTTATCAGGATGTGTTCTCTTCTTGGCATTTTTATTCGCAAACAAAGTTCTATCAACATCTTTTAAGGAAGGGATTTTGAGCTCTGGTCTGATCTGATCGAAGCCTGACCGGTGGGCAGAAGAGTGCTGACAGGTTCAGTATGAACCTTCTTGTTCTTTTTGGTAAAAAAGTTATTCTCAGCAATCTTTTGCATTTTCAAGCTGTTTTTATATTTATTTCTGATTAATAAAAGAGCCGGTTTTTCCACGTATCTGTTTAGTAAAGATGCAATCAATACACAAAACACCAATGATAAAAATGCTCCTAAAACAGCAGGTAACCGATTTTCCTGGAATTTGTTTATAATCATAAAACCGATATTCTGATGTAATAAATATAAAGAATAGGAGATACCACCCAGAAATACAAATGGTTTAAAGGATAAGAATTTAAAATATCCCGAAACCACTAAATAGAAACAGGCATAGAATACTGTAAATACCAGAAAATGTTTAACTGATATTATAAATATAGTTGAAATAAGAGATAAAAGAATTACCGGAATGGTAAAGATATCAGCTGTTTTATTGACAATTTTATAAAAACATATTCCAGCAATAAAAAAGTTTATATGATAAGTGATAAATAATTTGTTTACAATTTCAGGTAATCTGAAAACCCCGGTCGAATGCAACACTGCCATCAATAAAACCGGCAGCATACAGTATTCAGCCCTTTTCAATTGTCCACTCATATAAAGCACAAAAATCCAGAAATAAAATGTCAACTCCACTGTAAGTGTCCAATAAACCCCATCTACATGAGATATCCCGAAATACTCATGAAACATCAATAAATTACCTAATGCTTCATAACACGATATTTCCTTGCCGGAAAGCCCTATAATCGAGACTAAAGAAAAGGTTATCAATACTGCTATCCAATAAACCGGGTATAACCTTGAAAATCTGGATATAAGAAAGTCTAATGGCTTCTCAACTCTGCTTAATGTCCAGTATATTACAAATCCACTTATTATAAAGAAGAACTGAGCGCCATACTTTCCAAAATAAACCAACTCCACAATTGCATTCTGATTATTGTACAGTTCGTTGTATCGGTAAAAGTAATGGTAAAACACCACCGCCAATGCAGCTATTCCCCGTAAGGCATCCAATTCAAAAAGCCGGTTGGTTTTCATCCTATACCACTCATTACTTCTCAAAAAAACATAAAAGAATAATTAGCCCTTATAGAAATTACACCTGCAAAAAATCTGCCTGATTCAACGAATTCTACCTGGACTGATTTTCCACTAAAGGATGTATACCGGAAGCGATTGTTTGATGGAAAAATTGCGGATGAAAAAAAGCTAAGGGTTTTGCAGACTTCTGAAAACCCTTTGTGTATTCAATAGTGTAAAACCTGTTATTCCAAAAGTCCTAAAATTACCGGTAGCAACTGTTTTTTACGACTGACTATACCCGTAGCATCAAGTGTACTGTCAGGTAGTGGTGTGTATGGAAGGTCCTTCAATAATGCCTGGTTTCCTGCTACTACTAATCTGCTGTTTGCCCTGACGACATCTGTTACCATTAACACCGCAAATTCTAATCCCTTGGATTCACACAACTCCTCCAGTGCTTCTGAAATCTCTTTTATCCGTGGACCAAGTTCATTAAGATTTCCCACCTCTATCTGGGCAAGCCCGAATTTCTTCTCATTCATGTTGTATATTTTCAGATCTGTCATCACTATCTTTTCCAGAGATAACACTGAAAGGCTTGAGCTCACAGAAAATAAGGCCTCCCCAAATGCCTGATAATCCTTATACGGTAAAATTTCACTTTTCTTTATAAGTTCCATCAGACGCTCCACCATTACATGGTCCCTTCGGGTGGTAGTAGGAGAAGCAAGAAGCAATGTATCGGATATCACCCCTGCCAATAGTAAAGCTACTATCTGAGGAGGCGGCAACAAACCCGAAGCCATTATTCTTTCACCGATCAGAGTTGATGTACTTCCCACACAATCAATATTAAATGGAACAGGTGTTTTAGTAGACTGTGCTCCTATCCTATGGTGATCGATTACCTCTACCAGCTCTGCTTCATCTAGAGCCCTTATTGATTGTGCCGCTTCATTATGATCTACCAGAATCAGTTGCATTTTAGGCGGATTTAGAACATCCGGTGACCTGCAAACCCCAAAATAAGTCCCATCATCTCTGGTTACTATAAAATCATTCCGTTCCTCATTTAATATCTTCCTGCGGGCATCACTGACTCGCATCGATAAAGGAAACCTTGGAACCTCCGGGTCCATTGCATCCTTACATTTAATAGAAAGAAGTGTGGCTACCGATACATTTTCAAAATCAAGCAGGCGTCTTATCTGACTGGAAAGCAGTTTAAAGACACTGCTTCCAGTAACTAACCCCAGAGGAATATTATCTGAACTTACTATAGGAACACCTATCGAATGTGATGAAATTATTGAAAGCGCTTCATGCAGCGGCCTGTCCGGCAATATTGGCGGAAGAGGTCTGGATATCCGGTTAAATCTGGGTGATGCATCAGTTAATAATACCGGCGGTTCCAATCCCACAGTCTGCAATACCCAGGTAGTCTGGGCTGTCAATGATCCGGTTCTTACCGCTATCGCATTTTTTCCATCCCGCTCATGTAATAACCAGGCATATCCCATCGCTGAAGCGATTGAATCGATATCCGGATTCAAATGTCCCGCTATATATATTGGGTTAAGTGCTAATTGATCCATTAATTCCTCTATAATATAAACCAGTCATGATTGTTCTAAGAAAATACACTGTCAATTCTAAAATTCTTCCACCATCTCACAAAATTTCTTCATCTCCTCTTCGGTTCCTATACTTACCCGTAAAAAGTTATCTATTCTGGGTTGATTAAAATACCGCACCAGTACTCCCCGTTCCCGAAGCTTTTGAAATAACTCCCCTGCGGCTACTTTTGGGTGACTCATAAAAATAAAATTTGCCCTGGAATCCATCACTGTGCACCCTGCCATTCTCAATCTGCCAATCACCCATTCTCTGGTGTTAATTACTTTCTTTTTCATCTCTTCAAAATAACTCCTGTCCAGAATTGCTTCCCTGGCAGCCGCCAGAGCCACTCTATCCAGAGTATAGGAGTTAAACGAATTCTTTATCCGGTTCAAACCCTCTATCAGTTCCTTATTTCCCATTGCAAACCCGATTCGCAATCCGGCCAGAGATCTGGCTTTTGAAAATGTCTGTATTACTAATAAATTCGGAAAATCCCGGATATATCTGGCAACCGATTCCCCGCCAAAATCAACATAAGCCTCATCGATTACCACCACCCTGCCACATTTTCTGTAATTGTAATCCACCATTTTTAAAATCTGCTCATGAGCAAGATATCTGGAAGTGGGAGCATTGGGATTAGGAATTATTATACCCCCATTCTCTGTCAGATATTGCTCCTCTTGTATTGCAAAAGTCTGGTCTACCGGTATTGTCCTGTAATCCAGATGAAAAAGATCCGCATAAACCCGATAAAAACTGTAAGTTATATCCGGAAAAAAAATCAGATTGCCCTCTTCAAAAAATGCCCCGAAAGTAAAACCCAGAATCTCATCGGAACCATTCCCCAAAAAGACCTGCTCCATTTTCAGATCATAGTACTGCGCGATTGCTTTCCGCAATTCATCTCCGTTAGGATCAGGATATAAGCGTAAATCCCCGTTGTCAGCTCCTTTTATCGCCTCAAAGACCTTGGGTGAAGGAGGATAAGGATTCTCATTTGTATTTAATTTAATATAACGCTTGTCCTTAGGTTGTTCCCCGGGAATATAAGTCTGAAGATTTTTAATCGTACTGTTCCAATATTTACTCATATTTTCTCCATATAGTAATAATCAAATTCTGGGATATAAAATAATCTTTTCCCTTTTTCGCAATGCCTCCATTGCCTTTTGAGCCCCATCTGGAATAATCGGTTCATAAAATTCGGTTGCCGTCTGGACTAACGCAGATACATTATTAAGTGTAGTCTTAGCCAGCTCCGGTTTCTGCTTCCAGGGCTCTTTCTCATGAATATGCTGATTACCCAGAGAAACCAGTTCACCAATCAATCTCACCGCATCATGAATCTCAAAACTTTCATACGCTTTCTCAATCTGATCCCTGTAGCCCTGCACTATTTCACTAAACTCAGCAGAAATACTGGACTTGTCAAACAAATCAATTTCTTTTATATTTCCCAGATGAATCACCCGGTTTAAAAGATTCCCATAATTGTTTGCCAATTGTGCATTGTAAGCATCCTTAAGATCCTCCTCCCGGTAACTGCAATCAGAATAAGGCCTCAAAACTCCTAACATATAGAAACGGCAAACATCGGATCCGTATTTCTCATACTGCTCCAAAGGTGAAACCACATTCCCCATGGATTTAGACATCTTCTGCCCGTCAGGCCCCAGAATAGTACCATGAACCAACAGTTTCTTAGTAAAGGGGAGGCCAAGTGAAGCCAGCATTCCCTGCCAGATAGCCCCCTGAAATCTTAAATTGTCAGGACCACAAATCTGAACTCCTGGCCACCACCTGCCAAACCGCTCCATATCATTATCAAACCCCAGTACCCTGATATAATTGGTCAAAGCATCAAACCACACATACATGGTATGCTCCACGTCATTAGGAACCTCTATCCCCCATGGCAGCGCAGCTCTGGAACGGGATATACTGATGTCCTCCATATTCTGTACAAAATTTATAAGCTCCTGCATCTTTGACACCGGTTTCAAAAAGTCAGGATTACTCTGCAAATACTCCAGTATCGGTTTAGAATACTTGGATAACCGGAAAAAGTAATTCTCTTCCGATTGACGAACCGGGGCTGCACCATGATTGGGACACTTACCATCCACCAGATCCCGCTCCAGGAGAAATGCTTCACATCCCACACAGTAGTATCCTTCATAATATTTTTTGTAAATGTCACCTTTTTCCAGACAGTGTTGCCATACCCGCTGTGCCCCCAGATGATGATCCGGATCAGAGGTGCGGTAGAAATAGTCATTACTGATACGAAACTTCTCACAGAATTCCTTCCACTTGGGCACCAACTCATCCAGGTACTGCTTGACTGTCTTCCCGTGCTCCCTGGCAGTAGTAAACACCTTCAAACCATGCTCATCCACCCCAACATTAAAAAAGACATTCTGTGCTCCCAGTTTTTTCCTGAAATAACGGGCATAAGCATCTGCCTGAAAAAACTCGATAGCATGCCCTACATGCGGGACAGAATTAGCATAAGGAAGCGTTGTTGTTATATAAAACATCTTTACCAGACTCTCCTGAAAACTTTTATGATAATGTCTCCGATTTTCTATGAATAACCCTTGAAAATACATTTAAATACCAAAATAAAGACCATTTTCTTTTGATACTTTAAGATCCCCTGTCTGAAACAAAAATTTTTCTATCCGCAGTGCCCCCACAAAATCCTGCTTTTAACCTCTGTCTGAGTAATGATTTTTAATTATTTTGTTATGTTTTAATCTGAAAAACATCCGGATTTTTAACTTTCAGCCAAAAAAGGACGGCTTAAAATGTCAAAATCAATCTCTCCTCTTCAAGCAGCCCGTGCTGCCTATAAACCCAAACTCCCAAAAACTCTGGCACAGTTTGGAAGTAATGTCGTGGCTTCCATGGGTGGTCCTACTCAATCCATAGCTGACCAAAGCGAAATCAAGGCTTTGTTTCCTAATACTTATGGTCTGCCGGTTGTTACTTTCGAATCAAAATCTGATCAGAAAATTCCCGCTCTCAAAGCAGGTGTCATCCTCTCTGGCGGCCAGGCCCCAGGTGGTCATAACGTCATTGCCGGTCTCTACGATGGACTGAAAAATATGAACTCCGATAATGAACTTTTCGGTTTTCTAGGTGGTCCCAGCGGCCTTACCGATAACAAGTACATCAAATTTGATGATAAGATCATCGATCAATACCGCAACACTGGCGGCTTCGACATTATCGGTTCCGGTCGCACAAAACTGGAAAAAGAAGATCAATTCGACAAAGTTATAGCCAACTGTAAAACCTTGGGAATTTCCGCTCTGATTATTATCGGTGGCGACGACTCAAATACCAATGCCTGTATGCTTGCTGAATACTGCCTGAAGAAAAACAGCGGTATCCTGGTGATTGGCTGCCCTAAAACCATTGATGGTGATCTTAAAAACGAATGGATCGAATCCTCTTTCGGCTTTGATACAGCAACAAAAGTCTACTCAGAAATCATCGGTAATATCCAGCGTGATGCGAATTCTGCTAAAAAATACTGGCACTTTATTAAACTGATGGGCCGAAGCGCTTCTCACATCGCTCTGGAATGCGCCCTGAAAACCCACCCCAACTACACCATCATTTCTGAAGAAGTCGCCCAGAAACAGACCACTCTGCGCGACATTGTCTTGGACATCGCAACCCTGGTCAAGAAAAGATCTGATGCAGGTAAAGATTTCGGTACACTTTTAGTACCAGAAGGTCTCATAGAATTTATCCCTGAAATGAAAAAACTGATAAGCGAGCTCAATGACATTCTGGCAGCAAATACTGCTTATTTTGATTCACTCAGTGATGATGACAAATTCCAGTTTGTTAATAGTAAACTCGATTCTGACTCTTCAAAAGCCTTCTCCAGTCTTCCAAATACTATACAAATGCAGCTTCTTGCTGACCGGGACCCCCACGGCAACGTTCAGGTATCCAAAATCGAGACCGAAAAGCTGCTTATTGACCTGGTAGGAGATCTTCTTCGCGAATGGAAAGCAAAAGGCGAATTCAAAGGGAAATTCGCCAGTCAAAACCATTTTCTAGGTTACGAAGGCCGCTGCGCAGCTCCCTCCAATTTCGATGCCGACTACTGTTACAGCCTAGGCTACACCGCCTCTGCACTCATCGGTACGGGTAAAAGTGGTTATATCTCATCGGTACGCAACCTCACTCAACCCGCAACCCAGTGGATAGCAGGAGGTATACCGCTTACTATGATGATGAACCTGGAACGTCGGCACGGAAAAAATAAACCGGTCATCAAAAAAGCTCTGGTGGAGTTGGATCAGAAACCATTCCAGTTTTTTGCAGCTAATCGAAATGACTGGGCCATTAATGATGATTACCTCTATCCGGGTCCGATTCAGTACTTTGGACCCAGCGAAGTCTGTGATCTGACCAGTGAAACAATCGCTCTGGAGCACCAATAATAATGATTCTCAGGTGTCGGGTACCAAACACCCGACACCCCTTTATTCCGATGAAACAGTAAATTTCTTAATGGTTTTCAGTAATTCTTTAATCTGAAATGGTTTTGCCAGAAAACCATCAGCACCAGCCTCCTTAGCCCTCATTTTGTCACTCTCCTGTGCAGCAGCAGTTACAAATACCACCGGAATCTTGCTGATTGCTGAATTACTTTTTATTCTTTTGCAAATCTCCCAACCATCTATATCGGGTAATCTGGCATCAAGAAGAATTAAATCAGGTTTCTGTTCCAGAATCTTTGCATATCCATCCTCACCATATTCCGCAGTAGTAACATCTATCCCCCGAAGTCTCAGATTTATTTTTATCAGTTCTGTAAGAAACTCTTCATCTTCAATGACTACTACCTTTATAGGCATGCTTGTTTCCTTTTATTCGTTTTCTGAACCGTTGTTCTTAACCTCTTCCCCTTTCAAGTGCCCAGCAAATCCGGATATATCGGTGATAGAGCCCATTATCTGCTTCACATTACCATCTTCATGTCTGCAATACACCATATCCCGGCGTAAAAACCATCTCCATTCCCCCGCAAAACATACTCTGTAAACATGGCTCCGCGATTTGCTGTCTTCTGCTGTTCTCAGATTTTCCAGATAGTTTAAATAGGAATCAATATCATCCGGATGAACTGGTAAACTCTGCAAATCTTTCCCTTCAGAATATATCATCGACTCTTTTTTAAGTTTCTCTTTTGAACTACTCACGAAAACAATTCTTTTCAGCAATAAATCATAGATATACAGCATATTAACAGATGCAGCAAGAAGGTTTGTTATAAACGACTTCTGATTAATCAGTCTCTTCTTTACCTCCATCAGATCACTAATATCCTGATAAACCCTCATTATCTTTACTCTGTTATCATTTAAATAAAAATTCTGGTATACTCTCACCAGAGATACCCTACTACTGCATATATTTTCTACAGCTTTTATCTCTATTTTCTGCCCTGAATATTTTTCCCCTGATGCGGCGAATTGTTTTACAGACTGAACAAAGTCAATTGTTCTGTCACTATTGTCCTTCTCAGTTACTTTCTTCTCAATTTGAGCCTCGATTTCCCAGACAGGTTTATTAATTGCATTTTCACGCCCTATTCCGGTTAACTTCACCATTGCGCTATTCCAGCAGACAATTGTTCCCAATTGATTTATAAGCACAATCCCATCAATACTGTTTTCTGTGATACATTTGTAATCCTCTATCATCTCTCTGAAAACCCTTTTATGCCTCTCCCGATCTTCCCTCTCAACAACTGTAATTACCTTATTCTCCCAATCAGGACTTGTCCGGGTATTCAGTCTGATATTCCGACACTCCCCTTTTCTGGTGTATAAGATATTATCCCACCAGTATTTTTCTGATTCTGTAAATTTACAAATCCTGTGTCCTTCAATTAGATACTTGCGATAATTCAGGTTTAAAGACATCAATTTATATAGAATATTCCTGGAAACCGGAACAGTATTTGGAATATCATGAATTTCCCTGAATGTCCGGTTTGCATAAACCACCTCAAATGTCTTACTGTTTACAACCAGTACTCCTAATGGTAGAACTGAAAGTACTTTTAGAAGAGTTTCATACCGGTTCTTCAATCGATCCGCATGTACCGAGTATTCATTCTCTTTTGCTCTCCTCTCGGTTTCATCATTGAAGACAAGTAATGCTCCGGTAAAAAAACTGTAATGCACAGGACAAATAAAACCACTTATTAAGTATTTTCTTGCAGATCGTGCTTTTATCTCTTTCTCATTGAAATAAACAGTTTCTTTTAATGATCTGATGCTCTTAATCAGGCCAGGCAATTGTTTGTCTGTTGCTTCTGGCAGTAAAAATTCACCTATTTTCTTACCCAGAGCTTCCGCTTCCCCACATTCCGTTATCTTTTCAGCTGCTTTATTTAGAAAGGTAATTCCACCATTCTTATCTAACCCCACCACGCCCGAGGGGATGTTTTCCAGAATGATTTCCAGATCCTGAACTCTCTTTGACATGAAAACAAAATGTGTTGCCCTCCTTTTAATAAAGCTTTTTAATGTCAATGATAAACCGCACATCAGAAAAACCCAGAGAATTTCTGTCAGTGCAAAACTACGTAGCCAATTCCCCTGGAAAAAAAAACAGACCAGACCATTCAAAGCTGCTCCTGCACAAATAATCAGAATCACTTCTAAATAAAATCCTCTATCTCTCAGAATAGACTGTTTTTTCATTCTTATATACTTTTTTTAAGATTTTCAGAAAAAAAGGAAACACAGGGCAGATTGCCTTTTCCATAGGTTGTCGAAAAGGCAATTATAATACCAAACTGAAAAATTCTAATTAATAGAAGATGAAATCCGGAAAAACGGAAGGCTTACAGAAATATACTCAGAACAGAATTGGATAATATGAAATCCAGAAGAGATTTTCCTAAGAAAATAATACCGATTTGTTAAGCATTATTCTCCAGATAAATCCTGACAAAAATCTCCATAGCTTTTATGAGTCCCTCATTAACCATAATATCCTGATTCTTTTTATTTTGCGAAATATCTCTATTCCAGATTCTGCATTGAAACAAAAGCTCCTTTAACACCGTCTGCAGTTTTGATCTGCTCTGGATATCGTCACGCCAATGACCAATCCGGTTTTCTAATTTTTGCAAATCCACAGAAATACTGTAAACAGTATCCGGACAGTATTTGGATGGAATCAGTCTGACTGTATTATTTGATGCACAGGAGATTAGATTATTAAATCCCTTCAAAAATCTTAAAAGATAGGAATCCAGCCCCTGACACCTATCCCATTTTCTTTTTTCCAAGGATTCATCGAAGGATTCGAGAACTTTGATAAGCGTTTTGCAAACCCTGCTTATCTGCTGAGCCTCAAACTGAGAAATTAAATAAGCCCTCTCCGAAGGCTCCCTGAAAACCATCTTTTTTAAACCGTTTTTTGAATCCTCAGAACGGTAATCCTCCAGCGTGGTAATAATAACCTGGTCTTTGGAATCCTCAAAAGAGATACACACCTTATTGCAATTTCCGCTACTTTCATCCATAAAGCTCTGAATATTCAAGGACACCGGGATGCTTCTGCACAGATACCCTTCGGTTCTTAAGGAATGAGTTGCGGCTCTGGAGCCTTTTGGAGCAGCAGTTAGTTGAAAATTAATAGTAGTGATTATTAATAGTAGGATAATTGGATTCAATATTCCTCCTTGAGGCATAATCAGATATGATTAAGAAAATATAGTTTTGATTATATAAAGAAAGGGATTTTTGGGATGGAAAATATCAGTAATTCTTTACGCTTATTATTTATAAAAATGTCAGCGTTCAACCAAAATAAATACAACCACTTACCACTATTCGTTGTGCCTTGTTTGCCTATTCTCATTTATCTGACCGATAATTCTCAGTTTATCTGACCGTTGGATCTTATTTACAGAAAGCTAATAACAGTTAAAAGATAATTTCTGCAAATGTACCGGTCATTTTGATTGAGAATTTTGTTGTTTTTTTCTCATAGAATCTCCTTTCAAATTAAATTGTACTGCTTTCTGGATAATTCTATCACAAATTGCATCTGCAATAGTTGGATCGGGCATACGCTTGTGCCATGATTGGACCGGGTATTGGGTGGTAACGACAATGGAGCCGGCCTGATCTTTTTGTTCGATTATATCCATAAGCATTTCTGCCTCTTTAATATCAGTTGCATTCATCAGGAAATCATCAATAATGAGTACCCTTATTTTTGCGAGTTTTGCGAGAAATTTAAGATACTGTCCGGTTCCCTTGGCAGTATGTATTTCCTCAAAAAGCAGGGCGTATCTTATTCTCCATACCGGGTAACCCATAGTACATGCACGATACCCGATTGCTTCGGCAACATAACTTTTACCGCTTCCTGTTGGTCCTGTCAAAATTATGTTGCGATTACTTTCTATCCAGTCAGCAGAAGTAAATAACATGATATCCTTTTTTGTAAAACCTCGATTCTGATCGTATAGGATATTCTCAATAGTTGCCTGATCCGGTTTAAAATTAGCGCGTCCTATCATTCTCTGCAGCTTTCTATTTTGACGGGCACAATATTCATCTTCAACAAGTAAAGCTACGAATTCAGAAGGTTCCAAACCATCTGAATCATTGTTTTTTAACCGCGTCACAAGGGATTCCGCCATTGTGGTAAAACGCATAGACCGAAGTTGATCAACAACAGTTTGCAAGTGCATAATATAATCCTTTCAGGAAATTGAATAATAACCGGAACCACGAATATTATCATGAATATCGGGTTTAATCTGGGGAAAAGAGATAACCTGTTGATTATCCAGACTACGCTCCAGAATAGATTTGATGTCTGCATACCTGTGTGCCTTAAGCAGAAGTGCTCTTTCGCAAGCTTTTTCCATTCGTTCCCGGGGATAAATTTTTGCAAGTCGCAACAAACCTTGCACTGCCCTGAAACCCTGTTGAGGATGGGCACATTTTTTCATTATCGCTTCAGCCATGGAAGCTGTGGCAGAGCCGATTTCACTTGCTTTAGAAATAAACCACTCTGGTCGCATACCATGAACAAAAGCATGATTAGGAGGCATATGTTGAGGGGTGGTGGTATAACCGCCAGGACGTGTAGAAAATTGATGTCTGCAACAATGTTGCCCATTATGATAAATCTCAATGGTTGATCCGTTAAGGTGAACATCAACTCTTTTTCTGGCTAAAGCAAAAGGTACACTATAGAAATGCTTTTTGAACTGTATATGATAGTTCAATCCTACAGCAACATCGTGTTTGACCTCTGAAATATTGAATGGTGTTTGCGGAAGAGGTTTGAGATAAGGTTTGTCCAGTTCCAGGAAACGTTGCATTCTACTCTGGCCGTCATAATCCCGCATAGGTCTGTTATTTATAAATTCTAATTCTAAAGCTATCGCTTCATTGATTTCTGTCAATGAAAAAAAGGTACGGTTACGCAATGCTGCAATAATCCAGCGTTGAGCTGTAAGAACCGCACTTTCAACGCTGCCTTTATCACGAGGAGTTGCTACCCTGGCTGGTAGAATTACAGTGTCATAATGCTCGGCAAACTTGGCAAAAACAAGATTTATATCCGGGTCATAACGATTAGCTTTTGTTACAGCACTTTTAAGATTATCAGGCACTATACAAGATGTTACACCTCCAAAAAACTCGTAGGCATGTACATGAGACATTGCGAAAGACCTGTCATTTTGAGAATCAGATCCTTCAGCATAAATAAAACTGCTGGCTGCGAGGGATGTAACAAATAATTCTACTTCATGTATCTCACCAGTTTCACGATCAACGTAAGACATTTTATCTCCTGAATAATCAGAATACAAAATATCTCCACCTTTGTATACCATGTGCATACTAAGCCTGGGATGTCTTCTGGTTTTAATATAACGGTAAAAAGGTAATCGCTTGAGCAACACATACAGATTGCAGTCCCGCAGGACTTATACTTCAATAAGTATAAATAAACGGGAGTATTATTTCTGTGTTATCAGCGAACAGATGGATAAAGTGGTTTCTTTTCAGGA
>JAEZKP010000093.1 GCA_023436145.1 Fibrobacterota bacterium | reverse complement strand
AGGCAGTGGTGCACATGCGCCACTATTGATATGCATGTGTCCATCAATAATACAGCTTGCATGCACTTCACGTACCGGATAAATTACCCGTGCATCATTGAGACTCACTGGTGCCTCATTTCTTTACGGTTGAATGCGGACAATGGTCTGGATATCGTTGCTGATTCTGCCATCTAATTTTACACTGCCTTGTGTTGGGTGACAATTATGTATTGTTAAGAATAATATTGTTTCTTGCCACTCCAAACTCGTTTCTATCATTGTAAGAGAAATTTTTCTTATCAGACGGGAATGTGCAATTCCAGGAATTTTGAACCATGTAAGTTTTTAATCCTGGAGTATTAACAGCTTGTAAAAAACGAGAATCAGGTAGTCTGTATGAAAACACAATTTACCTGCGTCTTGTTGTAATCAGGAAAATCTGCAATCAGTCTGCATCACAGAATCCGGATTTAAATTCTTTTGCGAATAACTTTTAAATCAGAAGCTAAGTTGATATAATTAACAAAGGAGCATAAATTGGAAATAAATTCTGCTTGTCCGGATTCCAACAGAAAAAGTGACATCAGGGTATAAAAATTGATTTGATTGCTGCTAAGAAAAGTATCAAATAACTCTAAAACGCAGTTTTTAGCCGGGGACGGAGGAAACAAAACGATCATTCAGTTATTGCAAAGTTTCCTCCGTCCCATGAAGGTCCGACCTGGCTGAAGAGGAACTGCTCATTGAGTCCTATGATGTCATACCAGCAGCTATTCCTGAATGACCTGGAAAGACTGTCTGGTCTTTAGGTTTGAAATTGCAGAACGGAATGGACACCAACGTTTATAGCCGCAATAATTATTTCCCGGCTGATTACATAGAAAAGGTAATCTTTGGGAAAATGAGAGAGTTCCAGCAGCTAATGGTCCGACCCCTACCATCTGGCCTACCGCTTTTTTGCCACACCCAGCTTTCCTCTGAATCTGTACGATTCTACAGTTTTTAACCCGCGTGCCTCCACCTCTACAAGATAGGTCCCGACTGACACTCTGCTGCCATTTCTGTTTCTGAGGTCCCATGTCAATAATCCACTTTCACCTTTGTAATCGGTACGAAGTGATCTGGAGTCAAGTATGTTCCCGGAAGCATCATATATGACAATCTTTAGAGCAGACGGGCCTGGTACTTTTACTCTGAATCGTGCTGCTCCTGAGGTGAGATCAACAGGGTTATTGGAAAAAATGATACTACATTGACTTAACTCCGATTGCATCCTGTCTTCTTTAGGTGAACCCGCAGGCCCGGTTTGACTTCGCTGCGAATCGATATGGTAACGTACAGAAATCTGTGGTTCAATAATAAATGTCCCATTAACAAAAGTTATATCATAATTGTCCGATGAAACACCGGATGGGACGATTGTATAGTTTCCGGGAATTTCCCCTTCAGGAGTACGGTCGATTCGAAGGGCTCCGGCAAGAACAGATATATCATCACCAGTTGCAAACCCATTGCAGGTTACTGTGAATACTGGGTCAGGATGCCCCTGCCCCTTTGTGGTATCATCAGCACTGATTGTTAGAGGTGCCTTTGAGATAGCCGACCTTAATTCCATTGGCATGGATAAATAATAGTTGGAGGCATCCGGGCCTTTTAGTACATATCCATTTACAGTCACCGGCTTGTTTGAATTTGCATTCTTGTCGTTAAATGCAGCACTGATAGTACCACCAAGTTCCACTGTATCGCCAGATAATACACTGTCAAGTATCGCAGTGCCGGAAAGTGCAGCAATGTTGTTGCCATCATACACCTTGTTCTGAGCCGTAATCCCGCGGATAAAAACCGCTTTTTTTCTGACTGTCAGCGCTTGCTCTACATCGGTTGCTTCTTTCCAGGAATCATTACCGCTTTGTGAAGCAGTAATAATGGCAGTGCCTGCACCTCTTATATAAGCGCTGTCAGAAGAGATAGTGATGACAGTTGAATCTGAGCTTGTAAATAGAACCGGCAACCCGGAACTCGCCTGCGCCTCAAGTAAAAAAGGAATAGCACCATATGTCACTGTGTCCGGAATGGCGGCAAATGTAATGGTCTGGTCTCTTTTGTATCCCTGCTCTATATAGAGATGAATCTGAGCGGCCGATGACCGGGAATTACCGTTGTCTGAAGCAAGAGCGGTCAGACGCACATATTTACCCCATGTTGCATCGAATCTTACCAGTGAAATCATACTGTCTGCATCCCATTCTCCAGAGGCTACAGTGTCCCAGGAGATGCTGTCCGCGCTTATTTCGATGCGATAACCGGTAATGATACCATAAGTATCCTCATTACCACGTGTATAGGAAAGACCTGATATTCCATAAGCAGTACTGGTTTTTAATATTATGGAGTGAGGGTGATTGACAGTCGAACGGGTATGCCATATCGAATTGGATCTGCTGTCCAGAACATTGGTTGCGGCTCCGAATCCGGTATCATTTTCCTGACTGGATACATAGACCACAGAGATACCGGTTTGATCCAGCAACACAGTCTTAAGATCCGGCTTTTTTCTCATTATGGTAAAAAAACCGGATGTATCGGAAACATCAGGGTGTGATAAAACAAGCCTGTAACGATTTCCGGTAATTATATCGGAACTGATATTCCATAAATACTGAGTATCTGAAGAGATGTCATCAGAGATTGTAAGAAGCTCATTGCGATTGCTTAACAGTTGCAGAGAAATCGGACCGGACTGATTCTTGCCAGTCCATTGCAGAGAAAACACTGATTCAGTAGAAAGTATCGTATCACTGATATTCGAAACGATATGCAATCTGGCAGCGTATTGCTCATTGAGTTTCTCTATTGCAGCCTTAACATCGGGGAAAGGGCCGATGTGTTCGCCTGAACCCTGTGCTCTTCCGGTTTCGATAAGGAGGTTTCTCATTTCCCGTGGAGTGAGAATGAATCCGAGTTTATTCTTGGCATAAGATTGTATTGCAACTACAGCAGAAGTTACAATCGGAGTTGCAGAACTTGTACCACTAAATGAGTTTGTGTATGTTGCATGTTCACCGCCATTATAGAGTGCCCCGTAGCCGCTAGATGTAACCGATTGTCCCCATCCCTGAACATTTACTCTGCTGCCGTAGGTAGAGAAGGACTGCTTGCTACGTGAATTATCTGCACTACCAGCACCTACAATTATTGAACCGTTGTCTCCTCTGGCAATATAGCCGCTATAATATGAGTCATCGAGATTTTGGTTGCCGTTTCCTGCTGCTGCGACAACTATTATCCCGTTATCGGTAGCTGCTTTGGTAATATCCCATACGGCCTGATTGTAATCTGCAGGTACATAGTTATTATCTTTTCCAGTTGCTTGCATCTCGTATATGAAAACATCACCGGCTCTAAGGCGCCCGAGTCCCAGAGTGATTCCTGACGTTCTACCAGAGGGTATTTCGGAAATACCATAGAGAGTATCTGCCTGATGAACCATACCGGTCACCCCGAAGCCGTTTTCCATTGCGAACACTACTCCTGCGACAGCAGTACCGTGATTATCATATTGATGATCTGTGGTTGCCCGAAGTTCTTTGAATCGCGATCTTTTCAGGTCTTCGTGATCATAGTCAAATCCCCACTCGATATCGGCAATCCGGATCCCCTGTCCTTTTATTCCCAGTGACCAGGCGTAATCGATATTCAGAAAAGAACTGTTTCTGTAAGTCTGATTGGTGGAAAAATCGGGAGTAGCCGGTGGAGGTAAACTGTGGCTGGTGGATGAAGCCGCGTTTGAATAACCGGGAGGAGGTGGTGGGTCAACTGGTTCCAGGGCAGCGTATTCCACGAAGTCCAATTTTTCGAGGCTGTTGGCTATTTCAAGAAGCTCTTCTCCAGTCATCTCTTCCGCTTTTTCCAGAAAGGCTAACCCTCTGAAGTTGTACTTGTTAAAGGCTTGTTCCCGGTTTGGAGGCGGAGTCTGGCCTGAACGCATGTGCTCTTTTTCTTCATTTGAAAATCGGACTATCTGGTTGAACCGGTAATTTTGCAGCACACTACTGGCTTGGGGTGGGGCAGTTCTGTGCGGTGAGAAATATGGCTTTCCGTCATCAATATCCAGTACCTCTCCAGGTGCAAATTTGACAATTAACCGGTATTTGTGTTCACCAGGCAACAGGTAGTTTTGCCCTTTGAGATTATGGGATGCATGAGCTGAAATACAGATCAAGACCAGGAATAAAATTGATTTTAACATTTCAAATGCCTGTGCTCTGAAAGATACAATTAATGTGCAGTTATAGTTTTGTGTCAACCTTCAGTTATTGCGTTCATAATAAAGTAATGGCGGAGCCTGGAAAGTTCATTTTTCTGGTATCTAAAAAGGTTTCCACAGGTGTGTGTTTTTTTCACTTCTGAGCCGAAGTTTGCTCTTTTTCACTGATTTTCGATCTGCTGGTAATCTTTTAAGGAAATTTTTTCTGAAGAGGACCGGTCTTAAGAAAGCGACTTCTGGAAAACTGAAGACAGGTGGCCGATGAGGCAATGATAATGGACTATTCACATAAATAAAATAGTGGCTTTCTTATAAGTGAGGAGAATATTATATTGAATGTGAATACGATTATTTTAGACACTATATATTCATTTTTTTTCAGATGACAGGAGAGCTGTTATGATCAAAAGATTTCTAGTATTGACACTGCTCACATTTTGCTTTTCTTTTGAAATTTTTGCAGGAGATGCCTCTATTGAGGTAGGTGGGGCTTTCAGTTTTTTTACGAGGGGAAGTAATGGCACAAATCTAAATTCAGCATTTAATTTAGATTTTTACCTGAACAAACATTATTATGTTGGTCCTGTTGTTGAATTTATGCTTGAGAATGCCGGAAGTAATACGGAGATTGGATTAGCCTCTGGAGTTATGAATGGATTTGTTTTTCCCCTTAATGACATAGTAGCCTTAAGTACAGGGTTTGGTGCTGCATACGTTTATACATACGGGTATTATAATTATTATAATTCTGAAACTGTAACACGTCATGCATATGCAATTCCTGCATACATAGGTTTCAAGATCAGGGTAGCAGAAAGTGCATTTATGCATATAAGACCAGGATATCAGTATACTCAAATCATAGGAACGTATAAAGAATACTTACACGCTTTTACCATGGGTATTGGTTTTTCTATTGCGGTTTGGAATAAGAACAAATGATTTTTATGCTTTTGTCATAATGAAGAATGCCTATAAATATGTAAATTAAAATATTGAAATTAACGGAAAATATCGGTCAAGGAATGGTTGATTTAATCGGAAACCGGTATAGATAATAAACCGGCAGAGACAAAGTATGCCTTGTCTCTACCGGTGGAAACGCCCATTTTCAAACATAAAAAACTGGGTTGGATATGATTTGGATTCAGTAGTGTCCGGTAAATTATACAAATGCTAAACAACCCTTAGCCTCTGAGGCTCTGGTAAGGAATACAATTCTAAATAAATCCTGAAAATAAACTCCTGGATTTCGTTACCCTTAAAAGTATCTGTCGGTTATTAATATCATTGTGCTTTAGTATACCCTCTTTGCTGAAATAATAATTTTAAATACACAAACATAATCCGGCATGCCCCCTTCCACACCGCCTATAACCTCTATCTCCGCATCTTCATCATCGATAGTTCCTGACATGACTGAAACGCTCTCCAGGTATCTTGATAAATATCGCGGAGTTCCGGATACTGTCTCAATTGTGAAAAAGTTGGCAAATACAACGGGATTATAGCTCTTATAAGTATTTTTTATGGTTCCTTCTATTGATGTCCCATCAATTTGAAGGTTCCAGAATTGAAAAAGCAGATTTGTGCTCAAATTGGGATTGGCCCCAGGAGCTGCGGATGTCGCACTGCAAATATAAAAACTACCGGCGTATTTGTTTAATACTACGTCTGGAAGAGTACGCATTTCAATGTTTAGGTCATTTGTTTCCTTTAGATTGGTTAATGAGATGCTTACTGGTTTTTTGATAAATACGTCCACTGGATGAGTATAATTTTTTGTGGCAAACGGGTTGCCATTACTTGATAGGCCATAAACAACTGTTATTTTAGCCGTACCTCGATATTTACCAGGAACCGGGATCTCTTCAATGCTGTAATCATCATCGTCATCATCAGAAATATCGTAGTCATCGTTAATATCGTAACTATCATCGGTATTATTTGTCTGTTCTTCAGAAAGTGGATTATTGTCAGAACAATTAATAATTGATCCTATCGCCAGTAAGGAAGTAACCAATAGCATTATAGAGATCAGCTTCCTGATAGAGATTGAATTGTATCGGTTCATTATTGCCTCCTATCTATGTTTTTTAAAAATATCGGGGTGTATATCTTAAACCCGGTTCAATTGTATATTGAAACCATTCTTTTCATGTTGAAATTTCCGGCTTTGAAAAACAGAATGTATTGTCCGTTTGCCAGGTTTGAGCTTTCCATGTTAACCTGATAAAACCCGGCTTTCTGGTAACCATTAATGTATGTTTTCACCTGTTTCCCTTGCAGGGTATATGTTCTGATCAGAACACGGGAATTTGAAGGTAAACCATATCTGAAACTGCCATTTGCGCTTGATATACCGCTGAAATCGGTAATAACTCTGCCAGGTAATAGGGCGGTTGCATGCATTTCAACCGTGAATTTTCGCGCTGGTCCCATGTTTCCCCATCCAGCGGAATTGTGTGCTTTTACTCTCCACCAGTACGACTTTCTATTCTGCAAAGCGCCACAAATGATAGTCGTGTCTGTAACAGCTGAATCTGCAAAAAAAACTGTTGTCAATTCTGCATTTGAAAAAATCTCTACTAAGTATTTATCTGCAATACCGGATGGCTTGCCCCAGATTAAACGGATGCTGTCGGTGGCAATAATGCTATCGTCTTCAGGTGAAAGAAGCGTCACAACCCCCGGAAGTGCCGGTAAAGTCGAGAAACTCCTTATCTCTGACCATGGACTTGTTCCCCCGGCGTTTTTAGCATTTACCCTCCAGTAGTAGGTGGTATTGTTTGCAAGAGATCCAATCGTTTTCGAATTCACGGTCAGAATGGAATCATCCAAAACTGGAGATGATAAATCGGCGGCTGTTGACAATTGAATACGATATGTCTTTGCTCCTGTCACACTGCTCCATGAAAACTGGAGACTGAGAGGCTGGTCTGTTGTTTTATCGGCTGGAGAAGTAAGTGCAGGTGCATCAGCGGCGGAAGGTATTGTGGTGAAACTCCTTATCTCTGACCATGGACTTGTTCCCCCGGCATTTTTAGCATTTACCCTCCAGTAGTAGGCAGTTCCGTTTGCAAGAGGTCCGATTGTTTTTGAATTCCCGATCAATGTAGAATCATCCAAAACCGTAGTTGAGAAATCCGCTGTTTTTGACAACTGTATTCTGTATGAAGAAGCACCGGTGACCACATTCCAGGAAAGCTGAAGTTCAAGTGGTTGGTCAGTTGCTTGGTCCAATGGAGAGACAAGTGTTGGCGCATCTGATACAGAAGGTATTGTAGTAAAGCTCCATACTTCCGACCATGCGCTTTTTCCACCGTCATTTTCAGCACAAACACGCCAGTAATAGGTTGCATTACTTAACAGAGATGACACATTGCAGGTCGTGTCACTGATTGTACTGTCTTTGAGAATTATTGAAGAAAAAGAAATATCTTTTGCAACCTGTAAATAAAATGACTGCGCTTTCGAAACCTGGTTCCAGACTAATTTTGTATTAACAGGAATATCGGATGAATTTTTTGATGGGTAAACAAGTGACGGAACATCAGGGAGAGCCGTTTTCTTTCGCATTACGACTCTGAGATAGGGCTGATTGGATGAATTGTTCGCGCTTGCCGTTACTACCCCTTTTGCTTCACCTAACAGTTCAATTGGATCACCATGCGGGGCTGGTTTTATACCAAATGCTGCCCAATCACAATTATTTCTGACATCAGCTGAAATTTTGCTAGTTACATCGATACCAATCCAACCGATTTGCGTGCTCGAATAAAATGTGTATACATATTCTGTGACTGGTGTGGGTCCCGCAAAATTCTGGAGATCGGAAAGACAGTTTCCGGTAAAACCTGTACTTCGATAATGTTCAAGAAACGCGAGTTCATTATCATGATTACTTATCATGACTACCTTTGAAACATAGATGAACAATTGAGCCTTTACTATTTCTACTGAATCAGGAATGTTTCTTAAATCTGTTTCCAAAAATGATTCATTGTAGTGAAATTCTTTTATAGTGCCAGTAACATTCCCTGCACCGATTAGCCATCCTGCTGAATTGAAAAGTGCGTTGGCATCAAATTGCGTGGGAAAATAAGTTACATAGACATCATTTTTAGGAGCGAGCTGAATATTCAGAGTATCAAGAGCAAAAACATTTAGGGTCAATACGATAATAATAATGGCAAGTGATTTTATGGAATACATGCAGCCTCCTTTGGTTTATATTTTCCATAATGATACTAAACGCAACACCAGACAACAATCATGGTATGTACATAAAATTGAGAACAAAAGTAGAATATAACCGCATACCGAAATGCGATCAGTTATCTGACCTGCAAAACTCTTTGCACCGAGGTCGCACGCACACTATAATATGTAAATTAATAATGGGAAAATTATCTGAGCGCCATAGGTAGTTATGGTTTTATGTTAAGTTTCAGATACTACGTTTGCTACAACAGACGGTGGCAGTGCCGGAGGGGTTCGTATTTTTTGTTCTAATAGAGGTATCAGGTTTTTTTTCACCGCTATTTCTGTATTCATTCTGCCTTTACTTTTGATCTCACGATATTTAATCTTATCCGATTATATATTGATTCAGTATCATTAGGATAGCGGATCTCTTTAATGTAGTATCTTCCTTTGTATTCACCATCTATTTCCAAATCAAAGTTCTTTTTTTTCAATATCTTTTGGTGAAAAAGCTCAATGACAACGTATGATGGTATCCATAAGTTGAAACCATTTTCAGTCTCTTTTGTCTTATATGCATTTTCAGGGTACTGTAAATAAGCAGTAGACACATTAAAAAACGGTTCAAGATGCATTCTTACGTTATTAATCTCAATGTTATTTATTTTGATTATTGCCATCTCTTCGTATCCTTATTTGGGAAGGACTAATTCTGTTTTTAATATGAGTGAATAAATCATTGCCAGAAAGATGATCTGGTATTTCATTTTCTACCATGAATCTGTGAATTCTTCGGTGGCAATTGGTACATACAATTGCAAGATTTTCGGTTGAATTCATTTCTGGCTTATCAAGGTCTATTTTATTCAACGGAACCAGATGATGTGCTTCGATTGCAGCTTCTCCAAAATTAAGAATGGATTCTTTATTGAAAGTACATATTGTGCAGAACAAATGTCCGAACTGTTCCTTATGTCTCTGTTTGACAATTCTAACAAACTTGGAATCTCTTTCGATTACTGAATGTGTAATAATTCGGCGATGACCTTCGTTTGCGATATAATCTGAAGTTGATTTTGAATTATAAAGTAGGTAGTTAAGTTCAGTTCTTAGCTCACGACACAATGCATAAATGCAGGATTCTGAAGATGAAAATACTTTCCTTTTTCCAAAATATGTTTCACTATAGTTCATAAAAAGATTCCAAACCTGGCCAGAGGGCTTCTTTTTACTATCAATATAATCAAAATAAACTAATACGAACTGAATGTCTTCTAAAGCAAAATGACAGGTTTCGCAGTAGTGTTAGGAGTGAGTATGATTGCTGGTTTAGCTTTTTTCTTTGGAATCCTTTCATTTAAAGTATAGTGTACAATTTTATCACGAAGTGCTGGAATCAGTGAACCTGGAGGTAATACATCAAAGATATCCGATACTGTTAATTCTTTCGGATTCAAACAAGCACCGTTCAGAGTATCTCTGAGGTTATTCATATCAATGCTCTCCCTTATGCACAGCTCCCACAATCTCCATCAATTTGCCATAACTATTTACAACATCATATTTTACATTCTTCTGCGAAAATTTCTTATTAATCTCAAAAAAGAAACGACGAGCACAATCGATCTTTGTTAGTTCAACCTGCCTAAGTTCCATGGAAGAAATAGAACCTTTGGTTTCAGCAACGAAATAAATGTGTTTCACAACACCCTCTTTAAATGCGATAGCCCAGTCCGGGTTGTAATCACCAACAGGAGTTGGAATAAAAAAACCGCGTGGTAATTTCGCATAAACAACCACTTCGGTGCTGGTATCCAGTTCTTCGACAAAGGTGCGCTCGTTTTTTGAATCTGTCAGCACATAATCATAAATATGCTTCTTAAGTTTTGATCCAGTTTTACTGAAATCCTGTCTGGTTTGATTATCGGTAAAAATATTTGTATCAAAAGTATCAGAAATTACATCATAGCTGAGATGTTCAATGATCATAGTTGCCTTTTGTTCATTGATAATACTTGATGCTTCAGCAATAAAGCTTTCAGGGTTTTGTTTGAATTGTGCAAAAACAACAGCATCTATTCCGGTAAGAATTGATGATACCGTTTTTCGTGTCAGTTTCACATTTTCACAAATTTTTCCGATGAGGTCGTATTTTACCGCTGAATGAACTGATTTTCTTTCGTACTCCGTTTTATTAGTCCGTACTTTAAAACTGGAACCTGTAGCCATTTCATCGTAATCAATAGAATCTTTCTGGTCACCTTCAATGATGTTATACGTTAAAGGAGTAACACGAAGATCTTTGTCAATTGCTTTAATGCACTTTTTGATTAGCTCATCACTGTCAAAATGAACGCTGTATACTGCTTTTTTATTGATTCGGCTCCAGAGTTCTTTAAACTCTTCTTTACTAAAATTATCATTAAGTGGATTATTTTTTATATCACGGTCATTTTCAATATCTGGAAGTTTCGCTTCCGAGAAGACAGAATCAATTAGCTGATAGATTTGCTGTGAATACTCCTGTAGCTCCGCTGGCAATGGGGCAAGAGTTCCATCCCTAACTGCATCAATGTAGTTGATGTTGATATGGTCATTATCATCAGTATAATCGTTTTTAAGCAGATATTTATAGATCTGTTTTGCCATAACAGCATCAACTTCAAGAAAACCTTTTTCTGTCATCAATCGTTTTCCAGTAAAGTAAGATTCATTAGCAAGGCGTGGGCGTTCTGAAAGAGATTCACTGATATCCCGTTGAAGACCTGCAACGAAATCTTTATAGCTTTCACTGGCAATAACAGTAAGGATATTGGTCTGATGAACTGTTGCAGGGTTATCCTGTCGCTCTCCGTAACGGTTAACTGCGATACGAAGACCACGGCCAACCTCCTGACGTCGTGAAATTGTGTTGTCACTATGTTTAAGTGTGCAGATTACAAAAACATTCGGGTTATCCCATCCTTCCCGAAGCGCTGAATGAGAGAATATAAACCGGACTGGTTCTTCAAAAGAAAGAAGGCGTTCCTTATCTTTTAAGATAAGATCGTAGGCGTCAACATCGTCGGTTTCTGTTGACCTGGCGGCAGTTGATGGGTCAACCATTCGATTTGATTTTTTGTCGATAGAGAAATAGCCGTTGTGCGTTTTGGAAGGGTCGATACCATCCAGATATTTTTTGTATTCGGGTTTGTCGATAAGCCCAAGCTCATTAAGTGCATCGATATATTCTTCTTCAAAAATTCTGGCGTATTCACCCTTACTCTCTTCATCTTTATTGTAAAGACGGTATTTTGCAACTTCATCAATAAAGAAGAGTGTTAATACTTTAATTCCCTGATGAAAAAGGATCTGTTCTTTATCGAGATGAGCCCTGATAGCCTCACGGATTTGAATCCTGCGCAGAGTGGATTCTGTTACATCACCTATTGCTTCTCCAGCATAAATCTCTGTACCATTTGTAAAAATCACCGTATTTGTAATTGCGTTAATATCCGAAATTACAAAACCTCGATATTGATCAAGGCCCCCGGAAAGGTCAAACAGATTATCACCTTTAGAGAATTTTCGCAATTTACGTACTATTCCATTATTCTGTTTTATCTCAAACTCAATACGTGCGACCGGCGCAAGTTTTGAAATTTCAATTGATTCCAGATATAGGTATGCATTAGTTCCACTTAGCCCCTTAACGGATATACCCCGGACAGCAATTTTTTTCACCAGTTTTTGATTATAAGCATCAAGAGCATCCAGGCGGTGGACCTTATTATGGGTTGTTTTGTGTGTTGCAGAATACCTGAGGATCATAAGTGGATTAAATTCAATCAGGGATTCCAATGTTCTGCCACCCTCCATTTTCTGGGGTTCATCCAGAATAAGAATCGGGTGGTTGGCCTTGATTACATCAATAGGACGGCGGCTTTGGAAGTCGTCCAGCTCGTCGTAAATGCGACGATTGTTCTTTCCTTTTGCATTAAAAGCCTGCACATTGATGATCATGATATTTATACCGCCATCAGATGAAAAGCTCTCAAGATTGTGAAGTTGTTTTGAATTATAAATAAAAAACTTCGCTTTTTTTCCGTATATTTCCTGAAAGTGCTCCTGAGTAATCTGTAGTGATTTCATTACACCTTCACGTATTGCGATACTGGGAACAACGATGATAAATTTGCTCCACCCGTAACGACGATTTAGCTCAAAGATTGATTTGGTGTATACATAGGTTTTACCGGTACCGGTTTCCATCTCGATATCGAGATTTATACTGCTTATTTTACTTTCTATTAAAGAGCTGCTGACAGGAAGGTTCTGTCTACGCTGTACCTCTTGTATGTTTTCCAGAAGTTGAATCTTTGAAATTAAGAGATTTTCATTTTTAAAACCCAGTCCGGTTGTATCAGTTTGTAACTGTATAGTTTTACCCGGATCAATACGGTATTGAATACCGGAAGTATTGGGCTGCCCTTTGAAACAGTCTGCTATGGATTCAACTGCTGCGGTCTGGTAGGCTTGCTGTTTGAATTTTAGTTTCATCAGAAAGTCCCCTTAAATAGTCTTCACATCAGTATGGGGGCTTATAAGCTTAAAAATTTGCTCGACATTGATTTTCACATCATCAGTTTTAAACCCGCTATCTCGGAATACCACACGGAGCGGTTCTTTTTTAGCCAGTTCTTTACAGAAATCCTCGGTTATTTCACCATTACCTGCAAAGCAGGCTGCAAGGGCATTGTTATCTACAAAGAATACTTCAAGACCGTTTATTGTTTCTTTGGAGATTGGAAGAGAAAGGTCGACACCCCAATCAAGAAGAACCTGAAAGAGCAGGTCTTCCGGGCTACGGTCGGGTTTGATATTATCTGCCATTTCAAATAGATTGGCTTGTGAAATTGAATCAGGATTATAGTATATATCTGCCATGTTGGAGTTATCAATTTTGAGAACGCGAAAGCCGATATCTAAAGGATGAGGGGTGAAGGATGAAGGATGACTATCGGAATTTTCATCTTCGAAAAGAGAGTTTCCTTTTTCGGTCTCTTTCCGTTCTTCTTCAGCCTTTAGCTTTTCAATTTCAGCCTTGATTTTTTGTCCGGCACGACGGATACGTTCTTTTGATATTTCTGCGATGGTTCGAAAACCTGCTTTGTATGCTTCTGATTTTTCATCGCAATTTTCAGGAAGTTGAACCATAATAAATTTACGGTTACCACCGTCTTCTGCGTTGAGTTGCATCACAGCGTGTGCGGTGGTGGAAGAACCAGCAAAAAAATCGAGGATGATATCACCTTGTTTGCATGAAATCATTAACATTTGTTTAATTAGAGTAGTAGGTTTTGGAGTATCAAATGGAGCCTTTGAGTTAAACAGAGCTTTAAGCTCCTTATTTGCAGCATCGTTGTGTCCAACTTCATCAAATGTCCACCAAGTATCAGGCACTCTTCCCTGTTGTACTTCGTTTAAATAACGCTTTAACTGAGGTGCACCTTTACCATCTTTTCCAAAAAAAATCCTATTTTCAGCAAGCCAAACCTTCATCGTTTCTTTGCTGGCACGCCAACAACTGCCTTTCGGTGGATAAAATGGCTCTTTTGTATTTGGGTTTATTATCGGGTATACGCCAGATTCTGAGAATGAGCGGACTAATAAATTATCTGAACGCCAAAGACCTTTACCATCTCCATCGTCATTTTTGTATGGTTTATTCTGCTCAGGAGTTCTTGGAAGTAGTAAACGGTTAAAATTGGGTGTTTTTTGGTAAACAATAATGTGATCATGAAGGTTAGAGAAACCTTTAGAATCATTAGTTGCTGCATATTTCTTTTGCCAGACAATGTTTGCAAGGAAATTTTCTTCACCAAAAATTTCATCGCAGATTTTTCTAAGATTATGGACTTCATGATCATCAATGCTTATAAATATCACGCCATCATCTTTTAACAAATTACGGGCAAGCTTAAATCGTGAATACATCATACTCAGCCAGTCAGAATGAAAACGACCATTCGAATCTGAATTAGCAATCATCCTGTTCCCGCATTCATCTTACTGATTTGATTTAAGAAAGTACTCTTCAGCATTTTCCGTAAAGTCATCATCATAGATAAAGTCATTACCAGTATTATACGGTGGATCTATATAGATCATTTTTACTTTGCCAAGATAGGTTTCCTGCAGTAGTTTCAATGCGTCAAGGTTATCACCTTCAATAAAAAGATTCTCAGTCGTATCAAAATTGACTGATTCTTCCCGGCAAGGGCGAAGTGTTTTGGCTATTGGGGCATTTGCGGTGAGGAGTGCTTCACGTTTGCCGGGCCAGTTTAGCTGGTAACGTTCCTGGGGACCTTCCACAATGGTGGTGGAGAGTTCCTGCCTGAGCAGATCAAAATCTATGGATTTTTTAAGATTACCCTGTTCATCACGGCTTTCTGTTACACAGTTGGGAAAGAGCTCTGCGATTCTGTTAATATTCACCCTGACAAGATCAGGGCTATGCATTTTCAGTTTTTCCATTGTTTATCTCCGGAGGACAAATACTCAATAAAGAGAATGTTACCACATTATTGGGGTATTTCAGGGTAGGTTAGGGGAGTACCGTAATCGACAAATCGGGATGCGGCGCAGGTTGAGCTTAACGCGAAAAATGCCCAAATTTGCACGGAATCGCCATTTTTGGGCAAAAAAAAGGCCCTGATTTTCATCAGAGCCTTTCATAGCGCTACGGGGAATCGAACCCCGGTTTGATGGCTGAGAACCACCCGTCCTGGGCCACTAGACGATAGCGCCAGAATAATTTGAGATTTCAGGTTTTAGATTTTTGATTTGAAGAAAAAAGGAATTTTAGAGTAAGTAATTCCTTGTTCCTTTTCCCCTAAATCTAAAATCAAATATCAGAAATCTGCGATTTCTGTTTATGGCTGGGGTGCAAGGATTTGAACCTCGATACCTGGAGCCAGAATCCAGAGTCCTGCCATTGGACGACACCCCAAAAAGGATTAAGAATATAATATTACCGTCATTTGGACCGCAAGCCTAAAATAGTTCCACACCACTTTTGTCCGATTATCATTTCCAGTCATGAAATAATCCCTTTTATCTGCATTTTCAGTTCTGAAACCTTTCCCGGTCCAAATATTTAATCAATTTCTGCATCTGACCATCTTTATGTTAAAGCAGCACTAAAAGTTTACAGCTAATGAAAACGAATAAACGTGACTGTGAACTGGGCTAAAATGTAACTGAAAAGTAACTGGTGACCATATTTTAATAAGCGTTATATTGCCTAATAAACCGGCTTCGCCTTTGTAAGCGAAATTGAAAATGTACCTTGATTTATCACTGTGATGATTCGCTTGAATTCACAAGATGATTTGTCATATGGCTTTTACCCGATACCGTTTTTCTTAAAGATGTCAGGATAAATGAAGCATTGACTGCTTTTTGCAGCATATTTCCATTCATTTTTTTTCCGCACTGAAAACAGAATGTTTTCATTCTGGAAAGGAGGTTGTCATGGCTGGATAGAATTGCAGATTAGAATAATGTACAAATACCACAAAATATGGATGTTACTTACTAATTGTCATCACGAAAGGAGTAAATATGAACAGGAAAATAGTAGGTTTACTGTTAACTGCTGTTTCTTCAACGTTATTGGCGCAGAGTCAAAGTGATTATTACTCAGTACTCTCAAGAGTAAGTACTGAAATAGGTGACCGGGTTCAGATATTGAATGGACGGGTAGGGTCACAAGGATCGGTTAATATCGGCTCTCAGGCCAGAGTGAACCACAATGTGGAAGCCGGGTCCAATATCATTTTGAGATCCAATTCACGGGTGATTAATGCAATCTCTGGTGGACCTATCACCAAGCAGGCTGGAGCTGTTGTCACTGGAAATGAATTGGCCAATCATTCCATCACTGTCCCATCTATACCAGCAACCGGTCCATTCACACCCGGTATAAAGGACACTATCATTCAGAATGGGAGCTCAGCGATATTACCTCCCGGAGATTACCGTAATGTAACAGTTCGCAGCCGCTCATCTTTGCACCTGAGTAGTGGAGTGTATACTTTCAGAGAATTTATCATAGAACCGGATGTATCCATACAGTTCAGCATAACATCGATGACTCCTGTCATTCTTAACATCTCTCATAACATGAAAATTGAATCCAGGGTTGTCTTTGATATGCAAGGCAATGATCAGCCCTGGCTTGTACGTGTAAATTCTACTCAGACTGCCGATTTCCAGATCAATTCCGATTCCAGAATAACCGGTATATTTGATTTCCCAAATGCTCATCTGAACATGGTGAGTAGAACTATTCTCAATGGTGCACTTCATGGAAAATCGGTTCGTATTGATACAGATGCTATACTTAATGGTATAAACATTGATACAGATGAAGATGGATTATTGGACCAGTGGGAACTTACAGGTTATGATCATGATAATGATGGTATTATCGATGTAGATTTACCTGCAATGGGTGCCAGTCCTGTGCACAAGGACATCTTCATAGAGGTTGACTGGATGCAGGATTCTCTTCGCAATCAGCGACCTTCAACTGCTGCAATTAATGATGTAATTCAGGCTTTTGCAGATGCAGATGTCGATAATCCTGATGGTACAACCGGTATCAATCTGCATGTTGATTTGAGTAATGCGGTTCCTTTTGATGAAGATCTGAATCCGGTTTGGAATGATTTCGACACCATTAAAAGAGACAATTTTAACCAGGCCAGACAAAAAACTCATCACTATTGCATCGTGGGATGGAGATATAATGGCGGTTTTTCTTCCGGAATATCAAGAGGTATCCCGGCATCCGATTTTGTAGTTACACTTACTGACTATAACAGTGATCGTGTCATGTTCTCAGGAACTTTCATGCATGAGCTTGGCCATAATCTGAACCTGCGTCATGGTGGAGTAGATCATGAACATTACAAACCAAACTTTCTTAGTATTATGAACTACAATTTCCAGTTTCCACACATTCCTCACAGGGATGGAAACCGGTTGGACTATTCCCGTTTTAATATCCAGGATCTGGATGAACATAATCTGGATGAAAACGCTGGGCTGGATATCGTGGTGGGAACAGGCAATGAAGCAGATCTGGATGGATATGGTACAATCATCAATGGTACGGTTGTCAATGATTGTGCCGGGCCTATCGATTATAACCTGAATGGGACTGATAATGAAGGCGGGCTTTCCTATGATGTGAATCGAGATGGATTTTTATCTGTACTGATTGGAAACTATAATGACTGGGATAACATCCGGTACAATGGTGGTACAATTGGCCTGGGAGAAACATACATAGTTCCAGGTACGGTTACTGAAGCTGGTAATCCATTTGCACTTACCTGCCCGGAAGTAAGATGATAAGATCAGAATGACCCTCCGCCCCCTGCATCCCGATGATTTCCTATCGGGACTGCAGAGGGTGCATCTGAGATCCATCTTTTTTTTCGAACATAGAAAAGTATTATCTGATTAAAATATCTAACCGGAAAAAAATGAGAGCTAATAAAAAAACAATAATTAATCAGAACAAATGGAAAAGGAAATAGCTAAACGAAAAAGATGCGGAAAAGAATTGATGGTTTCCTATGTTTTCTATCTGAAGTAGATATTACAGGGACGGAGGAGTTAATTTGAGCAACTTTATTTCCTCCGTCCCAGATTTTATAATTACTCTGATTTTATTATCACTGTAACTCTGATTAAAAATTGTTTCCTATTAGATATTTTCCTGCAGTAGTTGCCTTTTTTTATTACATTTTGAGATGGATACCCGATAAAGCAACCCGGGAATGATGGATTCAGAGTATTTTTGACAGGAATTGATTATTATAATATCAGGATTATACCAGATACAGATAGTTATACTTATATTATAACTCAGTAGTGTCCGGTTAATTTAACAAAGGATTACTGCAAAAAACAGCTTGAGATTTGGATTTTCAGACCAGAAAGCACCAAATCACAAATCTTAAATTCCGAACAAAACCCAAATTACAATGCCCAA
>JAEZKP010000080.1 GCA_023436145.1 Fibrobacterota bacterium | reverse complement strand
TTTTACAATACTGAGAGGCTGCATTCGAGTATTGGCTATCTGAGTCCTGAAGAGTTCGAAAAAAGGTTATAAAAATGTCAATTTTTCGTGGCTTAACTCGTGTCCACGAAACCTTCCCTAGATCAGGGCTAGCTAAATGTGGTCACAATAATGGTGACTTGAAACGGGACTTATCAAAAAATGATATTATCTTCGATTCCTGCGCGCTACGCGTTTTCGGTGATTTTGTTCGTATACTCTATTACTATCGGTTGATAAACAAAAATACCACTGGAAAACGTATTAAGGTATCGTGTTTGAATACACATAAACAATTATCTTATATAATCCGGTTCACAGAGATGAAAACTATAATATGAAAGAAAGAATGTCTTATTATGACTTGCTAAGAGGATTAGCAATAATTGGAGTAGTTGCAATACATTCAACTTGGATTGGATATACTATTAATGATACCAGTTTTTATTTTAACTTCACAGTGATTTGGAGGCAGGTGTTAAATTTTTCTGTCCCATTGTTCTTAACTATTTCTGGTTTCTTTCTTGCAAATATAGAAACTAATACTATTGAATCCTATTTGAAATTTGTCAGTAAGCAGGTACAAAGAGTATTAATACCTTATTTACTATGGTGCATAGTATATCTTGGGATAGATTATTTAAGAGGAATATCTTTCTCAAATTTGGCATATCGTCTTTTTACCTTTTCACCAATAATACCATTCTATTTCATAATACTGATAATTGAGTATTATTTTCTATTACCAATATTGCAAAAATTAGCAACAGTCAATGGTTTAACTGTATCTGCTTGTATCAGTGGGCTCTGTTGTTTCCTGGTTTTTTATTTTAGATATTATACGGAAATTAGATTGCCGCTTTTTGTGACTAGTTCAGCACCGAGTTGGCTGATTTTCTTTGTGCTTGGAATTTACTTGAGAAATAATGTAATCAAGTTGAGCAATAGTGTGTTGATTTTTTTGCTTATTTCTGGGTTAGCCTTTTCTTTAATTGAAACGTATATTTTATACTATAAATTTCATGATATTGTAGAAAGTGTTACAGCTTTAAAAATTAGTTCATTTGTATATTCAGTGTTTATAATTTTATTAGCTTTTAAAAATTCTGATAAAAAATGTATAAAAGCAAAGTATGTAGTCTGTATTGGAGAAATATCATTTGGGATTTATCTTTCTCATATGTTTTTTATGGACAGAATAAATTCTCTAATACTTAAGACATTGCCCATTCTTAAAGAGAGAGCATTACTTTATCAATTTATTCTGATTGCCTTAACTTTAAGTTGTTGCATATTATTTGCACTAATTGCAAGAAGAATAAACAAAGCGAAAGCTGTAAAATATTTAGGACAATAATATTGACCAACATTTTTAAGTGATAAATAACAATTAGCAGACCGTTTAAACTGTTGTGCGATTTGACAAGAAACAAACTTTAAAATTGATTTTAATTGCTGAAATGAATAAAAACACTCCATGCCATCATTTAGAACCTGTACCTAGAAATGGTAGAAATCCTTCTTTCTTCCAAAAAAAAACATTTAAACGCTGGATTTCGAAGCTGAAAAAAAATGATCTTATAGAATACCGGTGGAGCAAAAAAACCGGAAGGTATTTTGATTCTTAATTTAAAAACAGTAATTCTCTTTTTGATTGGAGACAACTTGATTCGTGCCTGCTCTTTTTACCGAAAAACAAGACCACTGATCTGTCTTTCTGCCGTTTTTTTCCTCAATTTAGAGATAATAGCAACTCCCCCATTCTCAAAATTCAACCGTTTCGAGCTCTCCTATCAAACGCTTATGGAGATAAATAAGTCTCTAAGTGATTCCCAAAAGGTCTTATGGTATTCTAATTTTAAAACATCTCCATCAGATCACTTCAACCTCGAACTCCTCACTAAAGAACAATCTCTGGGTATTAATCTGGCTGCCATCCTGAGATACGAGCAGTTCAAAGACTATAATCTCTTCGGAGCCATTTCAGGAAATGTCACTTATAATTCTCCAATAATAAGCGCATTTATCTCTGCCGATGCCTATACTACTCAGGATCGATTCAGTTTTCTTACTCAGGACATCAAATTTGAGCGCTTCATCAAGAAAGATCACCACAAACCCATCGAAGGTGCGATCGATTTCCGTTTCAATCTTCCCGAAGCCTACCTTCAGTCACAAATCAAATTCCTGACAATCTCTTCAGGTAAGATGAAACTTCGCTGGGGCCCGGGCTACAAAGGCACTCTCGGTCTTTCAGGAACCGCCTACTCCCCTTTTTATTTCTACAATCTGAATCTCAATTTCGGTTCTATCATTCAGGCAACTGCCATTTTATGCGGTTATGATGATGAATCCTATTATAGTAAAGAGCTAATATTTAGTGACGCAACCAAGGTTAAATCAACCAAAACCGATCTTAAAACCAATCTCCCTCGCTATGGGGCAGGGCAACGTCTGGATCTAAGAATAGGGAAACATCTACAGATAGGATTTTATGAACTTGTAGATTTTTTCGGAAGCAACGAACTAATCCGTTTCGCCAATCCGTTACAGGTCTACTACCTCTCCAATGAAGCCAGCGGTACCAATAATTCCAACCTTCTAGGAGGAATGGATTTCAACGTACTCATTAAAAGGTTCCGTTTTTATGGCGAATTTCTAAATGATGACATAACCATATTTGAAGATGCCGGAAATCCCAATAAATACGCGTTTCAACTGGGAACCGCTTATTATGGCAAAGGTCCTTTAATCCAGACTGGGCTTGAATATACGCATGTTTCAAAATATGTTTACTCTCATGATAAAGTTCTCAGCCGCCACTCCCACTGGGGAGAATCACTAGGATGGCCCTGGGGTAATGATATGGACCTTTTTACCATCCATGCCGCATTTAATTTACCTTATAATATTAAGGGTAGAACCGAACTGAACTACTGGATCAAAGGAAACGGTAAAATAGAGGATGACTGGTACGCTGATGGAAGACCGGATCTGGACCATGCACCTTATTGGCCACAAAACAGTAGAAAGATTGTTTCTGCAATCCTGGCTGCAGAATATACCCCCTTCTCCTGGATCTCTCTTAACTTTTATTACGAACCGGTTTGGGAGAAGGGAAAGGTTACAAACGGAGTTTATAGTTACTTGCAAGTCGGAGTTCCGGGAAATCGCAAGTTTGAAGTGAAATAGAGTTTCAGTACTCTCATTCCCTTTTTGGATGCGATTCGTTAAAAATTAGAGAATACACTGTGCTTCCAGAACAGGAGAGAATTAACTCTTAATATTTTTTGTAAAACTTATTTCAATAGTTGCTTGCGAAGTAATGCAATTCTTTCTGCTGGCAATCCAGTGTAAAGCGCAACCTTTTCGCCTGGCTCACCCTTTCTTAACATATTAATAGCGATCTGTTCATTTCTGACCTTGATTCCCTGTTCAATCCCTTGTTTGACCCCCTCTTTGCGTCCTTCCTCTTTAAAATATTCCTTGATCTTTGACATTTTATCATCTCCGATAATTATTGATCTTTTTACCTTCTCCAGAACCTCATCCTTAAAATCTGGCTCATCTATCATCTCTTTAATAATTACGAGTATCGAATCGATCTTTTTGATTAATAATCTGGTTTTAACGTATTTGAGAGCCATTAATGTCATACGAAGCTGTGGCGAGCCAACGATCCGATCATCAGGAGTATGGGAAATATCAACAAGGATCTATTCCAAAATGGAAAAATGCCGATTCAAGGCAGATCCAGCTTCATCCAGATTCAGTTTCAGAGGGATATTCCATTTTCGCCTGCCATGATAAATCACTACTGGTATCGGACCTTCATATTTCTCAGAATCAGTAATATCGTTTTCAATAGAATTAATGTAGTGTTTAAGCTGGATTACAGTCTTTCTGTCCGGAAAACTTTTATGCTCCAACAGAAGATAAATGAAATGCGATTTTGTTTTTTCGAACAGTCTATAAACAATATCTGAGCGAAACTCGTTTAAAAAACCATCAACACTATCATTTTATAGTCCAGGGGATGCTATCATCAAATGCCAGCCTGACTCCTGAAAAAAGGTACTCATTTATAAAGTTACTAATTACCGGCACTTTGCTGAACATTGCCTTGAAAAATCGATCATGGGGAGTCTGCAGTCGTTTTCGTTCCATATTTAAACAAATCACCCGGTTTAGCTCTGTTTCCACCTAATTTGTTGCTTCCGTTTATCAGCCTTTGACATTTAATCATCTGCCCAGGGGGACGGGGGAAACAATCTATCCCAATATTTCTGTCACAAAGGTTCCTCCGTCCCCATCCTAAACATCCCTCCGGGCCCCAATCTCCTCATCCTAATCCACTGTTTTTTAGCCAGTTACGCCGTTTTCACCCGACTGCGGCTATCCAATCCTCTTTTCCTCTATTCAGACATGCCCCCCATTATAGCTTCTACAGCAGTCTCTCCACTATCTTCACCACTGATTTTACACACGGCTCACATATCCTCTTTTTCATATCATTTTCTTTGAAAGCCCTTTGTCCTTCGTCGGTTTTCAGCTCGCATCCACTCAGAAGCTTTTTGCAGATATATGATCCCTTCTCATTTTCAAATGAAGCCATCAATTCTGCGACTTTTCTGTAAGTCGTTTCGGTTGCATCGGAGCCATCATTTTGTCCCTTCCCGTATTTAAACCCTAAAGCCGTAATTCCACCACTCACTGCTCCACAAACTTCCTGCATTCTTCCCATACCTGCCCCAAAACCGCATGTTAGCTTTAAAGCCAGTTCTTTATCAATATTCAATATATCGCTGAATGCAAAAAGTACCGATTGTGCACAGTTAAATCCTTCCGAAAATTTACTTACAGCCAATTCACTCCTATCAACCATTTCCCCTCCTGTATTGTTATAACATGCTATCAAAAGCAACCGATCCTTTAAGCTTCTCAGTTAATTTTTAGAAAATCTTTTTTCATTTCTTTTTCCATTATTTATAAAATTAAACCGCAGCTTTAGACCGGGAACCATCAGGAATATAAAATAGTATCTGTAGAAAAATGAAAAGGATCATTCATGCTTTTTATGCTTGAAAGGACTGACTAAGCACTATCATCCTGAATAACCCCTATGGGGTTCAATTCTTTGAAACATCAGTCCAAAGTAACAGTTTCCCCAGGAAGAATTTTAATTGTAGTTGTAAATTCATCTTTTACAATTTCAGGTGTTTGCAAATAATCTTGCACGAAGGAATATCTTTTTATGGTGTACATACCAGCCGGAATACCTTCCAGCAAAAAATAACCGCTGCTGTCGGCAGCAACTATAAACGAACTTCCTACTATATAGAGATATGATGTATACCCGTTCGTATTTTTGTAAGGTGAGTATCCCTGAAGCTTTCCGGTTGGTAATAATGTATCATGAATAATATCATTGACATTCACAAATCCGGTATCCGTAATAGTTCTGGATGATATCCGAATAAATGCCCCCAGATTACCGTTACTGTAGCAGAAAAGATTGTAGTTTCCTGCTTGAATGACAAACTTAAACTCACCCGATTCACCGGTTATAACCGAATCACCCGGTAATCCGTTAAATGGATTATATGTATTGCTGTAAAGAAACACTGAAGAATACGGGGGGGCTTTTCCACTGATAGTTCCGCTTTGAGCCACTACGGTGATTCCGTTATTTGTTTCTGATGAATTCCCAGTCAGGGATGTACCGCAGGCAGTTACAATCAGCATTATAAACAGAACAGAATAAAATATCGCCCGCAGCATTTTAATCTCCATTCCTGGATACCGGTAGTTGTCTGGAGAAGGGGAACAACTGAATGTTCAAATGGAAAACACGGTCTGAATTCAGATCACTCGAGGCTATCTCAGCTATTTTTGACCGTGTCTCCTGGAGAAGTGATTGGATTTTTACCAGTGCATTTTCTGAAATACCCAGTGTCATTGTGGATATGTCTCTATCAGCTTTTGTATACCGGTCAAGTGATTCCTGCGCAAGCTTCATCGTTTCACGCTGAAAATTGGCTATTGCAAGTGCCTTTTCGTGCGGTCCACTGGTTATAATCTTATTTACAATCTTATATCTGCCGGAATCATCTTTAACAATCAGTCCTAACCTTTCAAGCAAAGCAACTGATTTTTTTGCCTCTGATGCAGTTATAGGAGGAGTGAGTAACGAACCGAGTTCTTCATAGTCTTCATGATCAGGATACATGTCAATGATTGAGCGAATAGCAGAATGATACCATACTGAGTAATACTCATATTGATCTGATGTCAAGGTTCTGGTTGCCCCGCTCTTACGGGCCATCTCCATCTCCTGGTAGTATAAATTCCGTTCATTTATGGTCTTTGCCTGATTAAACTGGACCAGTGCACTAAAAAATCTTCCCTCAGCAGGTTTGAGCTTTAACAGTAAAATCAGCTTCTCAATATTGCCCTTATTAAGGTTTCTCTTTCCCTGAAGAACATAAGTCAACCAGGCATTGGAATTTATTCCCATTTTCTGAGCAAACCAGCGGTTGGATGCAGGCAATCCCTTTTCATGACGATCAGAGATCAATTCTTTCAGATAGATTCTGTAATCAGTATAGTCAAATAAAGGTTTCATACTATCTTTATTGGAAAAAAACAAATCCTGCAGGGATTTGGAATTTGATCCCTGCAGGATAAGCGGGCTAAAACACCTGCCCTGTCATTTATTTAAAGAAAAGATTCCTGTTCTTACAAAGTTTTCTCCGCTTACCTTTATCAGAAATGTCCCGGCAGAAACTCTTGGCATTGTTATATAATGTCGTCCCTGAGGCAACAACCCGGCATCATGTTTCCAGATCCTTTTTCCATTTAACGAATAAATCGCCACACTGATATTCTGTGTTGCCGGGTTTATCAGATGAAATCCACCTTTCATCTGAATTATTGAAACATCAACACTCTTCTTCTGATTAGTCCGCCTGATATCTGAAGGCTCTCCACCAATATTTCTCATTAGCACGATTATATCTTCAGCAAGTGGTAACATTGTATCTGCATCCAGATAAACCTCATCATTATAAATAGATATATTGGAAAATATTTCTTTTGAAAGAACCAATGGAATCGACCCATATCCCAATTTTCCATTCTTGTAAGCAACAGTATAGGCACTATTTATAAGAGCAGATGTAGGCACATCTTTGATAACATAATCACCATTTTCATCGGTAACAGCATAATACGGCTTAACCCGGTCCGGAACAGTAGTATCCACAGCAATTAAGGAAGGCATTAAACTTTCACACTGTTCACCCGAACTGCCTGACACGATTTTTGCCTCGGTTCTCTGGTAGATAACGACTGCGACCGTGCATTGCGCAATTGTTCTTCTCGGACCGGCAAGAGTATCCAGTAAGTCTTTCGGATATTCTGTATCAAATACCTTACCTCTGATTGTAACACTCGGGAAATCAGGTATCTGCCTTTTCTGTTGCACATAAATCTTATAATATTCATTTTCAGAGTAATGGAAAATGTAGCTTCCTGACTTTACATTTGGCAACAACCATACAGGTCCTTGTTCCACATAGTCCTCTGTACACACCTCATTGTCATTCACAACTTTATCATATGTAAGCTTATAAGCGAAATAATTAATGTCACCTGAAATCAGCTCATAATGAGTGGAATAATAGGGTGCACAGGAGCTGGAACCATAACCGGTCACCAACTTAAGTTGCAGAGTGTCACCTTCTACCAGCTGTTGTGGAATGGCCTTCATCACCAGCCGTTCCGTCTCCTTTGATCCTACTTTGAAACTGGTAACCAGTTTTTCGCCACAATAAATTTCATAAACCCCTTCTTCTGCTGTCCCCAGCTCAAATTGGGGACCATATTGGGTAACTTGTGGCACACATGCAAAATACTGCACCTCTATTTTCTCATATTCTACATTGATTACATGAGTAGGCGGATTTGTCTTTTGAATATTATGGGATACGATTTTTCCATTATACTTCGGGACACAATTGACACTGTCTTCACCAAGGACCCAAAAAACTGAAATTTTATCACCAACACCAGGAACCACTGGTCTTACTACGGCGTAAGGATATCTGGCAGGTGCGATTTTAAATTCTCTTATAAAAGAATCATTTATGTAAACCAGATGTACATAACCAGCTTCCATTACTCCTAATTCGAATTGAGGTCCGTAAGAAGTCAAAACCTGCGCACAAGCCACCATTGGATCATCTTTTTCCACAATTTCTTTGTAGTTCAAATAATGGGTGATTATTCCGTCAGATGAAACTTTTTTACTGATACTGGTTTCGTATCTCGGAACACAGGCATTAGGATGAACACCCAGAATCCATTTCAGGGTAACTTTTTCATCAGCTGATGGATAATAAGTACTGAAAAGCGCACGAGGGTATACCTCTACAGTGTCAGGCATTCGAATAGCAAACGAATTAGTCGCACTCAAGCACACTATCAAACCAAACCAGAAAACATTTCTGACAACCGTCTGCTTCATACAAAACCTCCAAGGGTGATGGGATATTCATTTTTGTGAGCATGCCTCATTAAATATATCGTTTTTTCGCGCTATTTTAACATAAAATCCACAAAATGTACTTAAAATCCGATCACAATTGTGAGCGAAGAAATAATTGATCTCAGATTTATGTTTTTAATTTATGATTTATGAAATAGAAGAATGGATTTGGGATTTAAAATCATAGACTTGGGAGGAAAAAAGGAGACATTGTGAATTAGTTTATCAAAGCTTTCTCCCTTTCCAATACCCCTGTTGAACCGAAGCTATTTGAGTCTGCTCCAGAACCCGTCGATCATTTCAGCCAATTTGTCCCCATAGATATTTTGAGCATTACTCCAGGATTGATCTGAGAGCAGCTTATGAAAATTCTCCTTGTTTCCTTCTGCCAACAGATGTTCAACAAATGCAGCAGCCAGAGAGTATGAAAGCTGAGAAGGTAGTTTTCTGAATGCCAGATCGGATTTCCATAACTCTTCTATGGAAATGCTCTGCCCTGACAAATGCTTCCTGGCTTCCTCAATTCTATTTAATGAGTCATGTTGAAAAGAGTAGCCACTCCTTCATTTATAATTGCAGAGATGTACTTTACAGTGTCTACAGCATAATGAGTTATGATGTGAGTCATTTCATGACCTGGAGTCTGCATGTAACGGGAATGGACTATCAGAAGCTCGGGAATAGCAAAACCTCCTGGATATTTTGGATTCCCAGGGAATTGAACATAATTGTTCCACACGAAAAAATTAATTTTTCCGGGAATTTCAGCTTCGAAAAAAGTATTAATCGTATCAAATACCAACTGCATCTCTTGGGCAAAATGCTGTGGTGATTTGAGTTTTGTCTTTTTATGGAACAGAAAATTGAAATTCCGGGTTTCAATTTTTGTCCATTGTTTATAAAAAGGAGAATTTGGGACCACGTTCATATATCTATTGGCTTCAGCTACCACATTTTTTGTAATTCTGGTTTCTATCACCTCTTTAAAAAGTGCAGTTGCTTTTTCAGTCTCTTTTTTAAACAAATATGTCTTACCCAGATAAAACGTATTCCATGCCCACAACCACTTTGGAATATTCTGAGGTGACTCATACACCGACTTAAGATAAGGAAGTGCATTGTCGTATTGGCCAAGATCAGCATAGGCCCTACCCTCAAATGCCTTTACCCATGCAGAATCCACTCCTGCATGAATCAGAGAATCTGCTATTTGAATCAACTTAGAATAATCTCTGCTGCTTTGCAACTGCTGTAATAGATCGAAGCTGTTTGCATAAACAGTTGATATTATACATATAATAACAGCACCTGCTCTTTTTAGCAAATTCATAAGTCCCCCTGTACAGCTAAAACCGGAAGACTTCAGGTATTTTTTAACTCCTCTTCCGATTCAGTCAGCGTTCTTTTGATGAAAATGGTTATATAAGTATTTACAACCCAGGTTAAGCGCAATCCGTTTTGATAGAATTTCTGCGTATATTAATATAAATTAATAGAGAAACACCATAAAAAAGTTTTTCAATGATATAAGAAGAGGTTTTATATATGGTAAATATGACACATTATGTCAGAACACTGTTGCTATGTTTATTCTGTCAGTCCGTAGCTTCTGAATCGTTCACCTGGGGAACAGTAACCATGGGTGGAGGAGGTTTTGTTTCTGCTATTGTCACATCAAAAACCGAAAAAAATCTTATATATGCCAGAACCGATGTGGGTGGCGCATACCGGTGGAACGAAGTTGATGGCTCCTGGATTCCACTTACCGATTGGCTTGATGATAAAAATAACGGTTTATACGGCATAGAAGCATTCGCTCTGGACCCCTCTTTTCCAAACCGGTTATATATGCTGGCAGGAACCGAATACTGGAATGATGGAAAAACCATGATACTCCGATCAGATGACTATGGAGCCACCTTTGACACAATAAACCTAACCGATAAATTTAAGGCACACGGAAATGGTTTCGGTCGTCAGAACGGAGAGCGATTGGCGGTAGATCCCTACAATCCAGACATACTATTTTGCGGGACACGTAAAGACGGCTTATGGAAAAGCAATAACCGGGGTTCCACCTGGTCCAGAATATCAACTCTGAGTGCACCATTAAACAGCGAAGGTATCTGCTTTGTGCTTTTCGATAAGAATCATACATCTGGTGGAATCACTCAGCGGATCTATATCGGCATGTCAATTACAGGTGATAATATTTACGTGTCAAATGATGCCGGTTCATCCTGGAACCCGATTCCACTTCCAGCTCTGTCAAAACCGGTAATGCCTCAACGTGCTCTTCTCACGCCCGGAGGAAAATTTCTTTATGTGACAACAGCAAATGGGGCTGGCCCGGGTTTCGGCAACAACACAACTATTTCCAGAGGGGCCTTGCTAAAATACGATACTCAAGCCAAAACATGGCAAAACATCTCTCCGGAAAACTGGATTGATGACCCACCTAATCCCGATTATCCCGGGCAGACAATCTGGGATGCTCACTTTGGCGGATATGGCGGCATAAGCATGGATATGTCTGATTCGAACCACCTGGTAGTTTCGTCAATTAATACCTGGAAACCGCAACGATGGAACAATTCCACTCGCGCCGGCTGGGGAGACAAGATCTTCTCCACTACCGATGGCGGGCATACCTGGATAAGTGTTTTTGGCGATTTCTCCGATGAGGAAATCAGCAACATCCCGGAAAATGCACCGGTTGCGGTACTCGATAAAAACGGCTATAACTGGATAGAAGGTGAAAGCATTCACTGGGCAGGAAGTATTGAATTTGATCCGTTTAATCCCAAAAGGGTGTTTGTTACTTCGGGTAACGGTATTTTTAAAACCGATGATTTCTCTCCAGGAAAAAGATTTTTGTGGAAATTTACCGTTAATAATCTGGAGGAGACCGTACCTGAAGATCTTGTCAGTATCCCTGGAGGTCCGCTTATTACAGTTATCGGAGATTATGACGGGTTTATCCACACTGATATCAAGCAACCTGTACAAAAAAGCCGTCATAAACCTCAGATAGGTTCAACAACCGGAATCGATTTTGCATCAAAGAACCCGGCAATAGTAGTAAGAGTCGGTGGCAATGACAAAGCTGAATCGGATAAGGATTATGTTTTTCCGCTCTATTATTCCACAGACACCGGTGCTACCTGGACAAAATTTAAAACCCATCCGAGTCCCCAGCAATATTACAAAGGAAAAATATCAGTATCATCTGACGGAAAAGTGGTACTTTGGAATCCTGATGGTAAAAACATACTGCTTCGCACAGAGGACTGGGGTGAAACCTGGACTACATGCACCGGCATTTCAGCACAGAAATGCTTTCCTACAGCTGATCCGGTAAATCAGGATATTTTTTACGCATTTAACAGCGGTGTATACATCAGTACTGATAGAGGCAAATCTTTTACTAAAGCCGGTGGCTCCAATCTTTCCTGGACAAGTGACATGCAGGTCACTCCAAACAAGGAAGGTCATATCTGGGTAACCGGGTACGCCTGGGACGGAATCAACGGAGGATTTCTGGCCAGATCAACCGACAAAGGTAATTCTTTTGTAAATATCGATCCGGAAGCTGATGCGATCTATTCTCAGAGAATCCAACATTGTGAAGCCATCGGTTTTGGGAAAGAAGCCCCCGGAGCATCTTATCCGGCAATCTATATCTATGGAACCATCAACGGTATCAAAGGTATATACCAGTCTGTCGATGAAGCTAAAAGCTGGATCAGGGTTGATGATGATAAACACAAATACGGAGCACTCTCAAACGGGAATTTCGTGCGGGGTGATGCGAACATTTTCGGAGTGGTATACAGAAGCACTGCCGGAAGAGGAATCGCAGTACGTTACCCAATGTCCATGGTGGGTATTGCTGATGAAAAAATAGGAAACTTCCGAAATCCCTCTTTAAAGTTCATTAACCGTAATCTGAATTCCGGTCTGACACTTAGCCGATATACTCTTGATGGCAGACAAATCAGTTCTGTACCTGTAAACCGTTTCAATCAATCTGCACTAAATCTGCCAAAGCAGGCAAAAACATTGACCATTTCTGTTCTGAGGAGTAGCGACAACAGGATATTAAATGTTAACAAACAAGTGTCTGCAAAATGAACGATTGACCAAATAACCGGATAACACTTATGGTAAGCTTAAACTTCTTTTTACATTTAGTAATTATTTCATTTTCACTGATTTCTGCTATTATTACGTGCTACGCAGATACAATCCACCTTACCGGAACCGTTGTTAATGAACTTAATCAGGCTGTAGCCGGAGCCGAAGTGTTTTTATACAAGAGAGATTTTTTAAGCACTCATACCAGCGCAAATGGAAGATTCGAGCTTGCCGGAAACCCAAGTACGACCTCTGCATTCTATAAATCCGGAAACCCTAAAGAAATTACCATTAAAGGAAATTTGCTAAGTATTTACCTTGAGTCTGCTTCCAACATAGACATTTTTATTTATGACTGTAAAGGCAGAAGAATCGACTATATACAGAACATAACCAGTACCTCAGGAAAATACAGCACTAAACTGCCTGTATCCGGATTGCCTTCCGGAGTTTACTTCACAGTAATAATTCATAACGGAAATAAAAGCGTTATCAGACATGTGATTACAACAAACAGTATCTTTTCCGTTCAGATTTATTCTTATGGCGAAGACAAGCAAAAAAAGTCATTTATTTCAAAACAGCCTCAAATTGCCGGATTTAATGATATTCTCGTAGTCTCCGCACAGGGAACACAAACTGTGCGGCGGGCAATTACCGCTCCTGTGGAAGAAAATCTCATAATCAAACTGATGCCTTCAGGAGTGGGATATATCACCCCGGGTATTCCGGTCTTCAGAGATAACGGTGGCACCGGTGATGTCACCACGTATGGATCACCAAACGATCCTGAATTCTCACAAGGTGGAGCCTGTAACTATGGCTCAACCGGAATCCGTTATTATGCCGCAATTAATGTTAACCAGATTCCGGGTGATCTGGCTGGCCAATGGCAGGGAGGACAGATTTGCGGAGCTTGTGCACGTGTGCGTATCCGTACTACAGATGGTGAAATACGTACTACAGTCGTCCGCATTATGGATAAATGTGCTGATGAGAATTGCGGTATAGATCTGGGAGGGGCACCAGCTGGCGAAATAATGAAAAATCAACCGGGGCGTTATTCCGGTGAATGGGAATGGGTAAGCTGTGAGGAAGCAGAAGGCGTTTCTGACGGTCCTCCCTCTTTGCATGTTAAAGCAGGCAGCAATCAGTTCTGGTCTCTGGTGCAAGCACGTAATGGTCCCGGTGCAGTTGATGAGATCCGGGTGAGAAAAACAGAAAATTCAGAATGGATTAGTCTTCCCTGGGCAACCGAAGCAGAAAACTACTTCAAATTACCAGTTGAACTTCTTCAGGACAATGAAGAGTGGGAGATTGAAGTATTATGGAAAACCGGTTCAACTGCTTCTTTGCGTTTATCTGGAAGTAAACTTGCAATTGAAAATTCTGTTTACCAATTTTCGCAATAGTCCGTTATCTCTTTACTTAATTTTAATGAAGCTGTTTACAGTCTCATTTCCATCCAGAGTGGTTTTCAGAATATAATTACCGGTTTTTAGACTCTTATATGGAATATTTATTGTGCTCATTTCTTCGCTCTGGTTTACCTTTCTGCTATAAACTCTGCAGCCATCCATCGAATACAATTCTATTTTCGCCGTATTGAAGGGAGTAACCAAAGTTATCGAACCGTTGGAAAAATCGATCGGGCCAAGTGGTGGTTTCACCATCTCCTTTGCAATACGAACTGGATCTTCACCACCCTCGAAACGTGCAGAATATGAGACATCCTGTGCTGGCATGTAGAAAGTATACCTTTCAGATGCCGAAACCTGTTTCCCTGAAGAATCAAACCATCCAGTAAATTTCTCTCCTCTATTTGATTTTACCTTGATAGTGATTGACACACTTTCAGGAAAGAAATTTCCACTTTCAGTAATCATTCCTGCATTAACTTTATTTGACATCACTCCAACTTTAAACCGAGGCTTTAAAAGGGCCGCTAATTTTGCCATATCTGCATCATTTTTAAGTTCCTCTATTCCTTCGCAAATGAATTTAGCCATGAAATTAGCACCCATTTCCTGGAAATGTGTCCCATCAGAAACACCTTCTGGAAAATTCGTATATTCATTTGCTTCCAAACCCAAATAGATGAATTTAGCACAATAGTTCTGACCCATTCTCTTTTGTAATTCCACCGACTTTTTTTCCAGATCGATGAATGGTACATTTAACTCCTTTGAAACATTTATCATGGCTCCCCGGTAATTGTTTGCCCCTTCACAGAAAACTTCCCGTACATTTGCACCATTCCAGGCATTCATATTCATGGGGCTGATAAGTACCGGAACAGCCCCTTTATCCCTGGATTCTTTGACATATTTTCGTAAATACTCCTTATACTGAGTTGTATCAGTATATCGTTCCGCTTTACTGAAATCCCTGTCATTATGGCCGAACTGGATGAACACATATTCACCCTTTTGTAAATTTGAATGAATTTCCGTCCATCTTCCTTCCTGGTAAAAACTTCTTGTGCTCCGGCCACCAATTGCCCTGTTGTTCACTGTTATAGATCCGGTAACAAAAAAGCGCTGCAAGACCTGTCCCCAGCCAGCCTGCGGATATTTTGATGAAGCATAGTTGCAAACTGTGGAATCACCGATTATGGTAATTTTGAGCTTTGCCTGTGCAAATACCAGAGTTGAAACACCCATTATTGCTGTAAGTATTAACACCACATCTATTTTTCTCATTTTGTATTTACATTTTTCTGACATATTAATCACCTCTGGATTTTAAGTGATTACTGCACAATCTGCATTTTCCTGTTATACTTATTTGCATTAGATGAACCACTTATTATGTAACATCCGGACCGCATTCTCTTTAGCGATCTATTTACCGGTTTTTTATCTGCACTATTATCATCATTAATATCAAAGAGTTTTTTACCACTAAGCGAAAACAGGGTTAATTTACTCCTGAAACGATCATTCTTCAGATCTTCAAAAATGTTATGATTATTAAACTTCGTTAACTCCCTGTTAACTGCTCCAATCTCATATTTCACTGAAGTTTTTGAACTGTCGTATGGTAACTGAGGTCCTTCTGTTGTGAAAGGAGATGCAGGCAAGCCTTCTATATTTATCAGATTGCCAATCGGATTAGCCCCGCATGCATACCTGACATTTACAGGTGCAGATACGGCCTGACTGGACACCGTAACAGTATCACCATGAATTTCTGCATCTGCCCAGGTAAAGGAATTATTCGCACCGGCAATTGCAAAACCTGTCAATTTATTCCCAGATCCCGGTTTCATTCCACTTCCACAATGAGTAAACAAGCAATGGATTTTGGAGCCATCTATAATCTTTCTGATAAAGAGTGGCCCCGAATATACCAGTTCGCTCTCCCCATACTCCATGGCCCTTGCCGGTAGTGCAAGCCGTCTGCCAGCTTCCTGCTTATTTCCAAAATGAAGGCTGTCTCCCAGATCTATAATCACAGTCAGGGCTGTATTATTAATAGCCAGACCCAACCGCTGTGCCTCCCTTATTGCTGCGGAAGTTGCTGATTCATTGGGGTTTGTCTGAACAGTCCCATAATTGGCCAGTTGAACTATGTAAAAAGGAAAATCACCAATTCCCCATACCCTTCTCCATCCATCAATCAACTGCCCCAATCTCTGATGGTAAAATTTGTGCAATCCATTGCTTCTATCCTGCTCCCCATGCATCCAGAGTGTACCCCTAAATGGATATCCTTCAACCGGTTTTACCCATGCATTGTACATGCTTGCTGCTGTAGTGTCGTTTTTTTTAATATCCTGGTTTTCAGCAACCGTGGCCGGATCGACCCAACTGGCTATGGTAGTCCCGCCTACAGCAGTCACTAACAGACCCACCGCAATCTTGTTTTGCAGGGCCTGGACTATTTCTTTTCCAAAAAAGAATCCCAAAGCTGACAGTTTTCCAATTTTATCAGGTGTTGTACAGGTTTCCCATACATTATTTGTCACACCCCCAGCCTGTCGTATGGTCAGGTATCGAAGCATCGGAAGATTGGTGTTGTTCATAATTGATTTGTAATGTGGATAATAATTAACCCGGGTGTCCATGTTTGATTGTCCAGCACATTGCCACACTTCTCCTACATAAACATCCGAAAGGGTAATCGTATTTTGCCCCTTTATGATCATTGTATAAGGTCCACCCGCATCCATCGGATCCAGAGTTATTTTCCACGATCCGTTTTCCGCAACTGTGCTTTTGGACTGTTTATTAAACTCGACTGTCACTTTTTCTCCATTGGCAGCAGTACCCCAGATCCGCATCTCAGCCTTTTGCTGCAGCACCATCGAATTGGAAAAAATGTTTGGGACTTTTACGTTTGAATGTACATTAATCAAAAAAATGAGGATAAACAGGATTAATTTAAAAATCTGCACTTTAGTCATACTCTAAGAATTTCCTTCATCAGAGGATTCCATAATCTATGCAGCTGTTTATCAGTGATAAGCAGCTCTTCTTCATAATATAATAGTACTATGGCGATAAATAATTAGCCTTTTTACCGGAACATTTTTTTTCTCAAAAAAATTGTATTCAGGAGGTACTATTTTGTTTTCATTTTTTTCACTGTAGTCATCGTTTTTCTGTTAAAAGTGAATATACTGATACAGGTAACTAATTGATTTATAATCGGTTTAGAATTTTCATATTTCCTGCAGTGTTTTCAATTGAATACATTCTGCTGCATTTTTTTATTCCATTTAGGCCTTTTGTGATTATTTTGTTTTTTAAATCGACCGAAAAAAGAGAATTATTATGCTCAACATCTTCGATTATACTGATTTTCGTAAATATCTCATGGATTACTGCCAGGAGCAGAAAAAGAGTAATCCACGATTCTCTTACCGTTTTCTTACCTCCCAGGGTGGTATAAATCCGGGAAATTTCTCTAAAATGCTCAAAGGTGAGCGCAATTTTACTCTCTCTTCGGCAATTCAGCTTGCCCACGTGCTCAAGCTCAGTAAAAGAGAGCGGGATTATTTTCAGGCGATGATCCTTTTTTGCCAGGCCAAAAATCATGATGAAAAAAAACGTCATTTCGAAGAGCTTATGACATTTAAGGAATCGACAGTGCGTGTGCTGGATGCAAGTCAATATATGTTTTATGATAAATGGTATTACACCGCTGTGAGGGAGTCACTGGCATTTTTTCCATTAACAGATAATAATTTTGGACAACTTGGCAAATTTCTGATTCCTTCTGTTACTGACAAGCAGGTGGAAAATGCAGTAAAATTACTACTTGAGCTGAAGCTAATCGAAAAAAACAATGCTGGCTTCTATAAAAGAACAAATGCTCTCCTCAGTACCGGTAATGATATAAAATCACTAACCCTCAATAATTTTGTCATTAACAATATGATGCTGGCTGCGAAAGCCATCAACAACGGGGTGAAAGAAACCAACCTCTCCTCAGTCACCTTTTCCATATCAGAAAATGATTTTCAGGAGGTGCAGGAGGAAATCAGAAGGTGCCGGCGCAAAATTCTGGAAATCGCCAAAAACTGCACTGATTCTGACAGGGTATTTCAATTCAATGTTCAACTTTTCCCAATGACTGAAAAATATGGCGGAGGAGAATTATGAGAATCTCCCCGTTTTGTATTCTATTTTTCGTGCTCATAGCACAACTTCTCTGCACCTCTCCTACATCAGTCAGCGATGGCGGTGGTTCTGAAGTGGAAGTGATAGGCTATGTATCAATTTCAGGCAATGAACCGGCTCCATTTACACAAGTGAAACTGATCCCCAATGATTATGACCCGTCTTTTATGGCAGGGATCGGTGATTCCATGATAGATACCAGCGATGATTCCGGCCGTTATACATTTAATAGTGTGCCTCCCGGCACTTATAATGTTCAGGCCGTACAGCTCAAACAGAGGACCCGCATGCTGGTTACCGGAATTGAAGTTTCAGGAGATACCACCATAGTTCCCGTTGGTTCACTCTCTGAACCAGGATTGGTTAAATTTGTTTTATCAGGCAATGATACCGATAGGGGCTTTATTACTATTCCAGGTACTGACATCACCAAAAAGGTCGATGGTCTGAGTAATGAGATAGTTCTGGACTCTGTACCAGCAGGAATAATTCCTGAAATCCGATACACTGATCTTGATAAAAATGTCCTTTTGACAAAACACGATGTTCTTGTTAAGTCATCTGATACTACTATCCTGTCCAATATTTCCTGGGAGTATAAGCGTAGGATATACCTTAACACCACAGCTTCTGGTGCTGATGTAGCGTCCGATGTATACAATTTTCCGGTATTGATCAGACTTACTGCTAATAATTTTGATTTTTCACAGGCGAGGGCAAACGGCGAGGATATCCGTTTTAATTCGCTTCAGGATACCCCACTACCTTACGAAATCGAGCACTGGGATGCAGCTGCAAGTCAAGCATCGATCTGGGTAAAAATAGATACCGTTTACGGCAATGACAGTACACAGTCCATATTGATGTACTGGGGAAATCCAGACGCCGAGGATTATTCTAATGGTGCGCTGGTTTTCGATACATCAGTTGGATTCCAAGGTGTGTGGCATTTGGGAGATGGTCAAAATGATTTAATCCACGATGCGACCTATAACGGCTATGATGGTTCTTCTCCAGATACTGACCGGCCAATAATTGGAACAGGTGCAATTGGAAACTGTCGTGTTTTCAATGGGAAGAACCACTTTATTACTATGAGCAATACCGCCGGGAGTAAGATCGATTTTCCTCAGAACGGTTACTACTCATTAAGTGCATGGGTGCTTCTAGATACTTTAGACTTCAGATCCCGGTGCATAGTTTCAAAAGGATATGAACAGTATTATCTCCGTTCATCAAGCTTTTCACTGGAAAGCATACCCAATACCACACCGTTTTGGGAATTTGTAGAATTCAATGGTGAGGATAAAGTCTGGCAGGTTTCAAATAGCCCGGTAACCGCTAAACAATGGGTACATCTGGTTGGAGTCCGTGAGGGAACCCGACAGTTTCTTTATTGCAATGGTGCACTGGTTGACAGCACTATCGACCTGTGGCCTAACGAAAATGTTGGAAGAAAAACATCGAACGATCTTTATATTGGCAGATTTGTGGAAACAATCCAGATTCCGTTAGATCAGGGATTGTGCAATTTCCAGGGAAGCATTGACGAGGTCCGGATTATCAGTGGCGCTCTGAGCCCGGACTGGATAAGGTTATGCTTTATGAATCAGAAACCTGAAGATAAATTGGTGGTATTTAAATGAGATAAACCTGGTAGGTCTTCGGCCGGGACCAACCTCCGGAATTCTGTTATATAGTAGTTTCTGTCTTTTAGAAAAGGAGTTTTTATGCTTCGTAAGATTGGTTATTTTCTTTCTTTTTTATCGACTGTCTTTATTGTCTCTGGTGTGAGTACAATAGCACAGACTAAGCCTAAGATTAAGGGAAGTGATGTATTGATTAATGGTGATTCGTTTTTTGCCATGAGTAATGAAATTAAAAAGTTTTTAGAAGAACATGCCAGAGCAGATGGGATAATCGGGCAAAACGAAAGCTTTCGCAGTGAAGCAGTTTCAGGAGCGGTTACCAGCGGTATTATGAATCAATATGATAAAGCCAACCCTAAGCCGATCTATGTGATAATGGATGCAGGTGGAAATGATTGTCTTATGGGCAACCCCAATAATTGTAAAAACAACGTCCAGCCACTTCTTGATAAAATGGCCGCAGCGGGAACAAAAAAGGTTCTCTGGATGCGATATCCTGACCCACAGCCCGGAATGGTTGATGCTAATAGCCTGAAAAGAAATCTCGACAATCTGATGCCGGAAGTCGAGAAAATATGCAAAGCAAGCGTTAACCCGAAAGTTCTCTGGGTCGATTTACGCCCGACATGGGGAACTAACAGAAGCTATACTTCCGATGGTATTCATCCCACTACTGCCGGAGCCAAGGCAACCGCAGATGCGTTTTGGGATGCCATAAAGGCTGATAATTATGCTTTCTTTGATACAGGAACGACATCAATTCCAAATTATTTAGTTAACAATCACAATGCTGCTCCATTTCAGATTATCAGCCAGTTTGTGAGAAATGGCAATCTGTCGGTATCACTGTCAATCGATCAGCCATCAGATATTCTGTTTCAATTGACAACAGTCTCAGGCCGAAGTGTTTTCACAACTCAACGGTACACCTCAACATCCGGCAAGCAAACATTCGAATTGCCTGCAGGTTCACTTGCCAAAGGTGTCTATTGTACTGAAATCAAGGCAGGAAAGCAGTCCAGACAATCAACAGTGTATGTTCCTTAATAATAATTTCACTGTTTAGCTATCTCATTAAAAAGAGATAGCTTTT
>JAEZKP010000071.1 GCA_023436145.1 Fibrobacterota bacterium | reverse complement strand
TTCCTTTCCGGGTTAATTATATAATTCATGGACTTTTCCGCAACGGCATTAAAATAAAACAACTTTTTGACAGCGTTATGTCAGGTTATGTAAAAAAATTAAAATTTAAGTAAAAATGTTAAGAGTGGAACTGTTTGGGATGGTAACCGTGATTAATCAAAAAGCATCTGATCGCTTTAAGTTAGTATGAATCAGATACTGCGCCCCGCTTTTTTCCAATTCATTTGTATAGTTCCCAGGCTTTTTTTAATCTACTTTGAATCAGCTCTCTTATGTGTGCAGGACTGAGGACTTCACATTCAGGGCCATGGCTTAGAATCATCGAATAAACCCATTCATCTTCAGGAAAAGAGACTTTAACTGTTATTCTGTCATACTCATCTTTGGAAGAGGGGTATCCGCTATAAAATTCTTCAACTATACTTTTAGCGTTGGATGGGAAACGCAGTACAAGATCAACCGGAGCACGCTGATCGTTGAAGAAGTCTTGTGAATTAAACGGATGATTTCTGAGAGAAAAACTGGAATCCAGGATTGTACTGTCATAGATGCGGGAAAAACGGAAAATCCGGAAATCTTTACGGTTTCTGCAATAACCGTAAAGATACCAGCTGTTGGTTTTCAAAATAAGCGACATTGGTTCTACCACTCTGGTTAATGCTTCACCTTTAAGATTACGGTAGCTGAATTGTATGAGTTTCTGTTCACTTAATGCCTGCTGAATCAAAACCAGCTTTTCTTTTTGTGCAGCAGAATTTCCCCATGGGGCCAGATCAATTATGATATGCTCAAAACGCCGGTTTATCAGTTCTCTTTTGTCATCAGGAACCAGGCTCTCGATCTTCTCTATAGCTTCTCCGATATTACCATCATCAAGAGTGGTACTGATTCCTTTCAGTGCCATAAGAATAGAGATCATATCATTTATGGTGAGCATCTGACGGTCAATTCTATAATTTTCCATGAGACAGAAGCCACCCTTTTTTCCCTGCCAGCTGACTACAGGTATACCTGCAGCAGAAATGGATTCTATGTCTCTATAAATGGTGCGGATAGAGACCTCGAATTTTTCACTTAGCTCCTTTGCGGTGACCTGAGGACGGTTGATAAGCATGAGAATTATTGAGAGCAGACGATCAGTTTTCATGAAAATTCTTTCAAAATTGAGTTAGATTGATGGCCAGAAATACTGTACATGGTTATGTATAAAATGATAAATAGAAAAACGGGAGGTGAAGTTTATGTTTTTTTAGCATAACTATTGGGGTAATTTATATTCTTAACTCCTTTAAACCAGTCCTGCAACGTGCCTTTTAATTTGAAATTTTATTATGTCCGGTAACAATAGAGGGATGTATGTGTCTGAACTTATACACTTTAATGGAAAATCTCTCCGTTGAAGAAGCATACCGAGTGCAGAAGATATTGTTATCTGAGGGAATTTATTCCATGATTATACCTGGAGCTTACCAGAAAACAGAAGGATTGGGTAATGGAGCTGCTCTTTACATCCTCAAAGAGGATCTAAACCGGGTTTACCCGGTTTTAAGCCGTGAATTTTATAAGGCAGAAGTGGTATTGAATACTGAGAGGTTTATTCTAAGGGAGTTGGTCTCTGAGGATGCTCCAAACCTGTGCAACCTTTTTTCATCTGTGCAGAACAATGCGGATTTTTATAAGAAAAGAGAGATGGATCAGGTTTTGGATCTGATAAAGGTGAATATTGAAAACTGCAGGGAGCATGGATACGGATTGTATGCACTTGTATTAAATTCAGGTAATTTGTTATCCGGATGTGTCGGTTTTGTCAATAGGCGTGATTCTTATTGTTCCGATGAGATTGAGTTTGTCTGTTGTTTTGAAAGAGAACTTTGGGAAAACGGTTATGCACTGAAGGCTTCAGAGCTCTGTCTGGGTTATGGGATGGGGAGACTGGGATTCCAAAGAGTGATATCTTTAGTGGATGCTCAGAATGAAAGAAAGGAAAAGATTATTACCTCGATCGGAATGAAACATGAAAAAAAAATAACTATAATGAATAAAACTCTGGATTTATATGCAGTGTAAACATACAGGTTTATGAACTAAAGGAAAAGGATCAGGTTATGAATGGTGCGGTTGTGTATCAGAGCAGGTACGGCTCCACTCGTCAATATGCAGAATGGTTATCTGAAGCATTGCAGGTGAAATTGATTAATGCAAAAGAGAATAAAGCTCCAGCTCTCGATTCGTTTGACTTTTTAGTTTTCTGCAGTCCAGTTTATTATGGAAAATTGTTGGTTTCCAGTTTTATTAAAAAGAACTGGGGAATCTTGAAAAATAAAAAGATTTATCTGCTGGTAGCTGCCGGGATGGATGAAAAGGCAGAGGATGACATTAAAACAATGTTAAATGCAAATTTCGACCAGAAATTTGCCGATTATCAGATTAAGTGGTTTTACTCCGGCGGGCGTATGGAGGTGGAAAAGCTTGGTTTTTTTGAAAGATTTCTGATAAAACGGTTGGCTAAGATGGTTAAGGAGGAAAGAGAAAAGGAAAAACTTCAGAATGGCTATGATTTTATCGACCGGCAGAAATTGAATTCATTGATTGCGCAAATAAGGGAGGAGATGGAAAGTGAAAGCACACATCAGAAATAAAGTAATTATCAGTATAGTAAGCATCGTTCTTGCTTTGGTTTGTACTACGGCCTACCGGTTCTGGAAATTTAACGAAATGGTGAAATCTCTGCCTGTAGAGGAACCGCAGGTGACTGCTATTGCTGATGGAGAGTATGAGGGAGAATATGATCTGAGCCTTGTGTATGCAAAAGTTAAAGTAACTGTGCATCAGGGAAGGATAGATAAGATTGACATACTCAAGCATGATAACGGGAATGGCAAAGCTGCTGAAAATATTTTTGACAAGGTGATAAAAGAGCAGAAGCTGGGAGTTAATACAGTAAGTGGTGCAACTGCCAGTAGTAAAGCATTGCTGAAAGCGGTGGAAAATGCATTGAAGAAGGCAGAAAACCGGGGGAAGTGAATGAGAACCCCGGTTCTGGTAAACTTTTCCGGCAGTTTTAGATGCCAGGCTTGGTTATTGAGGCTGGATTATGTTCGCATTCTTTAAAATATTCAATCAGAGTTCTTGTAAATGCAGAACCGTTTTCACCGGAAAATGGGGAGTGTCCGGCAGTTTCCAGTTCAACAAATCTGCAACCAGGAAGATCATCCTTAACTTTATTTATCATTTTCCCGGTTACTTCTTTATCATTTTTACCTCTCACCAGAAGGATGTTTTTGACTATTTTGCCGGTTAATAATGTCTCCTGATGGTAATTACCGTAGGCGTCGCTGCGAAATGCTGATAACAGGCTTCTCTCAGTTCCTTTAATTGTAAACTGGTTAAGAAAAATTGTTTTACATAGAGAGTCGGAAATAAGTTCAAGCCCTCTATTAATCATTTTTTTCTTGATGAACACTCTGAAGAAAAAATCGCCAAATATTGGGATAGTGCATATTTTAATTGGCAGGAGCAACGAAGAATCACTGTGTAAAAGATCAAGGACAGGAGAAATCAGCACAATCGAATTTACCCGCTGTGGAAAACGGGATGCAAAGGTAACAGAGATTGCCCCACCGAAGCTTGGACCAAGCAGGTGAACTGGCTGGTGTATATTAAGGGAGTTTAGCAGATCGTGGAGCTGATCTGAGAACACTTGCCGGTTATAGGGTGTAGAGAGTCTTTGCGAACCACCTCTTCCGTACTGATCGTACCTTAAGACACGAAAACCTGCTTCGGTAAATTTATTCACTTGTTCATTCCAGGTACACATCGGAATTGTGCCGCCATGAATCAAAACAATGAGTGGGGCATTTTCCGGACCGCAAAGCTCATAGCTGGTCATTCCCTGAGACAGTTGGAGAAAATTTTCCCCTTCTGGCTTGAACGTGTTTTTTTCCTGAGAAAGACAGATATAATATCCCCAGGCCAGCAGTACCAGAATGCATACAGCTAATAAGACATAAATACTCATACGGTTCCTTTTTTTAATTGAAATATACTTTTGGAACAGAAAAGTTGAAATTAACTGCAAAACACTTTTTGATCTATTAGCAAATGGCCTGCTGTTTGTGGTTACTGCAAGAAAGAGTGTTGTGCATAATGTATTTTGGCATACCTTTCTGAATGGATAAATTAATTTTTCCTGAAACAGGCTTACAGTTATGGCTTTGCCTCATGTGGTCGAAAATAAGCAAAAGATAATACGGACAGTACCAGACCTCCATAAAAAAAGAGTGGAAATTGGTCTTTTGGCTTTAAGCTGGCCAATTCTGGTGGAGAACCTCATTCGAATAAGCCTTAGCAGCGTTGATGTATTCATGTTAAGTGGGTACTCAGAGAAAGCGGTTGCGGCGGTCGGTCTGATAAATCAATTTATTTTCTTTTTACAGCTCTTATACCTGATGGTTGCATCTGGTGCGGGCATTTTAATTTCTCAATACCTTGGTGCCCGAAAAGAAAGGGATGCCGGATTAGTTAGTCTGGGAAGCCTTCAGCTCGTTTTTCTTTTCTCGGTTGTGCTTAGTGTATGGATGTCTTTATCGGCAAACGCTATACTCAACTTATATAAACTGGATGCGGATGTTCACCGTTTTGCCTGGCAGTTTCTCACCATTTACGGATCAACTTCGGTATTTGTGGCTTTGGGAATAGTTTTTTCCACCATCCTGAGAACCTATGGTTACACGTATCAACCTATGATTGTTAATATCATTGCGTTATTTCTCAATGTGGCAGGAAATTATGTGGCTATTTACGGTCCTTTTGGCTTGCCTGTATTTGGTGTACCGGGAGTGGCCTGGTCAACTGCTGCAAGTCAGGCTATAGCTTGCCTGATAATGATTATTATGGTAATCAGACATCATGATATTCACATTCCTTTCCGTCAGATTCTCAAAATCTCGGGGAAAGTGATTCGTCAGATCCTCTCCATCGGAGTGCCATCAGCAGGGGAGAATATCTCCTATAACGTAGGACAGATTGTAATTATGGGCATGATTGCAGCACTGGGAACAGAAGCCATGGCTGCAACGGTTTACTCACTGACGCTTCTTCGCTATGTTTTCATCACCTCTATTTCCATTGGTAATGGAGCGCAGATAAAAGTGGGGTATCTGGTGGGTGCTGGACGTCAGGATGAGGCGCACCGTAAAGTTTACCGCTATTTTCTGGTCGGTTTCTTAATCTCACTTTCATTGGTGATTGTGACAAAAATTGCACAGGTGCCTTTAGTGCATCTTTTTACAAACAATGAAACAGTCCAGGGACTGGTGTATATGGTGCTTATAGTAGCATTGATTCATGAACCTGGAAGAGCTTTTAATGTGATAATCATTCCGGCATTGAAAGGAGCGGGGGATGTGCGTTTCCCGGTTTATGTGGGTATGATTTTCATGTGGGGAATAGGGGTGGTATTCGCTTATATATTCGGGATAGCTTTACAATGGGGTCTTTTGGGAATCTGGATCGCTTTGGCTGCTGATGAGTGGATAAGGGGGCTGGTGATTTTTTTCAGATGGCATAATGGGGGGTGGCGAAATAAATGTATGGTGAGAGCATAGTTTGATGATCACCTTTGTGTTCTGCCAGTGATTTCAATCTGTTGTTCATGTCGTGTTTCTCCTTCCGGGTTAGCTTTACCGGTGTAATCCTTATATTTATTGCTGGTATGCTTTTTGTAGCATCATTAATCGGTCTGTATAGTATATGTGGTTAACCTTAAAAGAAAGGGATGCTATGCAATGGGTTAGTGATCCTATGCGGGAGTTTGAGAGAATGCGCAGAATGATGGACAAGATGTTCTCGCGGGTTCCTTTTTTTGGCACAACCGAATTTGAGTTTCCACTGGTAAATCTTTATGACTCCAGAGATGTGCTTTACGTGGTTGCTGAGATTCCCGGAGTCACCAAAGAAAATATTGAAATTAATTACCAGGATGGGGCTTTAACTATTACCGGAAAGCGTGAGCCTAAAAAGTATGGACAATCTGAACTTTTGAGGCAGGAGCAGCCTCAGGGGGATTTCGAGAAGATAATCAGGGTTCCCATGTCCATAAAAAGTAGTGATATCAAGGCAAAATTTGAAGATGGCATGTTAAGTATTTCTCTTCCAAAAACAGAGGAAGCAAAACCTAGACAGATTGCTGTGGAAATCTAACATAAAGGGGGAGTGTTTATGACTGAGAAAGGAAAAAGAGAACAGGTGCCGGTTGGTAATTCTTCTATTGAGCAGCTTATATCACCATCCAACTCATTTTCACCCGATGTCAACATATACGACAACCGTGAAGCACTGATTTTCAGTGTGGATGTGCCGGGGGTGCGAAAAGGTGATGTGAGTATCGAAGTCGATGAAAACAATATATTGTCAATTAAAGGAAAAATCTCTTTTAAAGAACCTGAGGGAAAAAGCATGGTTAAGGAATTTGAAGTGGGAAACTATTACCGGGCTTTTTCAATAAGTGAAGAATTTGACAAAAACAACATTTCGGGTAAAATGGAGAATGGGGTGTTGGAGATTATTATGCCCAGAAGAGAAGAGGTAAAACCCCGCAAAATTCAGATCAGTGCATAGGTATATTTATTCAAATTTTCTGATTTGACCATCATTTCCTCCAAAGGACAGAAATAATCTCTCAAAGATGCAAAGATATTCAGTTGCCTCTTGACACAGACGAAAAAAATATGTACTTTAATTATTCAGGCAGACTGGTAGTTTTTGTTTAAAGGGGGATAGTGATGGCCAGAAAAGAGATGGATATAAATGAGTTTGTGGAGAAAAGGCTGGATCAGATAAGTGCTGCGGGTGAGTGGGTTGGAAAGTATCTGGGAAGTTTTGGGCGAACGACTCAGAAAATTATTATAGGTTCGGTGATAGTACTGGTTTTTGGAATCGCTGCATTTCTCTGGGCGGTAGCCAAGGGCATGGGTAATAAGAAGTAGTAAAAATTAAAGGTAAAACAATCCTTGCCTTGGCTGAGGACAGGATTTATTTTTAGGAACTCTTTATCGGAGTGTAGCGCAGCCTGGTAGCGTACTTGAATGGGGTTCAAGTGGTCGCTGGTTCAAATCCAGTCACTCCGATTGAAAAACAAGCTCTGTAAATCGTTAAAATATAATGATTTGCAGAGCTTTTTTATTATCCCCCAAAATATCTGATGCAGAAACTGGAAGATACCTCTTATTATGTAAAAGCAAAAAATACAGGTATGGGGGAGATGCATCCTGGCGTCTCCCTCCATATCCACTCACCTTGCAACAGTGGACTATCCGATTCGGAATACCTGCATACGGGGAACTTATAAAAAGCACTGCATCAAGCAAATCATTTAACATTCATTATATCAGAAAAAGATTCTTTTGGCAAGACCTGTTTTGACAGATTTTATAGGTGAAATGAAAAATATCAGCAGGTGGGATGGTTATTAAAAATAAAGACCTGCGGATGCAGGTCTTAAAGTTCGATACTGGCAATGAACAAAGCGGCGGTTTAATTCTGGTGATTGAAGCAGAAAAGTTCTCCGGTCGAAGGGGATCTGCTGGTTTCTGCAGACTTATCCAGTGGAAATGCAGGAAGATCAACTCTGAAGCCCAGATCCACCCTCAGATTATGGTTCTTTGTGACATACTCTTTATATCTTGATGAGTTTGACAGATTGTAATCAACAGCGATATATTTGAGCAGTCCATACTGAGCTGACAACTCTAAAAATAAAGCCTGGGTTACGGGGGCACTGAATCCAAAAGTACCTCCAATCTCTTTATTTGGTTTTTCCACAAGTTTCACCGTGTTATTTTTTAACTCTTCAGAGGTAGTTGGAAAAGGTTCGATAAAGAAACCGAATCGAAAAGGTATGTTGTTTGCATAAATTTCAATTCCGGCATGAAGTACATGTCCATTTTTTAAGTCCATCTCCTTGATTATCGATTCCATATCGCTCAAGTCGTCATCAGAAGTGATATTTGCATAATCATATTCATAAGAAACTTTTTCCGCATCCAGCTTAAATGACTTAAATGGACGGGTCTGGTATTCAACTGCAATGGAAAATTTCTCTGTAATCTGGTATTCACAGCTGACAGAAAATTTAAGAGGTATGGTAAATTCTCCGCCAGCTATTTCTATATCGTTGTACCTGGTATTATTACTTTTTCTTTTCTTTTCGATATCATACCATGTCCATTTATACGGGGGAGTAATGCTTGTACCCAGGGTAAGATTCTTAACTGGTTTACCGGTAAGACCAAATGTGGAAGAAAAACTCTTACCATAAATTGTTGTATTGCTCTCTAATTCGCTTCCGGTGACAATAGTAGAGTGGCTGGAGATGTATTCTGATCTTGTTTTGCCAAATCCGATGTGCATGCTGACACCTGCAGAGATACAATTGAAAAAGCTGAATGCAAATGAGGGCGAAATGGTATTTAAACCACCGCGAGCTCTGATTGTTTCCTCATCCTGGAAGAAATCGGCCAGCCCGATTGACTCTCTTTTGTAGTATTGAGAATATGACAGATCAATTGCATTATGGTACCCTGCTCCAAAAGCGATTGAAAAAGGTATTGACATATTTAAATGCAATGGAATTGCCGCTGATATATTGGTAAATTTATAGTTTGGTTTGTAACCGGATTTTATTTCGTCATTAGTTGAATTACTTAATTTTTCATTATACTCATCTTTTATAAAACCAAAGCGAAGTGCAGATCCCAGTTTTACAGTTCCATTCTGCTGGAGCGCTAAGAGTGAAGGGTTACCGAAAATTGCGTTGCTGCCGGTGTTACCTGCAGACTCGGTTTTCCCCATTCCTATGGAACGGATGTCAACCGTATTCGGTACTATTAAGCGAATATAATTGATCTGAGCAGAAGTGCTGCAAAAAAAAGCTGCACAGAACACCAGAAACAGTTGTTTGTTCATAGAGAGACTTCCTTACGAAAAAATACTGGAAGATTAACTATTTATTTGTTAGCTGTCAAAATTCAATAACCGGAATTTTGATTTTCAAAAGACGGAACACCTGATTCATACGATCCTTGATTACCGGAAGAATTGGAATCCGGGCTCTCGGCTGGTATCTGCTGATATGAAGGGTAGCCTGATTGATTATACTGCTGAGACTGGTAATCAGGTTGAGTACTTTGTGAAGGAAAAGATTGGTTCTCCGGAAATGTGTTCTTTGGTGCAGGAGAAGACTTTGCCGGGGAAGCTGCCTTGATTGTGTTAATTGAAGGCAGGTTGATTTTTAAACCCAGATCAACTCTGATCAGATGGTCTATACTTTCATATTTTTTTTGCCTTACTGAAGTAATTGCGTGTTCATTGATTGTTTTTAAACGTCCATATTGTGCTGCTGCATCAATAAAAACGGCATCTCCTATAGGAATTCCCAACCCGAATGTTCCGCCCATCAGATAATTTGGTGTTTCATCGAATCTGATTTTACCAGCACTGGTAAGCTCCATGTCTGTAATTGCATAAGGCTCCAGAAAGAATCCAAATCGCAGGGGAGTTTTTCCAGCCAGTAGTTCTGCACCCAAGTGTAGAACGTGGCCGTTTTTCAGATCGATCTGGTTAATGTAGGCCTCAAGAGAACCCAATCCATAAAGATCTTCCATGTTATCTGCATCGAATTCAAAAGCACTAAATGGTCTGGTCTGATATTCAACGGCCAATGTGAAAGTAGGAGTTACCTGGTATTCAAGGCCAATGGAGAATTTAAGGGGCATTGTGAATTCACCTCCATCCAAATCCCTTTCTTCATCGGCTTCATCGGTCTCAATTTCCATCTCGATGTCATCCCATTCCCACTCATAAGAAGGTGAAATGCTTACTCCGATAGCCAGATTTTCCGTTGGTTTGCCGGTAAGTCCAAAGGTTGGGAAAAAAGCCTTTCCTGTTGCGGTTATTACCGATTCATATGTTTCTTTAGCGATTGCGTTTTTGTATTCGCTTATGGTTTTGGACATCATCTTCCCAAATCCGATATTCAGCGATATTCCGGCAGAAATCCTGTCAAGTATACCAATTGCAAAACCCGGAGTAATTGTATTTAAGCCACCAGTATATCTTGTTTTGTTCTCTTCTGAAATGACTCCGCTAGTTCCCTGTATTTCCTGATTGTTATACTCGGTAAAAGAGAGGTCAATTGCATTCTGATAACCCGCTCCAAAAGCGATAGAGAGTGCTGTGGATGGTAATTGGAAATGCAATGGCAGGGAGGCAGAGATATTGGTGAATTTAAAATTGGGTTTGTAGCCGTATTTTAGGTCGGCATTGTTTGAATCTGCTAAATCATCTAATCGTTCATCTTTTTTTAATCCCAGGTGGAGTGCAGATCCTAATTTAATGCTCCCATTCTCCTGAAGAGCCAGTAAGGAGGGATTGGTAAAAAGAGCATTGCTTCCGGATTTAGCTGCGACTTCAGTTTTTCCCATACCTATGGAACGGATATCCACTGTATTTGGCACTAATCTGCTGGTAATATTATTCAGTGAAAATTCCGCACTCTGAGCAGAGAGGTTGGTAAAAGTGGCAGCGCAGCATATAAGAAACATCAGTCTTTTCATCATAACTCCTTTAAGAAGAATCAATTAGACTATAACTGCATCGAGATGATATATAAAACTATCAGTTTCGACAATTGTATGTATGATATTGATTTAACTCAGTGAAGCCTTCGAGACTGAAACCGTGTTGCTGTTTTGAAAACGGTTAGGTAGCAGTTCTCAAAGAGAACTGATAAGATAATTGATGTTAAAATTCAATGCAATATTAAATCAGAAAGGGAAGGTTTACCGTTTTTAGCGCGGGAAGGAGCAATTCTATTTTATCAGTAATATTATTTGGTAATAGATTGAGATGAACTGCCGGTACCATTCTCATTTGTGCGGGCAGCCAGACTGCAATAAAATTCTCCGATCACAGCATCAATTTTTACATCCGATATCCTGAGGGGTCTTCTCAGGGATATCCCATCCATTGTTTTGCATCTGCTGAGTGCTACATAAACCTGTCCCTCTGCAAACGCACCAGTGCCAAGGTCAATAAATACACTATCAAGGGTTTTACCCTGGCTTTTATGTATAGTAATTGCCCAGGCAAGCATCAGTGGAAACTGGGTGTATGTTCCGATTGTTTCGGCCACAATTTTTCCGGAGTTTTCATTGAAAACATACTGTAAAGTCTCCCAGTTTTCACGTTTGACATCGAAAACTCCTCCGGAAGTCTGTACGGTAATGATTGATTCGGTACATTTTACAACTGTGCCGGAAGTACCGTTTACCCATCTGTGGTTCGTGTCATTTTTAGTAAACATGACCCGGGCACCGGCTTTAATTTTAAGTATTCTGGGTGAAGGCAGCCGGTTTTCTTCGATGTTGAACCTGCCTGATATTACTCCTTCAAATTCAACCGGTTCTCCCTGCAGAAGGTCGAGTTTACGGTTGTTTATCCGGTTTGCTGATGCATTATCTGCTGTTAAAGTTATTGCTCCGTTATCAGCAATATTGATCTGATTAAGACAGCATGTGTTTATAACAGAAACAGTGGATTCCAGGGAATTGCCTATCCGGATATCGGATAATAATTTGACAAAACGCTCATCCTGCTGCCGGAAAACTCTGGTTAATTCGATTACCACCGGAGGATGTTTTTGAATACACTCTGCACTCAGAAAGCAGGAAGTTCGATATTTGCTATAAAGATATCGCATTTCCGGTTCTGTTGCTATTACTGGAGGCAGTTGCAGCAGGTCACCTACCAGTACAACCTGTACTCCTCCAAATGGAAGTTCTGATCTGCCAGTATTTAAACGCAACGATAGATCTATGGCATCCATAAGATCAGCACGCACCATGGAAATCTCATCGATTATCAGTATGCGAAGACTTTCAAATAACCGGTGGTTTCTTAGAAACCTGATATCTTCAGGATTAATTAAACGGGGTGGGAGCTGAAAAAACGAGTGTATTGTCTGTCCTCCCACATTAAGTGCTGCGATTCCGGTGGGAGCTACAACCGGGATGTCAGTTCCCAGAGTATTACGAAGAAAACGGATGAAAGTGGATTTGCCGGTGCCAGCTTTACCAGTAACAAAAACAACCCGTTCTCCTTTTTTTACACAAGATAAAGCCTGCTCATATTCATTACTGATATGCATAGGTTCACAACCAATATCTGGAAGTGAAGGGAATTGGTGCCTTGTGGATGCAAGTGAATTTTCGCGGTTAATGGAACTTCCGCGTACAACCGGATAATCAGAGTCTTTACTGAACAGTTTGATAAGACTGGCAGTTTTTTTTTCAACAGATCCCATATATGGCTCCTATTAATGGTCATGGTCAGATAATTTACCGATATGAGAGCAGGAAAGAAAATCAGTTGCCAAAGAAAAGATTTACCGGGACGAATTTACAATTGCTGCTTTTTTCCGGTTATCCCGTTCAAGTTTACTAAGTGGACATCCGCAATAATCCTGACGATAAAGGCCCAGTTTTTTACTCAGGGTGATACTTTGAAGAAATCCGTTTTTCTTTTTAAAATCGAAAGGTTCGTATATACAGTTAAATTCAGAAGCAGCTGTAAATCCAGCATCATTGAGCATGGTAATTTTCTTATGCGGGCTGACACTCATCACTGTGGTGAAATTTCTGAATCCGTTCTGTTTGCAGAAGCTTGCGGTTCTGCGAAGACGCAATAGAAAACAGCAACTGCAGCGAAGTCCTCCTTCGGGTGTGTCTTTGCAGCCAGAAACAGCATCTTCCCACAATGAAGGTTCATAAACATCTGAAAAAAATGGAACATTGTAAATTTCGGCCGTTCTTTTGGCTTCCAATAAACGAAGCTCATATTCACTGGAAGGAGCAATGTTAGGGTTGCAGAAAAAGCAGTACAGATTATATTGCTGGTGCAAAGAGTGCACAACCCAGGCTTCATCAGGAGCACAGCAGATATGAAGTACCAGGTGAGGTTTACTATTCATGGTAATTTAGTTCAGGAGAATACCTGTGATAGTTTCCGAAACCCAGGAATTTCTTTTAATGCAAGGAATCGGACCGTGGCAAATAAAACAGATGACGCCAAAGAGACTGTGGCAAGCGTAATAGCACCTGTGATTCCAAACAGCAGATAACAGGGTAGCAAAGACAGCACCATAAGAAAAGTTAAAGAGATAATGATAAACCTTCTGATATACAATTTAAAGATGTATTTCCGGTAATCCGGAATTTTCTGACCGAAGAATCGCAGAAAACGGAGTCCTTCCTGAGACCATTTGCCTTTGAGTCTTCTATGTTGTGAAAATTCGCTCATAACTTCATTCCAACCGCTTTTCTTTACGTAATGAAGAAGAAATGGTATTGAAAAGCCGGTATGTCCTTTGTCTAAAAGGATATCTACGATCGGAGGGATCAGTTCTTTTTCGGAAGGCATACTTTTATAGGCCATGTTCAGAAAGTGGAGTGATTTAAGATCATTTCCCTTTTCCCGGTAATAATCAGCCAGAAACCAGTAATCTTCCATGCAATATGGAGATTCGATGCTTATTGCCCGGCCGATCCATTCCTCCATTTGCTGGTACTGACCCGATTCCCTGAGATGATGGTAATAGTCACGAATGATTTCGGAGTTTGATTCATCTAAGGAAATGGCTCTTTCAAAAGCTTTCTGAGATTGATCCAGGTCTTTTTTTCCGGAATACGCAAGAGCCAGAATCCTGAATGCCTCCTGATCCAAAGGAGAGATATCCAGAGCTTTTTCGGCATAATCTATGGCTTTACTGAAATCATTAAGGTTAAGATATATATAAGCCAGATCGATATAACCGATAGGTGAGTTGGGGTAAAGTCTGATGGATTCTTTGGCTAAGACGATAGCCTGGTCAGCCTGATCGGACTGAGAATAGCAGAATATCAGTCTGGAAAGTATTCTGATATTTCGTGGTGATTTTTCCAGTGCCTGTTGATAAAGCTCGATTGCTTTAGAGGTTTGTTCAAGCATCAGGTAATGATCTGCGAGAAGGTCGCGTACTTCGTCAAAACCTGGATAAAGCTCCAGAGCGGTTTTAAAACATTGTTCTGCATTCTCATATTGTCCGGCCCTCTGGTAGGCAAGAGCACCGTTTCTGTAGGCATCGGGGTTGGTGGTTCCGCGCTGATGCAGCAGTTCAAAAAAATGAATAGCTGTTTGTGTTTCGTTGATTTCGGTATAATACCAGACCAATGATAACAGAACTGTTTCGTTATCCGGATGAAGTTTGTATGCTCTGAAAAGGTACTTGCTTCCCTTTTTTGATTGATTCATCATGGAATAGGCATAATAGAGGCCCAGAAGGCAGTCTGCATTGGTTTTGTCTACATGCAATCCTTTGTGAAGATAGGGTATGGCATCTTCGGGCAGGTTCTGCTCGGCATAAATGCGAGAGTAAAGGTAATGGATTTCCCATTCGTCATTGTTGTGTTCTGCGTACTCGTCAAGTTGAGCCAGAGCCTCATCATAAAGTCCCAGCTCGATCAGTCCCTGGACCCTTTCGATGAATTCGGAGAAGTCAAGAAATTCTTCCATCAGGCGGTCTGCTCCTGTTCAGGGAGAAGATTACTATTACTAATAGAAGGAATGAGGACTGCAGGTGGAAACATTCTACTGAAAATGGTATCGATAATCCAGACAAAAAGAAAACCTGCAGCAAAAGCAATTGCTGTACTTAGAAGTGCCAGAGGCGATTCGATCTTCTGAGGGGTATAAATATACCAAAGCATTACGCAGGAAAGTGCCAAAAAAACCGGAATACCAAAGACCAGAATTGCTGCAATATTCTCATTTAGGATATGCATTTCTAAAGAAATCTTCTGTCCTGTTTTAATTGTCAGAGGTTGGTTCAGGCGAATTCTTTTTTTGAGGGGAGGTCTATTTCCACCACATCCTCCGCATCCGGTATTGCATTTTCCTTCAGAGTGGCAGGCCTGGTCAAAAACCACCCAAAGGTAATTTCCTTTGTAGTCCACAACCACACCGTCTTTGGTTTCCTGCCGTAAAAGAATCATTTTGCTGCTACCTGGATCAAAAAACAGAGCCTTTTTCATGTATTACGATTGAATCGTTCAAAAGGTAAATTCTATCTATACTTGTGCTTAAATTACAGAGCACTTCATAACCGATAGTATTACCCAGACAGGCCACCTCATCAGGGCTGATACAATCATTGCCCTGATATCCCATGGCTACAGCTTCATCACCAACCCGGATATGAGGATCTGCACCGACATCTACCATAATATAGTCCATGGTTACATTTCCAGCTATGCGATATCTTTTCCCATTAATGAGAATGTCACCCCGGTTACCCAGGAACCGGGGCAGACCATGAGCGTAACCCATAGCTATGGTTGCAATAAAGGTGTTGGAACTGGTTTTGTAGTTACCGCCGTAACTGATTTCGGTGCCTGGTGGTACTTGTTTCAATTTAATCACAGTACTTTTTAATGATGCCACCGGGCGCAGGTCCAGTTCAAATTTCTGGCCAGGATCAGGATTACAGCCATAGAGGGCGATTCCTGGTCTCACCAGAGTAGATTCTTTTATGTCGAAGCGCATCAATGCGGCGCTATTTCCAAAATGGACATGCTGTGGGCTGAAACCTTGGGACCTTATATGAGCCAGTGCTTGTCGGAAAATAGAAAGCTGCCGGCTGACTGATTGTGTCCGGGGTTCATCTGCACGCGCCATATGTGTAAAAACTCCCTCAAAATGAATCCCGGGCATATATTTGAGGCTTTCACAAAAGTTGGCGATTTCAGAAGGGAGAAGCCCCAACCGACCCATTCCGGTATCGATATTCAGATGAAAACGAACCTCCAGTTGGTTGCCAGTCCATTCCTGAAGATCGGAAATGTCATTGAGGGTAAAAATGATTCTTTTATCCCATCCCTCTTTTATCTGGGAGGGGGTGGATTTTCCAAGAACAAGGATTGGACTTGTGACACCGGAATTTCTGAGATTACAAGCCTCCTGAAAACGGGCAACCGCAAAAAAACGGACACCGCCATGTTTTTCGAGTGTACTGGCGATAGCAACTGCCCCGCAGCCATAGGAATTATCCTTTACTACTGCAAGAATATCATTGCAGTGAGGGTTGGCCCGGGATTGGATCTGTTTTAGATTATGTAAAACATTATCTAATGAGATCTCTATATGAGGTGAAAATCCAAAGTCAATCAAGATGAATCCTTTGAAAAATTATTCTGTTATCTTTGTTTTCACAACACTCCACTGATCATCAATTTTTTGGCGGAAAAAACAGGAATAGTAATTTTCATGGCAAGCTGCACCAGTCTGTTCAACTTTAAATAAAAGTGCATCCCCGTCACAATCGATATACACCTCTTTAATTTTCTGAACATGTCCGGATGTTTCACCTTTGAACCAGCGTTTTTGGCGTGAACGGCTGAAATAGATCATTACACCTTTTTCTAGAGATTCTGCCAGTGTATCTTTGTTCATATAGGCCAGCATGAGCACTTCTGAGGTGTTGATGTCCTGAGCAATTGCAGTTACCAGTCCTTTTTCATCAAATTTTACGGCATCAATCAGATTCATAGAAAAACTCTCCTTAGCAGTGAAAACGGTAGATAAAGTTTGAAAAAGTATGTTAGTAAAGGGAAAATACCGGTGAAAGGTGATGTGAAAATGTTAAATCACATGCGACAAAAGACTGGTAAAAGCACTTGAGACTGACAGATTTTTCAAATTTTATTACTCAACAATTTTATCAAAAAAGAAACCAATAATTCAAATCAGGTTCTGATTTGTCCCTCACCTTCCACGACCCATTTGTAGGTAGTCAAATCTTCTACACCCATCGGCCCCCGTGCATGTAATTTTTCAGTAGAGATTCCAATTTCACAACCCATTCCGTATTCAGCTCCATCTGCCAGTCTGGTGCTGGAGTTGACCATTACTGATGCAGAATCAACCAGCTTGATAAAGGTTTGGGCATTCTGTTTTGATTCAGTAATAATGGAATCGGTGTGGTGTGAACCGAAAGTGTTAATGTGATCTATTGCCTGTAGTAATCCATTTACAATCCGTAAAGACAGGCGTAGATCAAGATATTCGGTTTTCCAGCTTTCCTGGGTAGCTTCCTTTATGGCATCAGATAATTTCATAGCCTGAGGATCACCGAAAATAGTCACTCCATTTTTCAGTAGTTCTTCGATGATAAGCAGTTTGTTCTGTAAAGGTAACTCCGAATCAAGCAGGAGCGTTTCCATGGCATTGCAGGTACCAGGTCTCTGGACTTTTGCATTAATGATAACCGGCACTGCTTTTTTCATATCAGCATCCGGTGCAACATATATATGGCATATGCCATTATAGTGTTTAATTACCGGAATGTGTGATTTCTCGGTTACCATTCTTATAAGACCTTCACCTCCTCTGGGGATAATAAGATCTATGTACTCATTCTTGGTGAGCATCAATTCCACTGCTTCACGATCGGTTGTAGAGATGATCTGCACGGTGTTAGCTGGTAAACCAGCTTCCTGTATCGCTTTTGAAAAGAGATCTGCCAGTGCCATATTGGAATGAATGGCTTCGGAGCCGCCTCTCAAAATGACTGCATTATGACTTTTAAGGCATATAGCTGCAGCATCGACTGTTACATTGGGTCTGGATTCATATATTATGCCCACCACTCCGATAGGAACTTTCATTTTGTAAATGCGGGTGCCATTAGGACGGAGTCGCTCATCGAAGTGATTACCCACCGGACTGTTGAGCAGAGCTACTTCATGGAGTCCTTTAATCATCGACTGAATCGCCTTATCCGATAGAGTCAAGCGGTCAATCATAGCCGGAGAGAGGCCTTTTTCTGTTGCAGAATCAAGATCTTTGCGGTTTTTCTCCTTTAGGTTATCCGATTCTTTTTCCAGCAGTACTGCCATTCTTTTCAGAGCTTCTGTTATTTTCGAAGCCGGAGTGTTCTGGATTTCCAGAGCAGCTTTACGTGCCTGGAAAGCGATAGAGTCAATTATTTGATTAAGTTTTGTATTCATAAGAATCCTGGCTTGTTGTGATAATGATGTTAAATTAAAAAAGAAATTTTTAATTGGCAATCAAAAACGTGGATATGGAAAGAGCCCCGGTTGTTTTTCAGGCATAAAAAAAGTACTGTAGAGATGGATATTTTAACCGGACAGGTAATCAAATCAGGACCAGGTTGTCACGATGAACCACTTCATCGAATTCCTTTTTACCCAGCACATTTTTAATTTCACTGCTTTTTAAACCCCTTATCCTGAAAATTTCGTCTGCGGAGTAGTTTACCAGTCCTCTGGCCAGTGCTGTTCCGTCCATAGTGGCAATATTAACCATGTCTCCAGATTTAAATGATCCTCTGACTTCTCTAATTCCTGCGGGGAGAAGGCTTTTTCCCAGGTTTTTAATCGCTTTGCGGGCACCTTCATCAATAATGAGTGATCCTGCAGCCTGACCGGAAAATGCTATCCAGCGGTGTCTTGAGGACATTTTATGCTGTTGAGGCAGAAAAAGTGTGGCCGAATCCTCTTTGACAAGTAAATCGGTAAGTCGCTGGTCAAAGCCATCACCCACCAAGGCGAAAATACCGGCTTTGGTAACTATCTCTGCTGCTTTGAGCTTAGTAGACATACCTCCAACACTGATCTCACTCTTTTTTTCACTTGCCAATTTATGCACAGATGAGGAAAACTCTGATACTACCGGTATATGTTTGGCTGATTTGTCAGTATGCGGGTTTTTGTCGTATAGCCCCCCTACATCAGTAAGGTTAATAAAGAGGTCAGCCTGAGTCAGTAATGCGACCTGTGCCGCCAGCACATCATTGTTGCCGAAGCGTATCTCTTCCACACCAACTGAGTCGTTTTCATTCACAATAGGGATGACTGAGCAGTCCAGAAGTTGAAAGAATGTGTTACGAAGATTAAGGTAGCGTTTTTTGCTGCGCAGATCGTCCCAGGTTAAAAGGACCTGCCCGATGACTACATTGTGCAAGGCAAAGAATCTTTCATACATGTGCATGAGTTTATTCTGTCCGATGCTTGCACAAGCCTGTTGCAGAGGAATTGTGGCTGGGCGTTTTGTCAATCCTAATGCCTGCATGCCATGTGCGATAGCCCCGGAGGAAACCAGCACAGTGCGTAAGCCCGCTTTTTGCAGTAATACCAGGTCTTCTACGAGTCTTTTTACACGCAGTTCATGACCGGTGGAGGTAAGAATCCTGCTGCCGGTTTTTACGACAACAGTTTTGACTGAGGATATTTCTTTTCTGAAAAGGATTTTTTTCATAGATGGTCGCAATTGCTATTTTCCGGCCTTCAGGCAGTTTTTCTCCAGGTCAAGAATCACGCTTTCAAACTCTTTTGCTTTTCTGCTAAGGGAATCTTTGGCATCCAGGCAGTTGCGCAGTGATTCAGTGATGATGTCCACATTGGTTTTACGCGGAGCAGGAGGAGGGCAGGGGGCCGGCTCTTTTTTGCTGAGTTCTTCCAGTTTATTTGTGGTTCCCTGAAATTCCTTTTTAAATGTTTGCATAACCACCAGTAGCCGGATCCATGAGTTTACTTCTCCGATTCTGGGGTCATCGGGATAAAGAGCTGCAAAAGTCCTGAACTCTCTGAGTGCAGCTTCCCAGTTTGCAAATGGATTATCATAATATACATTTATGAAAGCAAGGTAGTACTGAGATGTTCTGGCAACATCTGATTTGGGTTTGATTTCTCTTGCTTTGGCATATTTAACTTTGGCATACTCATAGTTTCCCTCGCGAAACAGCGAATCTGCTTCACTTAAGATCTGTTGTTCGAATGTGACCATTTTTGGTGAGCAACAGCAGATTGAAACTGTCAGAATCTGAAGTGCGATTCCCCAATATTTAATACAAGACATTATAAATGCAGTGCTCCCCGGTACTATTGAGATGATTTATCAAGGTTAATCATCTGCTCACCGCTTGAGGTGTAGTCCTCGACTACTGGATTTTTTATTTCCCGAAGTTTGCGTGTAACTTTCGAAATGCGTTCTGTTTCTTCCAGAATCGTTTGAATTCGCTCCAGCATTTCTTTAGGGTAGCCCTCCATGGTCATTTCCAAAAACTGTGCGTTACCGGAGATGATCATCAAAGGGTTGTTTATCTCATGGTTAACAGAGGCTACCACCTCACCGATGGCGGCCAGACGTTTTGATTTTATCAGATCTTCCTGGGTGTTTTTAAGATCTATGGCCATTTCAAAAAATGCGGTTGCCAGGTCTCCAATTTCATCATTGGGGTAGCCTGAGGGGGCTACATTAAAATCACCCCTTCCAATGGTGCTGGCAGATTCCTTAAGCCGTCGTAAAGCGTTGGTTATGTATTGAGAGAAGAAAAAAGCGAAAATGATGGCAAACAGAGTAACACCGGTGATAATTGCTACAGTTATCTGTTTTATGTTGTTGACCCTGGATTCTACATCTTTAATACGAAGATTAGTTTGCTGGTCGATTATGGATTCCGCGGAATCCAGAGCTGAAGAGATACGGTTGTCGGCATCATTGAGCAAGGTTCTCCAAACCGATGTTTTTTTACTGCCTGCCGGTTTGCTCATGACTATGCTGTCAAACATATTGGAGTAGATATTATTAAAGATTTTAATGGTATCCAGAACCTGTCTGAGTGGATGTAATGGTACTGAATAGTTCTGATTGTAAGTAGTCTGCTGAATTAACGCAGAATCGATGTTGTGAATTGAATCATACTTAAGGCAGATAGAATCAAACACAGCAATGATTTTCTGCTGGGTTTCCTGGAAATTGCGTACAGATTGAGGATGCCCGATCTTTTCAAAACTTATTATACTGGGGCCTTGAATGCGATGGAGTGTTTTCAGGCGCAGGATATCGTTTTTAATCTCATTTTGTTTTTTTAGTATACGAGTGATGATATTTACATTTTCCATTTTGGAAACAATAACAAAAAAGAAAACGTTAAGAAATATGACTACCAGAAATCCTATGAATAATTTTGCCGCAATTCTTATTCGCATGGTTTATCTGCTGCAATGCCCTGATCTTTGTTAATAGCAGGTTTTTTCCGGATAAGGGCATATCCGCACCTTATTTAAATGATGGAAATAACCATTTTGATGAAATCTGAAAGATATACAATTATAATGAATGCTATTTTATAATAAATACCCTATAACAAGCAATATAAATTTAGAAATCATGTCCTGCTGAAAAATAAAATTGAGGTTCGAACTCTACATCGATCTGTTTCAAATCATTTAAAAGCTGCCCGTATCCTAAGCGTATCGGTCCCAGCTTGGTTTCACAGGCAAATGTCACTCCTAGCCCCAGGAGGGCATTCTGTGAAAAATCCTTCATAGATGTTTTAAAATTGAATTTTTCAGCTTGCCAGGTATATCCCCAATCTGCGATCAGTTGAGCGTAAAAATGCTTCTGGATCTGTACCCGGTAATCCAGGTGGCATAATCCTAAGATATCGCCGGGAAAAGCCAATGGGGGGAGTCCGGTGAATGGAATATTATTATAAATAGTGATATCGCTGAAACGTTCCTCGGTTACTGCTCCTCCCAGGCTTACCTGTTCTATGGCAGAGAGTGCTTTATTTGCCCAACAAAACCTGACCTGGGGAAAGAAGGTGTGGCGTGTGGCAAAGGTAATATATCTGCCCAGGCTGCTGTGGATGTTGACACTGCTCTCTTTTTTTCCGGTTACTCCGGCAGTAAAGTAGTGTTTGGCTCCGGAAGTAGGAAATGGAAACTTATCCATGGTATCAATTATCAGTTTTATTACAAAATAGGGATGGGTCTGGTTATAGTTCAACCCTAATAGATCTTTAATGGCACTATGGTCGGATTGCTGTACCTTGAATCGCTCGATGCGGATTCCTGCAGACAGTTGAGACCATCTGCCGATTTGGGTACCTAAAAGCCCGTTTATTCCAGATTTCCTTAAGGTTCTCTCCTGAAGTCTGATAGTGTCCGGGGTAGTTCCATCAATACTTTTGTGAACTTCACGCTGGACTATCCGTTCTCTGGAACTATAAAGCTGCAAATTTAAAGTGTTGGAGAAGTTTGAGGAGAAGAGCTGATTACCTTTAAATTCCAGTGCATATTTTTCCCTGCGCATTCCCAGATGAATATGCAGATTAGTGTTGATTCCTAAACCAAAAAGGTTTTCATAGGCGGGTTCTAAGAACCCCTCTCCCAAATGAAACTCATCAAAACGCAGTCCTAGACGCATTCTCCAGTGCTGTCTTTCAGTAACCAGAATTTTCAAATTACCCGATTTATCCATCTCGAGGTTTATGTACTCAAAAAGTTCTGTAGCATAAAGAGAGGATAGACATTTTTGAAGAAGATTGGAGGAAAGCGTGTCTCCGATTTTTATAGTCGCAGCAGTTTGGATCAGGCGGCTGGAAGTGGTTTTATTTCCATGGATGACAATTTTTTTTATCACTGCAGATTCAGTTGATGGTTGTTTTTGGGATACCATGGATGAATCGGGAATACGGTGAAGTCTGGCTTTAATCTGCTCTATTTTGGTTTTTGTGGCCAGGTATCCTGCAGAAATTAAGGAATCAATATTCTCGAAATCAGTGTTACTTAGCCAATGGAGCTCAGGAGTGATAAGAATGTCAGCAAGGGGTTTTTCCTGAATTTTTTGATGATTAATCCCAATGGCGATAACCTGGTCAACTAGACGTATGGGGTTGTCCAGATCGGTTTTTCTCCATAATGGTGCAGTAACATCAACTGCTACTATAAAATCGGCATTCTCATTGATAGCGGATTGAATAGGGATATTCGATGAAAGGCCACCATCAACCAGGAGCATATTGTCAATTTCAACCGGAGAGAAAAGAAGCGGAATGGAGCAGGAAGCGCGGATTGCAGCAACCAGATTCCCTTTTGAAAAAACCACTTTCTCACCTGTGAGCAGGTTAGTAGCTATGATTCTTACAGGAATGCTCAGGCTGTCAAAGTTCCCGTTTGCCCGCAATTGTGCGTGGGCTAGTTTTGGGATCAGCAGATCATAAAATTGCTGTCCATAAGATTGACTAAGAAGAGACAGCTTGAAACTGTGGTCGAAACGCAATTCAAGCAAATGGTTTCTGTGTTCACTTTTCTGACTTACAAATAACTTCTTACGGTTTATGTTATTACTGTAGATTTCGTTCCACTGAACCGTTTTAACCAGAGAGTCGATACTTTCTGGAGAGTAGTCTGCAGCGTATAAGGTCCCTATCAACGCCCCCATACTGGTACCTACAATCAGATCAGGCCGCAGTCCAGCCTCCTCCAGCGCTTTAAGCACTCCAATCTGAGCAAGACCTTTTGCCCCACCACCACTCAATACGAGTGCAAATTTCTGGTGGCCAGCATTTTCAGTAATTACGGGAGATTCGTCTGAAAATGCCGGTGTTAATAGAAAACAGATGAGTATTAAAACACAGATAGTGGTGTTTTTATTCGGCAAAATATGAGTCATTTTATTTATAGACGCTCGGGTGAGATTTGGGACTGCCAAATATCTAATAAATATAATCTATATACTACCTTTGTAGAGCCATTTTCTCCAGGTAATTTTGAATAATGGCATGGAATTTGGTTATTCATTTCCCCGCTTTCAAAAATAGAGAACCAGGCGTTTTAATAGAAATCTGCAACTTATGAGTTTCAATTTTTTTATAATTTGCAGTTTCTTGATGCTCAATAATCTGGGTGCAAATGAATTATTGATACCACAAACAGAACAGATCGGGATAGAACTGGTTGCGGATGGGAAATTGGATCCGTTGTTCTTCGAATTGATTAAGCCTTTTTACGATCAGCCAATTGATGTACCACAAGGGGAACTTAAGATACTACAAGAGTTGTTTCCTCAGCTTTTCTGGGATATCTCTGTTTCTATTGATTCACTGCAGAAATATGATCCCTGGGATCAGCCAGCTATAATCCGGTTTTTCCAGGATTATCCGCTTCTCTCCCAATTTGAACCTATCTTGCGATTTGATATAAGACCGGTTGATTTCAGGGCAAAGACAGTTTTTTCCATACGCAACAGTAGCGCATCCGGGACCTTCTCTCATGGTGCAAATCTGTCAGTTTGTTTTTCAGAATCATTCAAGATGGATACCCGTATTACATTTAATAATGATTATGCACGCTGGTATCGAAGAGTCCTTTACTTTGAACCATCTGAAAAGTTCAGTTTGCAAATGGGCAATTTTGGATCGTTTTTTGACAAGGGGCTTTTTTACGGCTATTTCCATTCAGCTGATGTTCCCGGGAATCAGAAGATTAATAACTGGTTGTATGGAAGTTCCAAAACCTGGAATGGGGTAAAAATACGGATTGGAGAGGCTGATAGAGGTGTTTTTAACCGTTTGTCTACTACTGCATTCTTCCATAAAAGAGAAACTGAGGCTGCAGGTATGGCAATTCTTAATCTGAGAGTAAATGATTGCATAAGTATTAATTCAGGTATGAGTCTGCTACACTTAAGTAAACGTCCGGAATCAACTGAGCGCCAATATGCTCACTGGGGGATAAAGGTAAAAGTTCAAAGGCTGAATATGGAAATACAAAGCGGAACAGATCTGGAAAAAATCGGCCTTGTGCCACTGCTTGTGGAAGGCAGGTATAATCTTAACAGAAGTGGATTCAATTTTACTTATGCATTTTTACCTGGAAACTTTTACGCACCTTGCAGCTATTTGATGCAAAGAATTAGCCGCAAGAACCTGGAAAATACAAACCCAGTTTCATTATGGTCTATACAATCAATACACCATCCCTGCCACTGGCTTTCCCTTGCTCCCTCATTCAATCTGATGCTGAAAAACCACAAATCAGAGGAGGTCTGTTTCAAACTGTCTGCCATAAGTTCAACACGCAATTATATGTATAAAATAACTTACAGATGGATGCCAAACTGCGGTTTGTCTGATACCACAGGCAACTCTCTGCAGCAAATTGTGGATTTCTGTTTGTTTCCGGGAATCATTTTAAGAGGTGAAATTGAACTTGACTCTCAGAAAGATCGTCCAAATTCAATAAGCGCTTTTTTTAGCACTAAACTGAATATTTTTCCTGCCATATCATTGCGACCATCAATATGTTTCTCACAAACGACCGGGAAAAGCCGTTCTTTATTATATGGTTTTGAGCATTTATTGACGCTTCATGATAAAACCAGCACACAGCTTAAGATAGTGGTTCCCTTCAGCTCTGTAGCAAAAGGAGAAAATTTAAGTGTTGAAGCCAAGACTTCGTTTCTTTTTTAATATAATCCTGGCAATATTTACTGGATGTCAGCACCTGCACAATTCCGATCAGGAGTTTCTTTTTACGGTGATTGATGTAGGTCAGGGGTTAAGCCAGATGGCGCAACTCAATAGATCTGCACTGGTATGGGATATGGGGCCGGAACAATGTATAAATGAGTGGTTTAATGTGTATACGAGGGCCGGATGGCCGAGATTAGAGGCTGTGGTGATTTCGCACAGAGATCTTGATCATAGTGGTGGGTTACAGTTTTTGGATTCTACTGTTGATTGGAGTGGTATTATTGTGACTAGTAAGTATGAAGATACTTCCTATATAAGATCCTTATGTAAAAGGTGGACCAAAAAAATCACAATAAGGGTTGTTTGTGATGGTGACACACTTGGATATCTTCCGGAAACTTATATCCGATGTATCTGGCCACCTTCGGATTTCATTGATTTGGTTCCGGTTCAATCGATATCTATAAACAGGTACAGTCTGGTTTTTCACGTAAATTTCAGGGGGACAGATGTTTTAATTACTTCCGATATCGACTCTACAGCAGCAATGAGTATTGCCGGCATTTATGAGAAATCTCTTGCCTCCGATATTCTGGTTGTTCCTCACCATGGGAGTGCGGGGTCGTTGAACAGAGTTTTTATAGGTTACACAAATCCTGAATTCTGCATTTTCTCTTGTGCACAAAATAATCAGTATAATCATCCTGCGGAGCCAGTGGTTTCATTTTTAAGAACTATGGGTGCAAATTTAAGAATAACATATTTAGATCAATCGATTGGTTTTAAAAGTAATGGTTTTTACTGGAGTGAGTACTGATACGGATTGCAAGTCTGCAAATCTGTCTGGAAACCAGGCTGATATAAATTTGAATCACAAGCTTTTTTGAAATCTTATTACTTTGAGTTATTTTTATATTTTTATTGATTTGAGAGCAGAGCCTGAATGATTGATATTGAACCTGTTATGAAATTAAAGGTAAAATTAAGGGTAGAAGGAAACAGGTTGTTTGGCTTTGCAGATATGTCAGTCAAACCAGAATTTTATTCTGAGAAAGGATGGCGACCAGATTAATAAATGGCGCCAGACAATAAAACTGTTATGACTTTTGAGACTCAGAGAAATTTTTTAGGTAAAACTCAGACTATTTTAATGGCTGAAGCACGATCAGAGCGATGGCTGTCATGGATTCGTCTGGTGATAGGTGTTTTATATGCTGTGATAGCGATCTTTGGAATTTTACTGGGTAAAACTACTTCAGCTGCCTTTTTAATTCAGTCTGTTTCGGTAGTATCTCTTATTGCCTATAGCAGTTTTTTTCTGACTCATCGTGACTTGAGGATTCATAAGGCCTATTTTACATATGTACTGGTATCTTTAGATGTTTTGGTTATAACAGCAATCCTGTGGTCTTACTATGTAAATGGCACAGGATTCAACATGATTACCAGTGCTATGTATGGCACCTATTTTATAGTTATCACCTTTACCGCTTTACATCATAAAGCAAGTTTATCTATTTTTTGCGGGATATTATCTGTCATCGGCTACTCAGTTCTTTATTTTGTATATTCTTATCATAGCTCTCTCTCTCTGGTCTTCACCCACGGCTATCTGCTCAGGCTGGTGCTTCTGATGACTATTGCGGGGCTAGTGGCAGTAGTCTCCAGGAACAACTCTCATACTATTCAACAGGTGATAAGCTCTGAGATCCGTTACCACAATCTGGTACACCGACTCCCGGAAATGCTTTGCACATTGGATAGCCATGGCAACTTTTTATGGGCAAACATGGCCAGTCATTCGTTAATGGGCATTCCTGCAAAGGTTATTGTAGGAAGGAATATCCGTAGTTTTCTGGTTAATCCATCGGTTCTGAGGCTGGACAAAGGTTGGATTAAGGGCACTTTTGAAATCTCAGATTTTAACGGGGCCAGAAAATTTGTCGATTGTGTTTTTCAGTCAGTCGATCAGGAGTCAGGGAATGCTGCATTTGATGGGATAATATCGGATGTGACTGATAGAGAACTGGCTATCTCTCAGAGAGAGGAGATGGTCAATCGTCTTTTTCAGTATCAAAAGATGGAATCTTTAGGGACGTTGGCCAGCGGAATGGCTCATGATTTCAATAATATACTTCAATCGGTCAATGATATAACCGAGCAGGTGGAAAAGCAAAGCCAGGAAAATGATACCATAAAAAGCATGAAACTGGTAAAGGAAATCATGGCAGATGCCCGTTTCCTTATTTCGGAGCTTTTCGCATTGGGAAGAAAAAAGCCTCTTGATTACAAGGTGATAAATCTTAATACATTTCTTCAAGCCGTCGTGTCCCAATACAGCAATCAGCTGGGGCCGAATTTTTCACTTACCTGTGATTTGTCAGAAGCTCCGGTCTGGATTCAGGGTGATCCTGATTATTTGAAGCGGGTTTTTCAGAACCTGATTGGAAATTCAAGAGATGCAATGCCTGAGGGTGGGAGGATAACAGTATGCTGTTCACCGGTTCAGAGGGACGGAAACAATGAAACTGTTATTATCCGGGTGGCAGACACCGGAACCGGCATTCCACCTGAACTTACCGAAAAAATATTTGATCCGTTTTATACAACCAAAAAACCAGGAAAGGGAACCGGTTTAGGGTTGGCACTGGTAAGAAGAATCATTATGCTTCATAATGGGAACATTACAGTGGAAAAAACCGGTTATGAAGGAACTGTGTTCAGGATTGAGTTGCCGATCAGCGATGAAGAGAGCTTTGAAACTGATACCAAGAGTATTCTGTCTAATAGATTACGTACTTCAATTCTGCTTTTAGATGATGATCCAAAGATTAGAGAAGTGTTGAAGATATTTCTAAAAGAGTTTAAATACTCGGTTATTGAGGCATCTAACCGTGAGGAATCCATCAATACACTACGGTCAAATATAAAAGAGTGTGAAATTGTGATAATGGACTGGAAGCTTGGGAATGAGAATCCGCATGAAATAATAAAGACCCTTCGTTCCGTTAAGAAGGATCTCATAGTAATTGTTGTTTCTGGTTATGCACCGCAACAGAAAAGCATCCAGAGCATGAATATCCATAAATGGTTTACTAAACCATATGATAAAAATCAGCTGGATATAGAAATTCAGAGAGCTTTACACCGCATACACCACAATTACGTACCTACTGAGAGCTGAAAAAAAGATCCGGCGAAGCAGGTGAGAAAAGATTGATGTTTCCAGCGTGGATATGTCAGGAGATCTGTTGTTGGCTGCGGTATTTGAAAGGGGTAGTGCGGTGGAATTTAAGAAAATACTTTTCCAGTTCGTGCACTGAGCCAAACCCGCATGACTCGGCGATGGAAGCTTCGCTGCAATGTGAAGAGCGCAAACGTTCCATAGCAATTTCTGTCCGGCAGAACATCAGATAATTATTAAAAGTCATTCCGGTGAATTTTTTTATGAGTCTGTTTAATCTTTTATAGGACATCTTCAGTTCATGAGCAAAACGTTCATTTGATAAATTTTTCTGGGTTACTTTCCGTTCGATTGCTTCTTTAATTCTTTCAAACTGCTGTTGCTCAGCCTCGGAGCGTTCAAATCTGATGATTTTATGAGGCTTTCTGAAAGAAGTAAAAATTTGATAGAAGATAAAAGTGAAAAGGAATCCTGCTACAAAAAATACACCCCACATCAGTAACCGGTTTTTGTAAAATGGTTTTGATTGCAAAAGGGTGGTCCCCCAGATATAAGGGCTGTAAGCTTCAAAGACATTTCCCTTTACCCAGGGAGTGCGTACGATCTGGTTTCCTTCACCTAAAGTTTTGACAATCAGGTTCATGCCGAAGGATTTAGGGAGGGAGTCAGAAAATTCTTTCATGGGGATGGGAAAATAGATTTTAAACCCTTTAAAGTCCTCTTTTTGGATGGATGCATTAAAGTCACAGGGAAGGCTTTTTGAGGCCAGAGTGAAGCTTCCTGAATCATCAAATACCGGTTTGTAGATCATACGGAAAGCATTACCATAGAGAGGCAGGTTGTAGATCTGGACATCTTTATGCGGATAAGGTTTTCTGCTTGAGCTGGGATCAATCAGCACTTCCAGTCCCAATCCAGCCAGGAGCTCGCGTGACATATTTACATAAAAAAGAGGATCCTTAACATCAATAATTACAGTGAGTTCTTTTTCGTTCCAGTAAACCGATCCGGTGATCGTCATAGCCAGGCGGGGAGGAGTAAAAACTATGGAATCGGCTAATATCTCTTTCCTACCGGGAAATTCATAAGGGATGATCAAAGAGGGACGGGGAACGCTCTGGTGAGTGAAAAAAACACCCTCGCGTTTAATGGTTTCGGTCGAATCTTTACTGAAAGTGGCTTCTGCTAAAAATGATACACCTGATAATAACTGATTGGGAATCTCAGAAACATCCCAGATCATCTTGAATGGGGGGCGGGAAATTATTCCCAGGCTGGTAATCACCGGTGTGTCGTTATTAAATTTGAAGTATCGTGCCTGAAACTCTACACTTTTAATTTTTTCACAACTGGCATCTACCTGTAAAGTGCAGCTGGGAATATCGATTACCGAACCCTGTTCTGGTAAAACAAAGTTAATACATTCCCCGGAAAATGCAGCAGTGACTGATATGAACAAAAACCATGTAGCAGAAATCAGAACAGATTTCATGAAATATTTTACCTGCAATTTTTTAAAATAAAATGAAAAAATAACTCCCGGTTAAAGAGCGGATCAATTTGTATTGCGAATAAAAGTGTAATAATGAAGTGTTATCGAAAATGTGCCACTGGGCGCAGCCGGACTCGAACCAGCGACCTCCGCGATGTGAACGCGGCGCTCTAACCAACTGAGCCATGCGCCCGAATACTGCAATATAGAATAAGTCTCTATTCAGTGTCAATATTTATCAGGTATACAGTATGAAATTCATCGAATGTTATGGAAATAATCGTGAAACGAAGTTATTTTAATGACCAATGAGCTTTGAAAGGCATTTTGTTATGGAAAAATGGTTTCTGATAATTGTTATTCTGTTATGTGGTGCAGGTAATCTTCGGTCAGAATCGAATACCAATTTTTATCTCGACAACAATGATGAACTTATAAATATGCCAGCATCGGCTGCCATGCTGGGTGCGGATTTAAGCTTCAACACCGGTGCTTCATCAGTAAGCTCACCTGCTAACCTTCCATTTGCTTCTCTTAACAAAATCGAATTATCTTATGCCAGTTATTTTCAAAACAGTTTCAGTACTTCATTACTTTCTTTCAATGGATTGGTCAGTAAAACCATTGGTTACAGTATAACAGCGGGTTACATCTACATTCCAGATATACTACTGAGTGACACTACCAGTGAGGGAGTACCCTATATTTATGGTCACCGCAACAGCTCTGCTATTTATCTTAGAACCGGTTTAGGGAAGAGATTTGACATAAGTGGGTCTGTGAGTCTTTCGGTTGGCGCGGCATTACAGGCAAAGAGAACCAGGTTAATAGGGCATCGTGGATATGGGTTGGGGATAGATGCCGGGACAAGGGTTTTATTTCCAAAGATTGGTTTGTCAGTAGCTGTTCTTGTTGAAAATATCACCTCCAGTATAACTTACTGGGGAAGGGACTATTACCAATGGGCTTATCCGCATGTGCGGGGTGCTTTGGGTTGGGAAAAAAGTATTCCATATATTTATGGAACACTGCGGCTTGCATACAGCACGCCTGATCTGTTGGCTAACGAGGGAATAAACTATTATTCGGATGACCAGATGCAAGGGGATCTCTCTTTACCCAAACCGCAATGGCAGAGTGTTTATAAAAATCCTCAGCTTTTGATTCTTGCTGCCAAAGTAGGTTTGGAGTACATAATAATGGACCGGGTGGTTATAAGAGGTGGTTTAACCAGGGGTAAAGTTGGTCTGGGGGCAGGAGTTAATCTGTTTAACCAGCGTGCAGGAATCGATTTCGCCTACGTTAATCATGAACTTGCCGGTACTTATCAGATGGGGATATACTATCGCTGGTAATCCGGCTTGTGTGTAAACCGGTCTGGTCGGCAGGTTTGAGAGTTTCAATGAGCTTTGACGAACATTTAGTGCTGATAATCAGTGAAGACCATTCCTTTTGCACCACAATTTCCAGTCACCTGGTTCAAATGGGTCTGAAGGTGATTCTTTCACATGAACAGAGTCATGCCCTTGATACATTTGAGAAATTTCACCCGCGTATCATATTGACTGACCTTAGAACCGCCAATGTTGATGGCCTTTCGATAATGGAGGAGGTCCAAAAAAAATCTTCTGTTCCGGTTTTGATTGCTGCTACTGCATCAGAAATAGGAAGTTCACTGGAGCAGATTCAGCTATGCGGCGGTGATTACATTCTTAAACCGATCCAGGCTGACTTTTTATACAGAAGATTAGTCTTCCACCTGACTCCCGGTTCTGCTATCGATGATAAAGGCATAGCAGCAATGATTGGCAGTATTCATTCTGCTCATGATACCAAACGCCTCTTTGAAGAGGTCTTTTCCGCATGTAAGGCTGTTTCCGGGGCACATTTTGGTTTACTGCATGTTTATAACAAAGAAACCGGTGCGCTCTCAGTTGTGCAACCGGCAGACAGATCTCAGACTATGCACTCTGTTTTAACCGGCAATGACGAATGGGCAATACCCAGCTGGGTGTTTTTTCACAAACAGATGATTATAGTGAGACTGGGTGAAGCTGCTCCTGAAATGGAAACTGACCTTTACAGGTGTAGAGCTGTAAGTGCTTTGTCTATGCCTTTTTTTGCAGGTGATGAAATATTAGGTATTCTGACTGTTTTCTGGAATGATACTGGATGTGGTGCAGATAAAAAACTTATCAGTAATCTGCAAACTATCCTTTGTCAGGCAGCAGTTGCTTATAACAACATAGTTCAAGTGGTAACTGTAAGCCAAAAGCTTGATGAACTGATGCTGGTCTCCACCTATTCAGAAAAACTGATGGGGCTGGTGGACAAATATGACATATTAAAATCGCTGTTTGAGACTACTTTCAGATATTTTCCTGTAGATGTCGCCGGTTTTCTGTTGATTCAGAAGCGTTCTCATGAATTTCTGTACTGGTCCAGAGGGCTTGTGGAGGATAAATGCATAAAAGATATCTGCAGGGAAACTGTGAACTGTTTCAATCAGGCGGCTGGGTTGAGGATTCCGGAGCAGAGAGTTCGTATCAGGAAACTTCCTCAGGCAGAAAATACCAGTATTAACATTTCAAAACAATTCAGTTTCAGCCATGTGATTCCGGTCTGTTGGGATGATCATAAATTCGGGGCAGTCTATTTTGGTGCCATAAAAGAGTTAAATAACGAGCAGGAGAAACTGGCTATGCTGATGAGTATTGTCAGCCAAACCAGAATCGCTCTGAATAATTCAAAACTATATAGTGACATGAAGGAAAACTATATAAGAACCATTAAGGCCCTGGCTATCGCAGTTGACGCAAAAGATACTTATACCCATGGACACTCTGAAAATGTCATGAATATTGCAGAAGAAATTGCCCGGGAGATGGGAATAGATGAAAAAGGGATAGGGATAATCAGAGATGCAGGACTGTTACATGATATCGGAAAAATCGGTATCCCGGGTTATATTCTTAATAAACCGGGACCTTTGACATATGAAGAGTTTAACGGAATAATGAAAACTCACAGTACATTGGGAGCAAATATAGTCAAAGAAGTTCCGTTTCTCTATGATCTTCACAAACTCATTTTATATCATCACGAGCACTATGATGGTGGTGGTTACCCGGAAAAATTAAAAGGTGAGCAGATCCCTCTGGGGGCAAGGATCCTGCATGTGGCAGACGCATTCGAAGCTATGACTTCCAACCGTCCTTACCGCAGCAGCCTTGGAAAAAAAGAGGCAATCAAAAGACTTATCGATAATAGCGGAAAGCAGTTTGACCCCTCAGTGATTAAAGCTTTTTTGCGTATAGCCGAGAAAAAGGGATGGGTTGACTGGGAAAAAAACCGGACTGAAGAATCGTCTGCACCAAATCTGGTTTAGAAAATTAATCACTTTTATTATTCCGGTTATTCGAGCTCTGTTTTATATATTTAATATTTTTATTGGCAAAACAAATAAGAAAAGAGGACTTTGTGGTGAAAACGACAAAAGCAATTTTACTCACCTGCCTGCTTATTGCGGGTTGTGCAAAGCAAAAAGAGGAAGTGGCTCTGGTAGTTAACGGTAAAAAATACACCAAACAGCAGGTGGCCAAGGCTGCAGTGGTTTTCAGGCAGAACATGATGAGAGCCTTACCGGAACAAACCCTTCAATCGGTTACCTCAGACATTCGTCCAATCGTTGCCAGAGAGCTTATAACTAATCAACTCATGTTTGAAGAGGCAAAAAAGCGAAAAATTCAGTTGGATTCAAGTCTGGTGAATAAAGCTTTTGAAAATCTCAAAAGCAAGTACTCATCCCAGAGTGAATTTGAAAATGAACTTGCGGCGGTGGGTGAGACTGAAGTTGATGTAAAAAAAGAGCTGGAAAAAGGGGCCTTACTTGATACTCTGCTTAAGGTGATTTTGTTAAATGCCGATACGGTCAGCGAGCAGGAATGTCATGATTTTTACACCAGGAACAGTTCAAATTTTATGAGTAATCCCCGCTTCAGAGTGAGTCAGATTTTCTTTGCAGCTGACTCCACCAAAGATAAAGCCAAGTGGGAGAAAAGTCGGAAAAATGCTTTTCAGCTTCTGGAAAAATTGAAATCAGGTCTTAAATTTGAATCTGCAGCTGCAGCAAACAACCAGTCTGATGGAGACATGGGGTGGTTTAAGAAAGGGGATTTAAGGGCTGATCTTCAGGATGCTATAGCACAGAAAAAGGAAGGTGAAATAAGTGAGGTTATCTGCACAGATATCGGTTTTCACATATTAAAGAAAACCGGAGAGGAAGCTGCCAAGGTTCTGGCCTATGATGAAGTGAAGGAAAATTTGAAGAAGACTCTTTTAGTACGGAAAAAAACGGAATATGTATCTAACTTTGTTGATTCTCTTATCAGCAGGGCAAAAATCACTTATGTAGATACTACTTTGATTCTCCGGAATGCAGTGGCCGGACTCAACTGAGGTTGAGACTTTATCTATGTATGCGCTTATTAAGCGCATACATATAATCCTTTGTTTTAAACCATGTGTAAATGTTTTTAATCAATCCTCAATAACTGCACTGCTAAAGTCCAATAAAAAACTGCAGCACTGTTGACAATCCCTATTGATTTCCTTATTTTATTCTTGTTTGATACCAGATTGTCTGTTTACTGTCTTTCGAATTAACTGAGAAATCCCCAAAAATAAATTCATTCATTTTGGTTATCAATAATAAAGAGAATAACGGAGGGCGGTTTGATTACCAGAGCACAAATTTTGATTTTGATATCTTTTCTTACAGGATCGGTTTATAGTGCAGCCAACAGGTACCCGATTGCTGAGCAGGCATATATGATAATAAAAACTGCAGAAAAGTATCACTATTCACCTGTACTGGTGAATGACAGCTTTTCATGTCAGGTGTACAAATCATTTTTGCATCTGTTAGATCCTCACGAACTGATTTTTCCGGAAGTAATGATTAATGCTCTTAACAGATATAAATATACACTGGACGATCAGATATTGCAGAAAAAAACCGCTTTTCTGGATACTGTTACAGAGCTGTACTCAAGACAGATTAAATATGCTGATTCACTGATTGCAGGATTGAAAAACAAAAAGATAGAATTTTCTGCTGATGATACTCTATGGATTGGTGGTTTGAATGAGAGCAGGCATAAGTATCAATTGCATAGAAGATGGGAACAATGGATTAAATACCTGGTATTGTGGTCTTTACAGAGAAATGGAGATTCTTTAGTTAACGATATTGTGTCACAGAGTGAAAAACTGCAAAAGAGTTGCAGGGAAGTGTTGGACCGGGAGATATGCAGACTCAAGCTGAAAATCAACAGTCCCGGAGGGTTGAAGGATTTTACCGGTCAGATATATCTGAAAGCTGTTTCGGGAGCATATGATCCACATACCATTTATCTGACCGAATCCGAGAGAAAGCAGTTTGAAACGAAATTGTCAAGTTCGTCAGGACTTTTCGGTATTAAAGTTGATTTGAATTTGATGGGTGAGATTGAAATTCGCGAGTTGATGCCAGGGGGACCTGCCTGGAATTCGGGTAAAATAAATGAAGGAGATGTTATACTGGAAATCAGAAAGGCTGATGACACAAGATTGGACTTGAGATGTATAACACTCCCGGATGTTCATGAATTTCTGTCCTCAATCGGCGGCGGTAAAACCAGGTTTACCATAAGGAAAACAAACGGAGACATCGTTACAGTTTCTCTGCGAAAAGAGATTCTTGATATAGAAGAAAATACTATAAGGAGCTTCATATTAAAAAAGAACCGTAAAATCGGCTATGTTTATCTTCCCTCATTTTACTCTGACTTTAGTTATGATAATTTTTTTTCCAGAGGTTGTGCAAATGATCTGGCAAAGGAGCTGATAAAGATAAAAAAAGATTCTATTGTCGGATTGATTCTGGATTTGAGGTCAAATGGTGGTGGGTTGGTGAGAGAGGCATTAAAGGTGGCTGGAGTTTTTATTGATAACGGGGCACTGGGAGTATTTCATACACGTGGCGAAAATCCGTTAACTATAAAAGATGATGCCCGTGGCAGTATTTATAATGGACCAATGGTGGTGATAGTAAATTCTTCTTCTGCATCTGCATCTGAGTTGCTTGCTGCAGTGCTGCAGGATTATAATAGAGCATTGATTGTGGGATCTGGTACTTATGGTAAAAGTACGATGCAATCAATTCTGCCGGTGGATGCGTACAGGTTCGATTCACTTTCACTGTATAATGGTGAGCCGCCAGGATATATTTCGATGACTACCGGATGCTTCTATCGGGTAAACGGGAAAAGCCACCAGAAATGCGGTGTCATTGCAGACATTGAATTACCCGATATTTACCAGAACATGCACCCTGTGGAAGCTTCGTTTGATAATACTCTGATAATTAATAATACTAATAAGAAAACCTATTATTATCCGGCAGATCCATTACCCGTAGATGGTGTAAAAAAGTCAAGTTATCAGCGTTTGAAAAATGATCCGGCATTCAGGTTAGTTAAAAGTTTCCAGAAACTGGTTCCTCGATTTAACACCAGATACCCGGTTCCATTGAAGGTTGAATCTTTTCTGGAACACTTCGGTCAACTGGAAGATCTGGAGGATTCTATAAGGGTAGAGGAACCGTACTATACTGTTATGTTACCGGATTATCTGCAAAGCAAAAATCTTCTGACTGATCACGAAAAAACTGACATCGGGATAATTATACAAAGCATAAGCAGTGATATATACATTAACGAAGCATATAAAATTATGAATGATCTCATTGCATTATTAACTGATAAGAAGGAAGCTGAAAAATGAACAAATTCTATTATATTGTTCTTATAATTACACTTATCAACATATTTAAATCTGATGCCGGAAATGACAATACCCTGAGGAGTGACAGTACTTATTCAACTGATTACAGTATCACAGGTTCTGCAATAGAGTATTACAAAAACCTTACCGCGCTTTTAGCTGATTTCAAACAATCCTATTATAATTATATCAGGTCGGTTACCAGAACAAGAAAAATCAGGGCAATCGAAAACAGTCGCCAGAAGCTTTTGCGGGTTATCCAGGAAAATATAAAGCTTTTTAAGAAAAGCAGCTCTTTTCAAAATGATGAGACTTTGAAAACAGAACTTATCCGGTTCATGGATCTGGTGGACATCATTTTAACAGAAGATTTTGGAAAAATACTGGATATGGAAGATATTGCAGCACAATCGTATGACCAGGCTGAGGCTCATCAGCTTGCATTGGATCTGGCAGTGGATAAATTGAAATCATGTTCAAAAATCATGACTAAAGCGGAAGAACAGTTTTTTAATAAATACAATATTAAAATGCTGGACAAAAAAGATGAACTTTCCCTCAAAATTGAAAAAGCCAATAAAGCTCTGGCTTATTATGATTCGCTTTACCGGATCTTTTTTAAAGCAAACAAACAGGATTCCTATGCCAGGAAAGCAATTTCTGAAAACGACGTCGCCGCTCTTGAGCAACATATATCAACACTGAAATTATTTGTGGATGAAGGTCTTGATAAGCTGAATAATATAAAGGGTTTTAACGGGGATGAAGAATTGCTTTTAATTGTGAGAAAAATTCTTGAATTTTACAGAAATCAAGCTCTGGTAACCTATCCTGCAAATGTGGGATTTATAATTAATAGCGACAATTTTCAGAAAGTTGTAAAAAAGTTCAATTCAATTAAAGAGAGCGAGAGAAAACAGAGTGATATTGATTTATACAACAATGCAGTTAAACAATATAATGCTGAAGTCAAAAGTATAAATAAAACCAATCAGGTTTCCTATAAAACACATAATCAATTTCTGGAGATGTGGAATAAGCAGGTGGAAAAGTTTTTTGAAAAACACTCCTGATAGTGCAGAGAGTTTATTCTGGGAAATAAAATTTGCTCCTGAGGATAATGCACTATAAGAATTCCGGCTGGATTACCGGCTTACCATGACCGGTTTTGAGATCAAAGGATGATTCTCTGCACGGATAGTTATAAGATAAGATCCTGAAGCAAGATTGTTGTTATTCAACTCCACAATATGCAAATCTGAGGAAATCACCCGGTGATTAACAGGTATTGTTAACGGTTGACCCAGAAGATTTTGTATGCTGATAAGTGGTTTTACAGAACCCAGAAGAGTGAATTTGAATCTGGTTATCCCTGATGATCTGTCCTGATATAAAGTCATGTTGTTAAATGTTTGAGGGCTTTTGTTTTTGATTACTGAAATGGTTGCTTTATTCAATCGTCTTATAAAACCCCGATCGTTCTCGGTGATAAGAAGATTTCCCTGGTAATCTGCGGTTATTGCACGTACTTCACTCAACTTGTAACCGGAAGTTCTAAAATTCATACCATCTCCGGTATGATACTGATCACCTTCTTTACCATTAATAAAGATGTGCGCAATCCCTTCTTCATCCACATACCACACCTGACTCCCCTCGTGGGTACCCAGAAAATAGGTGTTATCAGGCAGAACCCAGATACCTCTGACTCCATAGAATGCGGTTTCCAGAGCCGGAGAGCCATTTCCACCACCTTTACTGTTGCCAGTACCTGCAATGATTGTCTTTTCACCTGTTATATTGATACGGTAAACCAGATTTGCCGAACGGTCGGTGGCGATGATATTACCCTGGTGATCCTGCATAATATTACCCAGACCTCCGCTGAAACCACTGGCAAAGAGTGTAAGCCCGTTTTTTTCTGTCCACATTTTAATTACAGAACCGCTGGCATACCAGATGGTATCTTCTTTAGTGCTGACCCATAATCCTCGGCCTGCACTCATTCCGTCTTTATCATGAATGATGGTTGTCATAAAGCCGGAAGTGTCCACTTTTCTTATTTTGTTATTCCAGAGATCAAGAATGTAAAGGACTCCGCTTTTACTCACCCATAAGCCGTTTGGACCACTTAGTGCCTGAGTGGTGGCAATGCCGTTCTGGCCATTTCCGGACTTGTTTACTCCAGCAACAGTGGTGATTATTCCGGCAGTATCAACTTTACGGATGGCATGAGCGTTTTTGTCGGCAATATAAACATTACCCATAGAGTCTGCCATGGCCATATGTGGACCGGAAAGTACTGCATCGACGGCTTTACCGCCTTCAAATTCATCTAACCACATGTTTTCATCCCCATCACCATTGCCACCTTTTCCTGCAATAGTGGAAAGAAGATCGAAAGATTGGATTAATTGGTCAATCTGAGTGCAGTTGCCGGAACGCAAAAGAAGACTGCAAATAATCATCAGTAACTGTACTGAAATAGAAATTTTAATCATAATCTATCACTTTTTTGAGAGTTAAATTCAGCTTCATCCTGCAAAAAAGATCAAAATAATAACCAGTGACTTCCAAAACAATCTTTAAACCGCCATAAACTGAGGGATGCTCCCACTCCTGATTGCTTTTTTCTGGGCAGAAATATTCAACATAAAAGGAAACATATTCCTGATGAAAATACATTAATTTACTATATTAAAGCACATAACCGGGGGTGCTGTTTATTAATTAAACCTCAAAAAAGGTTAGTGAACTATGAAAAAGCTGTCAATCCGGGCAATAGCGGATAATTATCTCAGACAGATTTTGATTATGATATTAGTGGTTATAAGTTTTGCTTATGGCCAGCAATATAATTACGCAGTTGTAATCAGTTCTGCAGCTTATTCTCAATCCGATTGGAAGGGTGTGGCGGATTCTCTGGTTAAAAAGCATGGGAAATACGGTACTGCAAAGCTTTTTACCTGGTCATCAAAGGTGACTGAGTTAAAAGATGAGTTATCGGTGTTTAAGCCGGATTATATAGGATACATTGCCCGTCCGGCAACAGAATGCAATGCAGCGTTTATTGTTGCAGTAAGCCGGTTAAGTCGTCAACTGGACAGTGATCCATATGGTGATGCGGTCTGGGGTATTATTACCGGTTATGAGGCCTCAGATGCATTGAGAGCCATATCAGAATCATTAACTGTTAAAACTGTGCTGGCTGCCTCCGGAAATCTTTCCTATGAACCTCCGATCAGACGCTTCTACCAGGCTTTAGGTATGACCTGCGACAGTTATACCAAGACCGATTATCTTTTCTCCGGAAACCAGGGGAAGGTGTATTCAGAGAATAAACGTCCGGAAAATGAGCAGGACCGGATAAAACTGGTAAGTAAATGGCTTAATTCTGAATCATTGAACATAGAAGTTCCGGGGCAGGGGTCAATTACCGGACCTGTGGACTGCATTATTACTGGTGGTCATGGAAATGTAAACCTCTGGCAGTGTCATTATCCGGAGGCAGGTACAGAAGGATACATGCGCTCATCAGCTGGTAAGCTTTTTGGTGCTCCATATTCTGGAGGGTCAATTGCAATTGTTTCACCAACACCCAAAATCTACTGGTGTGCAAGCAACTGTCTTATGGGAAATCCGGATAGTAAAGATAATGTGGTGTATGCAGCATTCAGTAGCGGACATGCAGTTCAGATGTTCGGCTTTGTAAATAATGCCTCATCCGGGGATGAATTTATGGCATGGGGAGTGTATGACCGGGTGACTAAAAGTGCAGGTACATTTACTCTTCCTCAAGGGTTTTTCCTCTCTAACAACAATGCACTATTCGAGGTGAACAATCCCACTAATCAGATCAATCCCAGGCTTGTGGAGCAGTTTATGGATTCCACCGTATTTTATGGTGATCCTGCTGGTGATGTTAAGTTCTATGATCCGGGTGATTCTGCGAAAGCATTCAAGACAGAATTAAAATATACTAATAATAATTCGGGCAGTACCGATTTTACTTTCGCTTATACAATGCTGGCCCATGATCTTGAATTTGGTGCGGGTTATTGTTATCAGTTTCGTCCGGTAGCCCTTCTTCCGGTTCGAATAGATCCATCTACCATAAAAATTTCAAAAAATGAGGGGCACACAGCCCTGATAACCGATAATCTTCTTATCTGGGAGATGCTTTCAATGGGGCAGAAACTGGATAGGGGGAAAACAAAAACACTGCAGTGGACTGCCACAGTTACGGATGATAAAACAGGCAGCCGCAGTGATCATGGGATGCAATCTGCTGTAAAGAAGTCGCCAGGGTTGACAGTATCTGGAAGAAACTCAGAAATAGTTGTTAGAATTAAAGACGTGCCAGCGGGAATCTTTAATATCAGGATAGTAGAGCTTAATGGAAGGCTTTGTTATCAGGGAGATTTTGTGTCCAAAGGTTTACCGCAGCAGTCCTTTTCGATTGATAAAGCCAGTATGGGTTCAGGCATCCGGTTATTGCAGTTAACTCAGCGTGGGAAGTACGAAATCATTAGAATGAAAATCTAAACAGTAAATCAGAGCAGATTGAAAAAATCTACAATTTTAACCTTGATTTCGAATATCTGATTTGTGCTTAGTAAATTACTTCGTCGGGGGTTTATTCAGGTTCTGTTTAAGAGTGAAAATCCCGGAGACTGTATCCTGAGTTAATTTATGCACCGCTGTATTAATCAGATAAACAGGTCTTTCCGGTTTGGTATTGATCATATCGTAGCCACGTAAGAGTCCTAAAAAGAGCCCCCCGTTCACTGCATGGCCGACAACAATGACTGATTTACCGCTTTGGTTGAATCTTTGAAGAAGTCTTTTTTGGGCGGTCATAACCATGAAAAGGCCTTCCTCAAAAGTCTGAGGCCACCAGTAGTATTTATCTTCCTCACTTGGAAGAGTAAAATTCTCAGTCATCGGTTCGACTTTTACTTTCCAGCGGGGGACTGGGCGTTCGGTAGGAAGTGGTTCACCGGAAGGTTCACCGCCACAGCACTCATTGAGTTCCACCCAGATTTCGGCTTTAATGTTGAGGGCTTTTAGAAATGGTTCTATAGTTTTCTGTGTTCTTAGGGAAGGACTGACTACAACCAGATCCGGTTTGATATTCTCTTCAATGAGGAAGTTTTTTAATTCCTCAACCTGTCTTTCCCCAAGTTGAGTCAGTGTGTCGTGATCCTCCAGAGGGCCACCACCACCCTGTTGCCCGGATGCGTTCGCCACGGTTTCTGCATGACGGATAAAATAGACAGTAAGTCCCTTTCTGACAGTTGTATCTGCTGAGCTGGATTCCATAGTAATAATGATGTCATTTTGAGTATAACTGGAAAGCGGAATTTTCATAGTATTGTATCCGGACTTCTCTGCAACCAGGGTATCTATCACTGCTGTGTTTTTTGATATCGAAAGGTTGCCATGAACGTATTTTGTGTCCAGGCTATGACTTGTCAAAAAAATCTGATTGCCAGTAGAAACAAGGGAATAGGTATAATCTACACCTTCAATCGATAAACGTACAAGATAAATACCGGAACTGAAGCTGGGCAGGGTGATAAATTGATTCGCTGAATAAAGCTGATCCAGAGATTTTTGCAGTAAAGTCTTTCCGGTGACAGAAAAAACTGCTATGAGACATTTACTGGCAGGAAGGTGTGAAGAAAAGTGAAGGGTTCTGTTTTTCAGGTTAAGATGAAATGTTTTTTCTTTTGGCAAATATGACTTGAGAGATGTTTGCTCTATTTTAAAATACCCGTTGGAATCGGTTATGGAGTGAAGCTCTTTCTGGTTTGAAAGACTGACCTTTACTCCTGTGATTCCGGTGGCGTCGCCAGTTTTTTTCACAATACCGGATAATGAGATATCGGCTGTGATGGTAAAAAAACTGCATAAGACTATTGCGAAAATTACAGGTAAACCTTTCATTCTAAAACACCCCCGTATTCGATATGAATCAGTTAAACTGTTATTTAATCTGTTGTATTAAAACGTGATTTTGTTCAGATTGAAGATAAATAGCGTTTGATGCAGACGATTCCCGACTGAAGATTCGTCTGATTCAGGTTTAATTTACATGATTTTAGTTAACCGGTTATAGAATAACGGGGTGAAGTGTAAATAATGTAGAACAACAGAGGTTGTTATAACCCACTTAAGCTTCAAAAAACTTTCCAGGTCAAATGAGCACCAATAGAGTAGTTCAGTGCTGTGGAGGAGGTGGATTCGTGATCTTCTGAGAACCATGGTGATCCCCTATATGCATCCCGGTATTGATCGTCACGGTAAACCCGTAAATCCAGTTGCGCCTGAAGCTTCGGAGAGAAATAATAGGTTAGAAAACCATTCAGAGTGAAATTTAGTATACGATCGTCAAAATTATCTTCGGGCGGAATAGAAGAAAAACTATAATCTGATTTTTTAATGTCGAAATAGTCAAATTTTCTATCATACTGGATCGATTCCAATACTCCGATGGATGTACGTGTATTGGGGTAATATGTCAAACCAGCATATTGACTGACCGAAATTCCTGGTAATGTATAAGCATCTTCAAAGGTTTTAAAATTTTGGTGCGCCGATTCTTTATTCTGGTAGCGTGTTGATAAAGCGGATGCTTCAGAGAGAAGTGACAATTGAAAATAACGTGAGAGAGGTCTTTCATAACGTGCTTGCAGGTTTATCTTATAGTCAATCTGTTGGGTTTTGTTCCAACGGAAGACTTCATCTTTGAAAATTTCGCTTGTGTTAAAGTCATTCTTTTCGTCTTCGTTCATTTTGAATGGAATCGTGGTTAACTTTTCGTATCTGGATGAAGTTACCTTATCCTTGTAACATTGCTTGGAATATTTGCCTGAAGGATATAGAACAGCAGAAAACCCTTTATTTCTTTTTTGATAAAATACATAATTCCACTGATCTGCAAGCTCAAGAACGGTACGGGGTGATATTTCATCTGCGATACCGCTTTCTTTAATAAAAGCACACAGGGTATCGATGTTCTGAATGAATGCTATGCGTGAGTCAAGAGCACGACGTTTACGGGATTTTTCAATGAAAGCTGCAAGGTTTTGTACCTTTCTCATATCACAGCCTCTGTATGTTTTTTCCAGATTTTTTACTATATCAACAATATTGAGTGCTGCAACTGCGAATGAGACATCATCGATATGACCAGCACCTAAACGGAAACTGCCTGCAAAACTGATCGAGTAATTCTTGTTTTTACGATTAACTTTATCGTAATAATAGAACCCGGCATCCTCATTTTTGAGGTTGAACCGTTTATTAATACTATTGAAATAACCAAGATTGGATGTTATATCGGGACTTATTTCAGCACCAACAAAAAAAGGCCACCTGAAATAGTGAGCTGCGGAAATTGAAAAGTTACTTCTTACTTCACCATTCCGATACCTGTTAGTTGAATACTCTTGAGAATTGGTAGAAAATCGATAATCTGCCGGATCTGTGATTCTCAGATACCCGATTATATTTGTATAGCTGTTAATCTGCCATTCAGTTTTTCCTCTCCATCCGTAATAGCTGTGATGTGCCATGATATCAAAGTTGGAAGCACTGCGGTGATTTCTATAATCCTCAACAGTATTCACAGGAAACGGGTCTGTAAAGAGATCGTTTTGTTTGTGGTTACTGGAATTGCCGTTTATAGAAAGAAAAGGTTTGAATTCAAGTAGATGATAGCTGAATGCAGGAGGATTATAATTCATAAGGTTAAAGCAACTGTCAGTTTCCGCAGAAAACGATGAGATAGTGATAGCCAGTATACAGGACAGAAGCTGATATTTTACTTGCACAATATGTCCTTTGAAGGATGAAACGTTGAACCGAGGATACATATCCTAACCGACAACCGAAATTAAGTAAAGAAACATTGTTAATATAGTTAAGACAGACTATTCGGAGAAGCAAAAAGTGAGCGAGGCAGATACAGGTTATTAAAGAACCTGGGTTTAAAATTTCCCTGTCAGTAACCATGAACTGAAAAATAAAGGTCTGAACTTTGCTTTCCATATTAAAAACTTTTAAAAACTATAATGAGGAGCCTAACTACAGGAGTAATAAATGAAAATAAGCAGTCCGGCATTTACAAATGGTGGAAGAATTCCTTTTAAGTATTCCTGCGAAGGTGAAAACATCAACCCTGAAATCGATATTGAAAGTATTCCAGAGGGGACGCGTAGTCTCGCCTTAATTATAGATGATCCTGATGCTCCCGTTGGAATCTGGACTCACTGGATTCTCTATAATATTCCAGCAAACACTTCAGTGATACCGGAGAATGCATCTCCGGGCATACAGGGAATATCCACCTCAAAACAGAAAGAATATGTGGGCCCATGTCCACCGGAAAAATCCATACACCGCTATTATTTCCGGTTATATGCATTAGATAGCAGAATAGAGAAAAGTGATGGATTAAACCGGGAAAGTATTGATAGAGAGATGATGGGACATGTGTTAGCTACAGCGGAAATCATGGGGTATTATTCACGGGAGTGATCGATTATTCATTTGCGAAATAACAAGGGCTGCTGTACGCTTCAAAAGTGCTCTTATCATCCAAAACACTGATCACTTCTGCTCTGAGATAGCAGTTGTTTCGGGCAATTTCACAGGATGATATTGGTTCGTTTGCTTCGTAAGTGTTTACTTTAAATGATTTTTCCATTACTAAACTTTCCTGCATGGAAGGTCCACCCATAAAAACGCGTAGTTTTTGTAATCTTCCAAATTCGGCAGTACTCTGTGCAACTATAGAAAGATTGGAAATATCAGAAGGAGGTACTGGGGTATTTGATATTGCTGGTTCAAAAGGGGAGATGGATCGGTTGATGGAGATGAAGGGACCGGTGGTTATAAAAGTAGCACCTTTACGGATGCTGTTCAGAATTTCATCAGATGAATCTTTTTTACCGTAAATTCCGGTTTTTCCATAACCCATAAAGCGCTCAAAACCCTCGTAGATACTAACAAAAGGAATACTGGTTGCCCTGTAGCGGTTAAAATCACCATGCGCATCATTTCCTCCCAGTAGTGGTATGCGTAGGCCTTTCTTTAAAAGATTGATCCATAATGATTTAGCCTTTAACCACGAATTATGATACCCACTATTTAGAGCCTGGAAGCCATCCAGCTGGTCGAATGTGTCTTCTTCAGACCAGATTCCCCGGTGTAGTAAAAGGCTCTGCAGGAAACTTGCTATTGATCCGGGATGAGCTGCAAAAGCAATTCCACCTTGATTATGAATCTCATTAACTGCCTGATTTATTGTGAGTTGTTGAGAAAAAACCTTATTTTTGCGGGCTCCATCCAGAGTTCCACAGATGAACTCATGCAACCCTAATCCACAAAGATGAACCACTTTACCATCTTTATTAAGACATGAGATCTCCTCACCCGGAATCATTGTGGTTTTGAAGTTTTCCAGGAAGTCTTCCCTGAAAAGATTCCACTTTGCAAGAGATTGATCCTGTTCCAGATAGTTATCTCTCTTACAGGCAAGATCGTATGAATGATCGGTTATTCCCAAAAAATCCAAACCTGAAACAGAAGCCATTTTGTCATAAACTTTTAATGGTGGTCCGAATTCCACATGACTTTGGGAATAAATGGAGTGGTTATGAAGATCGCCATATGTACAAAGCTTGTTTCCAGGAAGTTTTTCGTTGCATATTCTGCATCTAAAGGCTGCTTTTGATGAAGAAAAGAGGTTATCGTTGAGTATTCTCCAGGTATGGGGTCCCCTGGTGATTGAGACAGCTGCGTTTATATAGATCTGACCCTGAGGCAGTCTAGACCGCGGAATTTCAAAGATGAAGGCTCGAAGTTGATCGTTTAATGAATGTTTGATCTCATGATCGTCCAGATTATTAAATTTGAATAATTGTGGTGGAATTGTTCCTGTGGAAACTGTTATAGCCACTTCATTTAAGGTTACAGGATAACGATGGATATCATTGATTATAAGCGCCACGGGAAGATCAAAGCCTGGATCGATTCGCCTGGGAAGATCGAAAGTGATTTCGGGTTCCCTGCGATATAGAAGGCTGGGGAAATGGGAAAAGAACCGGAAATGAGTTTCTGCATACAAAAACAGGATGGGCAAGAGTTCAGAAAATGAATGTGGCATATTGTTTAAAAATAGCTACTTGGGGCGTTTTACTCCAACATGAATTATTAAATTTCCAGGGCAGGTGGAATATGATTCCTGGAGAAATGCATTTTTTTTCAGCTGAATAGGGGTAAAGATCAGGCGATTCGGTTTTATTGTTATCGGGATATTATTTTTCTTACCGCTGTGAGTATTTCCTCTGTGGCTTTAGTGATAAAAACTATTTTTATCTGAACACGGGTTGTGGCGGGTCTATTTTTTTCAATTCAGGTGCATTTCAATAAATTCCAGAAAATCCAAAGATTAAAATCCGGCAGGTCATGAAACACTGGAAATTTTTTATCCGGCTGGGAACCTCTTCAGCCGTTGTCATAATATTAATTGCTGCAGTTTGCGTAACTGCGTACGGAGTACTGCTGTTGCCTCCGGTGCAAAATTATGTGTGCAAGATTGCTGAGCAAAAGCTGGATTCATTCCTGGAAGGGGATGTAAAGATTGGCCGGATCAGATCAAACCTTTTATCCAGACTGGACATTTACGATTTGAAGGTTAGGGATAAAAGTGGTCGGGATGATTCCGTTTCGCTGGAACATATCAGAGTAAGATATAATATACTCGCACTGCTTAACCGGACAGTGCATGTGGTTTCGGTTTTTGGCAAAGGTCTGGATGCAGCCATTTCAGTTACATCCGGTGGAGAGTATAAGATACCTGTATATCCTGACTCTGCATTGGTTGATTCATTCTGTTTGAAAGAGCCTGCTGAAGAGAGGGAAGGTAATTTACCCGGGGATTTATCGCCATGGAAAGTGGTTATAGGTAATGTCAGACTTCATAATGTAAACGCCACATACCGGGATAGTTGTTTACATTTTATAGGGTCTGTAAGCGGAGCAAGGATCAGGGCCAGATTTCCAAAAATAGACTCTATTAAGCTGGAGTTACGGGTTCCTGAGGCAGAGTACAGCAGTCACTGGTGGAAGGGGAGTCTGGACACAATTGCAGGCAGTGGAATATTACGTTTCGATCAGTTGTACCTGCTGGAATCATTTGTGAAGGGATCCGGAACAGAAATCAGCGGTTGGGGTAAGATTCCCTTTTACATGAAAGACTCCTGGGATCTTCATGCGAATGTCAGTGCTGATGTGGCAACGGTTCTGGCAATTCATGGATATGTTCCGGCTTTTAAACCTCAGGGGCATCTGCAGGCAGAAGTTTCCTGGGAAGGTACCATGGACAATCCCGTTTTAAAATACAAGACTACAGGTTCCGGTTTGAATTTCAATTCCATCGATATCGATTCTCTTTCGCTTCAGGGAGGATATACAGCTGATTTTCGGGCAACCACCCAGGGGGAGATTTTTTCGCCTCTGGGGAGAGTCAAATTGGGTGCGTGGATTAAGATACCACAACTTATGAGTAAACCATCTTTCGGCAATTACCAGGCAGATGTATCTATTGATCAGGCCAGGCTTTCATTATTAAAGGAAAAGCTGGAATTAAGTTCGAAGAATATACCTGGGGAAAAGGCTTTTATTGAGGGAAAGATCAAAGGTTATGGATTGGAAAGATTGCCGGATTATGCGGTTTTAAAATTTGAAGCTGAAGACAGGCTATTTGGCCGTGATACTTTGAAAGTGCAAGCGAATCTTCTTAATAGGCAATGGTCGGTTAACGGAGAGCTGGGGAGAGATTACATTGAAGGGAACGGCCGTATACAATCGAACCTGGCAATTCATGGAAAAGTAAATGGTCAGATTACTGATGCATCTTTTTTAAGCCAGTATTTTCTGAAAGAGAAGATTGGCGGGGCATTGAAGTTTGAATCAACCGTTGATGGTTTGATTCAGAAACCGTTTATTCAGTGTGCCATAAACAGCAGAAATCTCAGGTGGCGTTCGGTAAGGGCAACCACATTCAGTTCAGTTATTCAGTATGACGGAGATATGTTGAATATAGGGAGTCTGCAGGCTGGATTTACAACCAGTCTGGATACCCTGGCAGATTATTTCAATGTGGAAGGGTTAAGCGGATCATTGACAGCTGATGTCAAGGCTTCCGGACCGGTTTGCTCACTTGATCTTTCTGCATCTGTATCAGGATCAGAAATAAATTACAGAGGATACAGAGCTGATTTGTTTAACGCAGATCTGGCCATTAGTGGTAATGATCGGATAAGCTGGAACCGGGGTTATCTGCGATTAGAAGGGACAGAGGTTAAGACCAGGGGGGAAATAAGTCTCTCCAGTATGCTGGCTGATGTTGCTTTGGAATTACAGACTCAGAACTCAGGGAAAAAAAAGAATGCCGGAGAGATAAAATTCACCGGGTTATTGGGAAAGGATTCAGTCAGCTCCGGATTCAGGATTTCACGGCTGGATGTTTCCGCAATTTACCCCTGGTTTGCTTTGGATAGGAATTTCAAAGGCGTATTGGATGCCAATGGGAATTTCAGGGGGACCTGGGAGAATCTTCAGGGGAAAGTCAATGCAAGGCTGGATCAGCCGGGATTTAAAGTACACCGGCTTGCATCTATCGATTGTCTGCTGGGTCTGGCCGATTCATTATTATCCGTTAACTCAAAAATATTTCTCAAAGATTCTTTATCAGTACTTTACCTGAATGCATCCTTACCGCTTATGCCATCCCGTGGGTGGCAAATAGACATGCAGGAGAAAGGGAAAGCCAGAGCTGAACTAACCGGAAAAAATGTAAAACTTGACGGGATTGCATCTATCCTTGACAGCAGTTCGACTGCAGGCGGGTTTGGGGATGTAAAGCTGGAAATGTCCAGTGATCAGGGAACCTGGGTACTTGGAGGAACTGTTCAGGTAGGAAACGGTTCTTATCAGAATTTCAAGCAGGGAATTTCCATCGGTAAATTAAAGCTTATCACATCAATATCCGGGACGCTTTCAAATCCGCAGATGGAATATGCGGTTCACACAGGAGCGATCAATGTTCAGCACGCAAAAGCGGACAGCCTTTACATTAAAGGGTATTCGACACTCGATACCTTGAATGTGACTGGTAGCAAATTCTGGTTATCCCGGGAAGGAACAGTTGAAGCCAGCGCCAGAATACCATTGGATCATATGGATTCACTGATGATTCGTCAGGGATTTGAGATCGAATTCAATATTGCCAGATTTCCATTATCTCTTATTTCTCCATTTGTTACTGAGAACATGATAAGAAGCGGTGTGGTCAATGGCCACGGGCAAATCCGGATTACGGGGGGAAGACCGGTTCTTTCCGGAAATATCGGGCTGGAAAATGGCAGGTTTGCAATTGAGGATGTGGATCCGATTATTGGTCCGGTAAATGCGCAGCTTGTGATGCAGCATGATTCGGTTATAGTGCGTCAAATAAAAGGAAAATGGGGAAAAGGAAATTTCAACGGAGACGGGTTTATCATCTGGAACAATTCCGGTCTGGATCAGATGAAAATAAATATTAAAGGTAAAAATGTGCTGGTGGATCTGAAGGAGCTGGCTACTGTAAGAATCCAGAATGGTAATCTGCGTTTTTCAAATAATAGTGATGGCGGTTATCTTATCTCTGGAAATGTTGATCTGGGAGATACCAGAGTTGTGCGTGATCTGAGAATTACCGACCTGGTGGAGCAGGTACAGAAAAACAGTATCAATGTGCAAAAGGATCCGTTTCTTCAGAAACTATCTATAAGGGTGGAGGTTAAATTACTCGACAATTTGATAGTGGATATGAATCTGGGTGATTTGAAGATGGGTGGTGAAGTCTCCATAACAGGAACTGCAGCCAAACCTACATATACCGGTGAAATCAGAGTCATTGAAGGCTTTATCAATTACTTCGACCGTAAATTTGAGATTACCAAAGGTTCTTTTTATAATTATGATCCTTATACACTTGATCCGCTACTGGATCTGGAGGCGGTAACCGAGATCGATGTTATTTCACCAACTTCCAAGAGTCAACTGCAGACCATCGAATCGGATACCATTTATTTGTCTGTACATGGAAGGATGAGTGAACCTGAAGTGCGACTATGGGCCAAGGATTTACCCCTGGATGAAGGCAATATTATAAGTATATTAACTCTGGGCCAGCCGTTGGGAGCAATAGGAGGGGATCTGGGAGACCGGCTCAAAGTCTTTGCTCAGCAAAGTATTATAGGTTTTGGAACCAGAAAACTGGAACAGCTTCTGGGGATAGAAAAGATTGATCTTAAAGGTAACCTTTTCGACTTTGACTCTGAGAACAGTCCTACCTTGAGTTTGACCAAACGCTTTTCTCCGAGATTTCTCCTGTCATACGAAACAGCATTGGGTGATCTTACAAAACCCAAAGTTACTGCAATGTTCCGTTTGACTAAACACTTTTTCGTCGAAGGTCAGACCAGTTCAGATAATTATGGGCTGGATCTGCTTTTTAAATACAGCCGATGAGGATAATGAAAAGGTTTACTATAGATAAATGGATTGTTTTTCTGTTGCTGGTTGGAATTTTTGCAGATATTTCAGCTAAAACAGGTGACTGGAAATTAAAAAAAGTAAACATTTCCGGAAACAGGACATTTAAGACAAGTGAACTCAGGACATTAATGGAGCTTAAAAAGATCTGGTTTCTGAGTTCATCGAAATTTTCCTCCTCAAAATTGCGTTCAGATGTTTCATCACTGACCCGTTTTTACCGGTCACAGGGATTTTTTGCAGTTGACATACAGCATGAGGTTCAAAGGGACTCATCCAGAAACAGAGTATCTGTCGATTTTCTGATAAATGAAGGTGAGAGAACTTGGATAAGTGGAATTTCGTTATCGCAGAACCATTCGATACTGGAAAGTTCAATTCTTACAAAGCTGAAGAGTCAGGCGGGGTGTCCACTGCTTATGTCAACGCTTGATACGGATGCCGATCTTTTAAAAACAGAACTGGCAAACCAGGGATATTTAAAAGCGGTAGTCGAACCGCAAATGGAAGTAGATTCATCAAAAAGCAATGCAAAGATCACTTTTCTGATAAATGAGGGGCCGCTATTCAGTGTGGACACCATCATCTTGTCCGGAAATAAACATGTTCACTCCAGAGTACTTATCAGGGAGTTGGATTTTAGAAAAGGTGATACCCTTACCAATAAAAAGATCCGCTCTTCGGTGCAGAAACTTTACAAGACTAATCTGTTTAATTTTGCCCAGATCGAGCCGGTGGTGGAAAATTCCAAAGATTCTTCGCAAGATAGCACTGTTGCAGACAGTAGTTTTCCGGTTAAAGTGACAGTGAAACAGGCGGATTTTTTCAGGATTGAAGGTGGAGTTGGGTATGGAACTGCTGATGGTCCCAGAGCATCATTGAGAACCTCCTATGCCAATGTTTTTCAGATCGGTCATAGTCTTACATTTAATGGTAAGTATTCAATGAAAATCCAGAATGCTGAAGTAATTTACGGGATACCATGGTTTTTAGGTCTTCCTCTCCAGTTTAATAATACCTTTTATTTGGAGAGGCATGATGACTATAAAGACACTTATTATGGAGTATTTCGCGGTATACGCCTCTCGGTTGGTAGAACTACCAATTTTAACTTTGCCTACCAGTTTCTGGTTAACTGGGAAGAAATTAATGATTTGAAGGCTAAAATTGACAATAATCTGCCTGAACTTCCAACCAAAAGTATTGGAGCCCGTGTTTCGTATGACTCGCGAAATAACCTGATAAATCCTTCCAAAGGAATATTTAATTCTTTTGAGACCGAAGTTTCCGGATTGACAGGAAACTCCAACCAGTTTATGAAAATTACCAATGATTTACGCATTTACTGGAATACCGGTCCGGTAGTTTTTGGAAGCGGATTAAAAGCTGGTTGGGTAAGAACTTTCGGCCAAAGTTTGTCAATACCACCACAGGAGCGTTTTTATGTAGGGGGAGCCAGATCGGTAAGAGGGTTTTCGGAGAATAATCTCAAAGTTGAACTCCCCGGAGAGCTTCAGGGGGCGAACATCATGCTTACAGCTAACCTGCTTGATATCCGATTCCCACTCTTCTGGTGGTTTCAGGGGGCTGCATTTGTAGATGCCGGGAATGTATGGAATGTGGGTGATATTGACATGTTTAAAGATCTTCGCTGGGCTGCAGGTCCGGGTATCCGGTTAAATACACCGATTGCAGTTGTCAGGTTTGATGTCGGATTTAAACTTAACCGCAGACCCGGTGAGAGCCTCTATGAGTTACATTTTGATTTGGGGCAACCTTTTTAAACCGGGACATGAGGTGTTAAAAGTCAGCTGTTCTCACATAGTTTGAAGTACAATCGTACCAGCTCGTAATCCTGATCTGGAACCTCGATTATCCTGGTCTCACCCCCTGATTTCTGCAAGGTAAACAATTTCCGGTCGCAGAAAGTTTTGTATAGTAATTGTTTGTCCCGTGAATCTACCGGTTGTGCTTTACTTAAATTGATAACTCTGGAGAGCCGGAATGCTGTTACCAGGGATTTGGTACCAAGTGAATTATTCCAGGGAAATGCTGAAGAACCGCAGCAGAGAACTGTTGACTGCTGATCGAAGATTGTTTTATCCTCATAGCCTGAAATTCCTGGTACCGGATAAAAAAGGGAGATTCCGGTCAGAGTTTTTTTGTCCGATAAGAAAGCCAGATTGCCAGCTACCGACTCCGGTGTGTCTTCCTTAAAACCACATATGAAATAGGTGATAACGGGTATATTGAAATCAGAGATGGTTTTGATAACAGAACAGTAGTGATTCAGATCGCTGCTGCGGGATTCGTTGCTGTTAATTACATCAGAGACTGAGCCAAGTGACAGGTTGAACTGAGTAAACCCAAGAGTTATCAATTCTTTACAATTAGAATTATTCAAAAGCCGGTAATCTATCCCGTTTTCAGCAGTAAAACTGATGTTTTTAAATTGGGACCTGAGATATTTGACAGTGCCTATCCAGAATTTATAGTCAAACAGCAGGTTATCATCCTCAAAATTCAGGTGAATAGTTTTTTCTTCCGGAATATTAACCTCTCTGATCTGTTCAACAATTAAGTTTATCTGGTTTTGAGAGCATCTGCGGAATTTTTTTCCATGGCAGATCCAGTTTGAGCAGAATTTGCAGTTCTGGGGGCATCCCCGGGAAAGGGATATGCTGAAAGTAACAGATCCTCTGGTTTCACCGGTTTTTATAGCTGGACAGAGGATCTCATCGGAGGTGGTTATTCTGGTAATATGGGAGAAATGACAGTTGCCTTCGATTTTCCATCCCAGTCCGGGTATTTTTTCAGGACAGATCTCAGGCAAGATCAGGTAATCTATCAGTTCGCAAATGTTTACTTCTGCTTCTCCGGACAAGGTGAAATCAACATCTTCACTTTTAAGGAAAAACTGCGGATAGGTACTGACACCTGCACCACCGAAGATAACAGGTAAATTTTTGTTTCGCTTTTTGATTGATTTTGCCAGCTCCAGGGCAGTGGAAGCATAACAGAATGCAAAAACTGAGATAAAGCAAAGATCCGGATTCTTTTCACAGATCATATCGGTACAATGTTTAAGGGGTGGTCCGAACTGTTTGTATGTTCTGAAAAAGGAAGTTTTCCCGGTTTCATTTTCGATAATGAAAGGTTTCAGATAGGAAAGTTCCTCCGGGAAAGGGATTGTGAATCCTTTTTTTTGCATCGAAGGAAAATTGAATTCAGTTACATGCAGTCCTTTTTTCCTCAGCAGGTTTGAAACGATTTTTGGCCCTGCAGCACAGAATCTATGAGGGGTGAAATAGAAATCTCGGATAGGAGGGGAGATGACCAGGGCATGGAGCTTTTTGGGAGAGAGGCAGTTGGTTGTCATGGTTATAATATAAAATAATTTATTAGGATAGAGGGTCGGACCTTACGCATTCCTTATTAAACCAATGCTTTAGGTGGTATTAAAAGCAACGGTTTTGTTAATTGTATTCTCCATTCGTCCACTATGATTTCCTGTCGTAGTTAAAGCTCCATCTTTCTTGTCAGCTTTCTTCAGTTTCTGAATTGCTTCTAATGTAGTAGAGGTTTTGAACCAGTAACATAGAGGGATACAGCGTTTTTCAATAAAAAAACAATTTTTTTGTTGACTCTGACGTACCAGATTTGGTACATTTCTTGTATGAATAACAATGAAGTTCCAGAATTTGTACTAAACGTCGTCTTTTTTAAAAATGAAAGTGGTGCAGAACCTGTAAAAGACTGGTTACGTTCATTGGAAAAAGAAGATAAAAGGGCAATTGGAGAGGATATAAAAACTGTGCAATATGGTTGGCCAATTGGTATGCCTGTTGTGCGAAAAATGGAAAAGGATATCTGGGAAGTCCAAACACATTTACCTGGCGGTATTGCAAGAGTACTTTTTACCGTTTTGGGTGAATCGATGATTCTTTTGCACGGCTTCATTAAGAAGTCACAAAAAACACCTTTAGAAATATTAGAATGTGCACGGAAAAGAAAGAATATGTTGAAAGGAAAAGCATGAAAATGAAAAATCAATATATCGGGTCAAACTTCGATGAATTCCTGGATGAAGAAGGAATAAGAGAAGAAATAGAAGTAAATTCGATAAAAAAGGTTATTGCATTTCAGATTAAAAAGGAAATGGCAAAAAAACATTTAACCAAAACAACTCTTGCAAAAAGAATGCACACGAGCAGATCTGCAGTTGATCGACTTCTTCAGCTTGACAACGAATCTTTGACATTAGCAACATTAAATAAGGCAGCAATTGCTCTTGGCAAGAAATTGAAGGTTGAGTTGGTCTAAGGTCAATTATTGTCAAACTAATAATATTGAAGCAGGTCTTATCAGTAGAAATCTGACTGGGGGAAAGGTTTGTCAGATGATGAGATATATTAGTTAATCCACACAATATAGGTCATTGCCACCATTACTTTACCGAGCACCTGATGATATTGAAGTGCGCACCTTCAGTGCTTTATGAATTTATATCCCTTCCAATTACCAGGGCGTTGCCTTTCGCTGGAATAAATCAGCCTTACAGGTTGGTTTGGAAATAAATTAGCGTAGTATGCAGAGACTTTCAGAAGACTGGAAATGTTCTTCTATAGCAGATAAAATAAAAATCTGGTGAAAAGCCCGAAAACGCTGCCTGATAGCACACATTTCCAGGCTGCCATATTGTGTTCCTCAATGTGAATGATTTTTATGAGCTGCTGCAGGATGATGCTCACCTGTTGACGTTATAATCTCATGCAATCTTTCAATATTATGCGTATACTCAACGTATGCTTTGACATAACTACGTCCATGCTGTGGACTTGTTTCAGCCATTTTTTTCGCATCAACGACTTTCTTGTACCATTCCCTGATCGAAGATGTAAAGTGATGGTTGAGTTTTTGTATCAGAGCTTCAATATCATTCTCCTGCAGGGCCTTGTCTGACAGTTTTACAACAGGAGCGATCTGTCCTTCCGGTTTAATCCCTGTAAAGGGAGCTCCTTCTCCAGCCCTATGCAAACGTACCAGGGTTTCCATAAAGTGAAGATCAGCCAATTCCTTTGAATATCCTCCCTGCTTTCTTACTTCCTTAACCTTATTAAAAACATCCTTTATCTCATTCTCATGCTGTGCATCGATCCATTTAAGAACAGGGACTACAGAACCTTCCTGTAAAGCTTTCTGCGCATCCTTAGCAACTGGTCCATCAAGAGCATCGCAATGTGCAAATGACAATGCAGGATAAAAGAAAATGGAAAAACAAACCACTATTGCGGAAACGGATTTTTTACACATAGACATTGTAAACTCCTTTGGTTCAGGTAAATGAAATTGTATTAATAAATTTAATCCATACGAGGAGTCAGAAAATTGATCCGGATCAACAAAGTATGAAATAAATGGTGGTTCTACAAGAATAGCAGTTTGAAAAATTGGCATTTTTTTCATTATTTAATGCTTTCCGTGTTAACAAATAATACGGGGCTGCGGGTCTATATTAATTTTAATTGAGGAATTGAAGTGGAGTGAACTTGTGTAATACGCAGAAGCCGGAGAAGAAATACCGAATACCGAATACCGAATGTCGAAAACCGAAAACCGAATATCGAATATCGAATACTGAATATCGAATATCGAATATCGAAAACCGAATACCGAAAACCGAAAACCGAATATCGAATATCGAATATCGAATATCGAATACCGAATACCGAATGTCGAATATCGAATACCGAATACCGAAAACAGAAAACCGAATACCGAATACTGAATACTGAAAAACCGAATACAGAATACCGAATATCGAATATCGAAATAAAATGTCAAACCATTAATATCGAAGTGAGGCGCAGACAAAAGCCTTTAATCATGATTTCTGACAAATGATAACCGGTTCAGATTCACCTAAGCAATAATAATTCAGTTTTTCCACCGGATACTGTTTCCAGTATTCAATATAGTTTACCATGAAACCTGAATCGGAAAGCCTGCTGACAATGTCTCTGCCGTAAAGACGCAAGTGGTCTTCCTGGCCAAAAATCCTGGCACGTTCCATTGGTTCCTTTATGGAGGAATCTTCTATGGTTTTCTCCATGTCATTATCCAGCGGCACCTGAATAAAAGCTTTTCCACCCGGTTTTAAGATCCTGCAGAGCTCTGACATGGCAAGCCGGTCATTTTCAACGTGTTCTAAAATATGATTGCAAATGATAAAATCAAAGGATTCGGAATCGAGTCTGATATTTTGAATGTCAATAATATAATCAGTAGTTGTACTTGAAAAACAGGCGGTTTTATAATCGCAGCCTTTAATTTTGAAAAATTTACTGCTCAAACAGAATTCCGGGGAAAAATGAAGAATTGAAAAGTGATCGTTACCAGAATGTTCCAATTCACTCAAAGCAAAAATCCATTGCGCCCGATGTCTTTCCAGCGAACTGCATCTGGGGCAGCGGACATTTGTACGCTCGCCGTCAGGAGAACCTAAAAATTGGGAGGCTGAAAAATTGCAAAGTGGACAGTGATATTTTTCTCCCTTGTACCTGATTGATCTGACTTTCAGCAACTGATCTTTAGATAGGTGTTTTATGATTCTGCGTAATTTCATCTGGCAGTCTGTATATCCCAAAGACATTTGTGATGTGTTCCAACCCGAAAAATTGATTTAGAATGGATGTCCGATAAAACAACCCGGGCATGACGGATTTAGAGCATTTTGAACAGGAAACCAATTAATTCAAAAATACACCAGAAACCTGACCTGGGGAAGTGAAGTCGGCAAAAAGTTTCTGTGTGAATCATCTCTTTTATTTTATGCGGATGAATGCCCGATAAAACAACTCGGGCATGTTAGATTTGTCTTTTGAACAGGAACAATATATAAGCTACTTAACGAATCATAGTCAATGGAATAACCGATGTACCATTCTCCAGCTTAATTTGAGCTAAATATATTTTGTTTGTCTTAATACCGCTAACCGGAACGATTGCAGTTTTACGATTGACTCTGGTATGTGTAATGACTTTTCCGGTCATATCCAGAATGGTGATGGAGTGGCATTTAATATGATTCGGAATCGAAAATAAGAATCCATTTTTAGAGAAGGAGCAGGTGATATTTAATTTAACATTTTTGGGATGGCCGGTCGGTTTCGCTGACATCGGAATGTATTCTGGAGGGGCAGTGTAAATTTTATCCAGGTTTCCAGTAATACAAAATTTACTTAGCATAATCGCGTTTTCATTGCCACTGGGAAGCTGAACTTGAAAGCGGATAGCGGTGGCTTTGGACAGATTCAGTTGATTTTCCCCACCAAATCTTGGTTTGAAACCGCATATAGGCAGCTTAAATTCGGTTGCAGTAGCTGAGAGGTAAAGCGAGTCTTCGTGGAAATTATGATCACCAACATCAGAGGTTATTATTTGTACCGACACACCCAGAGGTTCGATTGATTTTGCAGTAAAAATCAGGGTGTCGATGCCTGTGAGGTCGAGATTTCCTTCGGTGGTGGCGCAGTTCCATTCCAGTGCAGCATAGGGATCGAAACCCAGATTACCCTGATCAAGTTTATAAGACCAAACGATCCATTTTTTGCCATCGACCGATTTTACAGCCAGCTCTTTAACACTGGACTTTCCGCTTTTTCCTTCATGGCTATCCAGATAACTCTGCCAGACATTTCCAATAAACGGGTTTAGATCATCATCCCTGAAATCATCAACAATAAGTTTATTGTTTTCCATCAGATCGAAAGATTTTCCCAGCCAGACTTTGTAATTAACGGGTGTAGAGAGGCCTTTGGCAGTTATTTTTACGTTATACCACCCCTGTTTCATTACAGAACCATTTGAGGAGAGACCGTTCCAACTGACAAACAGAGTTTCACCGGCACCGGAATATACTCTGCTGTCTGAGCTGTCGATGTGAGTTAAATCAACGTTCCAGCGGGCATATTTATTGAAAATCCCATTAATAGTAAACGGAGCAACAGAAGCGTTAAGGTCTCGTGTAGAAAAGCTGGGTTGTGTTTTCCAGTCCAAAGCAGTGAACGGGTCCGGGTCTTTTAAATCATCCCATAAATTGGTAAATACACCGGAGAGCATCGATGCACCAAACCAGGCCAGGAACTGATCGAAATACATTTCATTATGAAGTGTATCTTCATTGTTGGGATCGGATGACTTTCCCCAGTAATCTGCACCCGGTTCATAATAGTTCAGAAGTTCATCGCTGAAAGCCTGGGCCTGGGCAGAATCTCCAGCTGCAATTGCGGCACAAGCCCACATTCCAACTGTAAGGTGGCTGTGCTCGGCACGAGGACGAGGGACATCGTTTCCTAAAGTGAATGAATCGGCCGCAGGGACAACATTACCATCCATCTGAAAGAAATTGGCTTTTTCAGGTGTACCCAGAAAATCTATCGCGTTTTTCAGAAATGCTTTAGCTCGTGGTTCTCCATACCAGAGATAATCGGTTCCCAGTCTCCAGTAAATACGGATGGCATCTTTATAGAGGTGTTTACTTTCGGCGTAGGTGTTATAACCCGCTGCTACCGGATTACCTTCAGAATTGGTGAAATCGGGAATCAGTCCTTTATCATAACCACCCGACCTGGAGACGATATTATAGCACTCATCGATCAGGCCTTTCCAGTTATGGTCCTGTTCTTCAAACTCATCATACACCCGATAAAATGCTGGAGAAAAATATCCTGGATTAAGCAGGTCTTTACCACCCCAGGAGTCTCCGGGCCTGAGATATTTGCCATCCTGAACCATGGTGTTCCAGATGTTGTTGATAAGGGTGTTGGCCCGTTGAGCGTAGGTCGCTCCCTTAGGGCTGGTGTGCGCGGTCCAGATGTTTTTCTTGACTAACTGATCTGCAAAGATCAGGCATAAGGCGATATCCTGTTCGGCATCGGTTGCTGCACCCACTTCTACTCTTTTGTCAGGATGAATTCTCCAGTTATACCGTTGATTCTCACTGTCATAGAGATGGGCTTCTCCGGCATCCCAGATCATGTCGAAATATTTCTGATCATTGCTATATAACGCCAGGATCATACCATAACCGATACCTTCAGAAACAGCATCTCCTGGTGATTCAGAGTAGGGCCTGTGGATCAATTTAATTTCGTATGGATCGACATTCCTCTTTTTAATACCCTGCCATGTTTTAAGCAGTATGGAGTCGTAGGGAGTGTCTACTTTGGGCAGCGGGGAGGGGAAAGGCAGCAGTGTGGCTGAAACATTCACATTACAGAAAACAACCAGAAAAAACATTAATAATTTTTTAACAAAACAGAGTTTCATTATTGTACACCTCACCCGATACTTTATGCATGAAAAATTGACAACTTTTTTATTAGTGTGTAGCAGTTGAAGACGAGTTCAACTTGATGCAAAAATATAAAAAATAGGGGGTATATGGGCAACTTGCTTCTAACGTGTTGAAGTAAAAGGAGATAGAGAAGAAAAGAAGTTCTAATCGTAAAACATATGTGGTGTACAATAGAAATTATGAATTAAAAGACATTAAAAAAGTCTTTTAATATTTATAAACCTATAAACCTATAAACGGTCATCATTTGATTATTTAGTATAACCGGATACTAAACGTTAATGATGAGTTATTACCTCAAATCAAAGCCAGCATGTCTCTGATTGCGGAATCTATTCCTGTTAGTGCAGCGCGCGATATAATAGAGTGACCAATATTAAGTTCTTCGATGAAATCGATCTGGGCGATCTGGCTGACATTGTGATAATTGAGACCATGTCCGGCATTTACATGAAGCCCAAACTTATTTGCAGCCAGAGCAGCATCCTTTAATCTTCCAAGCTCCTCAAATCGTGCACCTGCAGAAGTGGCATTGGCATAGGCCCCTGTGTGGAGTTCGATATGAGTGGCACCGACTCTTTTTGCGGCTTTGATTTCGTTTAGATCCGGGGTTATAAAAAGGCTTACCAGGATGTGGTTATGGCGGAAGGTTTCAATCGCTTTGGCCAGCTCTTTTTCATGTTCCCGTACAGATAAGCCGCCTTCGGTGGTCCGTTCTTCCCGTTTTTCAGGAACCAGAGTTACCATTGATGGCAGTACATCGATAGCGATTTTCATTATTTCTGAAGTAAGTGCCATTTCAAGGTTCAGATGGGTTTTTACGACCTGTTTTAAAATATAGATATCTCTGTCCTGTATATGGCGGCGGTCTTCCCGCAGATGGGCGGTTATTCCATGTGCTCCGGCCAGTTCTGCCAGAATTGCTGCCTGCACCGGATCAGGATCATTTCCTCCGCGGGCTTGACGGATTGTTGCTATATGGTCGACGTTTACTCCGAGAGTTGCCATGTATTTCCTCCTGTTACAGGAACTTTTTTTCAGATCATCTTATGAAAATTTACATTTTTTTTAATCTGTAAGCAATTGCCCTTCACCGGGATGGTTTAATATTTCGGAAACGTAAACTAGTTGTATTCCGTTTTGTTTAAGCTGGGGAAGGGTGTTGTGAAGTGCGGTTATAAAAGAATCCGAAGCGCGTCCTCTGATAAGAACACTTCCGGTTTTTTGAGCTAATACTGCACAGTAGCGAAGTGAATCGGAGATAGTGGAAGCAGAATTATCTGCATTTATGGTGTAATCGATTTTCTGATAGGGAAGTTTCATTTTTCTGGCAATAGTTTCAGCCATAGATTTTTTACTTTCGGAGGTGATCACAAAATAGCCGTGGTGTTTTTGAATCTCATTAAAAACAATTTTCATAACTCTGGAATCTTCCAACACCCTATTGCCGTAGAAATTGCAGAATCCGGCAAAACTTGGTATTGCATCAGTTGCCTCTTTGATAATAGTTTTAATTTTCTCTTCCGGATAATGGATTTTAATTTGGGATTGATCGTATCGGGAGAATGATTTCGGAAGGGGCTCCATTGGGAGCATTATTAAAATCTCTTTCTTATATTCATTGGCGATTTGAGCGGTCCATGTGGAGAGACGTCGTGAGCTGACCATGGAAACAGTTACTGGCTCTGGAAAAGAGAGAAATCGAACTGTGGTTTCATCTGCCTTGAACCCAAAATCTTCAACCAGAATTGCCATTTTGGCTGTTTGACTGAAAAAAATGGAGGAACGGGATATTTTTATTTGTAATTCAGGAAGATTTTTTTTCTGAGTGGAGGTAAGATGCAGATACGCACCTTTTCTTTCAGATTCAAAGCTACAGTCTTGGAGATGATATCCGGCAGATGAAAGAGTGGAAGAGATGAACCAGATCACCCACTCCATTGGTTTTCCTTTGGGAACAGAAATTTTGAGATTTAAAAGGGAATCTGTGGGAGAGAGGTTTTTGGGTATCTGTGACTTTGGAACTTCCAGATCCTCAAGGCATCGGATAAGAGTTGTTTCAAAAGAGTGGCTATTTTCGGTAGTTTGTGAGCTTTGAGCGGTGTTTTTTATACCTGGAATGTTTAAGGCAGATTTAAAAATCCCGGAACGTATTGCAATAGCGATCAGCAGGAGAACAAAAATGATCGTAAAAAGGGTCAATATGAGTCGTTGCCGCATTGTTTTTTCTATAAATAAGAAGTTAATAAATTAATGCACTAAAATAGCCATTTTCGAATGGTTGTGGCAAGTCAGATAGAATAGTTATCATGAAGAGTAAAATAAGAGTGCCAGTGATACTGGGGCCGACTGCAGTTGGAAAGAGTGCCATAGCCCTGGAGATTGCAGAGAAACTTAACTGGGAGATACTCTCCTGTGATTCCCGTCAGGTGTACCGGAAGATGAATATCGGTACAGCCAAACCAGCCCCTTGTCAAATGGAAAGGGTCAGGCATTGGCTTATAGACATTTTAGATCCTTCTGAGAGTTATTCGGCGTTTGGTTTTACTGAAGATGCATTAAGGATTATAAGGGACAGGGCGGCATGTGGGAAAACGGTTCTGATTTGTGGAGGGACCGGGCTCTATTTTAAATGTTTGAGCGAGGGAATTACCGCTCCGCTGGATTCTGATCTGGTCATAAGAGAAAAATTGATGAGTGATGCTCAGAACCAGGGGGTCTCCTTTTTGTACAATCAACTTTGTGAAAAAGATCCGGATTCCGCATCCAGAATTCATCCTAATGATTTACAAAGGATCGTGCGCGCGTTAACTGTGTTTCTTCAGACTGGTATCCCGTTTTCTAAGATGCGGACAGTAAAAAAGGTTGCCGATGACCTGGAATTTAAAGTAGTTAAACTCACCTGTGAGCGAAACATGTTATATGAGCGGATAAATAATCGGGTGATGGAAATGATTAATGATGGGCTTTGGGAAGAGTTTCATCAGTTGGTCGCACAGGGATATCATGAGCGATCGGCGGGGTTGCAGTGTGTGGGTTATAAGGAATTGTTTTCTTGTTTTAAGGGAGAGAGTTCTTTGTCTGAAGCGGTTGCCCTTATTCAGCGGAATAGTAGAAGATATGCCAAGAGGCAGATAACCTGGTTTACTCATCAGGTATCTGGAACAGAATTTGATGCTTCTGTAGGTTATGAAGTTTTAATCGATCACTTTTTGGGTGAATTATAAATATTCTGCTTTCATTGAAATTAATATTTATGTATCTTTTAAACCGCCAAGGGTAGAAGTAGAAACATGAGCACCAAATTAAATCTGTTTTCTATTGCAAGCGAGAGTCGTATTTCCAGCTAGATCCAAATGCTGAAGAAAAAAAATCAAAAACACCTATTATCATCAGTAGCCTGAACACCAGAATAACCTTGTTGTACTGTGACCACAATTATATACTTGAAACATTCCTGATCATTCCATCATGACCGGGTATTGGGGCTTAGATAAGCACACTTTTATTTTTTCCCACATATTTTAATCTTCCATAGTGAAGAAAGGAGTACCTTAATGAACAGTGATGAATTGTCACGGGGCATGACTAACCATTATACCAGAAAACCTATGCCTTCCAAATATAATGACAACAAGAACCATAATTCTTATGGCCCCGGGCAAAATTATAATTACGGAAATCAATCTTACAATGGTAATTCTCACTATAATGGAGGTGGCAATTCCTACAATAATAACCATAATGGTCAACAGAATCAGCGCCGCCGCCCAGACCGTTTTAAAAGAGATAATTACAGTCATAATGACAGATTGATAAAACAGAATGATATCATTATCCGTCTTCTTAAAGAAATCCGGGACCGTCTCCCTGCGCCCGCTGTTGTGGATGCAGAATACTTCGAAGACGATCAGGACCAGGATCAAAGGATTGACTCAGTTGAGTGCAGTTCCGATGATCAGGAAATCTCCGAAGAAGAAATGGAAATAATGGAGCCTGTTAATGAACATTATGGTTCTGAACAGGATGATGGTTATTCTGAAGAAGAACGGCAATAAAAAACGACTCTATAGAAAACCAGTATTCTGATTTGAAAGAAACCGGGATTACCTTAAAAAGTAATCCCTTAAACCCTTTAATAAAATAAGGAGATCAACTGATTGCCTCTGATTTCTTCATTTGGTGAAAGTCCTGTCCTTAAATAGTATCCCAACCCGCCAAAGATCCTCTTATCCGATTATTTGCACTGGTATTTTCCTGCTCTTATATGTAGAATTTACGAGTATCGAAATTTTTGTTCCGGATCAAATGATTTTTGTGGATGAGCCGTAATGAAGAACACTTTAGCTGCCATAATATCCATACTTCTGATATTCCCGGTTTCAGAACTTTACAATTCTTATTCAAAAACCCGTTGGAGTTCTATTCACAGTATTCCGGATGCAGATCTGTTAATCGGCGGGAAGTATGTAATTGACGCACATGCCTTTTTTTATTCCGATTCAGCTTCAGGTTACCAGATTAAACCTTCTGCATTGCTGACTTTGGGTATTATCGAATGGATCAACCTGGAGGCAGGGTATGCGGGAGGTGCAACCGTTGGTCTAAAAGCAAGAGTACTGGGTGAAACCCACAAATTACTTCCTTCGATGGCTGTTGGTATTCACAATATCTTTTCGCATAAAGAAACATATAATTTCGGATTTGCACCGGATTCTCTCAACAGTGAAATATATGTAGCTTTTGCTAAAAGCGCGGAAAGTATTAAACTGCGGTTTCATATGGGGATTCAATCAATTCCGCAGAATGATCATGAAAAGTTTAATCCTTTTTTTGCACTGGAAAAGTTTTTCGGGAGCGGTCTTTATCTGTCCATTGAAGTGCTCAGGAGGAATGAACACTTTTATGGCTCATTCTTTGGTAATTTCCGGTTTCTTAAAAGAAAAATGGAAGTCAGTGCAGGTCTGATCGATATTGCAGGTTTTCTGAATAAAGATGATGGCAAAACGTCCCTCAGCTTCACTACAGATGGTAGAAACAGTTTTACCAGACCCGGTATTTTCATGGGTATCCGCTTTCAGGGCGGAATTAAAACCGGTAAAAGTGATGGCTTTACAAGTCTTGAAGATAGAATCGCCCGTCAGAATGAATCATTCATACGTTTACAGTATGAAGTTGATAGTTTGAAAAACCTGCTCAAAACCAGCAAAACAAAAATAGACAAAATAGATCAGTCTCTAAAGGATCTCTCTGATAGCTCTGAAAATGAATACGGTCAGCTCAAAAAACTGGTAATGCAGAAACTGATTAATTTAAAGACCTTATACGAAGAAGAACCTTTCGAACCGGAGAATGTTAAAAAAGCGATACAGGAAACCGTTTCCTATAGAGATAGAATTGTTCCTGTCTTACAGGAGATTAGTCTTGATCGGAAAGAGAATTCCCAGATACGGGTATATGCAGTTTCCATATTAGGAGAGCTTGTATCCAGGAATGCTGCTGATGCCCTGATTGAGGTATTATCACAGGCTCAGCTTCCTGAGATGAAAATAGAGGCTCTGATCGGGTTAGGTAAACTCAAGGAGATGCGTGCCAGATATCTTATGCAGCAACTTGCAGGTGATCCACATGATGGAGTCGCTTTCACCGCTTCAGAGATTCTTAGTAAACTGGAGAAAGAAACCGGAATAAAGATGGTTCCGGACAAATCACCAAATGTGCCTGATAACAAGATTCCCGAAAAGAAGATAGGTGCATCTGATGAGTCGCTTATGGTAAAGCCACCGGCTGATAAAAGTGAAAGCTCTGTTAATAAAACCGACTCAATCAACACGATAAATGTGGTGAATACACCTGTAGTGAGCGAAACCACCATCATTGAGCAAGACAAGGCAAAAATTGATTCACTTCCAGTACCTGAAATTGAATAGATCGGGTAAATAGTTACTGTTCAGAATGCCACAAATCCATCATTCCAAGTTGTTTTGTCGGGCATCCATCCTAATGAATACAGGAAAATGATATACTCCAACTCCAGATTAATTAGCGTTTTGATTATTTTTAACAATGAACAAATAATTATCTCTTATTAACTCTGATTGTTTTTTCTGATTAAAAAATTGTTTTTTTCCCGATATTTACCTGATTGCAATTGTAACGCACTTGATTTTGAGTCCGGTGTGTTTGTAGAAAACGAAAGTCATTGGTTTTCCATTATTGGTATTATAGTTTCGACCGCCTGGTTCAGTACCTGAGTTATAGCTAAACCAAGGATAGATGATGAGAAGGTGGAATCCTGGAGGTCGAAAGGAAGTTGCTGTATCGATTCCCAGCTGTTTTCGTTTTTTCTTTTCTGAGAGATTTCACCTGTGAATGTTTTTGACATCAGAGTATCAGCACTTTGCGTTTCAAGAAGTGAGATATCCAGGTTTATTCTGGCAATTCTTGATTCCCGGTATTCATCTGCCTGTGCGGAAATTTCAGCATGCTGAAAAACATCCAGTGAAAGTATCTCACCTGTAATCAGGAAACGGGCTTTTTTTGTTGAGGCAAGCTCTATTGGATCAGTAATGGTGCTGTCAAAAAGCTCTGGTCTGATTTTTTTGTTGGCCGACTGGAGTCTCCAGGCCAAAAACCGGGATAGGTTACTTTCGATATTCCATCTTCCCCTGTATTCGGATCGGTTTTTCAGAAGCGTGATCAGACATTTATCCTCCAGTCTGCCATTAAGGATCTGGAAATTGCGTCTCCATTTAATTACCTGTTTCTCCATGATTTGATCAACAACTTCAGTAGGTATCCAGGCTTTAAGAGAATCGATCTCATGTTGCAGAAGAGCGGATTGATGAAAAGGAGCATGATTTAATCCTATGATTGTTTTGTATGGTGAACCAAGAAAGAGGTTTTGGCCATCGATGGTTTTACTGACGGGTAGGGTTCCGTGAAGAAGCTGTATTTCAGTTGATTTATCCGGCTGTAGCGAGACCAGGAAAGAGCTTTCCAGGGGGGATGCTTTAATAGCTGGTGAATAGACAGAGATTAAATTTTTCAGCTGTTTTGAGCTGGTGTTGAAGACATCGAAGAAAGCTGTGCCTGAAATGAGAGTGATGTGGTTAATAATCGAACTGTGGGTTTTAATCAGATTGACCTTCAGTTGTGAATTCTGGTTTATAAAGATTCTGGTACTGTCACCGTATTTCAGGCGGACATGGCTTTCATGCAGGGATTTGAGTTGGTCATTATTAAATAGTTTTTCTCCCGGCAGGACTATTTGCCATCTGAAACTGGATTCCCGCTGAACTTCAGCTCTTCCGGATAGAGAATCGATTGTGATGAAGGGTGGTTCAGCTGGGAGAACTGCTCCTGTGTAGAATAATAAGTAAAACGTTGTTGCTGCAAAAAATTTCATAAACTCCCTCATTAACTATATTATATGGTATTGCTGTTTTTTATGCAAACATGCATTGGCTTGCTGCGGAAATGTGTAGGTAAGCATAACAGCATTGGCTATCTTTTCTTTAATCCCAAACATCGACATTAAGGATCCGATATGGGTTTTTCTTATACTTAATGAAGTATCTGGAGTTTTATTTATGAAACAATCTATTCTTTTGATTATTCTCTCGTTTTTTATCATGGAAAATGGTTCTGTAAACGCAGCGGATAATGACATTCCAAAGGGTTTGTACGATGCCCTCCATTCCAAGCTAAAAAAAGATTTAAAACAGGAGTTAAGCTCTTTTGGTTTTGATACTACCATTGATATTACGGAGATTGATCCTGGTGTCCCTGTGGAAAATTACCATTTAAAAGATATCAAACAAATTGATAGTATCGATATCAATGCACCTGTTATGTCACTAGTGGAATCTGACAATTCCTGGTGTTTTTACCTGAAAGCCCGTAGAAAATATTTGATGACGATGCTATTTGATAATTCAAACGGAAAATGGGTTTGGGCTGGTACATGGGGAAGGCGAAAATCATGGGAAGAAATCAGGGAGAGGTATCCTGAATCAACAGGAATCAGACCGGTAATTATTCAAGGGGTTAGAGGGTGGGGATATGTTCACTTTCCCCACATTAACGATCACAATCTGACATTACTGGCTCAAACAAAAGATCGTGAAAATATCAAAAGAAAATTGGAAAGTATTGAGCTGCAACATGTGGATAAACTGGAACTTCAGGAACAGATGTCGATTATGCCGGAATCCTGGGATTCCGCTTCGTTAGTTGACAGCAGAATCACATTACAGTATTTCAAGAAAGAGTTTCAGCGTGCTCTGGAAAGAAAAGCGGAATACAAGAGAAGATTCAAATGAGGAGTTGTTTAACAGCCGTTTTTACTTGCATACTAATGAATTAATCCATAATTTCCTCAAAATTTCGAATTTTTGAAGACATTAATACTGCAACATTATAAATCCCAAATCCCAGATTTTTTTCCCAAAATCTACAAAACTGAAATCTAAAATTCTAAACCGCATTTTCTTTTCCTTGATAACCGATTGCCGATTCGTTATTTTCCTTTATTTCCCCGTTTTATGAAAACTAAGCACAAGGAGATAAAAATGGTGGTTAAATTGAGAAGTGCTACTACTACCGAAGGACGAAGGATGGCTGGAGCGCGCAGTTTGTGGCGTGCTAATGGGATGAAAGAGGAACAGTTCGGAAAACCAGTCATCGCTGTAGTGAACTCATTTACCCAGCTTGTACCAGGGCATGTTCATCTTCACCAAATAGGTCAGAAGGTTAAAAAACTGATCGAAGAACAAGGGTGTTTTGCTGCAGAGTTTAACACTATTGCTATCGATGACGGGATAGCCATGGGCCATGAGGGGATGCTTTATTCACTTCCCTCACGCGAGCTTATAGCAGATAGTGTGGAATATATGTGCAATGCACACACCGTTGATGCAATGGTCTGTATCTCCAACTGTGACAAGATCACTCCGGGAATGCTGATGGCTGCCATGAGGCTTAATATTCCGGCGATATTTGTTTCCGGTGGTCCGATGGAAGCTGGAGTGTATAATGGCAAAAAATATGATCTGATCGATGCAATGGTTATGGGAGCCGATAACAGTGTAAGTGATGATGAAGTAGCTGCTGTGGAAAGAGCTGCCTGTCCCAGTTGTGGGTCCTGTTCAGGGATGTTTACTGCAAATTCCATGAACTGTCTGACCGAAGCATTGGGTTTTGCTCTTCCGGGCAACGGCACCGTGGTGGCTACTCATGTAAACCGTGAAAGACTTTTCGAGCAGGCTGCCCGCCGGATAGTTGAGATGACCAGGGCTTATTATGAGAGGGGAGATAGTTCTGTACTTCCCAGATCGATTGCGACCAGAGCGGCTTTTATAAATTCAATGTCACTGGATATTGCTATGGGTGGTTCATCCAATACAGTTTTGCATCTGCTGGCTGTTGCCCGATCAGCAGAGGTTGACTTCTCCATGAAAGACATAGATCAATTATCAAGAAAAATTCCGGTACTTTGCAAAGTTGCACCCAACTCCTCCTTTCATATAGAAGATGTAAACAGAGCCGGTGGAATCATGTCAATTCTTGGAGAGCTGAGCAGGGAAGGTCTTATCGATACCAGTGTAAAACGGATTGATGGTACGCTTAAGGATATTATCGCTTGTTATGATTTGAAAAGCCCGGGCTGTACAGTGGAAGCCAGAAAAATTTACAGTTCCGGTCCGGCAGGGAAGGAGCGTAATCTGGTGATGGGTTCTCAGGACACCAGTTTTGCGCAACTGGATACTGACCGTCAGAATGGATGCATACGCAACATCGGGAATCCTTACAGCAAGGAGGGTGGACTGGCGGTTCTGTTTGGAAATATTGCCCGTAATGGTTGTATTGTGAAAACCGCCGGAGTAGATGAGTCGATTTTCAAGTTCAGTGGAAAAGCAATGGTTTATGATTCCCAGGAGGATGCCTGTGAGGGTATTCTCAATGAGATACAGGCCGGTGATGTTGTAGTGATCCGATACGAGGGGCCCAAAGGAGGACCAGGCATGCAGGAGATGCTTTATCCCACCTCTTATATCAAATCCCGTCATCTGGGCAAGCAGTGTGCATTGATCACAGATGGGCGCTTTTCAGGTGGAACTTCCGGACTCTCTATTGGACATGTTTCTCCTGAAGCAGCTTCAGGAGGAGAGATCGGGCTCATCAAGAGTGGTGATATTATAGATATTGATATACCTAACCGGACCATAAATGTGAGACTTTCTGAAAAGGAATTTGAAGAGAGGAGAAAACAGGAACTGGCCAGAGGAAAGGATGCATTCAAGCCTGCAAAAAGAGCCAGGGTTATTTCTCAGGCACTCCGGGCTTATGCCATGTTTGCATCATCTGCTGATAATGGTGCAGTGAGAGTTTTACCCGATGAGCAGATTTCATGAAAACTCCGGTAAAGAAGCTCTATGACGATTTTTTTGGTCAATTTCCGGAACTCTCAGTCTGTTCTTCTGAGATTTCCGGTGCTTTTGAGGCTATCTGCAAATGTTATCGTGCGGGCGGGAAACTGCTTGCATGCGGTAACGGGGGCAGTGCCTCGGATGCAGAGCACATAGTTGGTGAACTGATGAACAAGTTTGCTATAAAAAGGGCCGCTCCCTTGCAGATGCGTGAAAAACTGATTGCATCTGGTGTAAAGAATGCCGACTATCTTTTCAGCAAGCTTGAGCAGGGGCTTGCTGCTATTTCACTGGTAAGTCAGACCTCATTATTGACCGCAATTATTAACGATATCGGTGCAGATATGGTGTTTGCACAGCAGGTTTATGGATACGGTAAAGAAGGTGATATTCTTCTGGCCCTGAGTACTTCCGGGAATTCACCCAATGTGGTGAATGCTGTGAGCGTAGCAAAAGCGGTGGGAATGACCACCATTGGATTTACAGGGGAAAACGGTGGAATAATGAGAGAATTATGCCATATTACAATCCGTGTCTCTGAAAAAATCACTTGTAAGGTACAGCAGCAACACCTTCCGGTTTATCACCTGTTATGTTCAATGGTGGAAGAGGAGTTTTTCGGAGCAAACCAGATCTGAATCCAGTATAGAGCAGTGCAGAACTGCTATTACATGAGTCGAGAGGGGAAATAATGGAAGTCCCGGCGATTGCGGAAAAGTCCGACCGTGAATCAAAAATCAATAATGCCATAAATATAGGACTTTTCAGCAATCTTTTTCTGGCTGTTCTGAAAATCGTTGTGGGAATAGTGGGAAACAGCCGTGCTCTTCTGGCTGATGGTGTCAATTCCACATCTGATGTGGTAAATTATATTGTAGTCAAGATATTCGCCCGCCTATCAAGCAAACCTGCGGACCGGGAACATCCATACGGGCATCATCAGATGGAAAGCATATCTGCAGTGGTTATCGGGGCATTTGTTATTACCACTGCAGTAGCAATTTTCTGGGATTCTGTAAACAGGGCATACGAGTTGTTTACTGCTCATGTGGTAGTAGAATCCTCGATGCAGAAATTTACCCTTATCACCGCTTTATTCACCATTTGTTACAAGTTTATTCTTTACTTATATACCAAATCTACAGGTGAGAAGACAGTTAATACTGCAGTTCTTGCACTGTCCTATGATCACCGAAATGATATTTTTGCATCTGCAGGTGTTGCTGCAGGTATTGCGATGAACTGGCTTGGTTACAGTTGGGCAGACCCGCTGGCTGGAAGTATTGTGGCGCTTATTATTCTGAAAACCGGAATAGAAATCTTGAGGGAATCTTCAGAAGAGTTGATGGATACTGTTCCTGGTGAAATTCTGGATAAGCAGATCCGAAAGATTATTACTCCTATTAAAAGTATAAAATCGGTGGAAGAGATTTATGCTCATCGGTTCGGTCCATATCTGGTGATAAATATTACAATATGTATACCGGGAACATTACCGGTTTTCCAGGGTGATGCAATAGCTACCGAGGTGGAGAACAGTATTTACAGAGAGATTGAATTAGTCAGGAGAGTTTACGTGCACTATCATCCTGGAAATAATTCCTGAATTTAAGAAAACAAACACTTTTAAGTAACAGAATCCAAAATTTCTGAAATTAGTAATCAGATTCCTGACACAACCACAGCCACCATATTTTGGGGGAGATGGGACACTTAAACACCAGACCTTCGATATGGGAATTCCTGAAAAGACAGATCTCTCAATGTTTTTTGCCGATGTTTTTGTTTTTTGACATCTTTATTAGTGCGTATTCTGTTTAAATAATGTTATAATATTCTGTTTTAAAGGAATCCGGGTAGAAAAATTTAGGCGAGCTCATAGAAACAGGACCGTCTGGCAGATTATAAACTGTTTTCGGGAAATTTGGATCCCAGGAGAAATAATGGATAAAAACTTTGTTCCTCATGTATTGCTGATTGATGATGAATTGTCAATATGTACAGGCGTTTGCGGGCTTCTTGAGCTTGATGGATTCAAGGCTGATTATGCGCTTAGCGCAGAAGAGGGACTCCACTATATAGAAACTAATCCCAGTGTGGATATAGTATTGCTTGATGTCAATCTGGGGAGAGGGTTGAGCGGTCCTGAATTGTTACCTATGATAAAGGAGAGAAACCGTCATGTTCAGGTTATAATGTTTACTTCTCATGACAGGCTGGAGGTCGGTCTTATATGTATGAAAAGAGGGGCTTTGGATTTCATGACCAAACCTTTTGATCATCGCGCTTTTTATAGAATCGCTGCTACTGCATTGGAGAAAAAGCGTATTGAACAGGTTAAAGATCTTTATATCGATATGGTTATTCATGATCTCAAGAACCCTTTGCAATGTATCTCCGGAGCAGTTGAGGTATTGCAGGATACCATAGACCAGCTTTCTCCTATACAGAAGCGGCTCTTTGAAACTGCTAACAACGGCATTCAACGTATACAGATGATGATTGGAAATATTCTGGGAGTTACCACTTTTGAAAAAGGTACTTTATCTGCAAGAAGAACCAGATTTGCCTTGAAACAGCAGGTAGAAAACGCTTTACTTCTTTTTACCCCCCTGGAAATAGAATACAGGATCGATCCGGAAACAGAGATCAGTACTGATAAAGATCTTTTTCTGCGAATTATCTGCAATATTGTGGCTAACGCATTGCGATTCTCTTTTCCTGATATACCGGTAAAAGTTTGTTTTGAAAAAGGTGAGAGTGATCTGCTTACAGTCTCAATTTCCAATGATGGCTCCTACATTCCTGAGGAATATAGAGAAGCGGTGTTTGATAAGTTTTTCGGGACTAACAAAACTGCCACGGTTATTCAGGGGCAGAATTTTGGTTTGGGTTTAACCTTCAGCAAAATGGCAATTGAAGCGCTTGGGGGTAGAATCTGGATTGAAGGGGAAAAGGATGTGCCCAGAACCACCTTTAAATTCACCGTAAAAACCGAGTCTACTGATTCTCCTTTTATAGAAATAGAAGAAAAAGGTACAGTTAAACATTGATTTCAGAATACGGCTATTCTCTGTAATCTACTGAATCCGAACATGGTAGGGTATAACTCATGTTTAATAATAATGATAAAGGTTTGAATTGAACATGCCGATATTCTTAATGAGGAACAGAATTATAAGGAGATAAAGGTTATGGGAATCTCTATTAATGGGCCGTCCGGAATTGATACCCAGTATATCATTGATTCTCTGGTAGAACTGGAAAGGCAGAAGGTTACCAAGGTAGAGAAAGAGAAAAAAGCCTACCAGGTAAAGATTGACGCATACTCAAAATTCAAATCATTGCTCTCTGATCTCCGCTCGAAAGCTAACGCTCTTTCCAAAGTAAGTTCATTTGATCTTTTCACCTCTAAAAGTTCTGATGAGAAAGCAGTCACCATAAAGGGGGGAACCGGTAGCGTTGATGCTCAGTATGACGTGCGGGTTTTTCAGCTGGCTGCCAACGAGAAGATGATCAGTTCTGCAGGCAAGATTACCAGCCAGACTGATTCATTATCCAGTATGGGTATAGGAGTTGGGGATATCAGTATTGATGGTGTTTCCATAACAGTTGATGATGATGATACAATTCAGGATTTAAGATTAAAGATTAATAATGCTACGGATGCTGACGGGAACAAGATTGGTGTTTCGGCTTCTGTTCTGAAGGTCAGTGAAACAGACTACCGGTTAGTGATATCAAGTAAAGACAGCGGAAGCAGTGGAATAGAATATCGTGATATTTCAGGATCGACACTGCAGGATCTGGGAATTATCATGAATGCTGATGGTGATAAAGGAAATATCAGTCAACAGCTCAGCAGTGCGGCTGATCTCAGGTCTGAATATGAAGCGCTGGCTGCCGGACAAAGCATAACTATCGATGGTTTTGATCACGATGGACGGGCCATAAGCGCAACTATAGTTAAAAAAGCCGGAGATACTGTAGATGGATTTCTTGAAGAGATAAGTAAAGCATTCCATGGAATGGTGGATGCTTCCTTTGATGAATCTGGAAATCTTCTGATATCCGACAAAGTGACCGGGACTTCGCGTCTGGCTCTGAATGCTATAAACATCGGGACATCTGCTCATGCTTTATCTGTTTCGGTTATTGGAGATGAGGGTGCGGGGGTACTTTCAACTGGTAAGGATGCCTATTTCAGTATTGAAGATGTTTTCATGGCATCAGATAAAAATTCTGCTTCCGGTTTTGTAACAGGTGCCACTTTTGAGCTTCACAGCGTAACTGCCGATAAAGCAGTTAAGGTTGAATTGGCTCGTGATAACGATGGGATTAAAAAGAAATTCCAGGAATTGATCGATGCATATAATGCCCTGTTACGTTTTTCAAAAGACAGCACTAAACATGCAAACCCTGATGATGAGAAAAGTTCTGATGGAGCTCTGGTAGGAGACTCTACCACTGCCAGTATAGTTTCCCAGCTTAAATCTTTCTTTCAGCAGAGATTCGATACCTTTGAGGGTACATATACCAGTTTTACTCTTATCGGCTTAAAAACTGATACTGCAACTGGTGAATATAAGATCGATGATGAGATGTTTAATAAAGCTCTGGAAAACGGGTTTGATGAAGTAGTGCGGCTCTTTACTACTACAGGTGTTTCGGATAATCCCGGTATTTCCATGGGAAGAACCACTAAGGATACCAAATCGGGTGTTTATATTCTGGAGGAAGTTGATGCACAACATTTTCGCATACAATTGCAGGGTTCTTCTGAATGGTTCACTTCAGATGCCCGCACAGGTGATATTATCACTTTCTCTGATGGGCCGGCAAGTGGCCTTTCTCTGACCGCACCTGCGGGTACTATTGGAGCAGGAAGTGCAACATTCACTTTTTCCAAAGGACTCGCGGCTATTCTTGATGAGAATATAAAGAAACTAACCGATGGATCAGAAGGAACAGTAGCATTGCGCCAGGAATCTTGGCGAAGAAGCATTAAATATACCGATGAACGGATATTGAAGCTTGAAGATAGAATTGAAAAATACAGATTAAGATTGGTAAAGCAGTTCAGTGCTATGGAACAGGCGATGAGTCAGATGAAGACACAGGGTTCTCAAATGACTTCATCATCTTTTCTGTATCAATAACTGAAAAAAGGGGAGGCAATTATGAAACAGGGGTACAATGCTTATAAGACTGCCAATGTGGATACAGCAGATCAGGGTAGACTCATTCTGATCGCCTACGATATAGCGATAATGAATTGTAAATTGGCTCTGGAAAAATTCGACGATCGTCATTTACTGGAGGAAAGAACAAAGCACATATTTAAAGTTCAGGATGCTATAACCGAACTTTTAAGTGCATTAAAACTGGATGTGGGGGATATAGCACGTAATCTGTTTAACTTATACGATTATATGCTCCGTTGCATGGTAGAAGCAAGCGTAAAGAATAAGAAAGAGAAGATAACTGAAGTGCTGGGATATCTGGAATCGTTAAGAGGTGCCTGGGCAGAAGCGGCTCAAAAAACTAAAAATGAAGCGGTTGATGATTTTAAACTGAAATCAATGGCGGTGTAAAATGAGTTCTGCAACGACTATAGAAACCTTGAAACAGATCAAGGATCTTTACGGTTCTATAAAGCAGGTATCAATACTTCTGGTGGATAATTTCAATGAAGAAACCCTGGAGGATTCTCTCAGGACCAGGGAAAATCTGCTAAAAGAGATATATCGTAAGGAAGCAGAGTATACCAGGTTGAAAAAAGCGAATACAGCAGATCCAATGGAATATATTCAACTAAAAAATGAGATAAGTGATCTGATCAGATTTATAATCTCTTTGGACAGTAGAATAAGTGAAAAAATTTCTAATAATATGAAAAGTATAAGGCAAGAGCTGTCAGGTCTGCATGGTTCATCAAAAGCTGCTCTTGCCTATTCTTCTCAAAGACGCAGCTAATCCTAATCTCGATCTCAATCCCAAAATCAAAAATCTGAAATCTGAGATCTGAAATCAATCAAGTTGTTTGTGAAGAAAATCAATAATCTCCTTCTGATCCACCAGCTCTTCACTGCCACTTGACATATCTTTGCAGCGGAATTTGCCTTCTTTTGCCTCTTCTCCACCTACAAAAATGGTGATGCGGGATCTGGCTGCATTGGCAGTTTTCAGTTGTTTACCGATATTAGTGATTCTGAGGGGGAATTCACATGAGAAGCCTTCAGAGCGGATTTTCTGGGCAAGAATTATTAGATCCTTTAATTCACTGTCACCTAACGCTACCAGAAATACTTGACTTCGCGCAGACAGAGGCGGTACAAGACCCTTCTCCTTAAGCAGGTCACCCAGCACCACATCTCCTGCTGCGAATCCTACTGCTGGAGTTGACGGGCCTCCATATAATTGGACCAGTTTGTCGTAGCGCCCACCTCCTGCAATAGCGCGCATGCTTTTTTTAATATCGAAAACTTCGAACACAATTCCGGTGTAATAGGCTAATCCTCTCACAATACCAATGTCAAAGGTTACAAAACTGGAAAAGCCATAGGTGTTCAGAAGTGCGAACAGCTGTTTCAGATTATTAAGTGCAGGGGTTTCTCCTGTATTCTGTTGGATCTGCTCGAGAGAATCGGATGCGAAGATAGCCAGAAATTTTTTCCGTAGTTCTTCACCTGGGATAATAGTGCTGAGTTCGTCGATGTACTCCTGTTCACTGATCTTATTTTTTCTATCAAGTAGAGCATAAAGCTCAGAGAAGGATTTATTGTCAAGGCCAGAAGCCGTGAAGAGTTCCTCCAGAAGAGTCCTGCTGGAGATTCTTACTTTAAAATCATCAGCGGTGAACCCCAGATCCCGCATCATATCGATGACCGCAGAGATAAGCTCTGCATCTGCGCTTACATCCTCCACTCCCAGAATATCCATGTTTAACTGGAAAAATTCTCTCAGCCGTCCTCGTTGCATTTTCTCGTAGCGAAAAAGCCTTGGGATAGAGTACCAGCGCACCGGGCGCTTAAGCGCGTTTCCCTTTGCAGCCACCATCCTGGCCAGTGAAGGTGTCAACTCGGGCCGTAATGCCATCGTACGTTCTGCTTTATCTTTGAAGGTATAGAGCTGTTTTTCGATCTCTTCACCGGATTTCTGGGTGTAGATTTCCAGATGCTCAAACATTGGTGCTTCATAGTACTCAAACCCGTATCGTTGGCAGGTTTTTTTCCAGGATGAAAAAATAAACTGTTGAAAAGACATCTCTTCCGGATAAAAATCACGGGTCCCTTTAGGACCAGATAAAACAGCCATCAGAACTCCTTTAAGAAAAATTAAAGCAGCAAACCATTAAAAATACACTCCGGAGATGAGCTGAATTAGAAAAAAAGGTATGTTTTGGGGGAGTATGGGGTAAACCTTTATTTACCAAACAGAATAAGCAGAGCGGCAGGCACGGTAAGAATGGATAGAATGGTGGTAACCAGAGCCGTACTTGCGGCATAACCGGGATTGCCTCCATATCTGCGGAAAGTTATTGCCGAAGAAACCGCAACCGGCATTAAAGCCACTATCACCGCAATGGAATAGACTTCACTGGAGATTGGAAGAAGGCTAAGGGTGAAAATAGCAACTGCCGGTAATATTATCAGTCGAACTATAGAGATGTAAATAACCGGCCAGGAGATTCTGAAGGCTTCACGACTGGTCAGAGTGGCTCCGATTAAGATTAACATCAAAGGAACTGCAGCAGAACCGGTTTGACGAATAATATTATTGACAAGCGGAGGAATGAAAAGGTGCGTACCTGTGATAACCAGAGCAAATGCTGCGATTATGGAAACCAGGTTAGGAGTGAGTACATTTCTGATACCGGTTTTCAGATTTCCTGCACCCAGTATGGCAATTCCGATAGTCCATATGCCTATTATTGTTCCAAAATTGAAGAAAAAAAGGTTAGCCAGAGTGGTTTCTCCAAAAATATTGCGGACAATTACGATAGGGAGATAAGTGGAATTATTTACGGCACAGAAATGTATGAAAGAACGGTGGTCTCTTTTATCAGTTGAGCATAAACCGAATCTTAACAGTATTCCGCCAATCGTTCCGTAAACAACCAGACCGAGACCCAGAAGCGGTAATGGCCAGAGTTCATTAAGCCGTTCGATCTGGAAGCTATTGATTATTGAATTAAAGATGAACGCCGGAAGAAGAAAGTCTAGGATGAGTTTAGACCACCTGTCTATGTCCTGATCATTAATTCTGCCTGTGATTCGGGCTATAGCACCTACAGTGAACATACCCAGGATTTCAGCAACCGCCAGTAATATCTCAAACACCATAAATCATATCTCGATCCATCCTCGGTTTGTCTGGAAATAGAGGACAGTTACCGGGCAGGCCTAAATAATAAAAATTACATTCCGGCAGCCCTGATCTGGTTTGGTCAATTTTGTTGAATTTTAAAAAAGTTCAAATTTAAAGTATTTGTCAGGATTAGCTTTAATTTCGGAGAGAATTTGATTCATTGATTCAGCTACCGATCTCAAGGAATTGATAGTCTCTTTAACATCGGCAGCGAGAGTACCATCATTGAGGAGTGCGCCAGCAACACTTCCGTTTTGAATAGATTGATCCACCTGGTTAATCAGAGCTGCAAATTCTGAAGATGCAGAATTAAGGTTATGATAAAGGGAGGTGTCTTTCATGAGTTTAGAAAAGGAGCCTTTGGAGTTGTAGATGCTGCGGGCTAAACTGGTAAGGGAGTTGATGCTTTCGTTTAAGTTGTTGTAAAGTGAGGGATCGGAGATGAACTTGCCCACAGATCCCTGGGGGTTAAGGACTGTGCTGATCAGAATTTCAAGCTTTGATATGGTGCTGTCAAGCTGAACCATAATGGAAGCACTCAGAGAGAGCAGTTGTTCGAAACCGATGTTGATTTCACCAGAGATGGTATCACCAGGGTTTATCTGGGTATTGGAGCTGTCCCCGGGATAAACTTCCACAAATTTATCCCCCAGTATACCCATGGTCATAATATTAGTGTGTGCATTTTTATAGATATTGGAGAGATATTTCCGTTGAATGGAGATTTTCACATAGGTGCCGCTGCTGTTGATGGTTATTTTTTCTACTACGCCAACCTCTACCCCGAAGAGCCAGACCGGTGCACCGGTTCGTAACCCCTGGACATTTGAGATCCTGGTGATCAGGTTGAACTTTGAAGTAAAAAGAGAGGCGAGATTTCCGGAGAAAAAAACTGTGCCAAAGAGGACAGCCAAAGCGATGGTGATAACAATACCGGCTTTAAGAGATGACCAGGTAATTTTTTTTTGATATTCGTACATTATTTTCTGATCTCCTCATTCCAGTCACCAAGAAAAGTGCGGAGCTCTTTGAGATCTGTGTGAAGAAACTGTTCTTTATTGCCATCAAAAAGAATAGAGCCTCCTTTGAGGAACATAAAGCGATGAGCCAGTTTGAGAGCATCGAGGATTTCATGAGTCACCACAATAAAGCCCCGTTCGGAGTTAGTGAGATTAAGAATAAGCTCACGGATTCTGGCAGCGCTGAGAGGATCGAGGTCGCTGGTTGGTTCATCGTATAAAAACATGAGTGGTTTTTGTACCGCAAGAGCTCTGGCGATGGCCACCCGGCGTTGCATTCCACCGCTTAGTTCCTCAGGCATCAGATTAATTGCGTGTTCAACCCCTACAAAACCCAGAAGTTTACGGACATTGTTCTCGATTTCCTCTTCATTCATTCTGGTATATTCCCTCATATAGAAGGCCACATTCTCTTTTACCGTAAGTGAATCAAAAAGAGCGCCATCCTGAAAAACGATGGTGAATTTGCGGCGGATAGGGCGTAGTTCTTCTTCTGTTTTATTTGTAATATCTTCACCATCGATTAGTATTCTTCCACAGTCCGGTTTGAGAAGACGCATAAGTAGACGCAGAATAGTGGTTTTGCCTTCACCGCTGCCTCCCAATATGGCGATAGCTTCGCTGCTGTTGACATGGAAACTGAGATTATTGAGAATCAAACGATTACCTCTGGAAAAGCAGAGATGGTCGAATTCTATATTCATACCGGGTATCCAAATGTAAACAGAATAATTTTAGTAATGATAAAATCGCAAAATATTATGGATATGGTAGAAAGCACAAATGCTCTGGTAGTGGAACTTTTCAGGCCTACTGCTCCTCCTTTGGTGGTAAAGCCGGTGTAGCAGCTTATAGATGAGATTATCAGGCCGAAAACGAAAGGTTTAACAGTACCGGAAAAGATATACTGGGGGATCAGGATGAGTCGGATGGAATCCCAGTAAACGGTGCTGCTCTGGTTATTAACAACGGAGATTATATAATAGGCTCCCAGAAGGGAAACCAGATCTGCAATGATTGTGAGGGCTGGCAGCATGAGAATGGAGCCAAAGACTCTGGGGGTAATAAGTTTCTTTACAGGATCGACACCGAAGACTCTGAGAGTGTCTACCTGATGTCTAAGGACGAGAGTCCCCAGCTCTGAAGCCATTCCTGAACCAGCTCTTCCTGCAAACACCAGAGCTGCAGCTACTGGTCCGATTTCACTTATGATGGAAATCCCTACCACTCTTCCGGTATACATTTGCATTCCCAGGACAGAAAATTCTGCGGCGATTTGAAGAGAGAGGGCCATGCCTATAAAAAGGGCTACCAGAATAATGATGATCATGGTGCCTGCACCTGCGTAGTCCATTTGTTCTATCAGATCTCTCAGGTAGAAAGGGCGTTTGAATAGACTTGTAACACTTTGCTGAACCAGAATGTAAAAGTTCTGCAATTCATTAATAGTGAATTTTAATGTCCGGTTAATGATTTCCATTTGTTTTCTGCAGAGCGCAATTGAAGGGCAGTTTTTCTTATTTTTTCATTCAATTGTATTCTCATTTTCAGTAATCGCGTTTTTTTCCGCTCTAGTTAGTGGCTTGCAAACTTTGTGCCTTGAGCGAGTGGTTCTTTCAGTGGTATGAATGTTGCTATGGATAATCTGTTTTTATTTTAAAGAAAGCAGACTAATCTTAAGCTGAAAAGTCTGGCACTTGTGGGGTAGCTGGCACTCTGATTGCAGAGTATCACCATGAAGATTTAATTTCGACTGTTTACCGGGGGAAAAAATGAGAGTCATAGTTGATAACGATATCTGCACCGGATGCGGATTGTGTGCCAGTATCTGTCCCGATGCTTTCGATATGAGTACAGATGGGAAAGCGGTACCCAGACATAAAGCGATTCCATCCTGGTATGAGCAGGAGTATCAGAACGCGGCGGATAATTGTCCGGAAAATGCTATCAAAATTTATTGTCAAGTGTAGATATAGTCAGTCAGTCATACACAACAGAAATACCCATTTGCCAATATACTTGTGGTATTTATTAAAGGAGAGAATAATTAATTTTTTAGGTGTCCCCGGTTTCTATGATAAAAACCGGGGTATGTGGTAATTAGCGTTTCTTAGCGCCTTTTTTCTTGGCTGGTTTCATAGCGCTTGCAGTTTCCTTCAGAATTCTATAAGTCTGAGGGATAGAAAGTTTGAATTTCTTAGCAATCGCTTCTACACTGTGTCCAGACTCGCGTAAGGCAACCATTTCCTTATTCCTCTCAGGATTTCCCGCAGTTCTTGACTCAATACCGTATTTCTTTCTGAGCTGATGAACAGCCTGCCTGGTGATCCCGAATTCTTCACCGATTCTAGCATCAGTTTTGAATTTCTTTTGAAGTCTAATGAGCTCTGTTTTGCTGATTCTTGCCATTTTCAGCATCTCCTTTCAACAGGTGGTAAATTGATTAAGATATATAGTAGCACTTATTCCAATACATTGCAAGTAAATTGATAACGAATACGAGATTTCTATGCGGGAGACTTTTATTTGTTGTAAAATAACTATGTGTATTATGATATGCAATATCTTTTTTAATATAAATTCGAATATTTCCCATTTTATTCATCAATTTTCACTAAACCTGCCTGTTACACTTCTCCTTACCCGGTTTCTCTCCGGTATCAGGCTGTTCTCTGTCATTGCTCTTATCACTTATGCTGTTATACATTTCCGGTTTATATTTACTTCTAAATTCAGGGAAAACCCAAAAGCTATTTATTTTTTCTATAGTGATCCGGTCATCTTCTTAAGTAAAATTGATATAGTATTCGTTTTGTAATACTTAAATATTGCTTGTAAGAAAAACTCTGGTGAAATTTTTTTGATCTGACCAGTACAACTGTACCGTTGCACATATTAATATTGAAAAAAGATCCGTTAACACAGCTTTGGAATAAAACAGATGGGGCTGTGGTGATAGAGAAATAAAGTACCTGGCAGAGTACATCGGAGGAAAGGGGGAATTGCAGCTGGAAACTAAAGCTGCTATTCCCCTTTCGGGGAATAGCCTGTTTTATTTGGAAAAGAATTCATTATACAGAGCGCAGACTGCCTTTTTTTCATCGGAAGTATCGATGCCGAAAATAATACTCATTTCAGAACTGCCCTGATTTATCATTTTTATGTTTACACCGGCAGATGACAGTGCTTTTGCCGCTTGAGCCAGAACACCAATTTTATGGATCAGTCCTTCTCCCACCACCGCTATAAGAGAGATTCCAAATTCGGTACGGATATCATCGGGATTCAACTCCTCGCTGATGGTGCGAATAATATTGTTAACCGCTTCCGGTTTCAGTTGTCCCTGATCCAGGATTACTGAAATATTATCTACTCCTGATGGGCAGTGTTCGTATGAGAGGTCCATATCCTCAAAGATGGAAAGCAGACGTCTTCCAAACCCTTTCTCCCGGTTCATAAGAAACTTGTGAAGAGTGAAGCTGCAGTAGCCATTCCCGGAAGCTATACCTATGATATCCCGTTCGCTTGGGAGACGTTCTGAAACTACCAGAGTTCCTTCGTTTTTAATATTATTTGTATTTCTCAGACGGATCGGTATTTTCTTTCGCATTACCGGACGGACTGCTTCTTCATGAAGAACATTGAAACCAATGTAAGACAACTCTCTCATTTCCCGGTAAGTTAAAGCAGGGATTTGCGATGGTGAATCTACCATTTGAGGATGAGCGCTGAAAATACCATCTACATCAGTCCAGTTCTCATATTCTGCCACATCCAGTGCTTCAGCCAGTATTGCACCGGTAAGATCAGATCCTCCTCTGCTGAAAGTCGCAACATCACCATCTGCGGTGTAACCGAAAAAGCCCGGAAAAACCAGAATCTGGTCCGGTATCAGGCGTTTTAATGAGGCAAGTTTTAAAGCGACTTCTGCAATGGGCTGGGCATCACCGAATACCGGAGTTACTATAAGACCAGCCTGCAACGGAGAGATGTAGGAGGCTTTCATACCAATGAAATTAAGGTATTCAGCAAATAACTGACAGTTGATATCTTCACCGGCAGCTACCACAAGATCTCTGAATTTTCCACTGTGAGATTTGTCAGATGAGAGACGCCGGTCAATATCAGAAACGATAGTTTGAATTTTCTCAATAGGAAGATCAAGAGAATGGTAGATCGAGTTGAACCGTTCAGTAATCTGTCTGACTTCCTGTGAATAATCTTCTCCTGCCAGTGCTTTTTGGGACGCCTTTATAAGCAGGTCGGTGACTTTGATAGCGAAGTTTGGTGCTTTACCAGGTGCAGAAAGTACAATGCAGCGGCGCAAGGGATTCTGCTCCATGATTTTTACAATCTGCTGGATTTTCTCACTGGTGGCAACTGAACTGCCTCCAAATTTACAGACAATATATTTCATAATGACTCCGTTTAAAATTAAATTTCAGGAAAGTTTAATATTCTGATGATAATTTTTCTGCCTAAAATCCTGCGGGGTTAAATTGACATGCCGTTTAAATGCACGGGTGAAAGAGTTGCTGTTTGGATACCCCACAGTCTTTGATATGTCAGAAACAGAACTCTGAGTCGTTTCCAGAAGAAATTTCGCATGCTCCATTCGAACTAAACAAATATACTGATACAGGGTGAGTCCGGTTTCCTTTTTAAAAATAATGTTAAGATAGTTGATATCCACGCCGCACTCTTTCTCTAATTCCAACTGATGCTCCATATCGGAATAGTGAAGATCCATAAATTGTTTGGCTTTGGCAACCAGACTTTTGGCTTTGTTTTTAGGAAACTGGCTCTCTTCCACTATCAGGATTCCCTTTTTGAACAGAACTACCAGTATTTCCAGAATACGTGAAATTGTGGCCAGGCCCAGTATCTCTTTTTTCTGGTCAATGACCAGTAAAAGATCAAAAATAAGACTCTCAAAATAATGCCGCTCATTGTTTTCGAGTATGATTTTACCTTCAATTTCAGAATTCCAGTAACATTTGGCATGCTGTGAAGGTAAAAGTGAGAAAAGCAGCTGAAAACATTCAAGATTTCCCTTTTGATGCAAATAGGTATGGCGTTCGCCTAAATCCATTATTCCCAGCAGTCCGGGGCGGGCTGTCCCGAAATTCTGCCGGGTTACATTCTCTAAAATTCCGGTGCCATCCAATTGATACCATAATCTGAAACAGTCCTGCTGAAACCGTAATTGAGAGTCAAACTTTTCTGTTCCGGAAAATTCCATGAAATCAATACCCAGTATCTCGATTTTCAGTTTTTCCAGTTCGATTATCGGACGGTTTTTCCATCTATGCAGACACGTGAATGTCCGTAAAGAGGGAAATTTTGTATGGGTTGTATATACAGGACTCTTGAATTGTGATATAAGTTCTGCTTTTGTAGGAAACATGGTTTTTTAAAATATATTATGTATTTAATATTGGTATAAGAAACATACAAAACAGATCTTTGTACATCTGCCATCAGATAAGCACAAATAAGAAGTAATAAACAAAGTTAGGGATTATCGGGAAGGAAAAACAGACAGAAGGAGACTAAGGCTGGTTAAAGAGTTTTAGTGTCGCTGTCTTTCAATCCAAATTCATTGAGCAATCTCTCCGCCAGTTTATCCAGAAACTCATCTGAATTGTAATAGCCGCTATCAATTTTTAAGCGGACTGCATGGAGTTTTTCATTGCGTATGTCTGGCATCGAGGACATTGTGGCGGCAATGGTATCAAACTGAGCTTTTGTTTCATTGAGCTCTTGAGCACCGGATGAGATATCGGAGCGATCAGACACTTTATTGGTTTTCGATTCTTTTTCTACTTTGCGACTTGCTTCAATTTTACGCAATTCGGCATTGAATGGTTGAGTAACTGCATTAATACGCATGTTGATCACCACCTTTCTAAGCTATTAATATTATCGGCATAATTCCAGGAATCTTTAGCAGGTATTTGGTTATGCCTTGATGGTACCTATTAAATCAAACATTGGCAAGTACATAGCTATCAAAGTACCACCGATAATCAATCCCACCCCCAGAATCATTACCGGATCAATTATGGAAGTCAGTGCATCAATTGCTGCATCCACCTCCTCCTGATAGAAGTCTGCAACTTTTTTAAGCATCTCTGCCAGATCACCGGTTTTTTCTCCGACTGCTATCATATGGATAACCATCGGGGGGAAAACACCGGTTTCTTTTAATGGTTCGGCTATGGTTTGCCCCCCTGAAATCCTCTCCAGAGTTTTAAAGATCCCTTTTTCAAGTACTTTGTTACCTGCGGTTTTGGCTGTAATTGAGAGTGCATCCAGAATGGTAACTCCACTGGTCAGCAAAGTGGAAAGAGTTTGAGAGAAACGGCTAATAGAACTTTTTCTTTCCAGATCACCAAATACCGGAAGCTTAAGTTTTATGGAATCGATTCTCATTTTACCATCGGGAGTTTTGTTATAATAATAAAAGGCTACTCCGATGCCGGCAGCGGAAAGGATGATAAGATGATAATATTGGACCAGGAAGTCCGATATCTGCATAACGATGCGAGTGGGAAGAGGAAGAGTGCCTCCCATATCTGCAAACATCTGAGTGAATGTGGGAACTACGAATGTAAACATTACCACAGTTGCCAGAATCGCGGCAATAAGTACCATTATGGGGTAGGTCATTGCACCTTTGATTTTACGTCGCAAGGATTCTGATTTTTCCTGGTAGTCTGCAAGTCTGTTGAGTACAACATCAAGATTACCGCTGGCTTCACCTGCTGCTACCATATTGCAATAAAGTGAATTGAAAATTGACGGGTGCTTCTGTAGGGATTCAGCCAGCGTAGCTCCTCCCTGAATATCGGTTGAGATCTGTTTTACAGCGCTGGCGAGCTTTTTGTTTTCAGTCTGTGCAGATAGTATGTCAAGACATTGTACCAGAGGCAGACCTGCGGAAGTCATGGCAGAGAATTGTCTGGTGAATCTGCTTATATCTTTGAGTCCGACGGTTTCCAGAAATGAAAGGTTTATGTCCAGCGATGCATTGCGGATAGAAAGCGGGCGGACTTTCTTTTTTCTCAGGAGGCTGATAACTTCATTTTTGTTATCTGCCTGAATTTCACCCTTGACCTGTTTGCCGGAGCTGGTTACACCGGTATAATAAAAGCGAGCCATTTATGTACTCCTGGAATTTCCTTTTTTTTTCGGCATACCAAAGGACTGCCGATTGTATATCTTTGCTGTTAAATTTAATTTATATTACGAACGAAAGTTATTATTACTGTCCAGAACTTTCAACATATTCTCCGGATCAGGACTTCTCCCAACAGCATCTGTTTTGGTAATAATCCGACGCTGATACAAGCGGATAAGTTCTGAATTCATAGTCTGCATTCCATATTTCTGTCCTATCTCCAGCATCCCCTGTAACTGATGGATTTTATCATCACGGATCAAGGCTCTTACAGCTGTAGTGGCGATCATAATCTCACAAGCCATGACTCTTCCTCCGCCAATTTTTGGAAGAAGTGCCTGGCTTATTATCCCTTCCAGAACCATTGCTAATTGTGCCCGTATAGTGGCTTTCTGGTCAGAAGGGAAAACATCAATAATTCTGTTAATAGTTTGAGCTGCAGAGTTGGTATGAAGGGTGGCCAGAGTAAGATGACCCGTCTCGGCGATACTTAAAGCGGCCTGTATAGTTTCAAGATCCCTCATCTCACCAATCAACACCACATCTGGATCCTGTCGCAATGCAACCCTAAGAGCGCTGGAAAAGCTATCGCTATCCTGATGAATTTCTCTTTGGTTAATAATACATTTTTTGTGTTTATGTACAAATTCGATGGGATCTTCAACAGTTAAGATATGCCCTTCCAGTTGATTGTTGATTTTATCGATCATTGCTGCCAGAGTGGTGCTTTTTCCGCTTCCGGTTGGTCCGGTAACCAGCACCAGGCCATTAGGGCGTTCTGTTAATTTTGATACTATTGGTGGTAATCCCAGTTCCTCAAGTGCTCTGATCTGGAAAGGAATCTGGCGTATGGCACAGGTACAGCAACCTCGTTGAAGAAATACGTTTGCCCGGTATCTGGAAAGATTTTGCACACCAAAGGAGAAATCCACCTCTTTTTTCTGTTCAAAGACTTTCTTCTGTGCCTCGTTCATTATACTGTAGCAGAGCTTCAGAGTGTGGTCTGCGGTGAGTTTTTCTGCATCCACCGGGATAAGTCTTCCATCGACCCGATACAATGGAGCAGCTCCGACTGTCAGATGAAGGTCTGAGGCGTTAAGTTCAGACATGCGTTTGAGAAGTTCGTGCATTGAGATCATATTTAAAAGTACTATTTAAAAAGGTAAAAAAAAAGGGATAAAAGTTTCAACTGGTAGCTCCCAGTACTTCCTCCACAGTCGTCAAGCCGGCCCTGAGTTTATCCAGAGCTATCTGACGCAAGGACATCATTCCGTCAGACATGGCCTGGTTTCTTATCGTGTATGGAGGTGCTTTCGATATAATCATTTCCTGAGTTTTCAAATTGATTGGCAGAATTTCATAAAGTCCGCTTCGTCCATGATAACCGGTTTTATTACACAGTGCACAGCCCTCTCCTTTAAAAAGTTTCAGGTCTTTTTTCTCTTCTGCTGTCAGATTGAGGAAAGGAAGCAGTTCATTGTTCTGAGGGTCGATCTCAACCTTGCAATTAGTACAGATGAGTCGTATCAGTCTCTGAGCTACGATAAGTCTGACTGCGGAAGCGGTTAAAAAGGGATCGATTCCCATATCTGTAAGTCGTGTCAGTGTACTTGCGGAATCATTTGTGTGCAGCGTACTGAGGACCAGATGCCCGGTGAGGGCAGCCTTAACCGCGATTTCTGCTGTTTCCAGATCCCGGATCTCCCCAACCATGATAACATCGGGGTCCTGTCTGAGAAAGGAACGCAATGCTGCTGCGAATGTTAATCCAATCTCCTGGTGAATGTTAATTTGGTTTATTCCTTCAATGTTATATTCCACCGGATCTTCAGCGGTCATAATGTTCACATCTGGTTTGTTAAGAGAACTCAGGGCTGAGTAGAGGGTGGTGGTTTTTCCACTTCCTGTGGGACCGGTTACCAGAACCATTCCATAGGGCGAGTTAAGAGCCTCCGTGAGGTGTTTAAGGCCTTTTGGATGAATTCCGAATTTTGACATGTCCAGCATCAGATTGGATGCATCCAGAATTCTCATCACCACTTTTTCTCCGAAGATAGTGGGGGTGGTGCTTACTCTTATATCTATGGTTTTTAGGCCCAGTTTTATTTTCAGACGTCCATCCTGGGGAAGCCGTCTCTCCGAAATATCCAGATTTGACATTATTTTGATGCGGGAGATTACTGAAGAGCGCAATCTGTAAGGAAGCGGAGTCATTTCTACCAGTTTACCATCGATACGGTAGCGCACCCTGAGAATCCGCTGGTAGGTTTCGATATGAATGTCACTGGCATTTTTACGCACTGCCTCGTAAAGAAGATGATTTACCAGTTTGACAACCGGGGCATCAGAAATTTCGCTGGAGATATCTTCCAGCTCATCTTCCTGCTCCTCCATCAGTACTTCCAGGTTTTCACCTTTGAGATCGTTTAATATGGAGTCAACTTCCTGGTTGTTTTCGTAGTTGAGATTTATTGCTTCTGTAATCTCTTTTGCAGGTGCCAGAACCGGTTTTATGGTACATCCGGTCAGAAATTTAACTGCATCCAGCATAAATATGTTTTTAGCATCGCTTATTGCTACTGTCAGAACACGATTGACTTTGTTTAAAGCTATGATGTTATATTTCTGGGCGATATCATAAGGAATCAAATCCACTACCGCAGGGTTGAATTCCAGCTCTTTAATACTTAATTTTCCAAGTTTCAGTTGTTGAGCCAGAAACACAGTAATAACATCTTCATCTTCAACTGCTCTGATTGCCACCAGAGCCTCACCAAGCAAACATCCGTTAGTGGTCTGGTATTTGAGGCCTTCCAGAAGCTGCTCTTTAGTTATGATTCCGTTTTCAATCAGTAATTCGCCAAGTTTTTTTGGCATTTTCACCCTGCTGCATTCGTTTTTAAAATTTTATCATCCCTGACACTGCAAATCCGTTCGCTTTTATTCTTTGTTTGAACATTCTGAATTATACAGTATACGCGGTAGTTTCATCAATCATTCAATGGGTGCTTTGAGGGTAAGTTTTTTACCCTTTCTTATCTCAAACTCAATTGCTGATGAATAATTTCTGAAAAAAAGAATATTTGTAAGTTTTTTAAGCTCATCATCTGGCAAGGATGTGCTGATCAGAAAGCGGGGGCGGATTTTTGAGCGGATGTATTTTATTTTTGCAGGGTCATTACTGCATACAATTAACAAGTCCACATTTTCTTTCAGACTATCTGCAATAATGGAATCAGCCCTGAAATCGCCATCTATAATAAGACCGTTGCAGTTAGCGGTACAAAAGAAAAGAGCTGTTGTTCCATCGGAAAAAAAAGGAATGTTTTTAACCGAAATTTCAAGTGTGTCATGTATGCTTTGTGCAGGATAGGGAGGCGGCCAGCCCTGAGGGGGGACTGATTTGCTGGAAGTATCCAGAGCCGTCCAGATAGCTGGGATCGACTGAAGTGAGGGTGATTTTACCGGATACGAGCTAAAGATAAGTGCCAATGGCCCTGGTTTCTCGATCTTTTCCAGAGATGGAACCTGATTTCCAGTCACAATAATTGCAAGCGTTTTTTTTTGAGGATGTTGGGGATAACAGGCTACTACTGGTTTTTCATCCATTAAAAAGAGCTTAATTTTTTCTTTAGTGCTGAACGGGTTATTTTCTTCTTGATGAGAATACCAGGAGAGAGCTACAATAAAAGCTGTCAGAAGAATGATTTTGATGAAGTAAGCGAGTCCGATGCGGCTTTTTTGAAAACTGAAAGAATGCCGCTTTCTGATCAGTTCGTAGCGTTTGCGATGATCGAGAATGCTTGACTCCTATGGATGAGGGAATTATTATATTAAAGAAGTATAAACTTCATCTTAAAAATAGTCAAATTCACAAACAGATTTTAAGTTTTATCACAGGAATTATATCATATGAGAAAAGGATTAATATTTACTATCATAGTGGCTACCATCTGGGTTGGATGTACTCCTTTGGGGATAACAAAGAAAAAGACTCAGGAGAGTGAGGGAACCGAGGATAGCAACGTTACCCAGCAAAACCGCTACGAGCCAACCAGCCCAGCTCATTACACCTTTTTAGACACACTGAATTGGGGCAATGAAATAAGCATGGAAGACTCCGATTTTCAAAAAGAAACTGCTCCGGTGTCAGAGGTCGTTATGCAGCAGGCAGAAGCAGCCGTGAGATATAAAATCCAATTATTTGCATCAAGTCAAATTGAAACCATCAGAGAGCAGAAACGGCGGATAGAGACGAAAATAAAAATTCCTCTTTCCATAAGTTTTGAATCCCCTTATTACAAACTTCTGGCAGGTAATTTCGCACAGCGTTCAGAAGCTGAACTGCAACTGAAAAAGATCAAAAGTCTTGGCTATACTGATGCTTGGATTGTTTCCACAAAAGCAGTAAACAATTGAGGAAATGTGGCTGAAAAAACAGATGATCGTGTGAAGCTTAATACTCTTTTTCTAAAAAAGGACGAATACCTGTTCAGACAGCATGATAATTCGCAGGAACTCTATATCATCAAGAAAGGTTGTGTGAGGATTTTTAAGACAGAAGGTCAGTCGGAGATTGAGTTGGACATGGCAGGTGCGGGGATGGTGATTGGTGAGATTGCCTCCATTGATGGAGGGTGCCGGAGTGCATCCGTGGTTGCTATAGAAGACTCAGAACTTTCAGTGATATCTGCAGAAGATTTTGCTTTAATTCTTGACAGAGTTCCTGAATATCTCAGGAAAATCGCCCAGGTTCTTGTTCACCGTTTAAGAGAAGTAGATGAAAAAATCAACCGGTCTGTTGAGGGTGATTGTACAAATCATATCGCGGCACTGATCATGCTGATTGTTTCTTCAGAATGGTCAGAGAATGCAGATAATGTGCAGATAAATCGCAAGTTTCTGGAAAACGAACTGATGGATCTCATGAATATTTCTCCTCAGGATATTTCTTCAAAACTCGATTGGTTTGAAAAAAAAGGATTGGTTAGTACAGAACGGGGAAGAGTAATTCTTACCGAAAAAGAAAAAATCGAAACTCTGGCAAAGAGTGTATTCAAAGGATCTACAGAAATACCGGTAATATAGAGAGATATATGGCAAGCAGTTTCCGCCACCAAGTCCGATTCCCATTCAGAGCCGCTCTGATTCTTTTTTTCCTGTCATCTGCTCAAATTCTGTTTAGTGAATGTAAGCAGGATGAAGCGGAGGCGTACCAGGATTTGACAAGAGCGTTATGGTCCTGTGATGTTTCCGAGGCTTTCAAAGTATTAAATTGTGGTGCAGATCCGGATCTTTCCGATTCTACAGGTATGAGTCTTCTTTCAGCAGCTACTATTGTGGGTTGTAAAGATATGGTGTTATTGCTATTAAAGAGCGGAGCCGATCCGGATTTGCAGGATAAAGCTCAGAGGACTGCTTTGAGTCATGCGGTTGTTCATGGAAATCACTCGATTGCAGAAATGCTTCTGGAGAGAGGGGCTTCGGTAAATGTCGCTGACAGTAACCGGGAAACTGTACTGATACGAGCCGTGGAAAGGGGCGATTCAGAGATGGTTTCCATTTTAATTAATTTTGGTGCGGACCCTTTTATCATCGACAGAAATGGATACACTCCGCTTATCAGAGCTTTGCAAAAAAAGGCAGTAAAGCTTGTCGAACCGCTGCTTCGGGCTGGTTCGGATGTTAATGCAAAGGATAAATCTGGAAGAAATGCACTGCTCATGGCATGTGATCTGAAACTTAATTCGGTTGTAAAAATGCTGATTGCATTCGGTGCGGATATCTCCGCCAGAGACAATGCTGGAAGAAATGCACTCATGATTGCGGTACTTCAGAACAATGTCGAATTGGTAAAGATACTGGTGGATGCTGGGGCAGATGTGAATGCTAAGGATTCCAGAGGGAGGACTCCGCTTATGGTGGCTATGAGGGGCGGTTTCAGTGCGGTTGAAAAAGTGTTGCTGGAAAAGCAACCCGACGGTTATACCCCTTTTATGGCTGCAGTACGCAATGGAGACATTGAAAAAGTACGCACAATACTGTTTACCAGAATTGTCGATATCAATGAGCGAAATGATTATGGAAGCACACCTCTTATCGTAGCTGCTTCCAAAGGCTATATAGAAATTGTCGATGAACTTATTATGCAGGGTGCAGAGATTGATGCGCAAAACCAGATACTGGGTACGGCTCTTATGTATGCAAGTGCCAATGGTCACAAAAAAATAGTGCGACTTCTTATAGCTGCTGGTGCTGATTTAAATGCTGTCAACAGTAGTGGAAAAACCGCTTTGGATTATGCTGTATACTACAAACGCAATGAAATCCAGCAAATACTTCTGGATGCAGGTGCGATCCAACCAAAAAACTTTTAAGCCAACCGATATATCTCTCACCCATATTATTTAATATCGGCACTATTTTTGATACTGTCTGATTAAAAGTATAGAGAGACTCCTTCAGGCATACCGGAAGACAAGAGGGTATCAAAAAATGGGCAATAGTGATATTGTTTCGCTGCTTACTGCGCTGGTTCGTAAAGAATCAGATATTGTCACTCTTTATGATCGAGTATTGGAAGCGGTAATCAATATAGAACTGAAAGATAAATTGCTGATCTTTCAGCAGGATCATAAAAGACACCTGGAGATTCTTCTGGATTTGATAAACAATGTTGATGTTGATTCTCCAGTCATTATAGGGCAGATTGAACCTGATATTCAGTGGGCTGGTTTTGAATTTTCCGGTCAGAGAGAGGCGCTGGGCAAATTGTCAGTCAAAGAAGCGGAAATTAGTTCACTTTATGAAAAATCACTGGAGCTGGATGTAGATAGTAAATCTGCGGAGATACTGGATGAGAATCTGGAAGATGAGCAGCAGCATGTGCGTTTTTTTGAAATACTGAATTCGTAAAAAGAAAGTGTCATAGTGAGTCGTAATAGGAATAAATTTTTTTTTCAAAATCCAGAGTGATTGGGCTTCCTGGAGAGAAGCGTGGAGCATTCTGGAGTTGTTGCTGGTTTAGGGAGGTAAATATGCGTTTGTTACCCCAATTTACCTGTTGTAGAAAATGAAGTGTAAGAAAGACCATCTGGTTTTCACTGGAGTTATGAAGGTTGATTAAAAGATATCTACTGTTCCAGTCGGAATCATCGATAATAAGGTCTTCCAGGGCAGAGACATCGTTATCTGTGGTTTGGATTCTATAGCCTTTTAGTTCCATAAAGCTGCGCAATTCGATACTGAAATGAGCTTCTTCTTCAGGGAGACCGAATTCTGCTTCGATAATTTCCTGGTCATCTGGTTCATCGGGAAGCACATTTTCGGTAGTATCGGAAAGGATTTCTTCGGAGTCGGGGAACGACTGCTCATCTATGGGTTTTCCTACTTCATCTAAGGTCAGTTCTTCTTTTTGTGAAATGCCTGCAGGCGGAGGATCAGAAAAGCTTGTCTGTTCCCAGTAATCAGGCCATTCATAGTAGCGTCGCAGAGCCAGTTCATATTGACGGGAGATAGGCAGGTCAGTAAGGAATTCCGGACTGTTTTTTATTTTGGACAAACTGAGGGCAACGGAGATCTCTTTGCGGTGGTGGTCGATTTTTCCCAGAGAAAACGGAGAGAGAAGGTATTTAACTGACTCCTGATTTTCGCTTATCTCCACAACCAGATACCTGACAATCCATTGCCAGTCATCCATATATAAATCCATCAGAGTACCTACATATCCATCGATACCTTTAATGGAATAGCCTAATAGAGAGCTGGCTGGTGTGAGCATGATACTCCTCCAGGGAAACAGAACTTTTCTCTTGAAAATTAAGATCTGCAAAAATAATTCCATTGCTGATGCCGGCATTTAGCAACTGGCGTATTATTTGCACTGGTTGGATAGTTGGATAGATGTATTGAAGGAGGAATTGGATGAGGACTACATTAGAGGTATTTGACAGTCATCTTCTATACACCCTGGATTGGGATCTGGATACCGATATCGAAACAAACTATGCTTCAGATTGTTTCTTGTTAAGCAGCTATGGAGTCTTCTTTGGACGCTCTGGAATCAGAAAAGCTCTTGCTGTTTTAGAATCTCAGATACCTGAGGCCGATATCCTTTACAGCACCAAAACAATTTATAACGATGTTGCCTATCTGGAATGGCAAGCCGAATCCGATGATGCATATATCGATGATGGTGCAGATACCTATATTATCCGTAATGGGAAAATTGTGTGCCAAACCATGCATTACACCCTCAGAGTTCGTGGAAAATAGTCAAAATTTATTCTCCTCAGGCAGGAAAATTCTTCCCCAGGCGTGGGCAACTAATTCCAAATACCTTCTTGTCTCCTTTTAAATACCACTCTGAAATAAATCTTTAGCTTGTTTGCAAAATATTGATATAATAAGAGTTATCTGTTTTTTACCTTTTACAGCCGTTCTTGGCATAACAGTTGCATACTCTGCGACGCTGACTAAAAGTTATTCGATTGGGGCATAGTCTATGAATCTGAAATTAAAGGACCTTTTTTACATAGCAGCAGCCACAGTACTGACTTTCCCCATTTTGTATATAGCAATGATGTTTCTAACCGGGACCGCCAGGATTGAATTTGGAAATAAGAAAGAGGAACCAGGGCAGAAGCTTGAAATGATAAAACAGAATTATCGTCGGGATTCGCTGGCAACGGTTAATTCCAGAACTTTTCAGGCTTTGCAGCAGGAAAAAGCGGAACTGCAGAAGGAAAGAGAAAGACTTTCTGAGAAGCAAAGAAAAATAGATCTGATCCAGCAGGAACTTCAAGAAAACCGCAAAGTATTGGAGAAGGAGAGGGAGAAGATTGAGAAGTTAGTGTCCAGAAGTGATTCTCTGGATCTTAAAAAGATTAAAGAACTCTCCAGGATTTATGGGGCGATGCGCCCACTTGAAGCTGCACAGATTATCGAAACACTGCAGGACGAGCTGGCGGCTAAAGTGATAGCCAACATTGGCGATGAGCGCCAGAAGGGAAAGATACTGTCTGCAATTTCCAGAGAAAAAGCAACCAGAATAAGTAAACTTATGTCCAAACTCTGAGTTGGGCAGATTTAATTAACATTTAAAAGGAAAGGGGGTGATTTGAATGAGAACAGATGCAATTATGATTAATTTACCCGGAGCAGATCAGATGCATAAGCGGATGGACCGGTCGAAAGAATCACCAGATTCGTCTTCACCGGGGTTTGCTATGCACATTACAGACAAGAAAAATATGAGTTTTAACGAGGTCTACTCCAGTGTTGCCAGATCTAACCATTTGGCAAAACAGATAACCGATAGTTCTGTTCCAACATTCAAAGAATCCGGTATTTCTGCACAGATCCAATCGTTAAGTGTGCCTCTTAACGATGTCGACTTGGAGGAGATTAATAATCAGAAAACTGCCATAACGCAGATACCGCAGGATAATAAAGAGCCAGAGTGTGAGGAGGAGATCATCGGGCAGTTGTTTCAGATGCAGCTGACAGGAGATTTTTCTGAAAATTCTCAGGTGCTTAAAACCGGTACAGATCAAACTGAACAGGCTACCAGAGTTATAATAAGTGCAGTGAAAAAGATTGCTGAAACATTACAAATAAACATTGTAGCCGACCTTGACAGTATCTCTCTGGATACGGTTTCACAGGAAAATGTAAAGCAGTTTGCGGAGATAGTTTCAGTAGTTAAAAGTATCACTGAAGTACTGGATTTGACGGTCAGCCAGGGTTTGCCACTCGATACCGGGAGGGCAGTACTGGATGTAAAGAGTGCATCGGGTGCTGCTGATATTTTAAGGACAGAGCTTTTTAAAATCGAGTTGGCGTTTAATATGCTTGGAATCGGGGATCTGGTACAAGCTGAATCGGCCCAGCAAATGGAAATTCCGGTTATGACAGGTATTACTCAGGCCAGAGATCCCGGTGATATCAGTATGCCTATAGAACAGATAACCAGAATATTTGGTGATCTTATTGAGGACAGTACCGAAGCCCGGCAGAAGATAGCTTCAATGGAAGTGCTGCGAGCGGTAAATGAACCGCTTAAGGAGATGTCTGTGGGTAGTTTTGATGCTTCTACATACAGAACAATTCTGAAGCTGGAAAAAAAAGAGAAGGTTGAAATGGAGAATGTTCAATCTGCCCAAAATCTGGAAAATCTGGAGCTTCCACTGATTTCGGATCCGGCCGTCGCCACAAACGTTTCCGATTTACAATTGGATACTGAGGAAAGTATGCCGGTTTTACAGACAGATGCTATAAACCAGATTTCACCCAAGAGTACTTCTTCAGAAAACAAATTGAGTAGTGTTTTGCAAAGAACAACTGATGATCATGTCATGGGTCAAATAACCACAAAAATCCAGCATCTGGTAAGATCCGGGGATACTGAGATCCGTATCCAGTTAAGGCCAGAATCTCTGGGAGAGGTTAAGCTTGCTATTCGCATGGATGGTGATATTGTGGCAGCAAGGATTCAGGTCGAGAATCAGCAGGTTAAACAGATTGTGGAAAGTAATCTTCAATTACTTAAGGATGCACTTGCAGAGCAGAATCTCCAGGCTGGTTCTTTTGAAGTGAATGTTGGAAACGGATGGGGAAGACAATCTGATCAGTCCTCACATGGCCATAAATCTATAGCTGTGGATTCGGGTGAGGTTCTGAAAGGGAGCCTGGAAGAGGGAGATAGTGGGCAGGGGATGATCAATGGAGTAGAAACCGGTCATCGTTATGGCAATAACAGTATAGAATATTATGCCTGAAGAAGGGAGGTGAAATATGTCGTCAGTTTCTGCAGATATTTACAGCTTAACAAAAAAAACAGAGCCCTATTCAGCACGTGCCACTATTGGAGATGACGGGGAGGTGACTACGACTGAATTGACTGGTGATCGTAATTCCGCTCTCTTTTCCAAGGCCGGAAAAGAACTGGGGAAAGATGATTTCCTTAAACTGCTGGTCACTCAGTTACGGTTTCAGGATCCGCTCAATCCTATGGAAAACACTGAATTTGTCTCCCAGCTGGCACAGTTTCGTTCTTTGGAAAGTGGAAGTAATATCGAGAGTGCGATTAAGGATCTGAATGATTCCTTTAAGGGGTCTGTTGATGCGCAAAAATATAGTGCACAATCGATAACCAATACTTCTGCCATTTCCTTGATTGGAAAGTATGTGCGTCTGAAACAGGATTCAGTACAATGGGAAGCTAAGGCAGGGAATACTGTTCCCATTACGGTTCATCTGGGAAACAACAGTTCGGCCATTGTGGAGCTGCTGGATAAGGATGAAAATGTGGTTAAAACGTTTGAAGCAGAAGGAAAGGATCGTGAAAACTCTGTCAGTTTATCCTGGGATGGGACCACCGATCTTGGGGATATTGCCAAAGGAGGAAAATATACCATCCGTATAGCAGGAGAGACGCAAGATACTTCGTTATATGCTTTTGTACAGGATGTGGTGGAGGGGGTAAGGTTTACCAGTTCCGGGGCACTGGTAAAAATAGACGGCAGGGAACTTTCGATAGGAAACGTTCTGGATGTTTCATACACTGATAATGGAAATGGTACGGCTTCATCTTTGTCTGCTGCGTCTGCTGTATCGCTTCTGGGTAAATCAGTGAGAATGCGGGAATACGAAATTAATTATCATGCATTTGAAAATGAAACTGCTACCATGAAAATTCAGACATCAGGAAGCAGGAGTGTAAGAATCAATTTAATGGACTCTGAAGGAAAGATCGTTTATTACACTACTGTTACACCTGACAGTAAAGGAATGGCAACGTTTAGCTGGAAAGGTCAGACCACAAATGGCTATGCTCCTGCCGGCAAATATCGTATCTGGATAGAAGGACAGGATAAAGATAGCTCGGTATATGCCTTTTCTGAAGGAGTGGTTGATGGGATTGCAAATCTGGGGGCGGATTCCAGACTGAGAGTTAATGGAAAGACAATCAGTTTGTCCGACATTATTGACATTGCAGATCCGGTTAATAGTCAGGAGACGATATGAACACTATCGATGCTCAAAATGCAGATATCAGGCAATTGATAACTGCTCACCGCAGCGGGGTGGTTTCTCAGAACCGGGCTATTCAGAATCATCAAACATCTGGTAGTGGCAATAGAGGTGTCGCAGCAGATTTTTCAGAACAGCTGCGTTCGAAAATAGAAGGGGTCCGATTCAGCGCACATGCTGCAACACGACTCAAAAGCAGGAAAATTGAAATGACGGAGGAGATTATCGGAAAACTGGAAAAAGCAGTTTCGGGAGCTGCAGACAAAGGGGCCAGGGATTCTCTGATTTTAATGAAAGATCTGGCTTTTATTGTGAATATCCCGAACAGGACGGTGATTACTGCCATGGATGGAGAAAGTTTAAAACAGAATATTTTCACTAACATTGACAGTGCAGTAATTGCGGATTAAAATGGCAGGCCCGCCCGTAATGATTACGGGTGGATGCTCTGAAGTACCGATTGACAGAGGTGTTTCAGATCCGCAAGCTGCCGGGTTAAATCCGGGAGGCAGTTATGGTCAGATCTCTTTATTCAGGAATCAGTGGCTTAAGAAACCACCAGGTAGCAATGGATGTTACCGGAAACAACATTTCTAATGTCAATACTATCGGATTCAAAGCCGGAAGAGTGACATTCGAAGAATCGATGTATCAGCTTTTACAAGGTGCCACCAGGCCGGCAGGAAACACCGGTGGTACCAACCCGCTTCAGGTCGGTCTGGGAATGTCAATCGGTTCCATAGACACGATTCTCACCCAGGGAAATCTTCAGACCACAGGTCAGATCACTGATCTGGCGCTGGAGGGAAAGGCATATTTTGCCTTCTCAAATGGTGAGGGGACTTTTTACAGCCGAAATGGAGGGCTGCAGCTTGATGGTTCCGGAAGACTTGTTTCTCCCACCAATGGTTATACTCTGCAGGGGATGATGGCTGCGCCGGATGGAACATTTCCTCCTGGATCAAAAATAGGCGATTTACGTATTCCCTATGGTGAAAAGTCTCCTGCACAGGAAACATCCAAGATTTCATATTCCTGTAACCTTGATTCCGATTCTGAAGGTCTGGGTACAATCACCCACACCAACCGTTTTCTTGCAAGTGCACTTGACACCTCTACTCTTACTTCTCTTTTTGATTCCAGCGGAAACGATCTGGGTATTGAGGTCGGAGATACACTTTTGTTATCTGTGTCCGGCATGGATGAGGGGAGGATAAATGTTACTGCGAATATGACTCTGGCGGATCTGGCTGCAGAGATACAGAATTATCTCAGAAACGAAGCCGGTATCGATTTTGTAGCTGTAAATGCTACTGCTAATGGTGAACTGGTCATTGACACTTCATTATCTGCACAAATCAATGGGCTTCAGATTCACTCCTCCAGACCAGGATCCAATTCCTATATAGCAAACGCAATATCGTTTCCTCCATCTATAGGGGCTGCTTCTAGTTATACTGTTAGTGGGCTGCGGGTTCCGGCTGTGGAAACCAATCTTATCAGTGAAGTTTTTGATGCTAATGGAGAGCCGTTAGGATTGGAACCCGGCGATACTATCACTATAAACGGTTCAATCGGAGGAAACCCCACTGAGCCTACTTCCGCAATTTATGATAATCCTGATCCTGCGGATACTACTTCTGTGAGAACCATTGGGGATCTGCTTAATCTTATTCAGCAAGCTTACAGTTTGCCGGAGACCGATGGTACCGAATATGATAATCCCACTGTTTCCATAAATGCAGCAAACACAGATGATGACAGGATACCGGATGGAGCAATAGTAGTCCGGGGACAACGGGAAGAAGCATTTTCATTGACCGGTCTATCGATCTTATCTAACAATTCCAACAATAATACTCCTTCTCCGGCTCGCTTTAACGCCAATATGACTTTCACTGAGATTCAGACTGCACGGGACACCGGAGTACATAGTACTTCGATTGTAGTGTATGATGAATCAGGAGATGCTCATACTGTTACTACCACTTTAACTCATTCAGGGATTCCAAATGAATGGTTATGGGAGATTACTACTGAAGGAGGAGAAAGGATTTTGGGAGGTAATCGTGGCCGAATCACATTTGGACAGGATGGTTCTCCGGCCTCGATGAATTTTGATGATAATTCCACTGGTTTCCGTTTTGATCCCATGAATGGGTCTAATATCGTTTCTATTAATCTGGATGTGGGGACTCCAGGATCTTTCAGTGGCATTACTCAGTTCAGATCTCCTTCTACAACCGTTGCACGATTCCAGGATGGTTATCCTATGGGAAAACTGCAGGAAATATCGATTGATGAGACCGGGGAGATCACAGGTATCTATTCAAATGGCGTTTCAAAGGCTATCGCCAGAATATTTGTGGCGGAGTTCAATAATCCTGCGGGGCTATTTAAGGTTGGCGACAGCATGATGGCTGTTTCCAATAATTCTGGTGAAGCGGTTATGCTCAGGCCAGGAGTGGGCTCAAGTACCAAAATTAAACCTGGAGCGTTGGAAATGTCCAATGTGGAGCTGGCAACGGAATTCACCAATATGATTTCAACTCAGCGTGGATTTCAGGCAAATGCAAGAGTGATTACCACCAGCGATTCCATGTTACAGGAGCTGGTTCAGTTGGTAAGGTAAGTTCATAATGAGTGGTTTTGAAAAAAAAAGTGTAGAGCGGAAGACTTAATCTTCTGCTCTATTGCAATATTTGATACGCTATTATATGCTATTAGGCTTGCTTGTATTTCTATAAGAAGTTTTTCGGGAGACTTACATATGAATCTGAGAGCTGGTGCATGGGATAGAGCTTTTACCGGGAGGTGAAGATGATCGCCTTAAAAAGGCTTAACGGGCAGGAGTTTGTTTTAAATGCGGATCTGATAGAAACTCTTGAAGTGACTCCTGACACAGTGATAACTCTCACTAACGGCAAGAAAATTATTGTGCGCAACAGCCTTGAAGAAATAGTGCGCAAAACGATAAAATATAAACAGTTATGTAACCAGGGACCGGTTGTGGTCTCAAAAGCCGGTAATGAATCATCCGGGGAATCGAACTAAACGGGTGATTCAGGAAAAGGATAATGGGTCAGAGATAGTAAAGTAAAGGAAACTGTTTTATGGATCTGGCGACAATCATAGGTTTGGGGTCAGCCTTTGTACTGGTTGTTCTTGGTATCAAGCTGGAGAATCTTGCAGCATTTATTGATCTTCCTTCTGTTTACATTACTGTTGGTGGAGCGGTAGCTGCTACAGTTGCTGCATTTCCCGGAAGCAAACTTCTGGGGACGTTGGGTGTGGTTAAGAATGCTTTTTTTGTGCAGAGGGCTACCCCGGTTGAAATTATTCGTCAATTAGTTGAATTTGCCGAGCAGGCCCGTCGTGAAGGTATACTTGCTTTGGAAGCCAGAGCTGCAGATATAAAGGATGAATTTTTAAAGAAAGGAATTCAGCTGGCAGTTGATGGCACTGAGCCTGATCTTATAAAGGATATTTTATCTACGGATATCTCTTTTACTGAGACCCGGCATGAGGAAGGGGCTAAGATTTTTGATTTTCTTGCTGCGATGGGGCCATCATTTGGAATGATCGGGACACTGATAGGTCTGGTTTTGATGTTGGGTAATATGAGTGATGTATCAACTATCGGTCCGAACATGGCGGTTGCTCTGATCACCACTTTTTATGGCTCCATGCTGGCAAACTGTTTCTGTTTGCCTATTGTAGAAAAACTCAAATCTGCATCAAAAAGTGAGATTATGATTAAAGAACTTATGCTTGAGGGGATTATGTCTTTACAATCAGGAGACAATCCGCGTATAGTGGAACAGAAGTTGACAGCATTTCTGTCTCCAGGATTACGTGCATCAATTATTAACCGTTCACAACAGAAATAGGAGCTCTCAGTGGCACCCAGAGAAAAAAAACAATCGGAACCTCCAAGGGGTGCGCCTGCATATATGAACACCTGGGGCGATATGTGTACACTGCTCCTGTGTTTTTTTGTGATGCTTCTGGCAATGTCAACTATAGACCCGGCCAAATTCAATGTTGCAGCATCTTCTTTTCAGAATGCACTGAGTGGTGTACTGGAGTCTTACCCATCCATAATGATTACCAAAGATATTTTAATTCCCCGTCTGGGAGGGGATGAGCAGAATAAGCGAATGGCGATAGAGGCTGCTTTGAAAATAAAGGAAGTTGTCAAAAAAGAGGGACTGGAAGATGCTGTTAAAGTTAAGGTGACTGAGAGTGGGATTGCTATCAAGCTTTCTGATCCTATTGGTTTTGACATTGGAGAGTCGGAAATAAAACCGGAGTTGATTCCCACTCTTAACGGTATTTGTGCAATTGTAAATAAGGTTTCCAGCACTCAGATCAGAGTAGAGGGACATACCGATGATCTGCCGATTAGAAGTCTTAAATATCCGTCAAACTGGGAATTGAGCAGTTCAAGGGCGTTGAATGTGGTAAAATTTATGGCTACCAGTGGTCGCATAGAACCTTCCAGATTAAGTGCAATTGGTTATGGAGAATACCGTCCGCTGGTTCCAAATACCTCTGCCGCAAACCGGAAACTTAACCGGAGGATCGAGATTTTTGTTGACTACATGAATAAAGGGGAAAGTTAGGGAAAATCAACTCTTTATTAGTTGATTAATAATATATGAGGGACATTACTGACTAAGATTTGGGAAAACAGGGTTCAGGAGCTTTGAGATGGAAGATAAGAAAAAAGAGAACATTGAAGAGAACGCCAAAGGAAGTGAGAAACCGGTAGAAAAAGGAAACCGGGTTGCATTTTTCGGTGTTCTTGCAGGTATGGTTTTGCTCAATGCAGTGATAGCATTCTTTTTGGTAAGAGCGACCAGTCCAGAAAGCCAGCAAAGAAAAGAAGCCAGAATACATGCTGATTCCCTGAAAAAAGCGATTGAAAAAGCTACTGAGATGGGTGCGACCACTGCGGATAATCCGATAGAGGCAGTAGTAAATATTGCCGGGACCGATGGGGAACGCTTTCTCAAGGCAGCTATCATTTTTGAATATGATGATGTTGCTTTTCCGGATCTGGGAGCTGAACTGGAAAAAAGAGCACCGAAATTTAAGAATCTGCTTATTGATCATCTGTCGAAAATGACGTTGATGGATCTGACTGAACCCGATGCCAAAGACAGAATAAGAAAGAATCTTTTGAAGCTCATTAACAATACTATTCCGGCCAAGACTGGAGAGGTTCGGGAAGTACTGTTTACAACGTATCTGATTCAATAATTTAACGCAGGATAAACTGTGAGCGATATACTTTCCCAGGAAGAGGTTGATGCACTGCTATCGGCAGTTTCTGCCAGTGGTGATACAGACCAGTTTGGCACTGGAGTGGATGCAGGCGGTTCTTCAGAAAGTGACGAAGCGACTGTTGATACAGAAAGAACGCTCTCATTGTATGACTTCAGGCGTCCTGACCGTGTCTCAAAAGACCAGATGCGGACTCTGCAGAACCTTCACGAAAGCTATGCCAGGCAGTTCTCAACTACTCTTACCAATTTTCTGAGAACATTTGTGGAAATAGAGCTGGTTAGTGTGGATCAGTTGACTTATTCAGAATTTGTCATGTCCATATCCAACCCCAGCTGTATTTATGTTTTCAAAATGGAGCCGCTCGATGGAAATGCCATCATCGAAATAAATCCTTCTCTGGTGTTTTTCATTATTGACAGACTTTTTGGAGGACAGGGAAGACCTTCGGAGCAAAACAGAGAACTGACTCTGATCGAACAGAATGTGATCCATCGCATAGTTGAACGCAGTCTTAATGATTTGAAGGATGTCTGGGAGCATGTAGGAGTCTTTAGTCCCAAGATTGAAACATATGAAACAAATCCTCAGTTTGTGCAGATAGCGCCTCCGGGAGAAACAGTTATTCTTATTTCTCTGGAGGTGCGTATGCAGAACGCATCTGGACTTATGAGTGTTTGCTTTCCTTATATGCTTCTGGAGGGAATAATTAACAATCTCTCCGGTGAATCATGGATGTCATCTCAGAGCACTGCCACTACCGAAACCAGGGCTATTCTGGAGGAAGAGGTCAGTGATGTGGAATTGACAATGTCTACACTGATAGGCAAAACTACCCTTTCCATTCGGGATCTGCTTCAATTGCAGCATGGTGATGTCTTATGCCTTGAAAAGGCTTTTGACAGCGATCTCATTGTACAGATAGAGGGTAAAACCAAAATGGCAGGTCGTTCGGGACTTATCGGAAGGAAAAAGGCAATAAAAATCACCAGGATTCTGGAGAAGGAGGTTCCGGGTTGCAATGAGTGATATACTTTCGCAGGAACAGATTGATGCTTTGCTTGCATCGGACGGATTTGATGATAATGGTGCCTCTTCTGAGAACCCGGAACAATCAAATGAAGATAAATATGCTTCACTGGCAGGTTTTTTTGACATTTTCTGCACCCAGGCAGCAAATGTCATCTCTACCGTAGTCAACAAGCAGACTAACTTTATACCACTAAAACCACAGAAAGCAGATTTCGCAGCTGTTAATTCTAAAATAAATGCGGTAGTATTGTCACTTTCCTTGACTTTTAAATCTGGTCTGGAAGGTGAATTTTACCTGGTTATGGCCAAAAAAGAGGTAGCTATACTCTCTGATCTGATGACTATGGGGGATGGGACCGCCGAGTATAGTGAGGATCATAAAGATGCTATAGGTGAGCTGTTTAACCAGGTAATGGGAGCTTTTTGCAATGCAATCGGTATGGAGGTGGGTTTCTCAGTTTCTGCCGATAATGTAACGGTCAATGAATTCGATCTGGACAATCCTCCTTTCCCACCGGATTCCTTTGATATGGTAGAAACCACTCTGACTCTGGATGGCTTTACTGAAGCTCCAATCTTTTTCCTGTTACCCGAAGCTATTACCGAGCAGATCGCTAAAAACTGTAAGAAAACGGAAAACAATGATTCGATCTCCGGGCAGGTCGGGCTCAGTATGTCAGAAATCGATGATCTCTCAAGGGTTACCTCATTTAATACTTCGGAGAGTGACTTTCAGGAAACTTCTCTAACTGGTCAAGCTATAAAAGATCCTAATACCAGCATCGATATGTTACTGGATATCGAGTTGGATGTCAGTATTGAATTGGGAAGATCTTTATTATCTATTAAAAGGGTGCTGGAACTGGCACCGGGTTCGATTGTTGAGCTGGACCGTATGGCTGGTGAGCCAGTCGATCTATTGGTAAATAATAAAGTGGTGGCAAAAGGTGAAGTGGTTGTGATTGATGAAAGCTTTGGAATAAGGATTGTGTCGTTAGTCTCTGCTGAAGAACGGATAAGAAGCCTCAGATAAAACCTGAGATATGAAGCTCGGGGATCTTTTTATTAAGAAAATTGGAAATCCTGAGCGAGAGATTCGAAACAGGATAAAAATCGATTAAGAGTTAATCTTTTTGATTTAGGATTCCTTATTTTCCCCCCTCTGATTCATTTTTGGTAATTGCATTCTTTGCTCAATAATGAGATAATCTGTTAAAAATCCAATACTTACCGCCCATCAAAGGAGCATTTGCTTGAGTTTCAAAGAATGTGGCAATCCGGGATTAAAAAGAAATAAGACCAAAAATGTCTTTTTAATTCTTTTTTTCTTCTGTTCTGTTTTAATGGCTCAGCATCCCGCTGTGGAAGAGACAGGTGATTTTGACATTAGGAAAGTCAGGGAAGCGGTTTTTTCTCAAGGAGATTCCTCTCTGGGTGAAAATGTGCAAATGGCTAAAAATCAGGAGAACTACACGTTTGTGATTTTCAGAGTCATGCTATATCTGGCAGTGGTAATAGCTGTAATTTTCGCAGTTGCATGGATAGTAAAGAAAAGCGGTCTTTCAGGGGCATCCAGAATAGGTGGTGGTGGGGCAATGGATGTTCTGGAGATTTTGCCATTTGGGCAGAACCGTAATGTCACCATGATAAGGGTAATGGATGCAGTGTATCTTCTGGGGCAGACTCCACAGTCTATTGTTTTACTGGAGAAAATAGAGGGACAGAAGGCAATAGATGTGATCGCTTCATCTAAGGGTGGATCATCAATAATTCAATTTAAAGATGCATTTAATAACTTTATCAGTAAAATGAAAAAACCGGAATGAGCTTTGAGATGGGTTGTATGAATAAAAAAAATGCGATTCCTGATGTTAGTTGTGTAGTAAAAGGCATCAGGAATATAGTATTATCTGTAAGTAATGTGTTGCTTTACAGCAAAGGCGTTTTTGCTGCAATTGTGTTCTTTTTCGGGCCGGCAATAGTTACGGTCAGTGCACAGGTTTTGCCAAAACTGACCTTGTCTGTTGCGGATACTAATAAACCGGGCGATGTAGCGGTAGCACTTCAGGTGCTTTTTCTTATCACCATACTGGCCCTGGCTCCATCAATTCTGATTATGGTTACTTCATTCGTAAGAATAGTGATTGTAATGTCATTTCTACGCAGGGCGCTGGGTACTCAGACCATGCCTCCTGATCAGATAATGGTCGGGTTGTCACTTTTTCTCACTCTGTTTATTATGATGCCGGTGTTTACAGAAATAAATGACAAAGCGATTCAGCCCTATCTGGCTCAGCAGATCGAGTTTAATGAGGCTCTGGGAAAAGCAGGAAAACCGGTACGTAATTTCATGCTGCGACAGGTAAGTGAGAAGGATGTAGCTTTATTTGTCAGAATTTCCAGGATGCCTCCACCCAAAAACATTGATGATCTTCCTTATGAAGTCATTATTCCTGCTTTTATCACAAGTGAACTCAAAACCGGATTCATTATAGGATTTATTCTTTTTATTCCTTTTCTGGTGATTGATATGATCGTAGCCAGTGTTCTTCTTTCCATGGGTATGATGATGTTACCGCCAGTAATGATTTCGATGCCCTTTAAAATAGTGCTTTTTGTTCTGGTAGATGGTTGGCATCTGATAATAAGGCAGATGGTAACCTCGTTCCGGTAGGGAGAGTAGTTCATGGATGCAGCGTTGGTGGTAGATATAGGGCGTAATGCACTATTGATCACACTTCTCATTTCCGGTCCACTGCTTATTGTAGGACTTCTCATCGGGTTGGTGATTGGGATCTTTCAGGCGGTTACCCAGATTCATGAAATGACGCTTACTTTTATACCAAAGATCCTGGCAATGATTCTGGTGTTTCTGCTTCTTTTTCCATGGATGCTACTTAAGCTGGTAGAATATACTTCCGGACTTTTCGATCTTATAGGAAAGGTAATCAGGTAAATGGAGCTGATTCCTTTCAATGTTGACCAGGTCATATTTTTCTTTCTGGTTTTTGTGCGAATCAGCACCATCATTGCACTTCTTCCGGTATTTGGTTCCTGGTCCATACCTTTCCAGTTGAAAATCGGTTTATCCCTGCTTCTGGCGGTAATTCTGTTTGGCTCAGTGATGAGTACCGGAATTGACAAAAGCGTGGTTTTTTCACCAGGTCTGTTTATCCTTTTGATAATCAAGGAGGTCATGGTTGGACTGGCTATCGGCTTTGTTTCATCGCTGCTTTTTACCGCAGTCCAGTTTGCCGGCATGCTCATTGATAATGAAATGGGTTTTGGATTTGTAGAATTGGCAGATCCGTTTTCAGATGAACCGATCACTGTACTCGGGCAGTTTCAGGTTATCATTTTCACCATACTTTTTCTTCTTTTTAACGGGCACTATTTTCTTATTCTGGCAATTCAAAAGAGTTTTGAACTGGTGCCACTCATGGGTGCCAACTTTGCCGGTGATAAAATGATGGTTCATATAACTGCCTTGATAAGTAATATCTTTATACTGGCGTTAAAGTTTTCTGCACCGGTCTATGTTACTCTTTTTCTGACAGAACTTGCTCTCGGAGTTATTGCACGTACTGTACCGCAGATAAATATCTTCTTTGTAGGTATGCCACTAAAAATTATCGTGGGAATTGGTGCTACCATTTTAGTGCTTCCCATGTTAACTTTGTTGTTTCAGAAAACAGTGGAAGTATTGATTCAGGATATTTGGCGACTTTTGTATCTGATGGCCTGAAAAGATGAGGGCAGGTAATATAAATGGCTGAACAATCCAATGATGAAAAGACTGAAGCCCCGTCGGAAAAAAAACGTCAGGATGCCAGAGAAAAGGGAACTGTTGCCAAAAGCACTGAGATTAATTCGGTAATAGTCCTTCTGGCTGCACTTTTTCTGATCAAATTACTCGGGCCCTGGATTATTAAAGAGTTAAGCGGGAGTATGGTAGAGTTTATTAAGCTAGTCGCACAGCCTGAGATGGATTATGCCAGACTGATGATGCTGATACGGAAAGCGGTGATTCTTTTGGCAAAAACCGCTGCTCCTGTTGCCGGAGGGATCATGTTGATGGGTATAGTGGCAAATGTGGCTCAGGTGGGATTTTTGTTTACTTTAAAACCACTCATGCCAAAGTTTGAAAAGATAAATCCGATCTCTGGTTTTGGTCGCCTGTTTTCAATGCGTTCTGTTGTGGAAACATTGAAAAACATCGTGAAACTGGCAGTTATTATTATCGTCGCCTATGTTACTCTGAAAAAAGAGTTCGGAACGATGCTCACCCTTTCAGATGCATCTGTGCTGACAATTTGGACTTTTGCATTAACTGTGGCATATGAGGTAATTCTCAAGATCGCTCTGGTTATGATTATTATCGCAGTCCTTGATTATGCCTATCAGCGTTTCGAACATGAAAAACAGCTGAAAATGACCCACCAGGAGGTGAAAGAGGAAAGAAAACAGCTGGAAGGAGACCCGCAGGTGAAATCCAGGATCAGGTCTTTACAAAGAGAGATGGCCAGGCGTCGAATGATGGAACAGGTGCCTAAAGCTACAGTTGTGGTCACCAACCCCACTCATCTGGCCATTGCATTACGATATGAACCGAAGGAAAATGATGCTCCGGTTGTGGTTGCTAAAGGAAAAGACCTTATTGCCCAGAAAATTAAAAGTTTAGCCAAAGATAATAACATCCCGGTAGTTGAGGATAAACCTTTAGCCCGTTCCATGTATGATAAAGTTGAAGTGGGATTTCCAATACCCATGGAATTTTTTACTGCAGTTGCTGAAATCATGGCATATGTCTACAGACTTAAAAACAGGAATGCTGCATGAAAAAAACAATTTTCCAAATCATTGCCTTGCTGATTACAATCGCCATTTTTTGTTCGCCTCTGCCTACAGAGAACTCTTCTGGAGTGAATTCAATAAGACTGAGTCTGGAAAAAGTCGAGCGTGACAGCGCAGTTTATTCCGGCAAACCTATCCATGCTATTGTGGAAACTGCTGATTCCACCTATTTCAGCGATTTTGCCTGGCATACAGGTATGGGCAAGTTAATAATTCCCGAAGGTATGGTTAACCGGTATGCAAAGAGATTTGAAGTCGATCTTTTCTGGAAAAATTACCCCTCAAGAAAAGATACCCAGTCAAACAGTTATTTTGATACAGTCTTTATAACCATTGGTGGAAGATTAAAGGAAAGCAATAAAGTCAGAGTCAGAGTAACTAATTTACCTGTGATTATTGACAGTATCTTAATCGGGGATAGTGTTTTCAATGGATCAGAGAATTTCATCCGGTATCAGATAAAAAGTAAAAACACCGATATCCCGTTGCAGTTTTATGCACGTGATCTGGATGGAAAAATACCTGATATTACATTCTCCGGAAATACCGGTAGAATACAATCATCGAATGCCAATAATCTGCAGATGACCTACACTCTGCCTTCAGGAAATTTTAACGATACTATTCATTTTCTGGTATTTGATCATCAGGGTTCCAGTGAATACCGAGATATCAACCTCATACGGTATGCTTCAAACCTGCCTCCGGTTGTGGACAGCATCGTTTTTGAGGATACTACTCTAAAAGGTGCAAACCTCTATCAAGTGGGATTCCCATCCTTTGATACACTTAGAATAAAAGCATATGCTCATGATCCTGAAGGTACAGATATCACCTGCACCTGGAAAGCATACGTCACTAACAGAATAAGAAATGACCTGCTGCTTGATAATCAGATATCCTATGTTTGCACTACCTCTGCCTGCAAAAAGGTGCATAAGGATACCACTATCCTGATAGATACTCTGAAGCTTGTGGTCAGGGATAGTAATAATGACAGTACTGTGGTGAAAATTGAACTGTTGAAGGGTGATGTCAATTATCCGCCAGTAATCAAAGCTATTTACATAGAAGATTCAGTTTTTACCAATACAGACTCGGTCATCCGGTTTCCCGTAGAGTATTCATCAAAATATAATATCAGGGTAATTAAGACAGATCCGGACGGTGATTTATTGAACGTTAAATGGACCGGAGTACCATTGAGCCAATTATCCGAAATAAGTGATACTTCAGCTGTTTTTACTTCCACAGAAGCCCAGATCACCGATACACTCATAATCAGTGTATCTGATAAAAAGATGGTGGTGGAAGGAAAAGTGGTATTGGTTTCTCCTGTAGACAGGTAAAGAGAATAACTGAATTAAAATTAAAGTAGCTTTAAAATAAAACATTTTAAGTCAAAGCAAATAATTCACTACTCTTCTAACTTTGCCAGTTTTCCATCAATTGTAATATTTAAGCTATGTGGACAGATCGATGCACATTCATTTACCAATCTGAAGTAGTCATTAAGCCAGTATCATCAAGAGCCCAACCGTAACTCTATGAATGGCATTATCAAAAGTACGAGCAGATGGAGCCAGAAATGGAAACCCAATGCTCTGTTGTAAAGCTATGTTGACTGACCTTTTTATTAGTAAAATATTCTCTCCTGTTGAGATCTGTATCCCGGTTTCAAAGATTTCTATTTCTGAAATGTTGCAACATAAAAAACGGAGATATATCTTACTTGATTAGTAACAGGTCGTAACTGTCTGTAATTTATGGGCACTGTTTGGTACAATTTATAAAAATCGCATGAATATAATTGAATTTCAAAATGTTACAGTTAAGGAACAGGGAAAGATAATTCTTAAGGATATTTCTTTTGCCATTTCACGAGGTGAAAAAACTGTTTTGTGGGGTAAGTCTGGAAGCGGGAAATCCACTATACTTCGCACTCTTCTTGGAGGGTACAGTATTTCTGAGGGCAGTATCAGAGTGGATGGTTTGGTTTTGGATAGGAACTCAGTGAACTTGATTCGCAACAAAATTGCGTATATAGGGCAGGAACCTGTCCTGGGAATAGGAACTGTGAAACAGGCTATGATGTTTCCATTCAATTTTAAAGCAAATATATCTATCAAGCCTGATGCTTCAAAATTGGTTCAGATACTCCAAAGAGTGGGTCTCCCAGGATCACTGTTGGGTGTGGATGCTTCTACTGTTTCAGGTGGTGAAAAGCAGAGAATTGCAGTTGCCAGAGCATTATTACTGCAAAAAAAGATCTTCTGTATTGATGAAGCTACGTCCGCTTTAGATTCTGATAGTGCACAGATTGTTGTGTCGCTTTTTAGAGATGAAGACTGTTCCATTTTGTCTGTTTCTCATGATCCGCGCTGGTTTGCAATAGCCCGGAGGTTTTTAAGAATAGACAATGGGAAGATTGTTCAGGACACCACAACCCGACCTGAGATAAAAATCTGAGTTGAGAAAAGTTTTCCTTACCTGATTAGTGTGTTGGATTTCTACCGGGTTGCCATTTGTATGGATTTAATGATGTTATACATAAAATCCTGGTGATAATTGTTTAAAGGAACAGATAATGGAAACAATCGATCTTTCTTATTTTGATCTGTTTATCATTTACACCCTTCTGGCAATACCATTTGCTGTTTTTTTCAGCACTGGTGTAAATATGTTAAAATCATCAGTAATTGCTGTATCAAGGATGACAGTACAGCTAGCGTTGGTGGGGCTTTATCTGGGAGTTCTTTTTGAATTAAATAGCATATGGTTAAACACTGGGTGGCTTTTATTGATGATGTTGGTAGCTAATGTAAACATTATCGGAAGTGCCGGTCTCAAACTCCGATTTTTCTTTATCCCTGCAATGATTGGAGTTACCCTAAGTACAGTAATCGTACTGGTGGTATTTGTATTTGTGGTAATTCATCCGGAACCGCTCTATGATGCCAGATATCTTATCCCGATTGCGGGAATGATACTTGGCAATTGTTTGAAAGGGAATGTTCTGGCTTTGGAACGTTTTTACGATTCCATACGCAAGAATGAAAAGGCGTATACCAGTTATTTGTACATGGGTGCTCAGTTAAATGAGGCAGTGAAGCCTTTTTTCCAGGAAGCACTAAAAGCAGCCAATACCCCTCATATATCCACTATGGCCACATTAGGAATAGTGTCTTTACCGGGGATGATGACAGGACAGATACTTGGGGGATCATTCCCTGTTGTGGCGATTAAATACCAGATTGCCATCATGATTGCGATTTTCAGTTCGATGGCACTTTCCTCTTATCTGAACATCCGCCTGAGTATGAAGGTTGCTTTTGATGATTTTCAGAACCTTCGTCGCGAAGTGCTGAAATAGATTATTTCTGTGTGACAGACAGTCAAAAATATTGGCGGAAACTCAACATCTGCAAAAGAGCTATATATCGATTATTAGAGAATACCAGTAGCCTCAGCTGTCAAAAAAGTTCAACCATTTCAATGCTTCTTGCTCATTACCATCAAGCCAGGTTATAATAGTTTTCTTAAACTGGTGGTGAGCATAAAAGAAAATGATATAAGCACGAATGCTTATCTATACTATATTATGGTTATACCGACATTTTCAAAGAGGGGAATGACCATGCCTCGTTTAATAATAATCATAATTTGTGTTTCTTCATTTTTCACCTTCGCTGCTGATTTCATAAAAGGTGCTGATGTCAGCTGGGTTCCAGGACAGGAAACAAATGGAGTTGTGTTTAGGGATAGTTCGGGTGTGCAAAGAGACATTTTGGATATTCTTAAAAAAGATTACCAGATGAATACCATCAGATTGCGTGTTTTTGTCAATCCTTCCAATGACTGGGGTAATGGTTTGTGCGATATATCCCGCACTGTAGCTATGGCTAAGAGGGTTAAAAATGCTGGAATGCAGTTGATGTTGACCCTTCATTACTCCGACTCCTGGGCTGATCCGGGAAAGCAGAATCCACCTGCAGCATGGAAAAATTTCACCCAGGTACAATTGGAATCAGCTGTTTATAACCACACAAAAGAGATTATGACCGCTCTTGCTGCGGAAGGAATCAGTCCTGTTATGGTTCAGATCGGAAATGAAACTAATAATGGGATGCTCTGGCCAACCGGTGATGCTTCCAAAAACATGAAAAATTATGCAAATCTTGTAACAGCCGGTCATAATGCAGTAAAAGAGATATCACCAGAAACAAAAACGGTTGTTCATCTTTCAAACGGATTTGATAACTCCCTTTTTCGCTGGAATATCGGTGGACTGACTAACAATAAAGCAAGCTTTGATGCCATAGGGATGTCTGCATATCCGGAATATGCTCCGAATACAAGTGCCAAAGATTGGCAGGCATTTAATAATAAAGTGCTGAACAATGTTAAAGACATGATAACCTCATATAAAAAACCGGTGATTATTGCAGAGACAGGTATGGATTACAGGGAGGAAAATAACTGCAGAATTATGATTGCCGATATGATTGCAAAGATTAGAGCGATAAAAGATCAAATGGGGCTGGGTGTTATCTACTGGGAGCCTCAGGCTGGTCCAGGATATAACAGAGGATATAACCTGGGTGCCTGGGGTGCCAACGGACGGCCGACAAAGGCATTAAACGGATTTGTCGAGAACGTTACCTCTTCCATGGATCAGATGCTGAAAGGTCAAACACCAAACCGTGCCATTAAAACCCGCTTTGTTAATGGTTTTGCTGTTATCTCTTTACCAAATGACTTTTCTGGTTCTACAATCACCCTCTATTCAAGCGATGGAAAGATGGTATATAGAAATCCTTTTACAAAGGATTTCAGATGCAGGCTTTCCAAAGGAACATATATTTTAAATTCGTATTACAAAGGATTAAGATCGACTGATAAAATTGCATGTTATTGAAAGAAATCGATTCCAAGTGAGACTTCGGAAAATCTGTTATCTAATAAAGCCCTCCGGAATATGAATCATCGGAGGTTTTCCAATAATCAATCAAAAAAAGGATCAGTCAGAATAAGTCGTTATGGAACCGGAAATTATTGGAAAAAAATATGACAAAGTTGCAAAATGGTGGGAGGAGAGACACCGGTGCTCATCCTATGGTCTGAAACCCCTGAAAAGAGCAATTGGGTATTGTAAAAATCATCGCACTGCGCTTGATGTGGGTTGTGGATCTGGTGGACGGATGATATTCACGATCCTGGAATGTGGATTTGAAGTGACAGGAGTAGATGTCTCCAGGAAGATGCTTGATCTCGCCCGTAAAAACCATCCTGAGGTTTCTTTTGAGCTATCCGATATCAACTCCTGGCAAACAATAAAAAAATTCGATCTTATAGTAGCCTGGGATAGCATTTTCCACCTGCCTGCGGACATGCAGGAA
>JAEZKP010000012.1 GCA_023436145.1 Fibrobacterota bacterium | reverse complement strand
ATGGGAGATTTTTGATTTGGGGAAAAAGAATGGGAATTTTTTATTAGGATGAGAGATTTTTGATTTGGGGAAAAAGAATGGGAATTTTTGATTAGGATGAGAGATTTTTGATTGGGGGAAAAAGAATGGGAATTTTTGATTAGGATGAGAGATTTTTGATTGGGGAAAAAGAATGGGAATTTTTGATTAGGATGAGAGATTTTTGATTGGGGAAAAAGAATGGGAATTTTTGATTAGGATGGGAGATTTTTAATTGGGGAAAAATGAGTTCTTTTCTCTTCCCCTGACCAGGTGCGGGTAGAAAGACTTGGAAAAACAATCTGATTCCACTATTTCCCCAGAGGTGAATTCCTTACAAAGAAGGAATTCACCTCTGGGGAAAATTAACCAGAAACTCCGGCGAATTCACCCAGAGATTGCAGATATGCATAAGGTAAGCCGATATCAAACCTTTTGCCCTGTACCAGATAACCCATGAAGCCATCCTCCAGACGCAGTTTGTCCAGACAGGAGGTAAGCTGGAATTCACCTTTTTCGCGAATATTGTTGTTTATGTTTTCCTCCAGGAATTCAAAAATACGGGGAGAAAGCACGTACTGGCCAAAAACAGTGCAATACTGATCATCGGGAATATTTTCCATCCGCAGATGTTCTGCTGCATATATAGCATCAGGTTTTTCGGCAAACTCAGTGATATCAATAACCGACTGATCCTCCACCCAGGTTCCGGTAACCGTTCCGAAGTGCCGGATAATTTCAGCAGGTGTCAATTTGAGCCCAACCACGCTGCGTCCGTACTTTTCGTAAATGTCCAACAGCTGACGGGCACATGAAGTATCGGTATCGGATGCATACAGATGATCACCTAGCATAAGCAGAAACGGTTCATTTCCAACCCATTGCTTTGCGCAGTATACTGCATCCCCAAAACCATTCTGGGTCTGCTGTTCAATAAAAGTGATCTTATGGCCTATGTCAATAATATATTCCGAAGTTTTCTGAGCTTCTTTGGAAAGCTTTGCAAAATGCTCAAGAGGTGGTGGGGTATGGAAAAAATCTTCAAAGAGTTCCCGGTCGCCTTTCTGCACGATTACACAGATCTCTTCAATACCACCGCTTAGAGCCTCTTCCACTATAGCCTGAATAACCGGTTTTGCGATACCATCTTTGCCAATTACCGGGAAGAGTTCCTTTTTCATGGCTTTTGTTGCCGGAAAAAGTCTTGTACCAAATCCGGCAGCCGGAATAACCGCCTTGCGCACTTTCTTTGCCGATGAGATGGTAAGGCTGAGACACTGCATATTAAGTTCAGACTCGATGATTTTAATCACTTTCTCCTGAGTAGCTTTATCTTTCACCAGAAGCTGCGCAGTACCATCACCCTGCGAACCCACGCCTTTACCTCCCAGAATATATGGCTGAATCGAAGGCCAGGATAAAAGTTTGTGAAGTACAGGGGAAGTAAGCTGTGAGGGACACACCGGCATGCATGCCTTATCAAACTCTTCCTGAGACCTGGTCATCAGTTTTCCTAAAATTACAGCATCACCCTTCTCTATAGCTTCGACTGCACTCCTGGTTATGGTAGCACTGATTTTACCCAGGTATTCCTGAACTCCACGTTGCAGATCGTTCTCTGCAAAAGGATAACATTTATTGAGTTTATTGAGAATCTCCCTGGTGTCTTTACCGGCACACAGATCGATGATTATGAAATAGAAATCGCCTCCTACCGCTACTTCCTGCACATCAACCCGGTCTCCATCAAAGGTCATCATAACCGGACGATCCCCATAGGCACATCCCTGATCCATACGTCCACAACGGGAAGGAGTGGTGATCTCACCCAGATACGCGAATTCCATTTCACCGCGGATGGTCATTTTCAGGTCGTATAAACGATTAAACGCCCGGGCTACCAAAACACAGGTTGCAGCACTGGAGGAAAGTCCTTTTTTAACAGGCAGGTCAGTATGGTAATTGTTGATCTCCAATCCATGCACCCGGTAATGAGTGAGAACCTGAAAAGCCACTCCTGCCACATAACTGAAAATCCCACCCTTCTGAGCCTCTTCCAGCAATATTTCACGATTCATAGGTATTTCAAATACCTGATCGGTCAATGTAGTTCTGAAAATCAATTTGGAAGGATGAGGTTTGACCTCAGCATAGAGCCCCTGATTGGTTCCGCTGATAAGGGTAAAACCTCTTTCGAGTGCACCATTTATCCGGCGATAACCGCCAGCCCAATCTGTATGCTCACCAAAAAGGCAGATTCTTCCTGGAACAAAGATTTTCATGTCTCAAATCTCTCTTTTTTTGGTTGGAGATGATAAAACGAGAAAATAATCAAAATTAGGGGATTTGGCTATGAAAGATTAGAGAAAAAACTGTTTAGAGCACATGCAGGTTGATTTCTGCCAGATGCCAATATATCTTCGTTTGTACACTACCATGTTTATTCAGTCAGACCATAACGAATAGACATCGTCCAAAAATCGATAATCCTTATTTTTTCCGATTAGATATTTTAAACTTGACCAATTGCTGAGTACTTATTTAAAATATCTGCTTTTTTAGTTTCTTTTAATAATGAACAAATGCTAATTGATCAGGAGCTGGAATCCATCTTTTTCTGTATTCTATAAGAAGGAGGCCCGGTAAAACAACTTGAGTATGACGGATTTAATGTATTTTGAACATGAATTATTTAGACAAAAACAGAGATAAAAATATGAAAACCTTTTACTTTACTGCAACCGGAAATTGTCTTTATGCTGCTAAACAGATCGGAGGCAATCTCCTTTCCATTCCCAGGATTTTAAAGCAGGAGCTTACCTCCTTTGAAGATGATAATATCGTAATAGTTGTCCCCTGTTACTATTTTGGAACACCGCGGATAGTACAGAAGTTCCTGCAAACCGTTACACTTAAAGCTTCATACATAGCAGCGGTAATGAGTTATGGTAATTTCATTGCTGCAGGTGTTCATGATTTCCAAACGCATGCAAAAAGAAATGGAATTGCCCTGAATTACTCAAAATCCATTCTGATGACTGATAACTATCTTCCGTTTTTCAGGATTGAGGACCAACTGGAAATGGAAACATCAAAAAAGATTCCGGAGAATCTTGACAAAATTATTGACGATATCAGAAATTCCAGAGAAATGACCGAAAGTGTTTCGATCCCCAATAAAATATTCAGTTCCGTTTTTCAGTTTTTTTACAAGAGATCCTGGGGCAAAAGGGACAGGAAATTTTTGATCGATGAGCACTGTAATGGATGCAGAATCTGCGAGCAGGTCTGCCCTGTGGACAACATTAAAGTAGATACCAGGCCGCATTATCAGCATAACTGTGAAGAATGCCTGGCGTGTATTCATCTATGTCCACAAAATGCCATCCATCTGAAAAACGAACGGAGTGTAGCCCGGTTCAGAAACAGCAATGTGACTGTAAAGGAGATAATCAGTTCAAATGAATAGAGGCTTTTTAATGGAATATCCGGAGAAACAGATCAGCAAGGTTATTTATTTATCAAATTTGTCCGGCAACTTAATGCATGACGGATTCAAACTTTTTAAACAGGAATTAAATAACGTTTGCATATCATTTTCCCGTATTGTAAAATATTGCATTATGTATTGAATCTAATTCTCATAGAAAACATTGATCAGCCCATCACATGAATATTTATATCGTTTAGCAACTCATAACAGACATTCTCTCCATACTTTTTACCCTTAAGAGGAGCCGAAATGCTAAATTCATCACATCTGAAGAAAATTCATGTACTTATTGCCACCATGGTGATCTTTTCAGGTAATGGATACAAGGCGAGTGCACAGCTAAGCTCTTATCTGGATTTTCTGGGGTCGGGTTTTAAATGGCAATTGATGCAGCAATGGAACACAGCCACACAGCAATGGAATGATACTGTATTGTCTTATATTGTGGCAGGTGAGAATAATAAGCCATCAGCTATGATCCATAAAGCTAAAGACCAGGAAGGTTCATTTCAGATTATTGCACGCGATACATTTATTTATGAAGGTGAAAAAATCAAGACTACCACTTCCTGGATACTTGATCCAAATACAAATGAGTTTGAAACAGAACCTTACTCTTCCACCACCTACTGGTTTTCCGGAGACAAACTTATAAAAACCGAAACAATGAGCCGTCCATTTGTCTCTTTTGCAGATATCTCACAGGAATTTGCGGCTCTGTCCAAAATCATAGTGTATGGGGTAACTGGTTACAGGATTGAAAGAGAAAGGGTTATTGCCGATTCCACACTGATAAAGTATGGCGGGTTAACTTCAGAGGAACTGCAGGAACTGGGATTTATTTTGGAACCCGAGGATACAAACTGGACATTGCAGAGTAAAAGCGAGTATACTTATTTTGGAAACTCAACTGTAACATTAATTTACAACAAAGACGTGGAGTCTGCACAACTGACTCTTGATAGTAAAGATTCGACAGTTATGGATGGTGAAAAGCACTCTGAAGTGTATACATATACCTATACCGATGGAGATGTGTGGGTGCTGAGCAGCCTTATCAAATGCAGTTATGAAGGGGGCAGGCCCAATCAGGTCCTTTATCAGACAGTGGAGAATAATGTCCCGATAAATGAAAACCGGGTACTTTTCTTCTATACTCCTTATAACGGCTCCGGTGTAAAATACCTTTCAGGTTCCAGCAAAGGATCAAACACCGGCGCTGTCGTTTCATCAACCCACGGGCATTATGCAGTGAATCTGACTCTGGAAAAACCGGCAGAGGTTTCCGTTTATCTGACCGATTTGAAAGGAAGAAAAGCAGGAATTGAGACAAAAATCCGGCTTTCATCCGGTACACATTCAGTTCCTCTGAGGGTTGCATCGCCGGGCAAATATCTTTGTCATGTAAAGAGCGGACAGAACCGGGATGTTGTTCCTTTCACAAAGATTAGATAGCTTCTAATTAAAATCAGGCTGCATGCCCGATAAAACAATTCGGGCATGACGCATCCATGACATTTTGAACAGAGATTAAACAGATTTTTAATTATGTCCTGTTTAAAGTTTTAATCAGCATCAATCCTGCAAAAAAAGCCAGGGCTGCACCAAGAAAAGTTCCGGTCAGGTAAAATGAGGCAAGAAGATACTTTTCTTCTTTATAATACTGAGCCAGCTCATAAATTAATGAAGAAAGAGTGGTAAAACCCCCGCAAACTCCGGTTGCAAGAAAGAGCCTGGATTCATTTGAAAAGAGTGGAATATCCACCGAAAGACCGGTCACAATTCCAATCAGAAAACAACCGGCCAGATTTGAAATGAGGGTCCCACATGGTATCAGCAGGAAATTCCCAAACATGATACTCATCAAATAACGCAGTGTTGATCCGACAAAGCCACCGGTTCCGACCAGAATAAATGGTAAAAAAAATTTCATGAAAAGATAAACTCCGCAATAATAATTTGAGGTTTCAGATTTCAGATTTTAGATTTTTGAAGTCAGATCCCAAATTTCTGATTTCCATTCCAAAATCTAAAATTAAAAATCTCAAATTCCTCAATCTCGCTCCCAAATCTCAAATCTAAAATCAGAAATCTAATATTCTTTGCACGTTCAGCATACTTTTATTTTGACTTTAATATTAATTCTATCGTATTTTATACACTTGCCGTCTGGAATCAGTCCGGGCAGAAATTCTTCCCCTCACTTGCGGTTAGCAGAAAATTAACCGCCGGATGGCCAAAAAATCCCTTAGGGCGTTTAGCTCAGATGGTTAGAGTACTACCTTGACATGGTAGGGGTCACTGGTTCGAGTCCAGTAACGCCCAGATTTAAAACTAATGCCTCTCTTCCTGATCCTTGCAGTTCTTATAGAAAGAAAAAGGGTGGAAGGTGGCTTATTATATTTATATATAAATCCGGTTCAACCGGGAAATGGCAGATAAGCAGTTATGAAAATAAAGTTACCGGATGGTAAGATCAAAGAACTGCCCGAAGGTAGTTCTGCGATGGATCTGGCCAAAAGTATAAGTCCAAAACTTGCCCAGTCAGCATTGGCAGCCAAGGTAAATGATTCTCTGGTTGATCTCACAAAGCAGCTTGAAGAAAATGATACGGTAGCCATTGTCACTTTTGATGATCCGGAAGGAAAATCGGTCTTCTGGCATTCCTCTTCGCATCTGATGGCACAGGCTGTTCAGGAGCTGTTTCCTTCGGCAAAAATTGCCATCGGCCCTGCAATTGAAAGTGGCTTCTATTACGATTTCGATGTTGAAAGACCATTTACTCCTGAGGATCTGGTGGCCATTGAGGCTAAGACTAAGGAGTTGGCATCAAAAAAACAGGAAATAAAGCGCAGTGAACGGGACTGTGCTCAAATGAAAGAGTATTTTGAATCGAAGAATGAAACTTATAAATTAGAGTTACTTTACGATATAGAAGGCACACCCAGTATTTACAGCCAGGGAGACTGGCTTGATCTCTGCCGTGGTCCTCACCTTCCCAATACCGGTTATATCAAGGCGATAAAACTTCTATCCACTGCTGGAGCTTACTGGCGGGGTAGTGAAAAAAACAAGATGCTCCAAAGGATTTACGGTATCTCTTTTCCCAAGCAGTCGATGTTGGATGAGTATCTGACTATGCTGGAAGAGGCTCAGAAACGAGATCATCGTAAACTGGGTAAGGAGCTTCAGCTGTTTTCTTTTCACCAGGAGGGGGCGGGATTTCCATTCTGGCATCCTGCAGGAATGGTACTTTACAATACCATTGCCGATTACAGTCGAAGGCAACACATCAGAGCAGGATATCAGGAGGTAAAGACGCCTGTTATTCTTAATGAAGAGCTTTGGAGAAAAAGCGGGCACTGGGATAAATACCGGGACAACATGTATTTCACTGAGATTGATGAGTCCATGCATGCAGTGAAGCCTATGAACTGCCCCGGACATCTGTTGATTTATAAAAACACGGTACACTCATACCGTGAGTTTCCCATAAAAATGTTTGAATTCGGTTTGGTACACCGTCATGAGAAATCCAGTGCCTTGCACGGGCTTTTCAGAGTTCGTCAATTTACTCAGGATGATGCGCATATATTCTGCACTCCGGAGCAGATTGAAGAGCAGATTACAGAAGTTATCAAGTTTATTATCGATATGTACCGGACCTTTGGTTTTGACAACTACAAAATGGAGCTTTCCACCCGTCCGGAGAAATTTATTGGCTCTATAGAGATGTGGGAGAAGGCGGAAAGTGCACTGAAAAATGTGCTCCAGAATCAGGGCTATGATTACCAGCTTAATCCCGGAGACGGGGCTTTTTATGGTCCAAAAATTGATTTTCATATCCGGGATGTTCTTAATCGCAGCTGGCAATGCGGCACAATTCAGCTTGACTTCAGTATGCCTGAAAGGCTGGAGATTGAGTATACTGCAGAGGATGGGTTGAAGAAAAGACCGGTAATGATTCACCGGGCGCTTTTCGGTTCTATGGAGCGGTTTATCGGGATATTGCTGGAGCATTATGGTGGTGCATTGCCGTTATGGCTTTCACCTGTTCAGCTTAAGGTTCTTGCAGTCTCAGACCGGTTTCTTGATTATGCAAAGAGGGTTCGGGATGAAGCGGTTAGCGCAGGTATTCGCACTGAGATTGACGACAGAAGCGAAAAGATAGGCTACAAAATCAGAGATGCTGAGTTACGTAAAGTACCCTGTATGGTGGTTGTGGGCGAAAAAGAGCAACAGGCCGGTACAGTGTCGGTACGGATACATGGAAAAGGTGATCAGGGATCAATTCCTCTGAGTCAGTTTATAAACAGGCTGCAACAATCAAACAAGCCCGGTTTGAACGTCCAAAATATTTAAAGGAGGTCCTTTATCAATAAATTTCGTCCTCAGACTAAAGATGGTGACACTACCAGGATCAACACTGAGATCAGATCCCCGCGAGTAAGGGTGATCAGTGCTGATGGTGAGGCACTGGGAATAATGCTTATAAGTGATGCATTGGCAAAAGCAGAAGCATCGGCTCTTGATCTGGTAGAAGTCGCACCAGCCGCAGATCCACCGGTATGCCGCATAATGGATTATGGTAAATTCAAATACGAAAAATCCAAGAAGGCCAAAGAGGCTAAAAAAAAGCAGCATGTCATGCATCTGAAGGAAATCAAGCTTCATCCAAAAACCGATGATCATGATTTCAACTTTAAGATGGATCACGCCCGGAAATTTCTTCTTAAGGGTGATCGGGTAAAAGCTACGGTGGTTTTCAGGGGAAGAGAAATAACCCATATTGATTTTGGTCAAAAAATTCTGGAGCGACTGGATAATTGCCTTGCAGATCTCTCTCAAATTGAGGTTGCAGCTAAGATGGAGGGAAGGAACATGATTTCCATTTATGTTCCGGACAAGGTAAAAATTAAAGAATACAATCGTAAGCTTGAGCTGGAAAAAAAGGAAGAGCAGTCACAGCAGATCAGCAACAATGATCAGTAAACAGTAATAATTTCAGATAAAATGGGAGTATTTTATGCCGAAGATGAAAAGTCGTAAATCCGCAAAGAAACGTTTCAGGTTGACCGCCAATGGCCATGTGAAACGGGGCAAAGCATTCCACACCCATATTCTTAACAAAAAAGACCGGAAACGGAAACGCAATCTGCGGCAAACCACTTTAGTTTTTGCCGGTGTGGAAAAGAAGGTTCGCACAATGATTTCGGTGTGATTTATTCCACTGTTAATCATATAATCTGATTTTTGATGTTGATTTTTTATAAAAGGAGTTAGAAATGCCAAGGGCTAAAAACCGTGTTGCATCACGGGCTAAACGCAAAAAGTTGCTCAAACAGACAGCAGGATACTACGGAAAACGTGGTAATTGTATTACCATTGCTAAAGATTCCTTTTTAAGGGCAGGCGTTTATGCCTATGCTCATCGCAAACAGAATAAACGGAATTTCCGTTCATTGTGGATCATGAGAATCAATGCAGCTGCCCGCCAGTACGGTGTTGCATACGGAAAGTTTATCTCCGGATTGAAGGCAAAAGGGATTGAGCTTGACAGAAAAGCTCTGGCTCATCTGGCGCTTCATGAACCGGATGCATTCAAGAAACTTATCGATACCATCGCAGCATAAGGATTGCAATGATTTCTGAAACTGCCGGTTGCGGCCAGTCATTAAATAATCTTGATCAAATTCGTCAGGATGCAGAATCCGAACTGTCGGCTGTAAAGGACAATGAAACTGCCGAACAGTTCCGTATTAAATATTTGGGCAAAAAAGGAATATTGAGGGAAATTTTAAAGTCCCTTAAGGATATTCCTGAAGAGCAGCGTCGGGAGTTCGGGGCCAGGGCAAATCAGCTGCGACTTTCCATCGAGGAGAAATTCGAGCAGGCTCCATGGCAGGATAAAAATTCCCAGAAGGTGGATCTTTCATTTGATCCCACTCTTCCGGGCTTTCCTTTTCCCAAAGGAAGTATCCACCCTTTGATGCGGATTCGCAATGAAATAAGGGATATTTTCCTCAGTATGGGATTTTCTGTTGCATACGGCCCCGAGGTGGAGTCTGACTATTACAATTTTGAAGCATTGAACACACCGGCTCATCATCCTGCTCGTGATATGCAGGACACTTTTTATATCTCAGAGTCAGTTCTTCTTCGCACTCATACTTCACCGGTGCAAATCCGTACAATGGAAAATCAGAAACCGCCTATTCGTTGTATCATGCCCGGCCGGGTTTACCGTAACGAAGAGATAAGTGCCCGCAGCTATTGCATGTTTCATCAGATCGAAGGTCTTTATGTGGATGAGAATGTCAGTTTTTCGGATCTCAAAGGTACGCTGCTGGCATTTTCCCGCAGGTTTTTTGATGAAAAAACCCGCATCAAAATCCGTCCGTCATTTTTCCCCTTTACCGAACCCAGTGTCGAAATTGATGTTGAGTGTTTTTTATGTGAAGGTGAAGGCTGCAGCATCTGCAAAAAAAGTGGCTGGCTTGAAGTGCTGGGCGCCGGAATGGTTCACCCCAATGTATTTAAAAGTGTGGGAATCGATCCTGAAAAGTATACGGGGTTTGCCTTTGGTATCGGTATCGAGCGAATTGCACTTCTAAAATATGGCATAGAAGATATCCGCTTCTTCTATGAAAACGATGTCCGGTTCTTAAAACAGTTTTAAATATGAACTCCGGGGAATTTTCCTGGATACGATTGACAAATCGCTTCAGGAACAAGCTCGGTTTTCAGGTTGAAAAGTATTCCAACACGTGCCTTTTTTCTATAAAGAAAACTTATTATGAGAGTAGTATACAGCTGGCTTAAAGATTTCGTAGATATAGACATTCCAGTAAACGAACTGGCAGAGGCGCTTACTTCTGCAGGTCTGGAGGTAGCTTCGATTGAGCAATACAGTATTCCCCGTGGAGTGAAGGTCGCCAGAGTTCTTCATACTGAGAAGCATCCCAACGCAGACAGGCTTTCTGTTTGTCAAGTAGACGCCGGAGATCCGCAACCTTTGACAATAGTATGTGGTGCGCCGAATGTCAGAGCAGGAATGACAGCTGCACTGGCCACTGTTGGCACGGTTCTGGGAGAGGGCTTTGTCATTAAAAAATCCAAAATCCGGGGAGTGGAATCTTTCGGAATGCTTTGTTCTGAAGAGGAATTGGGTCTTTCCCACAATAATGAGGGAATAATGGATCTTCCCACCGATTTTAAAGTCGGTGATGAGCTTTCCAGCTATTACTGTGATGATGCGGTTATTGAAATTGAAATCACTCCCGACCGTGGGGATTGTCTCAGTATTATCGGGGTAGCCAGAGAGGTTTCAGCCAGATTTGGTTTACCTCTAAAAACTACTGCCAAAATTCCGGCTGAAACTGCAGACATTAACATTCGGGATTTTATCACCGTGGAAATTGAGGCTCCTGATCGCTGTCCCAGATACTGTGGGAGACTAATCAGAGGAGTACAGATTGGTCCCTCTCCCCAGTGGATGCAACGGCGTTTGACCCTGGGAGGCATCAGACCGATTAACAATGTGGTGGATGTGACTAATTACATCCTTCTGCAATATGGCCAGCCTATGCATGCATTCGATTATGCATCTTTGAAGCAGAAAAAAATAGTTGTAAAAAAATCAAATAATAAGTTATCGTTCAGCACGCTTGACAGTATAGATAGAGAACTTATCGCCGATGATCTTCTTATTTGTGATGGTGATCATCCGGTTGCACTTGCTGGTATAATGGGTGGTGCAGGATCTGAGATTCAGGATATTACAACCGATGTCTTTCTGGAGTGTGCATTTTTTGAGCAGATTGGTATCCGTAAAACATCAAAAAGACTGGGTTTATCAACCGACTCCTCTTACAGGTTTGAAAGAGGAGTAGACCCGGACAGAGGATTGATTGACGCGATTGATACTGCAGCCCAATTGATTTACGAGACTGCCGGCGGTCAGATTGCTTCTGGCAGAATTGATGAATATCCAAGTCCTTTTTCACCTCGCAACATAATTATCCGTCCATCGAAGGCATCCAGAGTACTGGGAGTGACATTCACCTCAGAGCAGATACTCTCATTTCTAAGATCTCTTGGTTTTAGTTGCACAGTTAACACACCAGATCAGATCAGTTGTGTTGTCCCGCTTTTTCGCCATGACATCACTTTTGAAGAGGATCTGATTGAGGAAGTTGGCCGGATGTACGGGTATGATAATATCCCTGCATCAGAAATAGCTCCGGTTTATCTGAACACGAGTCTGCCGGTTACAGAAAGAATCACAGACAAGATCAGATCAACCCTGGCATTTTTTGGATTACAGGAAATTGTAACCAACAGTATGACTTCGGAAAAACTACGATCCCTGTTGACTCCACAGATTTCGCCGGTAGCTTTACTGAATCCTTTGAATCCGGAAATGGCTCAGATGAGAACAACTCTGGCTGGCAGTATCCTGGAAGTTCTGACTTACAACCTGAACCGGAAAAATCTCAATAATCATTTTTTTGAGGTAGGTAAGGTATTCGAACAGACTCAGTCTGGTGCAGTAGAGCGGCAGGTTATAGGTATTTTGATCGAAGGTAATTATTGGATAAAAAGCTGGAATACAGAAGCTCTTCCCTGCAATTATTACATACTTAAGGGGATTATAGAAGCATTCGGAGCTCATAGTGGAGTTGGTGAATTTACCTTCAGACCGATATCTGACTATGGCTTAATTTGGGACAAGGAAGTAGCCCTGGTCTGTAACGGTGTAATTAAGGGCATTGCCGGGAAAGTTTCAAAGAGAGTCTGTGAGCATTTTGACATCAAGTCATCGGTTTATTATGCCGAGCTGGATATAACATCATTATTGCAATCCTCCCTACCGCAGCCCAGATACCGGCAACTACCCAGGTTTCCGGCGCTGGAGCGTGATTTCTGTTTTGTTATGGCAGATGAGCTGAAATCTGCAGAAATCACCGCTGAAATTTACAAAGTTTCTTCACTCATTGAAGAAGTGACCCCATTTGATCTCTATAGAGGGGAAAAACTGGGAGAGGGGCGCAAGAGTATCGCATTCAGCGTGAAGCTCCGTTCTGTGGAAAAAACGCTTACTGACAAGGAAGCAGAAGGTATTTGCTCGGCGATTGTATCGACAGTGCAGTCAAAATTCGGTGCACAGCTTCGTACCTGAAAAAGTATTGACAATCATTATCTACAGCAGTAGGATAATACCGTATAGAAGCTACTGGTGTTTTTCCATTACTTTGTATATATTAAAACAGACCTTATTACGTAATCATTGCTTCAGCGGTAAGAAGGTCTGCAAATTTAACATTATAACCAGGGTTTAAGACCCGTTATTTTATAGAATTAAGGAGAAGGGAGTTACCTTGTCTATCGATTTTCTTAATGAATTGGAAGATAAAGTACAGACATTGATTACTGCACTGGATAATGTACGAAAAGAGAATAATCAGCTTCGGGAGGAGCTCAATCAGAACAGTAATAAAATTTCAGATATGGAATCTGAAAATGAACAACTCAAAGCTGAGCTGGAATTGCTGAAAATCGATTCTCAGAGCCAGCAGAGTAAGCTAAATATTACTGCTGAGCGGATACAGGGACTTTTAGCGAAACTGGAAATAGTGCAGCAGTAAACAGACCGAAGTGTAACTGGTCGGGGGTTATATGGGCTCGTCCATGGAAAGTGTTCGAGTTGTCATTTTTGGTGCAGAATATCAGATCAAAAGCGATGTAAATATCGAAACCATAAGGCAGATTGCCAGGTATGTCGATTCTAAGATGGCAGAGATCCATTACAATTCAGCGTTTCACGATCAATTGAAAATCGCTGTTTTATCTGCACTGAACATTGCAGGTGAACTGTTTGAATGTAAAGCCAAATATGAAGATAGTGCCAATAAGATACAAGAACTCCAACAGACTATCGCATCGCTGAATCAAAAAATTGACAGTGCACTGCAATAGTGACTTTTTGATTTTTAAAAGGCACAGCAGAAAACCTCCCTGCCCGATTCTTCCCGTACCGTTACAGCGGAAAATCAGGAGATTTTCCATTTTCTAAAACTTTGTAGACTGTGGAGCAGGATTTATTTCCTCTCCATTTTTAATATATTCACTATAAAATCTTTTCAGGAGGTTTAGATGGGTGTTGCACTCATTTATATCATAACTGCTGTCATAGGTATAGCGCTGGGATTTGCCGCTGGCCTTTACTGGCGCTTACTGGTCGACAGGAAATACAAACAGAGTAAGGAACAGGAGATTCAGAGAGAAGCTGAGCGGATTATCAAAGAAGCCAGAAAAGAAGCTGAACTCCAGAAAAAAACAGCGATTCTTGAGGCTAAAGATGAATGGTTCAAGGCCAAAACAGAATTTGAAAAAGAAGCGGCCAAGACCAGGGAGAGTATCCGGCAGGAACAGCAGCGTTTAAAAGAGCTGGATCTTGACCTCAAAAGGCGGGAAGATCTGATAGAAAAACGGGAATCAGAATTCAGTGCCCGGGAAAACTTCCTTAATACCAAAGAGAAGACCCTGCGTACCAAAGACAATGAATTAACCCGTCTTATTGCTCAGGAAAATGAAAAACTGGAAAAAATTTCCCACATGACTCAGGAAGATGCCAAAAAGCTGCTTCTTGAAAATCTGGAAAATCAGGTCCGCTACGAATGCGCCCAAATGATCAAAGAAATTAAGGATCAGGCAAAAGCTGATGCGGAAAGGGAATCTAAGGAGATTATTATCCAATCCATTCAGCGATGTGCAGCAGATACCACTGTGGAATCAACCGTTTCGGTCGTTCATCTTCCAAACGATGAGATGAAAGGAAGGATCATTGGTCGTGAGGGACGTAATATCCGGTCGTTTGAGGAAGCCACTGGAATTGATGTTATAGTTGATGACACTCCTGAGGCAGTTATTCTTTCCGGTTTTGACCCAATCCGTAGAGAGATTGCACGTCTGGCTCTGGAAAAGCTTATTACCGATGGCAGAATTCATCCGGGCCGAATTGAAGAGCTTATAAAAAAGAGTGAAAAAGAGCTGGAAAAGATAATGAAGGAAGCAGCAGAAGAGGTCATTTTTGAGCTGGACGTCCACGGACTTAAACCAAAACTTGTGGAAATGCTGGGAAGGCTCAAATACAGGACCTCTTATGGCCAGAATGTACTTCAACATAGCAAAGAAGTAGCTATTTTAGCCGGACTTATGGCTTCAGAGCTAGGTTTGGATCCCAAGATCGCAGTACGTGCCGGCCTGCTTCACGATATTGGAAAAGCCATTGACAGAGAAACTGAAGGAACCCATTCAGAACTGGGTGCGGACCTGGCCTCCAAAAATAATGAAAACGAGATTATCTGCAATGCTATTGCAGCTCATCACGAGGACATACCCCCTATTTCTGTTTACCCTATCCTAATACAAGCAGCAGATACAATCTCCAGCACCAGACCGGGAGTTCGTCGTGAAACCCTGACAAATTATATCAACCGTCTCACCAAGCTGGAGGAGATCGCAGATTCTTTCAGGGGAGTCAGCAAGTCATACGTAATCCAGGCTGGCCGGGAGATAAGGTGTATGGTCGAACCGGAAACCATTAATGATGCACAGGCCGAGGAAATGGCAGGTCAGATAGCCTTGAAGATACAGGATGAAATGGAGTATCCCGGACAGATCAAGGTAACTATCATTAGAGAAAGCAGATATACTGAGTACGCAAAATAATGAAGGTTTTATTCATTGGGGATATTTTCGGAAATGTAGGGAGACGTATTCTTGCAGAGCGTCTCCCTTCCCTTATTAAAGAGCATTCTATAGATGTTTGTATAGGTAATGGGGAAAATGCAGCCGGTGGAAGGGGCCTCACCGGTAAACTATTTAAAAAACTTCGTAAATATGGCCTGCAGATAGTTACAGGCGGTAATCATTCATTTACTGTACCAGATAATGAATACAGCTTTATGGATGATCCCAATGTGCTTCGACCTCTCAATTATCCTCCCGGTAATATAGGTAAAGGTTCTACCATTTTCGCTCTTCCAGATAACCGCAAAATAGGAGTAATAAACCTTCAAGGGCGCACATTTCTTCATCAGGCCTTAGACTGTCCTTTCCGTACTGGCGATATGGAAGTGGAAAAGATGAGGGAATCCACTTCAATTATCCTTATTGACTTTCATGCTGAAGCCACCAGTGAGAAAATCGCCTTTGCACACTTCATGGATGGCCGGGTAAGTGCGGTTGTGGGCACTCATACTCATGTACAAACCGCAGATGAGAAGATACTTGCGGGCGGAACCGCTTTCATAAGCGATACAGGAATGACTGGTCCAGAGGATTCGGTAATCGGTATGGAAAAATCATCTGTGATCCGCAGATTTCTTTTACAGACTTCCGTACGCTTTGAACCTGCAGAAACCAGCCCCATGCTAAACGCAGTTATTATTGATATCGATGATGGTACCGGTAAAGCAATTTCTATTTCCAGAATCCATGAACGGATTACTTTTAATGAGTGAATTTGATTTTCTATCACCTCAACAATCGGACCGGCCTTACACTATCAGTGAAGTTAATGAAGGTATTTCACTTATATTAGAATCAGGAAACACCCTGGTGTGGGTGGAAGGTGAGATTTCTAACTGGAAGCCATCCTCCAGCGGACATTGCTATTTCCGGTTAAAAGACCAGGATTGCCAGATACCTGCAGTCATCTGGAGAAGCGCTGCTCAACAACTCACCTTTAAACCCCAGGATGGAGTTGCGGTGAGCGCAATCGCATCTATACGGGTTTATAAGAAAGGTGGCTATTATCAGCTGGACATTCACCGGATGCAACCCCTGGGCAGTGGAGCACTTCATGCAGCTTTTGAAAAGCTTAAAAAGAAACTGGAGCAGGAAGGTCTTTTTGACATGTCACATAAGAAGGCGCTTCCTGATTCTGTTTCCACACTGGGAATAGTTACTTCAAAGCGGGGAGCAGCAATTCAGGATATAATCCGCGTAGTATCTTCCCGGGCACCTCAAACCGATGTAATTCTGATAGATGTGGCGGTCCAGGGGGAAACTGCCGCACCGGCGATAGCTGCTGCAATCCGCAATTTTAACAACTATGGAAAAGTTGACTGTATTATTGTAGGTCGTGGTGGAGGATCTATTGAGGACTTGTGGGCCTTTAATGAAGAGATCGTAGCCCGTGCAATTTACGAGTCAGAAATACCGGTTATTTCAGCAGTCGGCCATGAAATAGATTTTACAATTGCCGATTTTGTAGCGGATGTAAGGGCCCCCACCCCATCAGCAGCAGCAGAGATGGTAGTTGCCGATAATAAGGAGAGCAAAAGATATTTCTATTCTTATGCCCAAAGATTCAGTATCGCTTTTCAGAGATATTTTCTGGATATACAGGATCAGTATGAGATGTTAATTCGCAGAAATGCCCTTCGCCGTCCTTTGAGGATGTTATTGGAATCAAGTCAGTATTGTGATGATCTTGAACACCGGTGTTTGAGAAGCTTCGAAATGACCTTTAAGAGGAACATTACCCGTTTATCATCTGCTGCCTCAAGACTTAATTCATTGAGTCCACTTTCAGTGTTGGCAAGAGGGTACAGCGTAATAACCAAAGGTGATGGAAAAGCGGTTCGAAGCTCCGAGCAGCTTACTCCAGGAGAGACTGTAAGGCTCCGCTTTTTCACCGGCTCAGCCCTGGGGAACATCATTTCTATTGACAGCGACAAAAAAAACGATGTGGCCTTTTGACATGTGGAATGCAGTAAATTAGATTATCCAGAATACCGAGAAAGACAGTGCATGAAAGAAAATAAAATAAAAAGCAGAAAATCACAGCAAACATTGCCCCTGGAGTTACCCTCAACTTCTGAGCTGTCCTTTGAGCAGTCATTAACAGAACTTGAAAGGATGGTTGAAGAGCTTGAGCGGGATGATCTTACCCTGGAAAATGCTCTACGCTATTTTGAAAATGGAATACATCTTATACAAAGATGTGACTCTCATCTGAAAAATGCGCAAGGGAAAGTAAAGGAGTTGTTCAAGGGGGAAAACGGGGAATTTATGGAACGGGTGCTTGGTTTGACGCTTGAATCGTTTTTAGCCGGAGAAAACCAGGATGAGTGATTTAAAAGAATATTCCAGAAAAGTTGCACAGGCAACAGAGTTGACCCTAGATAAAGTGCTTCCTTCGGACACCACTTATCCGGATTCTATCCACAAACTAATGCGATACAGTACTTTTGCAGGGGGTAAAAGGATAAGACCCTGCCTGCTTATGGCTACCTATGAGGCTTGTGGTGGCAATTTTGATGATGAGCATCCACTATTGGCATCTGCTGCACTTGAGATGTTTCATACTTTTTCCCTTATTCATGATGATCTTCCCTGCATGGATGATGATGATTTCAGAAGAGGCAAACCGACTGCACATAAAGCCTTCAATGAGGCTTTAGCAGTTCTGGGTGGAGATGCACTTTGTATCTCCGCTTTTGAAATTCTAACCAGAACAGGAAGAGTGGATATCATCGCAGAGATTGCTAAGGCACTTGGAACCAGGGGTATGCTTGGTGGACAGGTGGTTGATATCGAATCGGAAGGTAAATCGGTTTCCCGTGAAGTTGTGGAATATATTCATCGCAATAAAACCGCTGCCCTTATCTGTTCCTCAATAAGAATTGGTGCTATGCTGGCTAATGCACCCTTAGCGGATCTGGAAAAACTCACTTCTTTTGGGAACCGGGTGGGTCTGGCTTTCCAGGTGGTGGATGATATTCTGGATGAAGAGAGCACAACTGAACAGCTGGGCAAAGATGCTGGTAGTGACAGGGAAAATGGGAAAGCGACATTCCCTTCAGTTTGCGGTATGGAACAATCAAAAAAATATGCTCAGCAGCTAATAGACCAGGCTTGCTCAGACATTGCATTTCTGGGTGAAAAGGGACAACTTCTTATCGATCTCGCCAAATACATCATCACACGTATATCATAATTTTCGCACAAACGCCCCCTCGGGGCGTTCCGACCTGAATCATATAACAATTCAGTAAAATTATGATACAATTAGTGATATTAGTGAAAATTTGAACCATATTTTTCAAAAATATCATGAATCAATCATTTTCAATTTTCGATCTCTTTTATCTTCTTTGCGGCCTGGCGATATTTCTTTATGGAATGCAGCAGGGTGAAAAAAATCTGAGATCTCTCGGAGGGACAAACCTCCGCAAACTGATTAATCTTATAACCCGTCACCGGTTGAGTGCGTATTTTGCCGGACTTGGGACCACACTTATCACTCAATCCTCTACAGCTACCACTGTGATGCTGGTCAGTTTTGCCAGTGCCCGCCTTTTAACACTTGGGCAATCGCTGGGGATGATATTAGGTTCAGATCTGGCGACCACATTCACAGTTCAGCTCTTTGCCTTTAAATTTTACCAGATTGCTCCTCTTATGATAGCAGCCGGTTTCTTTTCCACTTTGAGCGGTAAAAATGTGAAATTTGCTACTTATGGGAAGCTGACAATGGCCCTTGGGTTTATATTCTTTGGAATGCATATGATGACTCAGAGTGTTGCACCACTGAGAAGCCTGCCCCACTTTGAGCAGCTGATGCATGACAGTCTTATAAACCCCTGGTACGGTCTTTTAGCAGGAACTTTGATTACAGCAATAATCCATAGTAGCGCTGCAACTTTGGCCATTCTTATCGCGCTCATCGATGCTTATAGTAGTGGAAGCGGATGGGCACCATCAGCTGTCAATTTCTTCCCGGTAATCATGGGAGCTAATCTGGGAACCTGTGTGACTGCTTTTATCTCCACGATCAAAGCAGAACTGGAAGGGGTGCGGGTAGCCTGGGCTCATTTTCTTTTTAAGTTTCTGGGTATATTGATAATTTTCCCGTTTACAGGATTAATTAAATATATAGATCTTTACTCCAACAGCTCCACAGCATTACAAATTGCAGTATGGCACACCCTTTTCAACCTTACTATTTCAATTCTCTTTCTGCCCTTTCTTCCATTGTTTGAAAAGCTCATACTAAAATTTGTAAAACCTCGGGGAACCGGGCAGCCAAAATATCGTACTCATTTTTTAAACGAGCAGACGCTTTCATTACCTGTTCTGGCATTTTCTCAGGCAATTAAAGAGATTGAGTTTATGTCGGAACGGGTAACCATAATGATCGAGCAATGCAAGAGTCTTATAAGTAAATTTGAAACTGCAAAAAAACAGCTGTTAGTGGATGCAGATGATGAAATCGATTTTATTCATGAGAGCATTATTACCTTTCTCACCAGGATTTCCCGTGAAGAGCTAAGCCCTGAACAGGCATCCAAAGCTTTTGAATTAATCATGATTACCACAGATCTGGAACATATTGGAGATTCCGTATCCAAAGGCATTGCATCTCTGGCAGAAAAGATTGAATTCAGTGCTCTGCCACTTTCTGCAGAAGGAAAACATGAGATACTGGATTTTCTTGACCTATCCATCTCTAATTTCAAAGAGGTTATTGCTGCATTTGTTCTTAATGATCTGATTTTGGCGGATACTGTTTTCCAGAGGAAAAAAGAAGTGTACAATATTTACGACCAGCTATTCGGGCATCATATGAACCGGCTTTACCATAGAAAACCGGAATCATTGCAGACAACTGCCATTCACAGCGACCTTCTGGAAGAGATTCGCAGAATCAACCATCATACTTTCCGGATAGCAGCGCACATGCTCAAAGCCGGCAAGATTGAGTAGATGAACAAGTGTGGATTCCGCCATTTACCAGATGACACTCATCAGCTGAGAAAGGCTCAAACATTTTGTCCAACACCCTGAATAATCACTTTTCCTTGTGCTTTTTACCGGGAAAATCTTTGTGCGTTCTATTCATTATTTCTATTATTTTCTCACTATCTTTTTATAATATTGAACAGGTTTTTATCATAAAATACACTAAATGGTGATCCTATTAGAGGGATGTTGAGATCAGAGCAGAGAGCAACTAAGCACAATCATAATTTGTAATGGTTCATACAAAAATTTAAAGGAGTAGTACATGGGAAAACTGATTAAATTTTCACTTCTATTGGCCAGCACAGCCTCATTTTTGATGGCAGCAGATAATCTTCTCACCAATGGGAACTTTGAAACATCATCTAAAACCGGATGGAATGCCGCCCCTTATAACGAGAATCCGGAAGTGGATACCGCTCAAGCCACCATGGACATAGATTCCACCTCAGGTACAGCCAAAGAAGGAAAAGGATTTTTGCGTATAACAGTAACCAAGGTTACTTCAGAAAATTGGCACATTCAGCTTTTAGATCCAATGTGGGAGGCAAAAAAAGGCTATACTTACTATTATTCGGCATGGGTCAGGGCAGATTCTACCCGTCAGGTACAGATCAGCGTTTACGGTGATTCAACAAGTCAATATGCTTACCGTACCAGCAGTGGATATTTCACTCTTGACACTGCATGGCAGGAATTAAATATGATGTTTACCGCTGATGCAAATGGCAGAGGCAAACATAATTTCGCTCTGGTATTAGGATTCTCAACCGGTGTTTATGATATCGACAACGTGGTTATCAGAGAAGAAGCTCCTACAGAAGGAGGGTCACTCTATGCAAACGGTGATTTTGAACTCGGCGGAACCGGCTGGAATCTGCAGGTACAAGGTACAGGCGAGGCAAAAGCCAGTTATCCGGAAGAAGGTGCACAATCCGGTTCAAAATTCTGTCGTATCAGTGTAACTGCGATACCGGAAAAGCCTTACGAAGTGCAGTTACAGGATGAATCCTGGACTTGTGAAATGGATCGTGATTATGTGTTTGAGTTCTATGCTAAAGCAGACAATGATACTTCTACAATACAGGTAATAGCCCAGACAGGCGAATCCCGGGAATGGGCAACGCTGAAATCTGATAATATCAATTTAACTACCGAATGGACAAAATACTCCCTTTCCTTTTCCTCAGATTCTATAGCCGGTAAAGATTCGGTCAATGTAAATATTACCTGCGGTTACAATCTTGGTGTATTTGATTTCGACAGTATTTCCCTGGTAATGGTCCCGGTTTCTGTCAAGCCAAACAGATCAGTATCAGGTATTGATAAATCACACCGGTTTGCTGTTCGTATATTACCTGGACAGCTTCAGTGTGTTATGAATGATAACCGGTATGTTAATAAAATCAATATTCATGATATTCAGGGAAGACTTTTCTATTCCGGAACTTTTAACACAAGCAAAGCAAACAGTTACCTTCTACCCCGTCCTGCAAGTGGTACATGGGTTATAAAAGTCGATTCAGATAAAACCAGTCAACAGCAGCAAATCGTTCTTCCATGACGATTTGCTGATTAGTATTTGTTCAAAATGAACAAATACTAATCGGTCGGTCTTTCCCGTGCTACCTCTAACCTTCTCTGTTATAAATTAATGCAGAGTGTGCTACTTGTTCTCCGCAAGTAGCCTGCTACCTGTCCACCTCAGTACCTGCTACCAGTCCTCCGCAGCCTGCTGCTACGGACGGTGAACGGACGGTGAACGGACGGTGAACGGATGGTAGACGGATGGTAGACGGACGGCAGGAATTCTGAATCCATCTTATTCATGTAATTTTAGAATGGGTACCTGATAAAACAATCAGTGCATGACGAAATTAGAGAATTTTGAAAATCAACTGACTATATATTCAATGGCAATGGCCGCATTTCAGCAGAATACGTTTTATTCAGCAATGCAAAAAGAAAGAAAGGCTATGTGAGATAACCTCCCAACAACCTTCTCTCTTCAGGTAAGCAGAAGCACCATTAAATGTTAACCTTATTACAAGTTGCTTTTCATCTTTATTACCCTGCTTGTGGCATTGTTCCCTGAATTTTTCTTCAATATATAAACATAATTTCCATCCAGAATTACCTGTTCCACAATATCAGTTGTATAATTAGTAAGGAGTTCGCCATTAGTTTCCACCACACAAAACTCACCATCATTTGTCTAGTTTTTTCTTCCGGGTTGCGATTCCACTGATATCCCGGTTAAAAAAGGCAAAGCTCCTTGTGTACCTGTCCATGAATACCGTATCGTGAATTCTTTGCTGTTAATCAATTGTCTGAAAACTCCATGGGAGTCATAAACCTTGATTGCTTTTTCGAATTCATATGCATAGATACTTCCATTTGAATCAGCGGTTATTGCAAATATGCTACAATTATCACCGCTTCCAGTTCCATCACCTAAACCACCCCAGCTTCTGATAATAGAGCCAGAGGTATTGGGCATGGGTGTCCTCCTTCATATGATAAACAATCTACCTTAATCTTTATTGGTAATCAATAATTGAGGAAAAAAAAGGTGTTCTGTTGGAGAACAGATATAGATATCTGGCGGAAAATCCGGCAGGGGGAAAACAGGGCTCTCCCCGGAGGTGATTTCTTTACAGAGGATGATTTCACCTCCGGGGAAAAGCATTTTTTCCAGCCCTGCCCCATCCCAACCATTTATATTGAAATAACATGCCTTAATCCCGATTGCTCTGATTGTCCACTTTTTCGGTTTTGCCACCACTCACAGATTATAAATTTAACTTATCGGAGTAGAAATACTGTGAACATAATAGAAAACAATAATCCGGAAATGAAACTGGCATTGGGTTTTCTACAATGTACTTCAGAAAACGTTTTTCTAACCGGAAACGCAGGCACCGGAAAAACCACTTTTCTTCATAATCTCAGAAAAACCTTACCTAAAAGAATGGTCGTACTCGCCCCTACTGGTGTTGCTGCGCTGAATGCAGGTGGAGTAACAATACACTCCTTTTTTCAGATGCCTTTCGGGCCATGCGTTCCAAATAATAACACAGATCCATCTCCCGCCAGTCATTTCGGAAAAAAAACTTCAAACAGTTACCACAAATTCAGCCGTGAAAAACTGAATATTATCAGAAGCCTAGACCTGATAGTAATAGATGAGATCAGTATGGTGAGAGCCGATCTGCTGGATGGTATAGATGAGCAGCTCAGAAGGATCAGAGGTTATGAAAAACCATTTGGTGGAGTACAGTTGCTTATGATTGGAGATCTTCAGCAGCTTGCTCCAGTTGTCAAAGATGAGGAATGGGAAATTCTGAAACAGTACTACGATAATCCCTTTTTCTTTAAAAGCAAAGCCCTGATGGGATCAAAATATGTAACAATTGAGCTAAAAAAGATTTACCGTCAAACTGATCAGGAGTTCATTATACTTTTAAACAAGGTCCGCTATGGCGATAAGGACCCTCAAACTCTGAAATTACTTAACAACAGATATCAACCTGGGTTCAATATCGATTCTGAAGGCAGTATCATTCTTACCACTCACAATTATCAGGCAAAACGGATAAACAATGAAAAAATGGCAAAGCTCCCTGGACCATCTTACAAATTTAAGGCAAAAATTGAAGGAGAGTTCCCTGAATACTCTTTTCCCACCGATCAGGAGTTGGAGATCAGGCCTGGGGCACAGGTGATGTTTGTTAAGAACGATTCTTTACCTGAGAAGCGCTTTTTTAACGGAAAAATCGGTAAAGTACAGGCCATAAAAAATGATTTGATAATTGTAAATTGCCCGGGTACCCCCGATACAATAACCGTAGGACCGGAAACATGGCAGAACGCCAGATACGGACTTAACAATGAGTCCGGTGAAATTGTGGAAACGGTTACAGGCACATTTACACAGTATCCTCTCAAAGCAGCATGGGCGATTACCATTCATAAAAGCCAGGGGCTTACTTTCGACAAAGTAATAATCGATGCAGGTGAAGCATTTGCTCATGGCCAGGTTTATGTAGCCTTAAGCCGGTGTAAAACGCTGGATGGTTTGATTTTAACCAACCGGCTTTCACCCAGGATTCTTATCAATGACTCCTCAGTATCACATTTTACCAGAAAAATCCAGCAGAACCAACCCGGAGAGTTGCAGCTAAAAGCAGCTTCCATCTCTTATCAACAAGAATTGTTGCGGGAACTGTTCGACTTTTCCCAGCTGAGAAAGCAAGTTAATTTTTTTCTCAAGTTAGTCTGCCAGAATAGAGAAAGTATCCTTCAAAATATTATTCAATCCCTGGAAACGAGTGCTGCAGCTGTGGAAAGTGAGATTTTCAGCATCGCAGACAAATTTGATGCCCAGATCCATTATCTTTTATCACTTGAACCGGAGGTGGAGCAAAACAAATCGCTTAACCAAAGGATTAAGAAGGCTGTTGACTATTTCACTTTAAAATCTCACACCCTGATCGGTGCTTTTATACAGACCGGCACCGGCATTGATATTGATAACAAAGAGTATAAAAATTCTTTTGCAAATTGTTTAAACAAGCTTGCTGATTTTCTGAGAATAAAAACAGCCTGTCTGGAGGCTTGCCGGGAGGGATTTTCAGTCCAGGCAGTTCTGGAGGCCAGATCAAAAGCTGCAATTGAAAAAGCTAAGCCAGTCAGGTTTTTGCAAGAGGATGTTTCATACGCAAATTCTCATCCTGCATTATACAATAAATTAAAGACATGGCGGGCACAGGTCGCTTCTGCACTGGAACTTCCTGAGTACATGATCATACAAAATAAAACTATGGTGGGAATTTGCACCAGACTCCCTTCCTCGTTAAAGGAGCTTAAAGAAATCAAAGGATTAGGGAGAAAAAAGCTGAAGGAATTCGGCTCACAGATTCTTGAAATTTTAAGCGACTACTGCAACGAGACTGGCATCGCCTATACTATTAATAGTGAACCAATGGAAGAGCCTCTCTTAAAAGTTAAAACAAATACAAAGCAGGTGACATTTGATCTATTGAAATCCGGTAAAAATCTTACAGAAATTGCAAGCATCAGAAATCTTGCACTTTCCACCATCGAGGGGCATATATCACACTTTATCGCATCCGGTGAACTTGGTATAGATCAGTTCATGACTCCTGAAAAAGTTTCGGAAATTAGCGATTATTTTATAGCCTGTAACTCCAGAGAGCTTTCAACTGCCAAAGAACATTTTGGCGATAAAATATCTTACGGAGAACTCAGAATGGTTGTTGCACATCTGAGCTACGCTGGCGCTGAAGATGATAAGGTACTTCCGGACTCAATGCCACGATAAAATCACTGAGCTCAGCAAGCTGTTGTCTGATATTCTCGATATGGTAGTTTACGAAGTTTCTGGTATTATGAGTTTGAGAATTTTTGATTGCTGTCAGAAGATCAATCCTGCTGGAATACATCTGATAAAGCTGGTTGCAACATGCCAGAATAGATGCACTGTCCTTGTAATTATTCTGCATTAGAAAGGTCATATAACGTTTCTTTTCAGATATATGAAATGTTTTCATCTTTTTAAACCAGGGGTCATGATCATGAATGGCGTTACAGATACTGTCCATCCTGTTTTGAAGGCTGTCTATCTGATGAGCATACTTACTGCCTTCATCAATCTTGATCGTTCTTGCAGAAAAGATATCTACACTATCCCTGAATACCCGTTCACTGGAATCAACTTCAACAGGCTTATACACTTCCATTTCCTTTTCTTTTTTAATTCTTTCCATTCTGAAAACGGTATCTGCTGTCTGATAACGGGCAAGCATGAGCGAGTCAGCAACATGAATGGAATCAGCAACCCTTAGTGAATCGATCCTTTTGAGGGAATCAGCTACATATTTTTCGGCAAGTGCACGGGAATAAAGGCGGAGTTTTGCTTGGATGGAGATTGAAAAAACAGCCAGTAGCATCATGGCAGAGATCAGTTTCATACCAGCCTTTCTGAACAAGTGAAGCTATTTAGAAGTATAGTGAGATATATTTGATGGTATCATCTTTTATCATTAGTTTCAAGGAAAGAAAATAAATCAAGCGACATTACATAGGCACAATCATTTTATCAACAGTTACTATTTTTTCGTAATGCTATTCACTCTGGAGAATGAATTATTTTGATTACTCATAATTTTCAGAGTATTGTTTGCAGATCCGATGTAAATCGGCTGAAATAGACTGATTAAAGCTTGAATTGATAGATGGACCTAAACTCTCCCCGGAGGTGAAAACGTTCCAGGCAGAGAGTTCACCTCCGGGGCATCATTATTTTTTAAACATTTTAGGATTCGGTTTTCTGATTATTTCTTCTCATTCCAGACAATTCTGGTGTTTCGCAAAGAGCAGATATTTAATTTGGAAATTTGGGAGATAATCTTTATTTTGCAGCAAATTGTGTAATGATAGACAGTTACAGAAGCTCAGAGGTGAAATATAGCTTTTGTATAATTCACCTCCGGGATTTGTTTCCCACTTCTTTCCCACTTCTTTCCCACTTCTTTCCCACTTCTTTACCACTTCCTAAATCCTCCTCTTTCGCCCCTCTTACCGCAAACTCTTTTTCACTCCACAGTACTCAATAAATGGAACTGTAATTGCATCACTTTTTCTAATACCACAAAAAAAGGATGCACATAATGAGCACCAAACCCAGAATCATTGTTCCACAGGCCATCTATCACATTTTCGCTGAGGGCGCAGAGGAAGTGCAGATCTTCGGTAAGGATTTACTTAAAAAGTTCTTTATCGAGCAGCTAACTAGAATCAGCAAAAAATACCAACTTTCCTGTTATGCTTTTTCCTTAACCGGAAACCAATATGATCTACTACTCAAATCCAGTGAACAATCAATTTCAATTGCTATGCAGACTTTCAATTCCGTTATTGCAAAAAAGTTTAACAAAACTGAAAAACGGCATGGAACCGTTTTCGCATCCCGCTTTAATTCACTGGTGATAGAGCAGACTAAATTAAAAGAGGTAGTTCGCTTCATTCATCTGCAACCGGTAGTAAATGGGGAATGCTCACTTGAGGAGTTGGATTACTATAAATGGAGCGGTCATTACTTCTTATTAGGGAACAAACCATATGAATTCCAGAACACTCAGATTGTACTCGACCTTTTTGACATTTCTGATCCGGTTAAAAAATATAAGGATTACATCTGTATTGATAAACTTAACAGTGATAGTGAAAAAATCGTTAAACACCTAAAAGATGCCAACAACGGAAAACTCAGCTTCCACGAACCGGAAGCCTGGGTTCTGGGTGAACCCCAATTTATCAAGCACATATTGGAATTAGACAGATGCAGACGTGCCAGGATTGCCCGTCATGTAAGTGAGAATGTTACCATGGAACAAATTGTGGAGGAGGTAACCAGATCTCTTTGTCTTCCTGCCAAAGATATTTTTCATCAAGGTTTATTTGATGTAAAATCTACAGCGAGAGAGCTGTTTGCCTACATAGGTAAGAAACGTTTCGATTTCTCGGGGGCCCAGATGGCCCTGCATCTGAGGGTGAGCGAATCTGCAGTATCCAGGATGATTAGCAGGTTTGACAATATTGACTGTAAGGATTTTTTTATCCGGCTAGCCACAGAGGAATTTACATAGTCCATGTTCAAAAAACTCTGAACCCCTTATACCCTGATTGCATTATCGAGTGTTCATTCTCAAGATATAAAAATCATAAGGTTGTCACCTTTTCGCCTCCCGAAGCAAGCTCTACTGTAGTCTGAGGCGCCATAAGAACAAATCAATTGGTATTTATTAATTTTTAATAGATACTCTATATCAACTTTTCAGAAAATAAAAATAGCTGCCACCTCTATTCTTGCCTTCTACAGAATCGGATCCAATATTATAAAATTTAACAGTTCAATATTGCTGAATTATTTTTTTAATTGGATTATGCCTCGCCACGAGACATGCAGAATCATTCGACTACATTCATAGTCGAGTTAACTGCCCGGAGGTGATTCGGAAAATTATTACGGATACACCTCCGGGGATAAAAAGGTACCCAGGAACCAACCGATACGTCAATTACATGACTCTTAGCAAAAATCCTTTTACAATTCACCCCTTAAAAAATCTAAAATCCGGCGAAATTCTTTCAGTTTCCTTCTTAATAAGCAGGACAAGATTGCAGTATTCTTGGGATGCTACATTCTTTTGACAAACGATGTAGCATCCTTTCATACATCCCAGAGGTGAAAAGTGGATCGATTAAGAATTCACCTCCGGGGAAAAATGCTGGTTCCAATCCTCCCCCTGCACATGAGCACTTCTTCGCAATTCGTTTCCCCCCACCCTCTCCTCATGCTTTCCTCATCATCATAAAGCACTCCGATAACTATCTAACCCCTCCTCCCAACCACTAATATGATCTAATGGCTGTACGGCAATGCTCTTATCAAAATGAATGACCGCATCAAACTGCCCGGACAGAGATGCCCTAAAATAATGATTCTGCCGCTCCAATTCCGGCATGTAAACCACTCCGATAGCCCTCTCCAGATGTTGGTTCGCTAAAAAGGGGAGCTGTTTATTATCACGCACGTTCAAGTAAAAAGAGGGTATCTCACTTCTGTGGAACAAATGCTCGAAACTCTCAGCCGTTGAAAGGCTGATATTTTTCCTCTGAACTGCTTCCCCCCAAAAAGATGCCGCAGTTACAGTTCCACTATGAGTTGTAAAACCAATCAGATACACCTCGTCCTTGTAGCGCTCGCGAACCAGTTGACCAAGATTTAACCGCCCGAAAAGACTTACCTCTGTTGAACGGGCATCACCTATATGGGAATTGTGTCCCCAAACTACTATTTTAGGCTCCCTATATTGTTTGAGATAACCGGCCAGTGCATCTAAAGTGTCTGCCATGTTTTTATCACGCTGATTCCAGCATGACACCCTGCCTGAAAACATATTTTTGTAATATTGCTCATCGGTGTGTGCCACTCTGGCATATTGCTCAGTAACAAACTGCTCCTCTTTGAGGGTAAAACCGCCATTTTTCATGTATTTTATACTATTCTTTCTTAGTTCCTCTAATTGAACAACTATCTTCCGCTGACAGTCTTCTGTCAATACAATTGACATTGCATATTTTTCCTTCGCATGATCATACAAATCAAAATAACTGTAGTACCTGCGAACCTTTTGAGCTTCGCGAGAATCAACTTCATCCAGATACCCAATCACTTTGTCTATCGATGCATACATGTTGTAAAGGTCCAGACCGTAGAAACCAACCTGTTTCTCCGCAGTCTTGCCCTCATTATAGTACTTGAGAACTGAAATAAAATCAGCTACATCTGTATTGCGCCACATCCAACGGGGAAACCTGAGAAAATCGCCCAATCCACTCATAGGATCTGGATCATCACCTATTGAACGCACATACCGGTTTACCCGATACGCATCGGACCAGTCTGCTTCGACCGCTACTGCCCCAAAACCCTTTTCCTCTATGAGACGAGTAGTTATCTGTGCCCTGGTTTTATAAAACTCATGTGTTCCATATGATGCCTCTCCCAATAGAACAAATCGACAATTTCCAATGGCATCGAGTAATGCATCAAAATCCTGTGGTCGATCAAGAACTTCGGTGGCATTCTGGCGAATAAGTGCAAGTGGTGAATTATTTAAATTCATACTCCACTCCATAATTGAATGATATCAGAGAGAAAGCTGAAAGTGATTATCAGATACTGTATTGAAGCAAAAATCGTGCTTGAGTTATTAACCATATAGAAAGCTTCTTCAGGAGGGGATCAGAAGACTTCTTGAATTGAATTTTTCCCTGCCAGCCAAAAACCAGGAAAACCGTAGACTCTGAAAGAGATTCCCCGGAGGTGATTTCCTTCTCTGTAAAGAATTCACCTCTGGGGAAACAAAGATGGGAGCTGCGTGGTTTCGATTCTGCTCACCTCCAGGGAAAACAGCATTTTAAGCTGCCAAAACAGCCTTTAACTCATACACCTAAACAATCCAATTCATTTAATAATGGTAAACATAGTCTGATATTTTTCCTCCCCATCATTAATTCTAAGCAGATATTTTCCTGAAAGAAACAGTCTCACATCTGGCAGTTGAAATTCGGTACAACCTCCACCACACCTTCCTTTTGTGCCAAATACAAACCCGCCAGATAATGTATAGATTTTAAAAGAAATTTCATCCGCTCTATACCCACCGTTAAACCGAACCTTTAGATGCCCGGTCCTGCTATTTACTACCTGTAGCTTTTCCAATCTACCACTTTTTGTATATTCGATTTTCCTCACTGCTACCTTTGACAAAAGTTTTTCAGCTACAGTATTGAGAAGTGGCTGAGAACCGTCTGCTAATCTTCCAGCTTTCAATTCCCATATTATTACTCCCCCAAAACCTTTATCCAAACAGTATTGCGATTTCAAACCTATCGACACAGTATCATCAAAGCTGCAGTATTCATTTTCTGATGATAAACAATAAGGGACCTTAGCTTTATCATCCCAATACCTGACATATTCACCACTCTGGATTTTACGGTCTATAGTGGAATAATCAATCGAACCGGATATCTCACCAGGACCGGTAAACGGTTGATTGGGTCCTTCACAACCAGCAAAGCTCTTACCATAAAATGCCAAACCTATATTCAGTTTGGAAGATGGCACACCTCTTTGTAAATAATAATCCATCGCTCTACTAAGTGACCAGTTGTCATTTAATCCGTAATCATAAAGCGGACTGTTGTGCCATGCATAACTTCCCCATTCACCAGTATAATCATAGGTCATAACCGAAATAAAATCGACATCCGGATGAAATTGCTCAACCAGAAAATCCTTACCATGAAATGATCCACCAGCAATAGCCAGTGTGATAAGTTTTTTATCACCATCCATTGCATCCAGAGTATCTCTCAATTCAGCAAGCAGCAATACAAAGTTCCGTGCATCATCAGCTGTTCCATTATGTTCTGTATAACAGGGATATTCCCAGTCAATATCAATACCATCAAAACTATAGCGCTCTATCAAAGCACGGGCTTTAGAACAGAAATTCGACCTGGAGATTGCAGAGCCAGCCAGAGAAGGAAAATTGGAGGAACCGGTCCACCCGCCAACAGAAGCCAGCACCTTCACCTTGTTTTTATGTGCCAGATAGATAAGTGATGTTGTTGAATCACGATGTTGTGTGGGAGACCAGATCATCTCTCCCAGTAAAATCTGTTCATCTGCGTAATCATCAAAAGAAGAGATTTCGCCGTTAGCTTCTGGCTTGAAAAAAGCATATTGAATGTGAGTAAGTTTCTGATAAGGAACATCGCTGGCAGTGTATGGCTGATCTCCGTAAATACCCCAGTTTGTGAAATATCCGATTATATTAGCTCCATGTACTCCAGTAACCCAAATAATAAAGACAATGAAAATCACTTTTTTCAGTTCCATCCGACTACCTCTTTCATTCTGCTAACCTGTTTTTAATCCATTTCTGGAATTATAATATGATAATTTAAATCAGAAGTGTCCGGTTAATTTAACAAACATAAGATTTCATAAGAAGTAGGGCACGCAAATAAATTCCAAATCACAAACACCAAATCCTAAACAAATCCCAATTACCAATTATTCAAAATTCAA
>JAEZKP010000023.1 GCA_023436145.1 Fibrobacterota bacterium | reverse complement strand
GTTTGAATTTTGAATAATTGGTAATTGGGATTTGTTTAGGATTTGGTGTTTGTGATTTGGAATTTATTTGCGTGCCCTACTTCTTATGAAATCTTATGTTTGTTAAATTAACCGGACACTTCTGATTTTCATTCTGACTTTATATTTTCTGGGATAACTGGGAATAGAGTGCGACAATCAGGGATTTTAAGGCCCCGCCTTCCTTAGTAGCTATACACGTATGCACTCAGAGAACGATATGTTCGCAAAGATAATAAAATAATCGGACTTTAAATAATTGAAAAAAGGTAAAATTAGTTCGTCCCTTTTTTCCCAGGTTCCATGTACATTACCTTGTTATATTGCTGATTATGAATTTATCTTATAAATTATTTCTTGGGGCACGCAACTTTGCAATAGAGGTTTATCATATTTGGTAATGCAAGAGATTGTAAAATCTAAATCAACACATATTATTGATTTACCCAGAGAAAACGATATTTCTTAAAGGCTTTCGAAGACCTTATAAATTATTAAAGAAAGAACCATGATGCAAATTGGTGAAGCAATCGCAAAAGCTAATGAAGCGCTTGTTAAAGACAAGTGCCCTTTTTGCAATGAGGGTGAGCATGAATGGCCAGAAAAAAAAGCAATAGATATCAGTAAAATAAAAAGTAAACCCAGAAGTCTAAAATGTGGAGACCTCTCTCCCACACAAAGTACTGGCAAATACGGAAGAGCAAGGCATCATCTTATACCAGTTCACCAATGTTATACAAAGTTGCATAGAATCGCAGCGATGGGCCAATCAGTAGGCTATGATATTAATGGAATGCAAAATGGTATCCCCCTTCCCACTGTTTGGAATAAATACAATGTAGATGGGATTATGTTAAACTTTGGAGAAATAAAAGATGAAAATAAAAAAAATGAAATCCGATCATCAGCTATGAGTGTTACAGGTTCACAATGGCATGTGGGAAATCATCATTTTGATGATCCTCAAAATGAAGATTCGACTGAGGAAATGGATGATGAAGGAGATTTGGATCATCATCCCTATGATGAAGTTATCCTATGGAAATTAATTGGGATTGCTGATAATGCTGTTACAGCTGGTCTTTGCAAAACTCAAGATCAAACCGAAATTAAAAATGATCTTGATGAACTTTGCAAAGAGATTAGAGATTGTCTGAACGATTTTAAAAATGGTTCAGAAAAAAGTTATCCATATTATGTGTCTGAATGGGCCATGAAGTTTAAAAAAGATGATCTTTAAGGAGTATGTGCCATGTCTGAATTCTATTTTATGAACCAACAGATAGTTACGCTAGAAAACTCTATTGTTATAGAATCCGTTGAATCAGATGTTGAATTAGAACCGGTCAATTTATTAAGGGGGGCGAAACTTAACCCTGAACCGAGTTATATAAATATTCATTTTTCAAAGAGTGGTGGTAATTTTTATCCGGATATCGTTAGTTTACCAATAACTCTATATTCAGATAAAATCAGGACTATTTTGGATCAATGTGGTATAGATAATATAGATTATTATCCTGTTAAACTGGTTAATCCACCTAAGAATAAAATGGGAAACATTACATATTGGTTTGCAAATATTTGTGGTCGTATAAGTTGTTTAGATAAAAACAGGTCTGATATTACAATAAAACGGACAGGGGTTAGGTTTAAATCATTTTACATAGATGAAACCAAAACTTTGGGTGCCAAGCTATTTAGACTTCATGAACAAGGGCAACTGGTTATTATCCATGAAAGTGTCTATTCGAAATTATCAAATTCAAAATTAACCGGTATTGTGATGAAAAATACAAAAGATTATGATGGGCATGGAATCTAACACAAAGTTTTTTGTGCTAAAAATTGGTTCATAATAATTACAGAAATGAAAATATGTATTTTTAATAAAAATAAGTTTTCCACTGATAATGACAGTCGACTTTAAAATCCAGGCTTCTTATAAGCTCTGGTAGTGATGCAAATGAGTTAACAAAATTCTTGCAACAAGATGATAATCCGATTCAATCGGATGCTATTTTCAGTATTTTGACAACCTTTTAATACCTATTAATTGTATTGCATGGAGAAAGATTATGGATGTAAAAAAAGCCTGGACCGGAATATTTTTATTGATATTTGAAATGATCTGTTGTTCGTGCATGTCATTCAAACCGATTAATCAGATCAGTACTAGCTATGCCTGCGAATATTTTGAGGAAAAACCACTGAATATATCGGAAATCGAAAAAGTTGTTAGAAGATATAATCTGGAAATATCAAAAACGATCTTTTTAACGCCGGCTTATGGAAGTCCCATGAAAACATTAAGAGTGTATAAATATAAGAATAATAATGCGACCGAAAGGGTATTGCTGTTTCATTTCCGGGATAAGTATAACTATGAATTAAAATTGGACACATTAATAATTGAGGGTGGAAAAAACGAAATTAGGAAAGAGATATATGATGATGCTTCTGTAGTCATATCTGATCTCCAGGATTTGATATTTTACATCAGATTATCTGAAAATGAGTATGATGAGTTAAAAAACGTTACCAATATACAATTCAGAATACAGGATATGACATTGGTGCTTGATGCAGAGTGTAAAAGCGCAGTGTTGTATTGAGATTCAAAAACGAGTGTGTTCACTTTTTTTCCTGTCTTCTCCTGTACACTGCTCAGGGACAGATTCTCTTTTTGCTTTTTTAGTGCTTGCGAATTGAAGCTTTTGTTTCTAAGGATAGGAAAGCTGCTTCTATGCTTACAATGAACGTAAACAAGTGGAAACTGTACCAAAGGATTTCAAAAGATAATGCAAATCAATATATAGCTTAAAACCCGAAGAGACGAAAATGGAAAAACGAAAAATAGCAACCCAATTCAACAATGCTGCAAGTGAATATGACAAACAGAGAAGATTGTTTATTCCCTGTTATGATGATTATTACGGAATTGTTCAGGAATTTCTGAGATACAACAGGCCAGAAGTTCAATCTGTGTTAGATTTAGGTGCCGGAACCGGTCTTCTCTCTATGTATGTAAAACAGATATTTCCGAATGCTACTTACAGGTTGGTTGATATTGCCGATAAAATGATGGAATTAGCTAAAATAAGATTCGCAGACTGCAATAATGTCATATATGATACCAGGGATTTCAGCACCAGTTTCCCTGAAGGTAAATTTGATTTGATCATCTCAGCTTTGTCTATTCATCATCTGAACGAAAATGAGAAACAATCAATATACAGAAATATTCATAGTCGACTAAATACGAAGGGATATTTCATTAATCTGGACCAATTCAATGCAGAATCAGCGAGTGTAAATGAAATTTACACGAATATCTGGTATGAATTTGTAAAAAGAATTGGAATCAGTGAAGTTGAGTTGGATTCATGGTTGGCCAGAAGAGCACTGGATAAAGAAAACACTATTTCCAAATCCATAGAAATGATAAAGGAAGCTGGCTTCTGTAACGTAGAATGTATATATCAGTACATGAAATTCGGAGTTCTCGTGGCATTTAATTAGAAGCAGGATACTTTCCTTGAGTTATAAATAAATGCAATCCGTAAGAATTTATGATAAACGCAAGTTTGGCTTTAGGATTTGATTATGATTTCCCGGATGTTTTTGAAAATACTCTAAACTGGCTGATCGAGAATAAAATTGACGTCAAGCCCCTATAAAGAAAATCGGTTCACTCAACAGTCACCACCAGGGCATCCGACCATGGGGATAGTATATAATGGTTTGTGTTACAACGTGCCTGTGCCCGCAGATAGGCAATCCCCGGTTTAGTCCAGAAAATGGTAGCAGCTTTATCAGGTACTTGCAACCATTCGGTTGAATCCGATACGGTTTCCCCTTGATAAGACACTACATAGCGGATGGAGATGTGGTGCCCGTTTGAGCAGGTATCATTGATGAAAGAAATATAAGAGCTGGGAGAGGATTGATCCACTATTGATTTACCTGATGGAGTCGACGGTTTAGGAATTACATGTACTTCATGAATTGCTAGTGAAAAAGTGTCCGAAAGTGGTGATAGCAGTCCTGGAAACCGTCTGGAGCGGTATTGGCATTGTAAATAGTAATTACTTTCTTTTTGAAATGATACCTCTATTGCAGGAATAGTGTACCAGTCTGTAAACAATTCCAGACTATCCTTATCTCCACTTATTAACAAACGGTATTCTAAATTATCCTCAGGAAATGGTGAATAAGATGGGGGTATGGTTATTACATACTTCCCAACTTCTGCTTCAGGGGGAACACCTTGTGGTTTGGGTGGTTTTTCGATCTGGTATGCCTGATAGGGATTGCTAATATTAATGGATTTTTGACTGCAGGAGGATGATTGTTTACCATATATTGATCTTGAATATACAGTGTAGGTAATGGGAATCACACTGTCTTTAAAAACCGGGATGGAGTTTACAAGATCATGCCAGTATTGGTTGTTTTTAGAGAGTGTGATCATTTTAACAGGTGCATCATTGAAAAACGAACGATACACAATAAGAGAGTCGATCCACCATAGTTGTGGCACTGAGGTGAAAACAGAAACTGAAAGATTCCCGGATACATAGATAAGAGAGCATGATGGCGATGGGGGTATAACCGGTTTTTTTATCACCAGGGAACAGGACGGTCCCCATTGACCACTGTTGCCGTTGGCATTTATCATGCACACCTGATATATACGATGTTTAACAGAAATCGTGTCTGCCGGGTTTTCCTGGAAGATAGTAGTATCAGTAAACGTAGGATTTATGGTAAACCTAGACTCTCCATCACCAGGATAACGGTGTATGGTGGTGTCTTTAATGCGCACACTGTATCCTTGAATGTCATTCTCTATTTTATTCCAGCTAAGAGTGACTGTTCCAAGAAAGGTGTCAATAACTGCCGTAAGTCCGGTAGGCACCGGAATTTCAACAGGGGCTGATAAATTACGGTTCAGTGTTACCGGCCCGGCTGTGTCAACCTGACCGGCAAGAACCTGCACACTGTCTTTGCAACTGAAATACCCCCGCCTTTCAAAAATAACTTCATAATTACCAGGCGGAACATTCCAGAAAATGACAACTCCGGAACTGTCTGTTTTCCCAGTAAAGGAGGTACCCGGAATATAAACATCGATTCCCTGACGTAGTGTGCTATTATCAATGTTGGCAGAAGCATGTATCCAACCGGTATGTTTGAGTGTGTCTATGCGAACCGGAAATGGGTTAGTATATATAAGATTAAAAATAACACATGCCAGAGTATCTCTTATTCCCTGCAGTGTATAGCACCCTTCTGGAATATTTTGAAAGAAGATATATTTTCCGGATTGATCAGTGGTAGTGGTGAAGGTTTCCTTCTGATATGGGTTTATAAGCCAGACTGTTGCATTGGCAGCTGGTGAGGCATCGCTGGCTACCAGATATCCAGTTATTTCTGTACCTCCGCCATCATTATTTACAAGATCACCGCTTTCATTGCAGGAAAGAAAAGACAGGCAAATCACAATGGTGATGGTTATCAGTATTGAATTTTTCAATTAGTATCGTCCGGTAAAATGGTTAATGGAAAAAACTGCAGACCAAGTGAATAGAGTCGATCTTCCGGATTTGTATCTTTACTGACTATATCCAGAATTTCCTTGCAGAAATCCTGAATTCTTTTTTCAATTATCTTGTAGGTAGGAGCAGAGGTACTGACAATCAGATTTTTGAATATACGTGTTTCCGGAGCAGCCTGGTTTATAACCTGCAAAGCATGTCTCATATTCTGACATAAAGTAAGATATGCAGCAGAAGTTTTTTCCGGACAACGAATGTTATGAGTGGTTTTTTTGTAACACCCGTTTTTTTCTTTCTTAATAAAGCCTAAGGTTTCAAGGATTTTAATGGCTTTAACAACCTGTTCTTCACTGACTTTAACCAGAAAGCAATCTGCCAGGTTTTTTCGTTCTTCAGAATCCAGATTTCTGAATCCATTATGAAAATGTAGAAATTCCCGGATAGCTGAAAGTTCCCAACTGGACAGGTACTGATATTCATATATCTCCAGAAACCGGTTATCCGGTGAATTAAGAGCATGGTGGATAAGCATTTCTTCATAAAAGCGAATCCGCTCTGATTCTTTTGTGGCCTGATTGTACCCTACGAGTGCAAGGAAAAATGCTGTTTCATTGGAATCCAGTTTAAGGAAATTAGCAAATTTGCGGGCCATGGAGGGGCTCATGTTCTTTTTAGCATCGTTAACTACCTCTTTATAATAGCTTGGTGATGCAGTGCCTACGCGACGGAGGATTTCCCTCATAGAGAGATTTTTATTTATCTTGCGAAGTTCAGAAAATGAATCTTTTAGAAATTCACGGTAGTTGGTGTACTGGTATATGTTCATATAAAATGCAGCTCAATTAATAATTAATTAAATTCACTTACTGAAATAAAATATAGTAAAGGTAATAAATAGGATAGATGATTTTTTCCGGTTTTATAGCATTTATTGTACTCCGTTGCGTACAGAAATAGTCAAGCAGAGTTTGACACAGTCTTTCACTTCAAGTATGTTAATTGTCAGTTGGCAATAACACCTGAAAGTATGGAGAAACTTATGAACAGACTTTTACCGCTTGTTTTATTGGCGTTGATTTTCAGAATCACCTATGCTGATGAGCTTTTAGATGATTTTGAACGGGGGGAATCTAAAAATCTGCGAAACGGCTACTGGTATTATTTCACAGATGTAAAAGATGGTGGTAATTCTGAAATTCTTAATGCAGAAATGCTTTCTCTGGGAAATTATACTGCACCAAAACCGGTGAAGGAGGGTAGTGACTCGGGGTATTGTCTGAAACTGGAGTATATGCTGGGAGATATTATGCCAAGTGTAGAGCAAGAAATCCCTGGTAAAACCAAACATTGCAATTTCACTGGCGTAGGTACAGACCTTGCCAGACCTGGCAGTGTAACAGATATACGTCCAGCATACGGAGTCAGTTTCAGAGCTCGAAGTCACGATTCTATAATCGTTTTTTTTGAATTGGTTACCAGTAACATCTATGATTATGGTTATTATCGCAAATATTTCTGGGTAACTGACTCATGGCAGACTTTCAGTATCGACTTTAACGATACGAATCAGTTTATGTTTCCTGATAATAGCTATGATCCTGAAGATCATCAGTTGCTATTGACAAAAATACAAAAAATGAACTGGCAGGTAACAGCTTGCTTTTACTGTATAAATAGCTGGAATTTATCTGAGGAAGTTGATGAATATTATCATGGTGGAAGCGGTTTTTTATATCTGGACGATATTATAATTCTTGACAGTTCAAAAGTGGGATCTAATAAATATACTCAGATGAGATTGAAAAAGGAACCGGATATATCAATTGAAATTGGAGACCTTCTTGGACGCAGGGTAGTTTCAGAATCCTTTAAAATGGCACCTGGAATATATCTTACACCCGAAAGGAAAAATTTGAAGATCCGCTACAACTGGTACTCAAAATGATGAACCATCTTATTAATTGCTCCATGGAGTAAGTATGAAAACATACAAATACATTATCATAGTCTGGTTTGGTATAGCGTTATCGGGATATCCAGGGTTCTCCAAAGAGTACAGCTGGAATAAAATACCATATCCTGCCGGGCAGTATAGTAATGATACATTGTTCAGCATTCATGCATTTAATGAAAATGAAGCGATAGCTGCCGGAAGTAACGGAGTTGTCACCTATGCAAACTTTGCAGAAAATACGTACTCCACTATTAAATGTGGAAAATACAGCATTCGAGACATTTGCTTTTCCGATTCATTAAATGGCTGGATAGTTGGGGATAGTGGTACCATCTATTCAACAAATAACCGTGGTACTACCTGGACTCAACAGGTTGCTGGAATAAAAAACAATTTAAATTCAGTTGCAAGTACAAATCCAAGTCAGGTTTGGATAGCTGGCGACAGTGGGATTATTTTGCATTCATCTGATAGTGGAAAAAATTGGGAAAGGCAAAAAATCGAACTGATTCCGGATATCAGTGATACAAATGATTATTTCGATCTGGTGGTGATTGCTTTTAAAAACGATTCGGTGGGTGTTGCAGGCGGGAATTGGAAAAGCAAATCAAAAATGGTGGTGCTATTAACATGTGATGGCGGTTTGCATTGGAAAGCACTGGATTGTCCAGATCCATGGATGCAGATATTTAATGTAGGTTTTAAAGAAGAAAAGACTATACTTTATGTAGATGATGCCTATAGTAAAGATTATATCTTTTTAGTCGAAAAAGAAGATTTTCCATGTTTTTTTAGTTTTCATACCGATAATATAAGATCTCGCTTGGAAAGAGATCTGGAAAATCCAAGGCCAGCTCATAAAATTTTTGATTTCCCAATGATTTCAAATCAAAAAATATTTGCCACAGATTCAGTTAATTCTATGGTATCCTGGATAGCAGGAACAAACGGATCAATCTACAGAGCCACTGATGGCGCCAAAAACTGGATTTCTGTAAATGGTGGTAAAAACTATGGTATTGATCATTTGGTAAAAATAAACTTTAGCGACAAACAGCATGGATTTATTGGTGGGCAAAACGGGACTTTGCTGACATCAAATGATAGTGGTAGAACCTGGGGGTTCTCCGAACGGTCCATTAATGCATCAATTTCTATTAATGAGATTGTTTTTAGCGACTCACTGTGTGGCTTTTTAGTTGTTCAACCAAAATTAGTTTTTAAAGGTGGTTATCTTTTAAGTACTAATGATGGCGGAAGAACGTGGCAAACAAATGATGGTTCCCCATCTGAAATCTATTTTTTAAGAAAAGTTAAACAAACTGAATTTATAGGTTTAGGTTGGGAATACATATACTATTTCAACCCAAATGGAGATAAAAATTGGAAAAAACATCAAATAACTACTGATTTGTCTTTTTTTGACTTTTTTCCAATAACTTATAATACTTTTTTTTCGGTGGGATCCAGAGGAAATATTCTGGAAGGGGCAATATATAAATCAAGTGATTTTGGTGAAAGCTTCGATTTAACTTCGGTAGATCATGCTGATTCTAAAAATACAAACTTTTTTTCAATAACTTTCTCCGAGCCATCAACTGGTTGGGTAGTGGGGGAAAAAGGTATAATACTTAAGAGTATTGACAGCGGTTATACCTGGAAAAGACAGCCCTCACCAACTTCAGATTCACTTTTCAGAATTCGCTTTTGTAATCCGGATTTTGGATGGATGTTTGGTGGAAGAAGAATATATCTGACCTTTGATGGTGGTGACACCTGGCAGGATAAATCTATTCTGACATCGACAAGAGTAAATGATGTCCTCTGTTCCGATCCCGAAAACTGCTGGGCTGTCGGAGATGATGGTCTGATATTACACTTAAGTAATAAACTTGATAAATATATTAAAATTATTTCTCCCGGGAGAGACACTCAATTTGTTATAGGCGATTCATTCACTGTAAAATGGAATAGTGCCGGTATCTCACAGGTGTCTATTGCTCTAAGTTATGATAATGGTGAAAATTACACCATTTACCGCAGTTCAACAGAAAATGACTTCGAGGAAATCATTAGAATTGCTGCCAATGCCAAGGCGTCCAATATCTGTAAAATACGAATCAGAAGTGAGGATGGAACAGTTCAGGATGAAAGTGAACAATTTACTATTACACAAAACAATGCAATAGAAAATAGACGCAGTGCTGCAGGTCATTATAGTTGTCGTTTTACCGCTGGGTCTATTCAGTATTCTTTAATTGAAGATACTCCGGTAGAGATCACAATATATACGGTTTCAGGAAGAGAAGTGTACCGGAATCGCATTCCAATGCAACCTAAAGGAGTAGTTGTTCAAAAAATTCCCCCGGGTGTACTTTACAGCGGTTGTTATCTGGCTCAGGTAAAAATCGGAGGAAAGTTATTTAATGGAAAACTCTTTTTGCACAGGTGAGTATAAAAAAATAAACTGCACCGTTTTTTCCGGTGCAGTTTAATACTTAAAAAGAAACTTTTGGAACTGTTTTGGCCTCTGGAGCAGCTTCAAAATAAGCGGCCTGGGGAAAGCTGCCTGCAAAAAAGTTGTAAGGAATCTTGCGACGTGTACCGTTAAATGAATTTACTGCATCATTGTATCTGCGTCTTTCCACTGAAATGCGGTTCTCTGTTCCGGCAAGCTCATCCTGAAGAGCCATAAAATTCTGATTAGCCTTCAGATCAGGATATTTCTCCACCACCACAAGGAGTCTGGATAGTGCGGAAGTCAATTGATTGTTTGCATCGATTTTCTCCTGAGGAGTGTTTGCTCCTGCCACACTGGCCCTGGCTTTGGTAATGTTAGTGAGGACTTCGTTTTCGTGAGCCGCATAACCTTTAACTGTTTCCACCAGGTTGGGGATAAGGTCCATTCTCCGCTGTAACTGATTATCCACATTAGCCCAGGATTTTTTAACCTGTTCTTCAAGTTCGACCAGATGGTTTCTCCAGCCTATAGCTTTACCACCCAGAATAAGAACCAGTAAAACGGCAATGCCGATACCAATAAGAACTTTTGATTTTCCCTTCATCCTTCTTACTCCGTTAATTGTTTTCTATCGCATCGATTAAAGTCTTAACTGCTTTGGAATATTCAGTAAATCTCTTTTTTAACTCGGTAAAATTACCGCTTTTGCAGATCTCTTCCATTGTCTGAAAAGGCTTACCAGTGACCGAATATGCTGATTCCACCGCATTGAAAAGATCTTTTCTGTTAACTGGTATTTCCACGTTTTTTAGTTTTAAAAGTGCCCTGAAAACAGGAGCAAATGCCCTAAGTGAGATTTCGGTCAATTGAGCAAGCTGTTTATTGTTTTTACAGGCGAACGTATACTCATCCAACAGATGCAGCCATTTTCCTTTAAGCTCACGTTCCACCTGAAGTCTGAGGTGTTCTATTCCAGGAGAAACTGATGCCAGTACATCTTCTCCTGCCAGCACCACATAGTGCTCTTTCATGTCCAGAAATTCCATAGGGTAAGAATCGGATGAGGAGGCGATGTACACTTTATCCATAAAAAGAGGTTTGCTGAACCGTTTCTGAAAAAGCTTTATCTGGATATCAGCAGATCTGGAGATAAGATCCAGATCCAGAGAGGTGAGGACGATGAGCAGATTGATATCCGATTTTTGCGGATCAAAATCACCTCCGGCTGCACTACCGTAAAGAATTACAGAGACCAGGTCTTTTCCATAAAGAGACTTGTACTCTTCCACTGCCTTTCTGGCATAATCTATAGGATTGACAATCGATTTCATTGAATCTCTCCGGTTAAAATGAGCGGGAAGATCCCCCGCCACCGCTCATACCTCCACCAAATCCGCCAAATCCACCACCACTACCAAAACCTCCGCCAAACCCGCCACGTCTTCTGCCGGAATTGGACATGCCTGAAACAATCATCCAGAATAGAAGCGAACGGCCAAAACGGGTACTTAAAAGAATAGCTAAAACAATCAGTGCTAAAATTACCTGAAAGGGAGATAATTGAATTGTTTGTTCCTGATTAATACTATGGTAACTTGCCACTGGTGTGGATAATGATATTCCTTTTTCACTTTCCACGGTTTTGGCCAGGGCTACTGCTAAGGAGAGCATTCCCCTGGAATAGTCACCATTCTTAAAATGGGGGATGCCGTAATTGTCTAATAATCGGCCGGTTTTGGAATCATTCAGATAGCCTTCGGCACCATAGCCAACCTCAATTCTTATTTTCCTCTGTTCCAATGATAAAAAGATGAGTGCACCTTCATCTTTGTCTTTAGCGCCGATTTTCCACTTTTCATATAACATTGAGCAATATTCATCGATGGATTCTTCACCGATGGAGGGAACTGTGGCTATAACCAGTGCAAACTGGGCCTGTTGCCATAGCGATTGGCTTATTCTAGTTAGTTCTGCTTCTGTCTGCGCATCAAGAATGGAGGCATAATCTGCTACAGGTCCCTGGGGGCGCGATGGAATTTGGGTTGAAAAAACAGTGCATGCTGATAAAAGCAACAAAACAAGATTTATTCTTAAACCTGAAAGCATGATGAAAATATAATATGATTACCAGGTCGTCTGCTATTAATGAAGGTTGTTTTTCCATAAAAATTTAAAAAATCCGGATTCAGCAGTGCAGGTTCAACTGATGTAAACAAATAAACCTCAAATACGTATGATATATGAAAGATATAGTATCGGGCATTGGGTTTATGCGCTTGCAGACCGAAATGGTTACCGGTGATTATATAGAAATGGTATTGCATTTGCCTCTTTCCCTGATATATAAATGGATTACCCGATACCCGGACATCAAAGCTGAATAAATCCTGCTGGGGAAGCAGCGAAGATGCGTTTTAAATCGAGTGGGGAAGAGTTCTGGATATCGGTTAATTGTTCGAATAAGGCTGCAAGTATTCCAAATAATCTCAGAGGCGGTATTGCCAAATATCATTTTATAGCAGCATTGACCTGCTTTGATGGTTGTCAGCTCCGTTTCACTAAAACTACGGGGTAAAAACGGGTGAAACAATCCATCGGGGATAAAGGCATGGTTTTTAGCAAATCGCATAATTCTTGCAGTATGGTGTATTTTTTTATCAGGTAAGGAGAGTCTTCCAGTATGGCGGACATTTTAAAAAGGGAACAGCTTTCAGCACAGGTTTACCGCTACCGCTTATCGGCGCCCCGTATCGCCAGTAAAAGAAAGGCTGGTCAGTTTGTAATCCTGCGACCGGTTCAAGACAGTGAACGGATACCATTAACCATTGCCGATTCTGATCCGGAAGCCGGGTGGATAGAGATAATTTTCCAGGTGGTAGGTAAAACAACCATGATTCTTTCAGAAGCATCGGTAGGAGATTCGATTCTGGATCTGGCCGGACCCTTGGGTAATCCTACTCACATCGAAAAATTCGGTAAAGTTCTCTGCATTGGTGGAGGAGTTGGGGTGGCACCGCTTTATCCAATTATCAAGGCACTTCATCTGGCTGGAAACCAAGTAGTTTCTATTATTGGTGCTCGTTCCAAAGATCTGGTAATTCTGGAGCAGGAGATAAAGAAGGTATCCGATTCCATGTTTGTCACTACAGATGATGGCTCCTACGGGAAGAAGGGTTTTGTTTCTGATGTTTTCAAGGAGCTCAATACTGCCGGAGAAAAATTTGATGCTGCATTTGTAATCGGTCCGGTAATGATGATGAAAGTGACAACCTCACTTACAACTGCTGCCGGGATCAAAACCTTTGCATCGCTTAACCCGATCATGATCGATGGCACCGGTATGTGTGGAGGGTGCAGGGTGACAGTGTTTAACAAAACAAGATTCGGCTGTGTGGACGGACCCGAATTTGATGCTGCAGGGATTGATTGGGATGAACTGATCAAAAGACTTAACAGTTACCGTATGTTTGAGACCAAAGCTCGTGAAAACCATAAATGTAAAATAGAAAGCGTATAAAGCCATGGCTGTGGAAGTAAACAACCAGCAACGTTTCCAGCGCACTATGATGCGTGAGCAGGATCCTGTTGAACGGGGCCATAATTTCAAAGAAGTACCATTTGGCTACTCTGAGGAGGAAGCTGTCACTGAAGCCAGACGATGTCTGCAGTGTAAAAAGCCGCTCTGTGTACAGGGGTGTCCGGTAAATGTGAAAATACCCGAATTTATCGCCCTTATAGCAGAAGGTAAATTCGTTGAAGCTGCTCAGAAACTCAAAGAAACCAATGCTTTACCGGCAATATGCGGAAGGGTTTGCCCGCAGGAAGAACAATGTGAGAGCCGTTGTATCCTCGGTAAAAAGGGTGATCCGGTTGCGGTTGGTAATCTGGAGCGGTTCGCAGCTGATTATGAGAGAGAACATGGCGCAGTAAAAATTCCGCAGGTAAAACCATCAAATGGGAAGAAAGTAGCAGTTATCGGTTCCGGTCCTGCAGGGCTCACCTGTGCTGGTGAGTTAGTCAAGGAAGGGTTCGTTGTTACCATATTCGAAGCATTGCATGAGGCTGGTGGTGTTCTGGTTTACGGAATTCCGGAATTCAGACTTCCAAAAGCTATTGTCAAAAGCGAAATAGAGTATCTTGAAAAACTCGGGGTTACTATCGAGAAAAATTTCGTCGCAGGAAAGACTGCCACCGTAACCGATCTTCTGAACCACGAAGGCTTTGATGCAGTTTTTGTGGGCTCCGGAGCCGGGTTACCCTCTTTTATGAACATCAAAGGCGAAAACAATATCGGAGTGTACTCTGCAAATGAGTACCTTACCCGGAGTAACCTTATGAGAGCGTATGAAAACCAGGCGCAAACTCCGGTTATGAAAGGAAAGAGAGCCGTAACTGTGGGTGGTGGAAATGTGGCTATGGATGCGGCGCGGACCGCACTGCGACTGGGAGCCGAAAAATCCATGATTGTTTACCGGCGCAGCGAAGAGGAGATGCCTGCACGTAAAGCAGAAATCCATCATGCCAAAGAAGAGGGGATAGACTTTAACCTGCTCTGCAATCCACTGGAAATTTACGCTGACGATAATGGATTTGTGGCAGGGATGCGCTGTATACGCATGCAGCTAGGTGAACCGGATGCTTCAGGAAGACGTCGTCCTGAGGTTATTCCCGGAAGCGAATTCGATATCGCCTGTGATGTGGTCATTATCGCTATTGGCAACAGCCCCAATCCTCTTATTCCATCAACGACTCCGGATATTCAGGTGTCTAAACATGGTACCATAGTAGCCGATCAGCAGACTGGAAGAACCACTATGAAAAAGGTTTATGCCGGTGGTGACATAGTTACAGGAGCTGCTACTGTTATTTTAGCCATGGGTGCAGGAAAAGCGGCAGCCAAAAGTATTATCGAAGATTTGAAATAATTCAGCTTCATAATTACTAAATAAAACCACATTGTTTTAGAGCAATGTGGTTTTATTCTTTCCTCCTTCATCTTTTCTTCAGTTCCATTGAAAACATTTCCTACCCTGGTAAACATTGCAGACAACTCACAATCAGACTGAGGGGGCGGACTGTTTTTGTTTCATAAAGATCATTTAATCGCATGAAAAACACGGGGATTCAGATGTCGTACTGATTAACAATTTAGACTGCAGTCAATTTTCGAGTTAACATGTGAAATAAATGTCTGTGGCTGAGGGGACAGGCTATCTTCGTTTCAAAAGAGTCTTTGGATCGTAATAAAAAAAATGAAAAAGATAGTCCGACCCTTCTATGTCATTGATAATTAAAGGAATAGCTACAGGTACAGGCACTACATACTACTTTTTCGGTTGGAAAATTTGAGCTAACCAGTTAGGTAACGGTAAGGAACCTGGGGACGGACAATTTTTATCTCATATAGAGTCGTTGGATCGTTCGCCTGAAAAAGTAGTCTGTCCCTGTTAGGTCACGCTTTGTCCGGGCTATCCTCAGGCAGTAAAGTTACTTTGAAGATGACACTTCCCTTGTCCGGACAAGCCAGTTCTGTCTTGGAATAGGGATTCTGTTCAAAGTCAAACCGGCCACCAGCGTGTAATGCATTCTGCATTGGAAAGATGACCATGAACGCGCCGCCACAGAATGGGCATGATGGGGTATTGAGTCCTTCCGCATAGAACCGATCGCCAGGTTTGTAACCGCGATGACACTTTCCAATAACTTTTACTACTTCTATTTCAAATTTCTTCATACGAGGGCTTCTCCTGGTAATGAAAAATAAACGAAGGACAAACAGCAGAGATAGACTGCTTTAATAAAACTTATTCCAGGTACTCTTAAAAAGAGAAAAGAATAGTCCGTCCCTTCCCCAGCCCTCCCCAGCAGCAGATTGTTCCGGTTTCCGGAACACTTTTTATCTGCTTATCCTGAAAACATCATTACCACAATAAAGGTGTCATTATATTTATATTTGGGGAAAATCCTGTTTAAGCAGAGTTATCCCAAAGTGTATCATTAAACATTAAGGTTGGTTAATGTGGTAGTTAATTAGATTTTGAGGTGGAATAGCAACTTACAACCAAACAGATACGAAATTTCTATGACCCGATCCAAATCAACAGTACGGATTTTTGATTACACCGATTACCGGAACTATCTGGGTGAGTATTACAAAGATCAAAAGGAACACAATTCTTTTTTTTCTTATCGGTATTTTGCAAACAAAGCGGGAATACGATCGATAGGCTTGTACAAGGATGTTGTGGATGGCAAGCAGTCACTCTCCAGGCGGGCAATTGCCAAGTTTTCCAAAGCTATAGGCCACTCAAAACACGAGGCGGAGTATTTTGAAGCGATGGTATTTTTTACAGATGCCGATACTGTTGAGGAACGCAAAATTTATTTTGAGCGCATGATGGCCTGTCATGAAACAAAAGCCAGAGTCATCGAGGTCTCGCAATACGAGTATTATTCTCAATGGTATTATAGTGCTGTGCGGGCCTTGCTTTCTTTTTACCCTTTTGACGGTATGGATTTTACTTCGTTGGCAAATATGCTCTCTCCTCCGATCAGCACCGAGCAGGCAAAAAATGCGATCGAAGTCCTTGAAAGACTGGGAATGATTAAGAGAAAAGAAAACGGTTTCTTTGAACCATGTGACCAGATAATTACCACCGGGCAGCTCAACAATAATCGGCAGGTCCGGACAGCAAATATTATCAATTTGCAAAAGAGTTTTCTCTCTCTTGCTGCTGAAGCTTATGATCGCTATTCAGAGAAGCGGATCGATATGTCAACAGTTACCCTAAGTATATCTAAAAGAACGATGGCTTTGATTAAGGAGGAATCTGCTGTTTTCCGCAAAAAAGTGCTCAGCCTTGCAGAAAAAGACACTAATCCTGAGTGCCTGTATCAACTTAATTGTCAATTTTATCCTCTGACTGATCCGGGAAAGGACTGATGCCTTCATGTGTACTTCTATCAGGGGAATTGCAGCAGTCCTGCTTGTGTTCATATCCATTACTGTTCTGCGGTGTACTACTCAGCTAACAGGTACTGGTACGGGTTCAGAAACTGTAATTGGTAAGATAGTGCAGGAGGATGGCACACCTGCTGAAAGTACTGTAGTCTGGTTACTGCCTGAAAAATTCGATCCGGTTTCCAACAAAAGCGATTATGGTTCTGAGGTGGATACAACAGACCACGATGGCAGGTACACTATTATCCTCAAATCAGAAAATCAAAAGTATACTTTACAGGCGAAGAGCCTTACCACCCGAAGCCGTGCGATAGTCACCGATATTGACATCTCAGCACCAGCTGATTCGACAGAGCTCACTGATGTTTCACTTTACAAGACCGGAAGCATCAAAGTGGTTCTGCCTGACAGTCAGAAAGCTTCCGGGTATGTATTCATTCCGGGGACCAGTTATCATTCTTATCTGGAAAACGGGTCTGCGGTTATTGATTCTGTACCTGCACAAATGATTTCACAGATTTGCTATAAAGACTCAGTAAATCAAAGCCAGTTCAAAAGTATAGCGGAAAATATCGATGTTCAACCTGAAGTTACAACCATAATCGCATCTTCAGGTCAGGAATTTGCACGTAAAATATTCCTTAATACCTCTGCTTCGGGAGCAGATGTGGCTGGAGTTGTGATTGACTTTCCTGTATTGGTTCGTCTGGGGGCAGGGAATTTCAATTTCAGTCAGGCAAAACCCGACGGTAGTGATCTGAATTTCACCGGAGCAGATGGTAAAGCGATCCCTCATGAGATCGAGCGCTGGGATGCAGTCGGCCAAAAGGCTGAGATCTGGGTAAAGGCGGATACTGTGTATGGCAATAACAGCACACAACATATCTTGATTCATTGGGGAAACCCTGTTGCTCAATATAGCTCGAAGGGTTCTGATGTGTTCAGTTCTGATGCAGGTTATGAAGGAGTCTGGCATTTGGGAGACAATGGTGAAACGGTCCAGGAGGCTACTGCAAACTCTTACAGTGGATCAACACGGGGGAATCAGGTCCGTGTTGACGGAAAGATCGGGTTTGCCCAATTATTTGATGGTAATGGAGATTTCACTGATATGGGTGATGTATGCAATCCGGACATGGCGAATTTCACCATTTGTGCCTGGGTAAAAAAGATCGGTTCTGGTAAAATACAAACGATAATGGCCAAAAGTATAGGAGATCTCCCTAATAAGTCATACGGATGGCTTTTTCAGCTTGACCAGGATGGCGCGTTATCGATTTACATGGCTACAGGTGGAAGTGTCTGGGGAGAGCAGGGATCATTTGTCCTGACATCAAATATCTGGATAACTGACAGTGCATGGCATCATGTAGCTGCTGTGGTTGACCGCCCCAACAGCGATAATTGCCGGCTTTATATTGACGGAAAAGATGTAAGCACCCTTCCAACCGGAGGTGACATTACAAAAGTCAGCAGAGTTATGAATTCTCTTCCGTTGAGATTTGGATCTGATGCAAACGATGAGTATCAGTGGGAAGGGGCACTGGATGAATGCAGGATTATATATAAAGCGCAATCAGCGGATTTTATCAAATTGAGCTATGTGAACCAAAAAAGTGATGGCGTACTGACGGTGTTCGAATAGTTGGTTTTTTGAATATATACCTGTTGTAGTTAAAATATCCATTGCCCTGAGCACAATTGATTTTTCTGTTTAAAAGTTGGCTTGCAGGTCCAAAACTGCTTTCTGCTACTAACTGACTTCTGTTCCAGGATGTAGAACACTTTTCTTCTCCTTCCAATTCAATTCCGTGACAATAATAGTCTATGTACCTTATTTTATCATCATTGTAGTGCATCAGTCGAAAACCAAAAGTGTTGAGAAAATTAAAAATGATGAAAAAGAAAGCGATGCTGATTTTTACGGCTGTAATATTTCTTTTTATCACGGCCCGGGCAGATAATCCTATCGTGCAGACAATTTACACAGCAGATCCTGCTCCACTGGTGCATAATGACCGGGTTTATCTCTATACAACCCATGATGAGGATGTGCTGGTTGATAATTTTTTTACCATGAGGGACTGGAGATGCTATTCATCTGTAGACATGGTAAACTGGACCGATCATGGAATTGTCGCATCTCTCAATACGTTCAAATGGGTAGGAAATAATGGAGCCTGGGCGCCGCAGGCCATTTACCGCAATGGAAAGTTCTATCTTTATTGTCCTATACATATGAAGGGAATCGGGGTAGCGGTTTCCGATAGTCCGTTTGGCCCATTTACCGATCCTCTGGGGAAACCTCTGATAAGCAGTGGTTCGGGTGATATAGATCCTACAGTTTTTATTGACGATGACGGACAGGCTTACCTTTATTGGGGAAACCCTTATCTGAAATATGTCAAACTGAATGAAAATATGACTTCCTATTCCGGCAGAATCGAAGAGATAAACCTTACTGTCGAGAATTTTGGAAAACGTTCCAATACCGAAAGACCTACTTCTTACGAGGAAGGTCCCTGGTTTTATAGAAGAGATAATTTGTACTACATGGTATTTGCCGGGGGCCCCATATCAGAACATATCGCTTATTCCACAAGCAACAGTCCTACCGGTCCCTGGAAATATAGAGGCGTAATTATGCCTACTCAGGGTGGTAGCTTTACAAATCATGCAGGGGTGATCGATTTTAAAGGTAAATCTTATTTCTTTTACCACAACGCAGCTCTGTCCGGAGGCGGAGGGTTTAACCGTTCTGTATGTGTAGAGCAGTTCAGTTATAACACAGATGGAACATTTCCAACTATCAACATGTCAACAAACGGACCCTTACCGGCAACAAATCTGGATCCCTACGATACTGTTCAGGCTGAAACAATCTGCTGGGAATCAGGTGTTGAAACAGAGGTTTGCAGTGAGGGTGGGATGATGGTCACCAGCATTTCCAATGGAGACTATATCAAAGTAAAGAGCGTTGACTTCGGTAGTGGAGCTGATTTGTTTAAAGTGCGGGCTGTCAGTGGATCTTCAGGAGGTACAATAGAACTGCGCCTTGGTAGCCAGACTGGAAAGCTTGTGGGTAGCTGCTCTATTTCGGGGATCGGTGGGTGGAACACCTGGCAGACTTTTCAGTGTGATATAAGTGATTGCAGTGGTGTAAATGATCTATTTCTGGTTTTCAAGGGTTCTGGAGAACCATTCCGTCTTAACTGGTACATCTTTGAGGGTCCTAAAGGCTATAGCTTGTCTATACAGACATCTGGACTGGGAGCAGTGAACTGTTTACCCTCCGGAAAAAGCTTTTCTGAAGGTACTCTGGTTAAATTGACTGCTGCACCACAGGATGGTTGGGAGTTTAGTGGATGGGGTGGGAATGGCATTAGTGGTAATCAGAATCCTTTAACAATTACCATGGATGAAGATAAGGAAGTTTCTGCATTCTTCAGACGCATTCCAGTTGACGGTAATCTGATTGTTAACGGTGATTTCGGCTCAGAAGAGGAAAACTGGACATTGAATGTCTGGGGTGGTAGTGCTACCGGAAGTGTTATTGATGGGGAATACCGTGTTTCGATTTCAGATGCAGCTGCAAACAGTCACGATATTCAGCTTGTTCAGCCCGGAATTTTTCTGGAGAACGGTAAAGTTTATGAAATCCGTTTCGATGCCTATGCCACCTCAAACAGGAAGATTGAGGTAAACGTCGAAATGGCTGTTGATCCATGGACAAGCTATCTGGCAGGTGCTAAAGAGTTCGACCTCACAACCGAAAAAAAGACATGTTCCTTAACATTTACCATGGAAATGCCTACAGATGTCAACGGGCGGCTGGGCTTAAATATCGGCACTGATACCCCTTATGTTTTTATAGACAATGTGTCGGTCAGGATTTTCGATCCTAGTGGAACAGTGTTCCGGAAGCACAAGACACATCTTTCCCCTGCTCTAAAAGTCACCTGCAATCATTCAGTGTTGCATGTAAAATCATCGGTGGCATTGTCCGGGAGCCTGTCCATGGCAATATTTAACCTGAGGGGAGAGGTTATCAAAACTACTATACTAGAGAGAATTCCAGGGGCCGACCATTCTTTCAGGTGTGATATATCAAGCATACCCCGTGGATCTTACATTCTAAGAATCGGAGATGGAGCTGGTGTTCTACACCCTGTAAAGGTATTACTTGTACAATAAACAGCTTAAAAATTTGAAAAAAGAACCGGAGATAGATTTAAAAACAGTGAAGGTTCTGTTGATAATATGGAGAGAAGAATGACACATTTTATCAAAATCAGCATGGTAATCTTTACAGGGCTCGTATTTATATCTGCATATGATGTTTATTCTGCACAGACATTGATCGATTATTTTCTGCCAATGCCAATAGTAGATTCTCTGCGTTCAGACAAATGGGGTTGTGCATCAGTTGGTCCACGGGATATTGGAAATGGTCTGGAGGACATCACCAACAAGTCATATAGTTACTGGGATGGACCGGTAATAAAGGGGGATGATGGAAAGTATCATATGTTTGCCAGCCGGTGGAATCAGAATGGTGGCCATTGGGCATGGCTCAGTTCTGTAGGTGTACATGCTGTGAGCGAATCAATAATGGGGCCGTATGTTGATAAGGGAATGGTATGGCCAACCAACTCTGGTGGCAAAGGACACAACCTGACCATATTGAAACTTAATGATGGAACCTATGCCTCGGTTGTCAGCGATACCCGTCCCGGAGATTTTTTCACTGCTCCATTACCTGAGGGGCCCTGGAGTTTTGCAGGGTCAATTAAAATAGATGCAAATGGCTTTACCAGACCCAAAGAAATCGCAAACCTGAGTATAATTATCCGTCCCGATGATGGCAAATTCATGATTATAGAGCGTCATGGTCAGATTATGACCAGTGATAATCTTACCGGACCTTATAAGGTCCGCTGCAATTCTATTTATAGCGGTCTTGCCCCCAATCTTGAGGATCCGGTCTTATGGTACAGCGGCGGGTACTATCACGTTGTGGTAAATTCATGGAGCGATAAAAAAGCCTACCACCTGAGATCAAAAGATGGTATTAAGAACTGGACGAATGAAGGACTGGCTTTTGACCCCCGGTCCGATTTTCTGCGTTATACAGATGGGACAGTAAACCATTGGACAAAGATCGAGCGGCCTGGAGTTTATATTGAAGATGGACATGTCACTCATTGGACTTTTTCAGTGATTGATTCTGAAAAGGAAAATGATTTGGGAAATGATGCCCATAATAGTAAAGTGATCGTTGTACCATTTGATGGTGTTGCGTTTGATGGTATTTCAGTTCCATTACACAGGGATACTGTATACAATGGTAAATTTGACGCCGGAAAAACCGGATGGAATCTCAACGTGTGGGAAGGAAGTGCTACAGGTGAGGTAATTAATGGCGAATTTAGAATAATCGTCTCAAGCATTGGCTCCAATAGTCATGGAATTCAACTTGTTCAGGCCGGACTTATTCTGGAGCAGGGAAAGTATTATCAGGTCTCTTTCGATGCTTATGCTATTTCTGACAGAATTTTGGAAGTAAACGTGGAAATGGAAAATGATCCATGGACCAGCTATCTTCAAAAATTGGAAAATTTCAGTCTGACCAGGACCAAAACACCTTATTATTTTACTTTTAAAATGGAGCAGCCGACTGATTCGAGCGGACGTCTGGGGTTTAATGTCGGAGGATCAACTGGAACAATCTACCTTGATAATATCAGAATTTGTCAGGCTACTGATATTTTATCTGCGTCTACTGTAAATAGCAGAATTAACGCAAAGCCAGATGTCTGGTATGAAAATTTATCATTGAAAATCAAATTCAAACACAATAATGTCAATTCGATATCAGCTGAATTTTTTAGTTTGAACGGCTGCATTGTCAAGAGCAGTAGTTTGCAGTCCGTATCTGAAAAAAACTTTACTATGAATCTCTCCGGACTGGCGTATGGGATCTATATCGCCGGGATAAAGGAAAACGGAAAATTGATTATGTTAAAAAGATTCATACATCATAATGTGTCTGCATTTTAGCATCCATGAGCTCGAAAATGGCCTCCCTCTGTGCAATTTAGCAATACCGTTCTATAATATGGAACATTTTTATTCACTAGTTATCTGTTAATTAGTGCCGGAAAGACTGTTTATTCTTAATTTATTGGTATCAAGCTTATCTGAAGGAAGTTCTCATGAAGACTGCTTTTACCAAAAGAAATTTGATGATTTATGGATTGGTATTCTTCTTTACAGTAACTGCAAATAAAATAAATGCTGGAGATTGCACAGTCCTGTTTGCGGATTTGCAGCAGCGAATGTCTGGTTTTGGCGGCTCTACAGCCTGGGCAGGCGGACTTGCTGATAGCCTGATAAATGACCTTTTCTCCCCAACCGAAGGTTGCGGGTTGACTCTGTTACGAATGAGAATTGCTCCTAACGGGACAACCGGTGCAGGTGAGATCAGCATTGCCAAAAAAGCTCAGGCTCTGGGCGCCTCTATCTGGGCAGCCCCCTGGTCACCGCCCGGGGAATGGAAAGACAATAAAAGCGTAAATAATGGAGGAGCACTTCTGCCATCCCATTATCAGGACTGGGCGGACCGGCTTGTCTTGTATGTTAAAAACCTCAAGACTCAGGGAATTGATTTAAAATGGATATCGGCACAGAATGAGCCGAACTGGACAGCAGAATATGAATCCTGCAGGTATACGCCTGAACAGATTGCCACTTTTATTGGAGACTATCTTGGGCCATCCTTGGAAAAAGCAGGCTTGAAAACTGGAATAATTGCCCCGGAAGTGATTAACTGGGGATCACTTAAGCCATACGGTGATGCCATATTAAATAATAAAAATGCAGTAAAATATTGTGATGTGATAGCATCTCACTCCTATGGTGATGAACCCACCAGCTCTAAAGGTTATCCATACGAACTTGTCATGGAAAAAGGAAAGGAGCTATGGGAAACAGAATATGGATTTGATCAGTTTGCAGGTGATGAATCAATGATCCCCGGTATTGCCATGGCAAAACAGATACATGGTCAGATTGTCAACGGTCCCATAAGCGCTTATCATACATGGTGGATAATTCCTGCAGACGGAGTGAATGGAACTGCATCAAACGGACTGGTCATGCGCGGACATGTGATACAACGGGGTTATGTTATGGGTAATTACAGCCGTTTTGTAAGACCGGGTTCATACAGAATAACTGCAAACCTGAAATCGTCTCCAGGAATATATGTCACCGCCTATCGCAATGATTCCCTTGGCCAGTTGACGATTGTAGCCATAAACGAAAATAACACTTCAACAGAGCAGAAATTCATATTCGATGGAATATCCGTGCCCACAATAACTCCATGGGAGACCTCCGATAAAGTCAAATTGACTGCTCGCAGTCCGGTAACAGCAGGAACCAGCTTTTCCTGGGTGCTCCCTGCAAAAAGTGTGGTATCATTTGTAGGATCATATGAACCTGGTTTACTTCTAAGAGTAGAAAAGATAGGACACGGAAATGTCAGCCTTACCCCTGATAAAACCACTTTTGAAGAAGGCGAAACCGTCACACTCACGGCTTTGCCGCAGACCGGATATGCATTTGCCGGTTGGAGTGGTTCTGGTATAAATAGCGATGAAAATCCGATAACAGTTTCTATGGACGCAGAAAAAACGATCACTGCGTTTTTTGTCCGCACTACTGCGGATGGCAATCTGGTGCTCAATGGGGATTTCAGTTCAGGTTCATCGGAATGGACGCTTAATGTATGGGGGGGAGCTGCAAAAGGAAGTGTAATCAATGGAGAGTATAGAATCACTGCAGATAGCTCAGGTTCATACTCCCATGATATTCAACTTGTGCAGCCTGGGATTTATCTTGAAAACAAGAAAATGTATGAAGTTAAATTCGATGCGTTTGCTTCTTCAGAAAGATCGATGGAGGTTAATGTGGAAATGGCAGATGACCCCTGGACAAGCTATCTGCCTCAGCTGCAGCAGTTTACGCTGACTGACAAAAAACAGACATTCTCCTTCAGGTTCACAATGGAACACACTAACGATTTCAATGGCCGCTTAGGATTCAATACAGGATTATCCACCGAAACTGTTGTTATTGACAATGTATCTGTAAGAAAAGTGGCTTCAACAAGCAGTTATACCCTCCAGTATAACACGAAAAAAACGCATTCATTCATGAGTTGTAAAAATTCAATATTGAGAGTAGATCGAAGAGACCAAGTTGACAAGAACATTTCTCTGGCTATTTTTGATCTCAAGGGAGAAAGAATTAGTTCCAAAGAATTTCAGGTTTGTGCAGAAGATGAGACATTCCGAAGCTATGATTTGTCAAGATTACCTTGCGGGTTTTATGTTGTTAATGCGCGAACCAAAGGAAAAACACTGCAAGCTTTAAAAGTATTGCTAACCAGGTAAAAAGAAGACATAAAAAAACGATTGAATTTCGACAAAATAAATATGTTAAAAAATAAATCTAAATGGAGTAGTAAATGAAATTGACTCGTTCAGGTTTTCCTGTGCTGCTGGCAGCTGTTGTTCTGTGCCAAAAGATAGTTCTGGCAGAAAATCCTCTAATAACTCAAAAATTCACAGCTGACCCCAATGCCATGGTCTGGAATGACAGGGTTTATGTTTATTGTTCCAGGGATGATAATAATGGAGAGGGGTACGATATAGTTGATTACACACTTATTTCCTCAGACGATATGGTTAACTGGACTGATCATGGAGAGGTTTTTAAAGTGCCTCGGGATGCATCATGGGCAAACCGGGCTTATGCTCCGGGATGTGTTTCCAGAAATGGCAAATTTTACCTTTATTTTCCTGATGGTGGCTCATCAATCGGTGTGGCTGTCGCAGACAAACCGGAAGGACCTTTCAAAGATGCACTGGGTAAAGCTATAGTGAATAAAAGCATGCCTAATTGTAATGTTGAATGGCTCTTTGATCCAGCTGCGTTTATTGATGATGATGGAAAGGCATATCTTTACTTCGGAGGTGGTGGATCGACTCCAGGCAAAAACCTCCGGGTTATAAGATTGAATGATGATATGATTTCTACAAATGGAACAGCTGTAACTATCAGTGCACCCCGTTCTTTTGAAGCTGCTTTCATGCATAAAAATAACGGTATTTACTATTTCTCCTATTCAACTGATTTTGAGGGGAGTTCAGCAAGAATCGATTATATGACAAGTGACAACCCGATGACCGGTTTCACCTACAAGGGTATTATTCTGGATAACCCCTCTGTCAACGGAAAAAATATAAACTCCTACAACAACAACCATGCTTCTGTAGTCAAGTTCAAGGATACCTGGTATGTGTTTTATCATGATCGCAGAATATCAAATCAGGTTTATAAAAGAAGCGTAAGCGTTGATCTGGCACATTTTAATGCAGATGGTACAATGAAGCAGACAACCTGCACCTCAGAAGGGCCTCCACAGATCAAAAACCTTAATCCCTTTGATACTATTCAGGCAGAAACAATCAATTTGCAGTCAGGCATTAAAACCGGTGTGTGCAGTGAGGGTGGAATCATGGTTACCTCCATTTCAAATGGTGACTATATTCGTGTCAAGGGAGTAGACTTCGGTGATGGTGCTGAAAAGTTTGAGGTGCGCGCTGCAAGCAATTCATCCGGTGGTGCAATTGAGCTGAGGTTGGGAAGCCAGAACGGAACACTGGTTGGAACCTGCGATATCACCGGAACCGGAGGATGGACTACCTGGAAAACTTTTCAATGTGACATCAGCAACTGCACCGGTAAAAAAGATCTGTATCTGGTTTTCAAAGGATCGGGTGAACCTTACAGACTTAACTGGTGGCGATTCAGCAGGACTTCAGGGTATCTGTTAACCATCAAAACAATCGGGCAGGGGACAGTCAACCGTTCTCCAAACAGTTCAAACTATGCCAGTGGTACCTCAGTTACTCTTAATGCGGCACCTCAGGATGGATGGCAATTTTACGGCTGGAGTGCTCAAGGAATAAGCGGAAATCAGAATCCTCTGATATTGGAAATGACAAGTGAAAAATCTGTAACTGCCTTATTTTACCGCAGCAGTACCAATGGGAATCTGCTGCGTAATGCAGACTTTGGCTCAGGAACAGATGAATGGACTCTAAATGTTTGGGACGGGGATGCCAAAGGGAATGTTGTTAATGGAGAGTATAGACTGGTTATTGATAGTATAGCTGAACGCAATCACGATATCCAGCTTGTTCAGTCCGGGCTCTTCCTTGAGAAGGGAAAAACATATAAAGTGGCATTTGATGCCTATGCAGGTTCCAACAGATCTCTTGAAATAAATGTGGGTATGGCTGATGAGCCATGGAGCAGTTTTTTGCCGCAACCGCAGCAATTTAATCTTACTGCTTCAAAACAGACCTTTTCTTTTGTGTTCATAATGGAGCAGGCAACGGATGTTAATGGCCGGCTGGATTTTAACGTCGGAACCGACACTTCAAATGTTTTTATTGATAATGTATCAGTAAAAATATTCGACTCGACTGGAACCCCTTCAAAAAAATCTATAGTACCTTCTGGCGTAAAGGTAAACTGTATCAATTCAGTTTTGAGAATCCGGTTTTCAGCACCTGAAAATGAATCTGTCTTTACGAGTCTCTATGATTTGAAAGGCAAAGTAATAAAGTCTGCCGAATTAAAATCAGGTACTGACGGAATTTTCTGCCGAAGTTTTGATATATCAGATATTAGTGAAGGATATTATATCCTGAAAATTAATACCAGAGCCAAGATAATCGGCAGTTCAAAAGTATTACTGATGAAATAAAAAAAATGCACAAATGTCCATAAACAAAAAATTACCGACATTTGTGCAGAAATTTATTGTTGAGTACCGGTTCGCAATTCTCAAACTCTGATTTCACATATTTCTCAGTTTTAGCCAGATTAATATGGCGAGCGGCTGATGCTATAAAGGCTCAGAAAAAAGAAATTGATAAAGAACATCCAGGCTGAGGGCTAGTTTATTCAGGAGAATCATTCGAAATGGTTATAAGGAATGCAATCGTGCTTATAGAAAAATGGAGCAGGAAATCGTATTTGTCACTCAGAATTATTTTTATGGCGGTCTGCTTTCTTTTTCTATCCTCAATTGTGGCTGCTGCCCAGACTAAATATTATGTGTCACCATCAGGCAGTGATGATAACCCGGGTACTATAAGTGCACCCTTAAAAACCATCGAAGCAGCCCGGGACAAAGTACGTTCTATAAACAGCAGCATGTCAGGAGATATCTTTGTATATCTTAGAGGTGGCACCTACAGTGTTTCCAGTACTATCATCTTCAGGCCACAGGATTCGGGAAAAAACGGGTACCGGATTTACTATATGGCATATCCGGGTGAGACACCGGTATTAAGCGGAGCAGAAAAAGTTCCCGGATGGACTCAGCACAAAGGAAACATTTACAAAGCCCAATTAAACCGTTCCACCAAATTGAGAAACCTTTACGTTAACGACAAACGGGCTCTGATGACCAGTAAGAGGGTTACTGCCAGAGGTGGTCAGGGTACATACACAGTGAATGCTGGCCAGGCAGAATGGGCCTGGACTGGCGGAAGCAAAAGTGATGGAGTAAAATATAATACTTCAGATGTGCCGGTAATCGCTTCTAACAAAGATGATCTGGAGATTGTAAATGGCTCTACCTGGAACGAGAATATTGTCTGTGTCAGGGACATCGTTACTACAAGCGATTACAGAGCACTTATGTTGCAGCAGCCTTATGGGGCTATTGCCCAGACACCGGGTTGGGGTGCGGCTTTTGTTGCAACAGGTACACATACAATTTACAATGCAATAGAATTTATGGATTCTCCAGGACAATTCTATTTCGATAAAACCGAGAAATTACTCTATTATTACATAAGACCGGGTGAGAATATGGAAACCGCTGACGTACAGGCTCCGGTTGTAGAAAAACTTATTGACATTGCAGGAGAATCACCCTCCAGCAGGGTAAAAAATATAACCTTTAATGGCATCACTTTCGCCAATACCGAGTTTAATCTGGTAAAAGTCGGAAATTCTTATGGAAAGACTACTTGCCAGGGAGCAAACGCGTTTATTGCTTTCTATAACGACAACTGGCATAACACACAGTATGAACTTCTTGATCTTCATCCAGGGATGATAACTGTTAACCACTGTGACTCTATCGATTTTACAGGAAATATTATTAAACACAGTGGAAGTGATGGAATTAATATGGCCAATGATGTTATAAACTGTAATATAACAGGTAATTTTATTACCGATATCACCTCAAGTGGTATAACTATTGGACATCCTCAACATGTTTACATCGGTGATGGTGGTACTCACGCCAAATATGCTCCCGGTATAGAGGGTATTTGTAAAAATATCATCATCACCAACAATCTTCTCTATGATATAAGCACTGCTCCAGGATTTGGGGGATGTGCTGCGATTACCGCTTACTTTGTCGAAGGTATTAAAATTACTCATAACCATGTGGAGAATACTGCCTATAATGGAATTCATTTAGGCTGGGGTTGGTGCAATTTTCTAAATTCAACTACATGCAAGAATAACACAATCAGCTATAACCGGATTATCAATGTTTTAAACCGTCTTCATGACAGTGGTGCAATCTACACTATAGGCCAGAATCCCGGTACTACCATAAATGAGAACTATGTTAGAGGAATTCCTCCGGCAACATCCGGACCTACTTATGGATTGCATAATGATGAAGGCACTGCACATATTATTGAAAACGACAACGTGCTTGACATAGATCCGGGGGTAAAATATACGATAAACTGTGAAGATTTTGGAGGTAAACATCACCTGACCATTCTGAGGACATTTGCAACAGTTGACAAAATGGGTGTCAATCCTCCCAACAGTACAATTGATCCAATTCAGGTACGGTCAGATAATGTCTGGCCTGTTCAACAATACGCAATTTGTGTCAATTCCGGAATTCAGGATGAATTCAGACAGGTTTTCCCGAGCGGTTTTATGGATATTCAGAATTACGTATTTCCTGCAAGTTGTGAGGCACAGGCTGGCAGCACCATAAAAATACGCAGCAGCGGGGATTCTTCTGCAACTATCTGGCTTGCTCCTTCAGGAACAACTGCTTTTTCCCAGGGACCATCAATGACAAGAGCCGGCGGGATGGACACAACTATTTCTGTTCCGGAAAGAAACGGTATTTATAAACTCTATGTGATCAGTTCACAGAAAAAGTCAGATGAATCCTCTGCACTTCTTAGAGTGAGTGGATCGTTATCACAGGTTGAAGCAGAAAATTTCACCAGACAATCAGGGATTCAGGTTGAGAACTGCTCAGAAGGTGGCAAGAATATTGGGTATATCGAAAACGGTGATTATACTATGTATAGCATGATTGATTTTGGCACCATCGGTACACATGAATTACTGGTAAGGGCAGCTTGTGGTGGAAGTGGAGGAAAAATTGAAATTAGAATTGACAGCGCTAACGGACTTCTGATAGGTACATGCCAGATAACAGGAACCGGTGGATGGCAGACATGGGCTACAAAAAATTGCCAGATAAATGATATTACAGGGAAGCACGACGTATACTTGAAATTTATCGGTGGTGAAGGCTACCTGTTTAATATTAACTGGTTTGAGTTTGTCAGCGGTACCACTGTAACTCAAAGGAGAAGTATCGGTAAGACCAGTAACTTTCAGATAAAATACTCGAACGAAAAGATCTTTATCAGGCATAATGTTAAAAAAGCCAGATACAGTGTTTCAGTATTCGTGCCAAATGGGCAACTGATGAAAAAAGTGGATAATATAAATGGTTCATGTGATATACCAATCAGAACCGGAGGCATTTACATAGTGTTAGTTAAGTATGATGGAAATGTCAGGAAATATGTTTTGTCGACTTATTAAAAAACGCCACAAGCCGTGAGTGGACAGGCTATCTTTATCTCACAAAAATGGTCTGTTCCAAATAGAAATAAGAATAGAATAGCAAGAAGGAGGAGGGGACATGCAGCGCAACACAAATCAGGCAGTTTTTAAATGCATTTTCCTTTTTCTTCTGCTGGACTCCCATTGTTTCTGAAATGCATATTTTCTGAATTCCTCAATTAGAAAAATAACCACTGCAAACAGAAAAAGTATTGCCCACTCCAGCACACCCAAACCGGTAGTGTTAAAGATTTTCTGGAAAAAAGGGATATAGATCAATGCTGCAGTAAATACCAGAGAAAAACCTATCCCCCAGAAGATTAATTTATTACTGAAAAAACCTATCTGAAATACCGATCTGGTTTCGCTTCTGATTGTCAGAAGATTTGCAAACTGAAGTACAATTATACCCACAAATACAATTGTAGTAGCCTCCAGATGAAGTGGATTGGTAAAAGTAAGGTCACTTGGTTCCAATTGCATTCCGGGTTGCCAGCCACCCCGGAAAAGTATCCAGAAGTATGCGATAAGGATGAAGATGGCATTTAAGCATCCTAGCCAGGCATATCCCCTGATAAGAACACTTTTATCAATGAGTCCTTTGGATTTAGGCCGTGGTGGCAAATTCATAATACCTTTTTCCGGCTTCTCGGTTCCCAGTGCCAGGGCAGGTAAAGTTTCTGTTCCCAGGTCAATTGCCAGAATCTGCAAAGGGGTAATGGGAACGGGAGTACGAAAGATGGCAAACACTCCAAATGGCACCACTTCCGGGACCAGGTGTGCAAAGATGTAGGTGATAAATTTGCGGATATTGTCGAATACGGCTCTTCCTTCTTCTATTCCAGCCACTATGCTTGCAAAATTATCATCCGAAAGGATCATGTCTGCAGCTTCTTTAGCCACATCGGTTCCTCTGATACCCATAGCAATCCCTATATCTGCCTTTTTAAGCGCCGGGGCATCATTGACACCATCTCCGGTCACTGCAACAATATTACCCATGTTTTTTAATGCTTTTACAATGCGAAACTTGTGTTCTGGGTTTACTCTGGCGAAAACCACCTCGTTTTTTAGTTCCTCTATCAGCTGATCATCTGACATGGCCGCCAGGATAGAGCCGGTAATTACCTTTGCTTTATCTGAAGTGATAATCCCTACCTGTCGGGCAATGGACAATGCAGTGACTTCATAATCTCCGGTTATCATGACCACCCGGATTCCAGCTTCCCTGCAAAGTGCAATGGCACCTTCTACTTCCGGTCTGGGTGGATCGTACATGCCGGTGATGCCAATCAGTGTAAGATCCCGCTCCACATCCTCATTTGTAAGTTTACTCAGATCGGTCTGGTCTTGAATGTCTTTATAGGCTAAAGCCAGAACCCGTAAGCCGTCACGAGCCATGGAATCTATAATTGTTGCTATCTTATTTTTATGACTCTCATTAATGGGAATGGATTGTTGATTAATCATTATATTACTGGATAAAGCGAGCATTTCTTTTGGCGAGCCTTTAACAAATGCACGCCTTGTTCCCTCCGGAAGTGAATGAATGGAGCTCATACGTTTACGTATGGATTCAAACGGAAACCTTTTAAGCAGTGGACAGGTATCTCTTTGAACTGAAACCGAGTAGTTTGCCTTACCCGCTAATACCAGAAGAGCTCCTTCAGTCGGATCCCCTGAAATTGACCAGAACTTCTTATCTGCAGAGGGCTGGAATAGATTAGCTGTGCTACATAAAACAGAGGCATTCGCCAATAGAGAGAAGTCGGTTCTGTTATAGAAATCTTTCGGGACTTTGGTCTTATTGTCACCCCAGACAAATTCACCTGAAGGCTCATAGCTGGTACCACTCACCTCCACCACCTTATTATCTATCCAGATTTTACGCACACTTATCTGATTGGTAGTTAAAGTACCAGTTTTATCGGTACAGATAACATTGGTGGAACCTAAGGTCTCCACTGAGGAGAGCTTTTTTATTAACACGTTTCTTTTAGACATTCGTTGTACTGCCACCGCCAGGGACAGGGTAACTGTAGGCAAGAGTCCTTCAGGAATATTTCCCAAAATTATACCCAGTGCAAAAAGAACTGCTGCAGCTAATGAGAGTTGTGCTACCCAGGTTCCAATAGCCAGAAACACTACTCCCAGCACTATAGCCACAATGGCAATTATCTTGGTCAGTCTGTTGATTTCTTTTTGTAAGGGGCTGAGCTCATCTTTTACAGATTGAGTCAGGGTGGCAATTTTACCTATCTCTGTAGACATCCCGGTAGCAATTATTACTGCTGAACCGTTTCCGGATACTACACTGGTCCCGGCAAACACCAGATTCGGCATTTCTGTCCACACAAATTCTTCGGTGTGATGAAACATATCGGCTGTTTTGTAGCCTGGTCTTGATTCTCCTGAGAAAACGCTGTTATCTACTCTGAGCTCGTGGGTGGAAATAAGACGTGCATCTGCAGGGATATTATCACCTTCTTCGAAAATAACCACATCTCCTGGTACAACTTCGTGACTGTGTATTTTTTTTTCTTTGCCATTTCGAATCACCCGGGCAAAGCTGGGAATGAGGCCGCGTAACGCCTCTATGGCTTTCTCAGCTTTATACTCTTGCCAGAAACTAAACAGTGCATTAACTACAATAACCAGTATAATCGCCCACCCGATAGTGGAGAGGTCTATTGCAAAAGCTAAAGCGCTTCCTGCCCACATCAAAAGTGCCAGCAGATTGGTGAAGTTGTAGATGAATTTTTTAACCAGTGAAGGACCTTTTTTTTGTTTCAGCAGATTTGGACCATATTCTTTTGTTCTGCTTGATGCTTCCTCCTCAGTAAGGCCTTCTTTTCCGGTTCCAAGCTCCTGAAATACCTGATCTACTGTTAAAGAAATGTAGCTTTCTTTTTCGGATCGCTGCAGAAGCATGATCTGGAAAAGTTCCTGATTATCGTGAGCTCCGATCAACCTCTTTACCAGATTGGGGTTTTTTATAATCTGGCTGATTCTGGATAATACCTTAAGATGGGTGGCAGTTTCAGAAAGAGGGGTGATAAAAAGAAAGATCAGATGAACCGGCTTCTTATCGATTGATTGAAAATCGATACCTTTTTTGGATACCCCAACAAAAAAATAAACCTCATTTATGTTTTCCAATCTGGCATGTGGAATAGCACAACCTTCTCCCACACCTGTGCTGCCCTGACTCTCACGTTCTATAATTTTTTCCAGCGCCAGATGTGGATGTTTGACCGGAAGCTTGGAAACAATTTCCTTAAATGCATCTTCTTTGGTTTCTGCTTTAATATCTGTGCTCATGAAAGCCAATCTCACTAGAGATGCAAATTTCATAATCACTCCATCAATGTACTTTCAAGTGAATAAAAGAAAGGCCTTAACCTGTGCTTATGGCAATTAGAGTGCCACTACCGGAGGCTTTGAGTGGCATAATGAACACATATCAATTTTAATTCCACAGTAATAATGTAGGCGCAAAGTCCATAGTTACCTGTACATGATTTGACAAGGTGAACTGCCGTATTTTATCTTGAAGGTAGAAATTCATCACACCGAAAGGGAGTTTTTGTGAGGACTTCAGCAATTCCCAGGAAATCGTCACCCCGAAAACCAGGAAAAATAGGTGCTCTGGATGCTTATGTAGTCAGTTATCCGGATCTTACCTCCAAACTGAAGTACCAGAATCTTTTGAACTATTTCATAGAATGTATCAATCAGGTGACATCGTGTTGTAAGGATGGAGCCCAAACCAGCAGAGAGCAGCTCAGTACCTGTGTTAAATTTCTGGAATCAGAATATGAAAAAAATACCAGTCAGCTTAACGAACAGATCACAGCCACCTTTAAAGAGTTACTGTCTGATGCCCATAAGCTGATAAACCTGATGGAAGCTTTCAAGGATTCTCAAACCGCTCATCCGGTAGACATACTTCTGAGTGCCAAATCCTCTCATCTGCAATGGCTGGCAGTGTGTCTGCTGGAAGATTTGAAAATACCTCTTTCCTATCAGTGATACTTGCGGTCTCAGTTGCAACACAATGCCTATAACCTCTCTTCTCATAAGGATCATTGCAGTAGGTAAAATCAAAGATCATTACCTGTTTCCCAAAATTGAGGAATTTGTCAACCGGATTAAACATGATTCCAGACTGGAGATCACCGAAATCAAAGACAGTTCGCCTGAAAACGAAAACCTCAAAATACTGGAAGCTCTTCGTAAAGATCAGGGTTATGTTTTCGCCCTGACTGAGGAAGGCCGGGAATATGATTCTGTAAGCTTTGCAAAAAAAATGACAGAAATCAATGGTAAAATAATATTTATCATAGGCGGTCCGGATGGCCTTAGTAAAGAGGTAAAAAGCGAATCCAGGGAACTTCTGTCACTTTCCAGAATGACTTTTACTCATGAAATCGCCAGACTCCTTTTGCTGGAACAACTGTATAGAGCCGGAACAATAATAAATAATCGCAAATATCACCGCAGCTAGGGGGACCGCCCCTTATGGAAAAGAAGTTTTTTCAGACAGCATTCTCTATTTTTTTGCAGGAATACTAAACTGGTTTAATCATGACTAAGCGTTCAATCTGTGCCTTATTGGATTTTCTTTCACCTGTTTCTGCTGTCAGAGGACTAGGTCCGAAAAGAGTGGAAGCATTCAACGAATCAGCAATCCAGAATATTGGCGATCTACTTTACTACTTTCCCAGAACATATATTGACCGCTCTAAACTGCAACCCATTTCTTCTATAGGAAGTTTTCTGGGACAGGTCTGTACCATTTACGCAACCATTAAAAGAGTCAGATTTGAACCGGGACGGAAATCCCGTCTGAGAGTGCTGGTGGACGATGGCAGTGGAGAAATGGAGCTGTTGTGGTTTCAGGGGGGGCATCTATACAGGAAAAATCTTCAGCCGGAAGTTAAATGTCTTATTACCGGTAAAGTAGTTAAATATAACCATTATCAGATGGTACACCCCTATGTGGAAATCACCACTGATGGAAATGAAGGCGGGGATCTCAAATTTGTTCCAGTTTACCCATTGACCGTTTCCATGCGTGATGCCGGGATTCAACAGCGGCTGATCAGTAAATCGGTTAAGTGGATTTTTGATAATCTTAAGCATTATCCGGGTGTCCTGCCTCAGGCTATCGAACTTAAAAAAAATTTTCCTCCACTGTGTCAGTGCCTTAAGGAAATCCATTTCCCAACCAGCCTGGATAAACTGGAGCAGTTTAAAGATCGCATAAAGTATGAAGAGCTTTATAAAACCGCAATCATTCTGAAATTCAGTAAGAAAAAATTTTCTCTTCCGGGCAGATCTATGAGCCCTGGCGATCTGCCGTCCCGGCTTTCCAGCAAACTACCCTTTACTCTCACCGAAGATCAGAAAAGGTCGATTGCTGTACTCTTTGCAGATGCAAAAAGTTCCCGGCGGATGCACCGGCTGTTACAAGGTGATGTGGGATCAGGTAAAACAGTGGTGGCTTTCTTTAGTTGTTTGCCTGCCCTCAATGAAAAACTACAGGTAGCCTGGCTCACTCCTACAGAAGTTCTGGCTCGTCAGAGCTATAACCAGCTCTCTTGTTGGTTAGCGATGATCGGATTTAAAGCTGCATTAATTCTTGGAGGAATGAAAGCATCCGAAAAACAGAAAATACTGAAGGATCTCTCGACTGGTGAAATTCAATTCATAGTGGGGACCCACGCGCTGCTGCAGCCTGTGGTCCGCTTTAAGGCTCTGGCAATGGTGGTCATCGATGAACAGCACAAGTTTGGTGTTCAGCAACGTTTGACTTTACAGGAAAAGGATCCTCACTGCGACTATCTGTTAATGTCTGCAACTCCTATACCCCAAAGCCTTGCCATGACTCTATATGGTGATCTTGAAATAGTTACTATCAATAAAGCTCCTGCAGGCAGGTTGCCTGTTTCTACCCATATCGTACCTGATTTCAAAAGGGCTGATATGGAAAATTTCATTGCAGGCCAGTTACGTAACTCTAACACTCAAGCCTACTATGTGGTCCCCAGGATAGAATCCGATGAATCGGATGAGCCTGTTCTCAAAGATATCTCATCCACCTTTTCTAACCTGACCCAGCACCGTTTTGCAGATATACCTAGCGGCTTTATTCACGGTAAACTGGATTATGAGAAGAAACAGAGTGTAATGGAACAGTTTTCACTTGGCAAAGTGAAACTTTTAGTTTCCACATCTGTAATTGAAGTCGGAATCGATGTACCAGAAGCCTCTATAATAGTAATTGAAAACGCAGACCGGTTCGGTCTTGCCCAGCTACACCAACTCCGGGGGCGGGTTGGAAGAGGAAATAAAAAATCCTACTGCTTCTTAATGATCTCCGGGCAAGCTGACCAGTTGGCTGAAAAACGATTGTCCATGTTTTGTAAAAACCATAATGGCTTTAAGATCGCTGAGTTGGACTTGCAGAACAGAGGACCTGGCGAGATCTCGGGTTTGAGGCAGTCAGGTTGGGATGATCTTATAATGGCAGATATTATAAATGATATACAAATTTTCAAGGAGATTCAAAATGAGCTGGAAATGATTTTCCCTCAAAGCCACGAGTCAGAGCTTAAAAAAGATTCTTTTGTTGTGTGAAAATGCAATAATTATATTATCTCATTCTTAAACTAATGGAGAATTCCCTCGTAAATTCTTACATGCAGGCATAAATATGGTAGCACTATCCATCGTTATTACATTATACGTTCTGTGTTCAATAATATTGTTGGCTTATGGAATCCAATGTTACATTCTGACTTATCTTTTTCTTAGAAAAAGAAAGGCTAAGATCTCCATACAGCGTCAGGCAATGAAGTATTATGATAATGTAACAGATGAGAGTAAATACCCCAAAGTGGTAACCCAGCTTCCAATGTATAATGAAAAATCTGTGGCTTGTCGGGTGATTGAAGCTGCAGCTGCCATAGATTATCCCAGGTCCCGCCATGAGATCCAGGTGCTGGACGACAGTAATGATGAGACAATCGGTTATGTTAACGAAGTAGTTTCACGTCTGCGCGCTTCCGGTATAAATATCAATGTAATACGGAGAACTGACAGGACAGGATTCAAAGCTGGGGCTCTTCAGAATGGTTTGAATTACACAGATGCCGAATTTGTGGCTATCTTTGATGCTGATTTCGTTCCCAATCCCGATTTTCTAAAAAAAGGAATGGCCTTTTTTGTTAACAGACCTAAACTTGGTCTGGTCCAGGGGCGATGGACTCATCTGAATAAAAAAGCATCCCTGATTACCCGCGGTCAGGCAATGGGAATAGATGGACACTTCATGATCGAACAGGCTGCCAGAAGTTGGAATGGCTTGTTTATGAATTTTAACGGCACCGCAGGTATCTTCAGGAGAAGCGCTATTGAATCTAGTGGTGGCTGGCAACATGATACCCTGACTGAAGATATGGACCTTTCCTATCGTATGCAACTGGCTGATTGGGAAACCGAATATGTTCCTGAACTGGAAGTTCCAGCTGAAATTCCCGAGGATATCAATGCTTTCAAAAATCAGCAGTTCAGATGGGCCAAGGGTTCTATTCAAACAGCCATGAAAATTATCCCCATGCTCTTAAAGAAAAAACTTTCCACTTTCAAGGTATTGCAGGCAGTTTTACATCTCACCCACTATTCTGTACACCCCTTAATGCTGGTTCTTGCACTATTAACTATGCCGGTATTGTACTTTGTTAAAGTGTCTCTTTCTCCATACTGGTTTGCGCTGGTCGTCTTCTGTATGATTTTAGCCACAAGCGGACCTTCAACAATGTACATGATCTCTCAATATTACATTGGAAATAAAATCAGACGCCAAATTTTTCTGATTCCTGCTATGATGCTTATTGGGACGGGGCTGGCTGTTAATAATGGAAAAGCAGTTATTGAAGCTCTATTAAAAATGAGTTCCCCTTTCCATAGAACGCCTAAAAAAGGTTCCAAATCTAAAAATTCTTACAGGCCAATTAAAGATTTAACCTGTATTATCGAACTCCTCTTAGGAGTTTATTGCTTAACTAGCTTTCAGATGTTTCTTGGGTTCACTAATTTTCTGGTCAGTCCTTTTCTGATGCTGTATGCTTCAGGCTTCCTCTTTGTGGGTATTATCTCCATAATTCATTTCAAAAGACCAGAGCTTATTGATGCCAAACTGAAATTCCCATCCTTGGGGTGAACCTGCATACTTTTTTAACCCCTCCTGGATATTGAAATCTTTTTTATTTAGAAGATTAATCCTATAATTACTTTGATTTGAAATAGTATCCAATCCACGTTTTCTTAAAAAACTAATAGTATGTGTAAGGACAGGAGGTCTTATGTGCCCAGGTCTTAAGTTTTGCATGCCTTTGTGTTTATTGATTTTTATCAGTATTTCGCAGATTTCCGGAGCAATTCGTTATAAGGAGGCCTGCTTTGATTCAGTTGAAGTAAAAGCGGATTTGTACTATAGAACAGCACCTGATTATGAGATGAATCCAGACTCTTTATTCATGGATTTTTATGAACCCAAAGGAGACACCGCACTAGCCAGACCGGTAGTAGTATTATTATATGGCGGTTCGTTTATTACCGGAAGCAGAAAAGATACTCTGATTACTACTTATAGCAGCTATTTAGCCCGCTGTGGATATGCTGTATTTGCTATAGATTATCGGATTGGAATTAAATTGCTTGCAGCTTCTCTTCAAGCGGAACTGCCTGCGGCTACTTATCGAGCCGTTCAGGATTCCAGAGCTGCTGTCCGATTCATCCGGAAAAATGCAGAAGTATTTAAAATTGATACTACCCGCATCTTTGGCATGGGGTATTCTGCCGGTGCTATTACTCTTCTCCATCATGCATATCTTGACCTGGCTGAAGCGTCTCAAAATCAATTGCTGGTTGCTGCTGTATCTTTATTGGGCGACCTGGATCAGGGTGATAATCTGCAGTATTCAAGCAAAATTGATTGCATAATTAACTGCTGTGGAGCAATTGCCGATACCTCATGGATAAAAGCTGGTGACACGCCAATACTCAGTTTTCATGGAACAAATGATCAGACTGTCCCCTATGGCACAGGGTACGCGTTTAATAATCCCTCTACCACACTTCTGTTTGGTAGCTCGATAATCGACCAAAAAGCAAAGACTGTTGGAATTCCAAGTGTATTAATCACCTTTGAGGGCGCTGGCCACAGCCTGGAGGGAGAACCCAGAATAACTATCCCCATTACAACTGTCAATTTTCTGTATGGGCTCATGAACGGTTCACCAATCCGGAAAAAAATACCCTGGAAATCGGATAGGATTGTATCCCACACACTTGCTAATCAGCACTTTGACCTGTCTGGCAGATTGATCAAAAAGCAGGTCAGAACTTCATCTGCTCTGATTGTACACAGAAATCAGAATACTACAACTCCAGTACTGATAATGAATTCCAACGTTGCCAAGCAATGATCGTTTTAAGAGCTGCGGTCAGCACCTAATCAACCGCAGCATCTGACTTCAATAAGTGTTTCAATTTGGAACGGCTGCTTCATATTGAGATGTTTTCATCCAAATAAGATATTACATTAGGTGTTGATTCCGCTTTACATCAGCACTTTATTCCGCATTCTTTGATTAGGTTTCTGCCATCCTGAAATGTTGAATAGTTCCGGTTTTAAAGATTTTTGTTTCTTGAAAAACGAATTACGCAAATAGGGGAGTAAGGAAAAAGTCTTTGAAGACAAAATCTGGCATGAAATTTGATTGGTTTATATTAACTTTTATACAGCGCAGAAACTAATAGATGCATTTTCATAATTTAGGAGGACCTTTATGGGCAAAATCATTGGAATAGACCTGGGAACCACCAACTCCTGTGTTTCTGTTATGGAGGCTGGAAAACCAGTAGTAATTGCAAATTCTGAAGGTGGTCGTACTACACCTTCTATCGTTGGATTCACTAAAACTGGTGAAAGATTGGTTGGTGCCATAGCAAAAAGACAAGCAATAACCAATCCGGAAAATACGATCTATTCCATAAAACGTTTCATGGGGCGCAGGCACAAAGAAGTGGAATCAGAAGAGAAACGGGTACCCTATAATGTCGTGGGAGGTCCTGAAGATCCGGTGAAGGTTCATGTTTTAGGAAAAGACTATACACCGCCTGAAGTCTCCGCCATGATTCTTCAATACATGAAAAAAGCAGCAGAGGACTACCTGGGTGAAACTGTAACCGAAGCAGTCGTAACGGTTCCGGCTTACTTCAATGATGCACAACGCCAGGCCACTAAAGATGCAGGTAGAATCGCGGGACTGGATGTCAAGCGTATCATAAATGAACCTACCGCAGCATCTCTGGCTTACGGACTGGAGAAGAAACACAACGAGAAAATTGCAGTATATGACTTAGGGGGGGGAACCTTTGATATCTCCATCCTTGAATTAGGTGAAGGGGTTTTCGAAGTAAAATCAACTAATGGGGATACCCACCTGGGAGGGGATGACTTCGATAAGGTTCTGATTGATTACATAGCAGAAGAGTTCAAAAAAACTAATGCCATTGATCTCAGAAATGACCGTATGGCACTTCAGAGGCTAAAAGAAGCAGCTGAAAAAGCAAAAATCGAGCTCTCTTCTGCCATGCAGACAGTTGTTAACCTGCCTTTCATAACCGCCGACGCCAGTGGACCCAGGCATCTGGAAATGAATATTACCAGGGCTAAATTTGAACAGCTCTCATTTGATTTGGTTGAAAGAACTGTAGGACCTTGCCAAAAGGCTCTGGCCGATGCTCGTCTTTCTGCAAAAGACATTGATGAGGTGATTCTGGTTGGGGGAGCAACCAGAATGCCTGCTGTTCAGAGGAAAGTTGAGGAAATATTCGGAAAAGCACCAAACAAAAGCGTGAACCCCGATGAGGTTGTTGCCATTGGTGCAGCTATCCAGGGTGCAATTCTAAGTGGTGATCAAAGCGTAAAAGATGTACTTTTACTCGATGTTACTCCGCTTTCCCTTGGTATCGAAACTCTTGGTGGAGTAATGACCAAACTAATCGAACGCAACACCACTATTCCTACCAAGAAAAGCCAGGTTTTCTCTACCGCTGCAGATAATCAGACTGCTGTCACTATCATGGTCTATCAAGGTGAAAGAGAAATGGCTGCTCATAACCGTCTTCTTGGAAAGTTTGACCTCATCGGTATTCCTGCTGCTCCTCGTGGCATGCCTCAGATCGAGGTTACCTTTGATATCGATGCTAATGGCATACTCAATGTCAGTGCAAAAGATCTGGGGACAGGAAAGCAACAGCAGATCCGTATCGAATCTTCCAGCGGCCTCTCTGAATCTGATATTCAGAAAATGGTAAAGGAAGCTGAAGCTAATGCAGCCAGAGATAAAGAGGAAAAAGAGCGGGTTGAAGTGAAAAATCAGGCCGACCAGCTTATCTATCAGACCGAAAAAACTCTGGGCGAAGTCGAGGGCAAAATTCCTGCAGATGACAAAAGCAAGATAACCAGTGCTCTCAATGATCTCAAAGAGAAAGCAAAAGGAGATGATATTGCTGCAATCAAAGCCAGTATTGACTCCTTGATGAAAGCTTCTCATTCCATGGCCGAAGCTCTTTATAAGCAGGGAGGGGGAGCTGCACCTGGTGCTGAAGCTGCAGGAGCAGGCCCTCAACAGCAGAAAGAACCGAAACAGGATCAGAATAAAAAAGGCGATGGCGCTGTTGATGCCGATTTTGAAGTTGTTGACTGATTTTAATCTGATTTATTATTTGTATCGGGGTGGCTTATATAGGCCACCCGTTTTTTTTTGAGGTAAAAAATGAATTCTGAAATGCTTTCTTTCCAGAAAGATGACAAAAGATTTAATTGCCGTTCTGTTGCAGTATTTATCCATGAGCAAAAAGTATTACTTCATAGAGTTCAGGATAATCCCTACTGGTCCTTGCCTGGGGGAAGGGTGGAATTCTTGGAAAGTGCCAGCACAACGGTGATCAGAGAGATGAAAGAGGAACTGGATATTGATTGTCAAATCATCAGGCCTTTGTGGATAATGGAGAATTTTTTCTCTTATACGGATAAAAAGCAGCATGAGATAGCTTTCTATTTTCTGCTTAACTGTCCTGAGCAATTGTTAAATAAAGGAAGTGAGTTTGAGGTATTGGAAGATGGAACCACTCTCCTGCATTTTAAATGGAAGGAGATATCCGGATTGCAAGAGGAGAAACTGTTTCCCACAGTGTTAAAGTCTTCACTCGTGCAACTTCCATCATCTCTGGAATACATTGTACATCGAGGATAGGCGGGGAATCGAAAAAAAACCGTTTTGAAAGTTTTATGCTGCCAATCTTCCCTTGAAATCATTTCTCTGGCTGAGATAGTTGTTGAAAATCTCTCCAGCAACTTGTTCTGAAATGGTTTTTCTGGTGAGTTCGAAGAGCTCTTCTTCTTCCTCCTGGATGTGGTGGTTGAGCAGATCACTTAAAACCTTGCATTTGGCCAGCCAGGTATCAGAATTGGGCTCGGTGTTTCGGATTTCGGTAATTACTGTTTTAGCCACATGATGTTCTTCGAGTGCTTCAAGTGCCGGTTGATGCGCATCCTGTTTTTTTGTCAATACAGGATATAACGCTTTCTCCTCTCCTTCCATATGAGGTAATAAATTGATTTTCAGTTCTTCGAAAAGGCTTTCCCGGGAATCGGGGGGCGCTTTGAGCATTTTAGAAATTATCTGTTTAACCTGTTGATGTTCCTGGGTAAGTTGTTTAAAAAGCTCATTATGCATTACTTTTTCCTTTCTCTGATATAAAAGTCTCACTTGAGGTAGACTGCTAAAAATATGCCAGTGACTGTACTTTTGTGCTAATATGGATATACGGAAAATTTACTCCACTTGTGGATCCAGTTTTGATGCCAGGTTAATGGCATCTTCTTTTGCCGGAAAACGGACCCTAAGCGCTCTTGCCAGGCATCTGGGAAGGTGAAGAGCTTCACCGTTTTTACTTTGTACAACATACCTGTGATGATAATCAGGAGGAATACGGATACTCCAATTCTCAGAATCTATTATTCCGGGTTTATTATAGACTTCCTTAATTCCCAAAAGATCGGTAAAGAAAATGAAAACATGCTGAGCAGGGCCCAAAAACAGCTCAGAAAACATCGCCTCACAAAATTTGTTTGAATTTTCCAGCATCTCTTTTAACATAGATTCTTTTTGCTTTTCTGTTCGGGAAAGCTCAGCGGCCAGAAGTGATGCACGTGCTTTGTACCAGGGAGTTCCTTGCTTTTCGATTGCCAGTCGCCATATCGGTTTTGTGTCATGGTTGCCTACCATAATCCAGTCCTGAGCAGAGGTGTTCTCTCTACGGTAAATATCGCCAGGATCATCAGGATCAGCTTTCTGGGTAACACAAAATCGCCCTAATCCTCTTTTTTGCATGACTTCTTTCAAAGGTAGAGGCCAGGTACTTAGTACTTCACAAAGAATATCGGATCTGGATGCTCCGGCGGAATCAGCCCTCTGCAGAATAACATCGATTACCGTTGCGTAACGGTCAATCTGTTCAGAAGTAAGGTTTTGTATCCAGTTATCACCATAGCGGGGATATGAGGGATCGCTATTAAGCTGTTCGGGTCTGACCAGTGCATAGTTTTTAAGTACAGGGTGTTCTGCTATTTCTGGCGAAGAGTAAAGTCTGGCACCATTTTGTACAGCAACAAAAACATCTTCTGAATCACCTTTGTAAACCCATGGGCAGACTAAACCATGGGGATGATCGATTCGGATGCCATCGTATCTTGAAAACATCCTGTCTATTCTGGCCTCCACAAGTTTCAATGCAGGACCAGCCTGGCCGTCGGGGGAAAAAAACAGTGCCGGATTAAGGACCGGGTAACCCCAAGGTTGTCCTTCGGGATTACTTCTGCTGGGAGGAGCTCCCATAAGGTAATTAGGCAGAAACAAGGATCGCCATGCCCAAACATCCTGATGGGAAAATCCGATCTGAAGATCACCGTAGATTTTAATACCATACTGTCTGGTTATTTCCCGAAATTGCTTATGTTGCTCCTGAAGCAGAAACTGAGCTAAGGCATAAAGTTCAAAACCCGATCCATTGGATTTCTTCAGCTCTTCCTTACGTTTTTTGATCTCAGTCGGATTCTCTTTCTGAGGATAAAACAGATGCTGATCGATACTATTCCATTGCCTCCAGTCGTCGCTATTGTAAAAAGAGCTGAGTACCTCAAAGAATGAATCACGTTCAAACCAGTTTACCGGATTATCCTTCATTTGACTCATGAAAAGATTGAGCTTCGGCTTAAGATCATTGTGTTCCCGGCTATTATAGCGATTGTAAATTGAAGAAAGCAGATGGTCTACTGCCATCCAGGCACTGCTTCCGTTTACGCGGTGTCTGAAACCTGAACACATTTCAGCAAGAAGCATAACTTCATCGGGTGTGAAAAGCCAGGGGTATTGTCTGGATAATCTGGATGAGGAGAGACTAAGTGGATTGTTGCTGAAAATTGTACTGTTGTAAGGAGAGAAGTCGGTTCTGGAGGTTTTTCCCTGAGGACCAAACTGAATTGTATCTATTCCGATGTTATGGGCAAATAATAAAAAATCGATACCGCCATCGCTGTATGGTGATCCCCATCCAACCTCTTCTTCCGGAAAACTGGGTAGGCTCTGATCGAAAATCCCAAGACTCAAATGCCTAATTTCCAGCATTGAAAGTGCATCTTTAACCAGATTACGACTGTTGTTTAATTTTTTCATGCTTCTCTTCTCATCACTTCTACTATTCGGAGATCAACCACCACATTTTTTCCGGCCAGCTGATGGTTGGCATCTACTTTAACTGTTTTTTGATTTACTTCCAGTATGGTAGCCGGAATTGATTCATCACTGCCGGTATTCAGTTCAATGATCTGACCCGCAATTAGTTCGGTTGCATGAGGAATTCGGGACCTGTCAATTTCCTGGATAAGTTCGTCCTGGTGTGGACCAAAGGCATCCTGGGAATTAATGACTACGCTTTGTTGTTCTCCCTCACGCATCCCCAGGACTGCTTTTTCGATACCGAAAATGACATCTCCATTACCAACCACAATTTCCACTGGCTCAGAATCCAAAGTGGTTCCTACTACAGTACCGTTTTCTAGACGTAAAGTGAAATCTATCAAAACAGTATCTCCCTTTTTTACTGATGTTCGAGTCATAAATTACTCCTCAGGGATTGTGCATATAGCAGTAGAGGGTGCAGCTAAGTTAAAGTGATATTTTTTGAGAAAAGCAAAATTACGGCCAGAGAATACCGGAAAAAATTTACGGATAATTTGTAATAATAGTCGCCAGGTTTTTGCAATTATAGAATAACAGGCGCTTCAATGCGTAAAATGGCATATGGAAGCAGATCAAAAATGTGAAAGGGGCCATTGGAGCTGCGTTGTGTCCCTTTCTTGCATCTCCAAAGCAGTGGAAAAAGGATTGCCTCTTCAAGAGTGTTCTCATCCAGAGATACAAAAGATATAGTTTCAGGAAGATCGAAGATTGTGACCTGTTGAACAGTATCTGTGAGATTGGCAACCAGAAGCATCATTGAGGTTTCAGACCATAGGGCAATACTGGCGATTCTATCCGGTTCAGTGCAACTGCAAACTCTGGCCAGTGCCCCCCTCATTTCACCAATGGATGCAAAAATGTGATAAACCGGGTATACCGCTTCTTTTTGAGAGGGCATTAGCCCGGCAGGGCCGATCGATTCAAAAAAAGTAACACTTGCTGCCCCTGCTGCGATACAGTGCATAAATGCTCCCAAAGACCAGGCTGCGGCAAAGAGCCCCTGTTGCCTGGGATCTGCACCTCCAAATTTCTCAGGTCGGAAACGGTTTCTGGGCCGTAAACTTAAAGTAGATATCGCCGGTCGCGCCCTTCCCTGAAAGAGTGCTGCAGTCCGGAGCGTTTCTGATATTCCGGGAAGATTTCTCATTACTGCATCGTTGTCAAATGTATGTACCTGAGGGTTGGCTGAAAAACATAGCAGATCCAGCAGTTCAGTGTCCGGATGATTACGGTTGATTTCTACAAAATAGGAGTCGGTACCACTGCCTATAAGCGCAGCGGGGTTGTAGGAGTGCAGAACTGGAAATACCCGGTCAACGGTTTCCGCACTGGTTACCGCCTGATCTTTTCTGTAAATTAGGAAAGTGCTCACCGGCATCTGTGCTGTACGAAGCACTTTCGAGATTAACTGGATTTCTGTTTCATAATTTGAAGTAAAATAGATTGCCAGTTCTGCAGGTAAACCCAAATGTGTGCATTGGTTAGAAAGATATTCCATTTCTGAGATAATGGAGCTGCTGTCAGCCTCAATTTCAATACGAAGATGAGAGAATGACAGCTGATGAATCATTTCTACAGCAAAAGGGGTTAATTGCTCATTGGGTGCATACCTGACTCCGATATAAGGAAGTGTATGGCGGTTATGATTATGATCAGGGATTTTAATTTCCACCGGCCTGGCAGTGCTTACCTTCAATGGTTTATAGGTTTCCACTTTTAGTGTTACTGATTGTTTAATAACACTTCCCAAAGCTACGGTTGCCGGAAGAGGTTCACAAAGAGGAGTTGAATAGGTCTTGAATGATGCATCTGTCCAGTTACGCTGGTCTTCCATTTCAAAAATATCACCTTCAAAAAGTATGGAAACTGAACCAAATGAAGATACCTTATAACTTATCTGACGGATATTTTTAAAAGGCTGAAAAGGACTGATAAATACCGGAAAAGTTTCCTCCAGTTTTTCACCATCAACAGTTTCTATTGTGCATGCCCGCCCTGCACATAACTTCAGTGGATGGAGAACACAAAAGCCGATTCTGTTGCGTTCAAAGGTGGAGAGCGCTTCTCCATGCATGGAATAGTTAAGCGTACCATCTTTTTGCCCGCAAATCTCTCCCCGCCAAAGGAAATTTATATCCTTTTCACGATGTAAAGCCTTGAAGGTGATGCGAAAAGAAGATGAATCGTTTTCCATAAAAACCGGGGTGATCTGAGGATGTATAGTGTTCCAGAATTTATCCCGAAACGCCATATAAATCCGTTGTACTATCTCAAAATCCCCCAGCCGGATGGAACTGATGATCCCATCCTGATATAAAAGAGTCAAGGGCCCTACAGCTAGTTTAGTCCAACAGGGACCACTGTAGCTTTCGCTTCCAAAATAAGCAGTATTCTTATTCATAAGGCTCCCAGTTAGATGAAGGATCTATATGAATGCAGAAGAAATGGCCTTGATTCCATTGCATATGATATAACAGCAAAATAGTTTTGATGCAGACTGGGTAGCTTCTTTTTTGATTAATGAACCTCTTGGGTTGCAATGTTGCGGATGGGGGCAAGATGAATTCTGGGAAATATGCAGGAACATCTTTTTTATATAAGATGTTTCTGCCAATGGGTCAGTATTTACTCTTCAATTCTTTTCCGATGATTTCCTGTAGTGTTACATCGAAAATCAGTACAGCATTAGGAGGAATCGCCGGAGGCGCTCCAGATGGGCCGTACGCCAGATCTGGTGGAACAAAAAAGCGGTACTTACTCCCTACATTCATCAGTTGAATCCCTTCGGATAAACCCGGAATCACCCTTTGCAGGTCCAGTGCTACAGGATTTCCGGCCATTGTACTGTCAAAAACTGTGCTATCAATCAACATGCCTTTGTAGCTCACTTTGACTGAATCGCTTTGAGTGGGTTTATCTCCTTTTCCTTTGTTGATTATCAGATACTGAAGACCACTGGGAGTGGTTTTCACATTAGCCTTCTTTTTATTGGCAGCCAGAAATGCCTCACCTTTTTTCAGATTGTCTTCGGCAAGCTCTGCCTGCTTTTTAGATAACTTCTCTTGAACTTCCTCAGAAAACTTACGACGAATCGAATCCGCTCTCATTGAATCAATTAAAGAGGGAGTCCCTTTGAGTGCCTGATCTACCCCTAAAGAAAATGGAGAAATCTCCACATCGGTTTCCAGTTCCTTTAACTGTGCACCAACATCCCGGCCAATTATATAACTGAGACTGTCCTGATAGGTCCGTAAATTAACGTTATCTGATTTTTTCTGGCTGTAAACCCCAGAAACAACTATGATAAAGAAAGCAGTGGTTAATATGATCCTATGCACTTTGGCCCTCCTCCCAAAACCGGAATGTATTTGCAACTATACTTTTACAGCATGCAATGATCGGGCCATCGAATGGTCGAAAACCTATATGGTTTCTAAAGCCTATTACTCATATACTGCTGGACGCAGATTGCCCAGTAATGTACAATAATCCCATAGTGTTACTACTATCCTGCTGGCTTTATTAGTTTCGCTGCAGGTTTGAATTGAGGATGAATTTTATGGCAGGCAATATAGTAATTGTTGATGATTTCCCGTTGACCCTTCAATTTATCGAATACCATCTTCAGCTGGCCGGTTTCAAAAATCTTACCACATTTGAAAACCCGCTGGATGTTCTCAGCTATATGCAAAAAGGAAATAATCCTTACCTCATAATAACTGATTTCCAAATGCCCTATTTAAATGGAGTCCAGCTGCTTAATCAGATCAAAAACACCTTCGGTTTCTTCCCTTCGATAATAACTACTGCAGATTGTTCGGCTTTGACAAGCGGTTATGAACAATACCCGGTGTTGGTAAAAGGATCGCCCGATTTTATAGCGGATCTGCTCAATATGATCAGAAAACTGACCTCCTGTTGCCAGCCGGTTTGTTTTGCCAGCCCTGAAGGTCAGAATTTTTAACTTTATTCAATCGTTACTGCACAGTCTGGCTGAATATTTATTGCTTTGCTGCGGTTTCGATCTACACTGACCCGGTAACAGGATTCATCTCTGGATGAAAATACCCTTATATACAAATAATGTGACTCTTCCTTTATAAGTGAAGCAGTCCTGAAAATGTCATTACCACCGCCATAATTTTTATCTACTATGGAAATTAGTTCAGAATAGTCTTTCTGATCGATTTTCTCCATATCCACCGGAATCAATTCAAAACTTTGAATCATCATGGTACTTTTGGAACTACATGCAATAATCAGCATGCCTGTTAGTAATTGAAGAACTAAATTTTTTTTCATAGATTACTCCACCTTTGAAATATTCTATTTTAAAAAATATCTGTTATCCTCAAGATAATTAATGCACTAAGACAATTAATCGAAATATGAGGCATTATGATTCCATTATTTAACAAATTTCCACTTTTGGCTGTCTCGCTTAACTACCACAGGCTAGCAAACCTCCCAACCCCTGTGTTGAGACTCGAAAATCTAAGTAAGAAATTATCCCGTGATGACTTATTTATTAAAAGAGATGATTTGAGTACTAATCTGTACGGGGGAAATAAAATTCGAAAGCTTGAGTTTATTTTCGGTGATGTATTAGCCTCCGGCAGCACGCATTTAATAACCTCAGGTGCGGCGGGTTCCAACCACGCTCTGGCTGTTGCCATATTTGGAGCACAATTAGGCCTGGAAGTAACCCTGATGCTTTTTGAGCAGCCGTACAATGAAGAAATCAGCAATAATCTGCTGGCTGATTATGCAAGTGGAGCACAATTACATCTTGATAGCTCTTATGAATCACATATAGCCTCCCTAAATAAAGTGATAGAAGAAAATGATGCCGAAAAAACATTTGTGATCCCGCCCGGTGGATCATCGGTTTCGGGAGTCTGTGGTTATATAAATGCTGCTTTTGAGCTTAAAGAGCAGATCGGTAAAGGAGAGCTACCTGAACCAAAGACAATTTTTGTGGCTTTGGGAACCATGGGTACTGCAGTCGGACTGGTGCTGGGGCTTAAAGCTGCAGGTTTACAAAGTAAGGTGGTGGCTGTCCGGGTGGTTCCCTCCTATGTTTCCGATTCTCAAAAATTTTCAGCTCTATTTGAATCCACTAACAGAATGCTTCATGAAAAGGATCCATCATTTCCGCTTTGTAATTTAACCGATGATGACCTTTCTTTTGAATCGGATTTTTTAGGACCCGGCTATGGATACATTACAGCTGAATCGCAAACTGCAATAGACTGTCTCCAAAAAACAGAAGGACTTAAACTGGATGGGGTTTATACTGGCAAAACCTTCGCCGCATTTTTAGAGATGGCCAAAAAAGAAAAGCAAAATGGTCCTCTGTTATTCTGGAATACCAAAAATTCGCTTCCTTTGGATCAGTTGAAAGCAGGGGCGGATTTTCGGCAGTTACCTGAAAATTTTCATAAGTATTTCAGGTAAGATTTTTCCTTAGAGAAGCTGATACAGGTGATTTCTACTGGTTTATTGGTACAAACAGGATCTTCTTAAGAAGGTTGCTGAGTTCGTCGATATTGTATGGTTTGGATATAGCGGCGCAAAAACCAAAGGAGAGGAAATTTAACATAACCGGGTCGTTTGGATAACCACTGGAGACGATGGCTTTAATGTTAGGGTCCATTTTGCACAAATCTCCAATTATTTCCTGAGCACCTTTACCTCCAGGCACGGTTAAATCAAGAATTGCGGCATCGAAGGGAGACTTATTTTCAATTGCAGCACTATACAACCGCAAAGCCTGTTGGCCTTCGTTAGCCATAAAAACTTTATAACCCAAATGGGACAAAAGCCTTTCTGTACTACGACGTATAATATCATCATCATCCAGTACCAGAATCTTGCCGCGCCCCTGTCCTGTTTGCTCAATGGTAACAGTGTCAGCTGAGAAGCTGTTTTCTGATGCGGGCAGATAGATATTAAAGGTGGACCCCTTATTGAGCTCAGATTGCACGGTTATATATCCATTATGTTTTTGCACTATGGTGTATGCTGAGCTCAGTCCCAGACCATTCCCTTGTTGACGAGTGGTGAAGTAGGGATCGAAAATCCGGTGAATATTTTCAGGTGCAATACCTGAGCCATCATCAGTAACCGAGATACAGACATATTTGCCCGGTTTTATTGGAATATTTGCATTTTTCTGTAGCTCCACATTATTAGCTTTAACAGTAATGGTTCCTCCCTGAGGCATGGATTGATCTGCATTAACAATGATGTTGTTAAGTACCTGATCTATCTGGCCACGATCTATTTCCACCATCTGCAGTTGTTCATCAAGATTTAATCTGTAGTCGCACTTTGAGCCACTAAGATAAAATCCCACCGATTCCTCTATAAGCTCCTTCAAGGAGCAAACTTCTCTGTTGGGAGTCGTGCCGTCTCTGGCAAATGAAAGGAGCTGTTTGGTGAGGCTGGATGCCCGAAAAGCAGCTTTTTCTGCATTAGTTATAAGATTATAAGTCTCGCTATTTATAGGTAAACCGGTCTTAGCCATAAAAAGGTTGGTTATCATACCGGTCAGCAGGTTGTTGAAATCATGTGCCAGACCACTGGCAAGTAAACTTACCGATTCAAGTTTCCTGGATTTGAACAGCTCTTCCTCAAGAATCTCTTTTTCAGTAATATCTCTGAAAACAATCACATACCCTATTGTCTTTCCTGAGCAATCCAGTATGGCAGAGCGGTTTTCAGATAAAACATGGTTAATTCCTGACAAAGATTTCAATTCGACCCTTCGACTGTCAATTTCAGAAATTGAGTCCGGAAGACAATTGGGAGTGTGCTGTTCCAGATGTTTAATTGGAAACACGTCGGTTAATTTTTTCCCTGCCGCATCATCCTGTTTCCATCCGGTGATCGCTTCTGCCGCTTTGTTGAGAAAAACGATTGAGTCATGCTCATTAACCGTGATAACTCCATCACCAATGGATCGTAACGTCACAGCCAGATATTCTTTTTGCGCAGCAAGATCTCTTTCAGCCAGAATACGCTCCTGTATCTGAAATTGGAGCTGTTTATTGCGCTGTTCCAGTTCCAGGGTACGTTGTTCCACCCGCAATTCAAGTTCATCATGGGCTTGCTGAAGATTTCGCATATGCTGTTGCCGTTCAGAGATATCGCGGCCGAAAAACACAATTCCCTTGAGTGTCTGATTTTTGTTGCGCAGTATAGACCAGGATAAGGAGATGGGTATTGTTGAACCATCTTTTCTGATAAATTCAGTCTGCACATCATTGACTGAACCACCTTTGAGCAGCTGCTTTACTGTGGTGTCGGTGTCTGCTATAAATGAAATCAGAATGTCAGGATGTCTTCCAAGCAGTTCTGCTTCTGTATATTGAAGCATGTTAAGCAGGGCTTTATTTACTATTACTATTTCATCCTTGATATTAACGACTACCAGTGCGTCAGACATGGATTCCACAATGACATCTGCTGCATCGGAAGGGTTGAGATGGAAAAGATTGTGACGGCTGGCCGCATAGGTAACAAATACCGCCATACAGGAGATTGCCATCTTGGTGAAATCAGGAGTGTTTGCTAAACGCAAAGGAAGCAGCAACTCACCGATAATTCCTATCAGGGCTGCACTTCCACAGCCACATAAAATGATCAGCGATTGGGAACGGACTGATTCAGTTTTGGCGGTGAAGTGGAAATAGGCCAGTAAAATCACACATAAAAGTGAATTGATTATCCCCCAGGTGCCTATTATAAAAGCCAGAATGGATGGTTCGGTATTAAAACTCCAGCCCCAGTAAGTCCATTCCACTGAATTTTTCAGTACAAAGTAGTTTAACAGGGCAAATACCGTAGCCAGCAGATACGTAATATATAGAAAAAGTCGATACTGCTTTTTTTTCAGAAAATCGGTGTAATCAAGAACAAAATGCAAAAAAAAGGCAACGCTCAGGGTCCAGATTGCCCCGAAATTAAGCCAGAATGCGGCTTTTCCGGCAGTTTCCGATTGGGTGGCTAAGAACTCTGTAAATGACCAGAATGAAGCTGAAAGACAAAAGAAACCTAAAAAACGGTTTGAGGTCTTGCGCGTACTGTATTTAAGGACAATTATAGCTAATCCAAAACATAGAGTAGTTGCAAAAATTGAAAAAAAAGAGAATATCAGCATTTGTCGGGAATTTTCCTTTTACAATATTCACACCGGAAGATATCGGACAGATTCTATAAAAAGCACTTTTCTTTTTAATTAAGATATCATATCAAAGTCAGTTTTTCAATTATTCTATGCAGTATTGGTTTGCTTACCGGAGAACTATCAGCAATATTCTAATAGCAGCAGTTTTAAAGTGGCTGCCTCAGTACTTCTTTGATATATTATTGTATTCAACTTATTTTAAGGAATACCAGAAAACTAAAGGGTCAGTTAAACTATCAGTAACCAAGAAAATAATTTCACGAAATCAAAAGATCAGCTCAAAATGCAAAAAGATCAGGTTTTAATAATAATTCCCACGTATAACGAGCGTGAAAATATTGTTTTAATAATCCCAGAGATTAAAAAAGTATTACCTCAGGCTCATATTCTCGTAGTCGATGATTCTTCACCGGATGGAACAGCACAATGTGTCAGAGACATGGCTTCTACTGTAAATGATGTTTATCTGCTGGAGCGTCCTGGAAAAAATGGTTTGGGTAAAGCCTATATCAGTGGTTTTTTATGGGCATTAGAGCGCTCATATCAGTTTATATTTGAAATGGATGCGGATTTTTCACATGATCCCAAATATCTGCCGGATTTTTTAAATGCCATTAAAGAGAATGACCTGGTCATCGGATCCCGGTATGTGTCTGGAGTCAATGTCATAAACTGGCCCATGTCCAGATTGCTGTTAAGTTATTGTGGAAATAAATTCGCCAGCATTCTGACTGGCATTTCAGTAAAGGATTGCACCGGTGGGTTTAAGTGTTTCCGGCGTGAACTTCTGGAAAAACTTGATCTGGACAAAATATCTTCCTCCGGATACTCTTTTCAGGTGGAAATAAATTATTATGCATGGAAAAAAGGTTTCAGAATTGCTGAAATACCCATTGTTTTTACCGATCGGAGGCTTGGTGTTTCGAAAATGTCCACCAAAATTATCCGGGAAGCATTTCTTCTGATCTGGAAACTTCGCCTGGTATCTGCGTTCAAGAGGATTGGTTGATTGTGCCGGATACTTCTGAAAAGCTGATCTCTGTAGTGATTGTAAGTTATAAAGTGCCTGAGTGTCTGCGTGATGCAATCCGATCCATCCAGGGCGCAGAGCTGGCCGGACAAACTGAAATCCTGGTAGTAGACAATGCCTCTGGCGATAATTCCAGAGAACTGATCACTTCAGAATTTAAGAATGTCAAATGGATTCAGCTTAAGACCAATATCGGCTTTGGTAAAGCATGCAATATCGGTGTTCAGAGTTCATGCGGGGATTTTGTACTTTTACTTAATCCCGATACTGTGGTTTCCAGAGATACTCTAAAGGTGGCGGTTGATTTCATGCAATCCCATCCAAAAGCCGGAATAATGGGACCAAAAATTCTCAACCAGGATGGATCTTTACAGGCAAGCTGCAGGAGGGGTTTTGTTACTCCTCTGGTTGCATTCTACTACTTTACCGGAATAAGCCGGCTTTTCCCTCAAAGTAAACATTTCGCCAGATATCATCTGACCTATATGGACAAGGATAAATCGGCAGTTGTGGATGCTGTGTCCGGTTCATTCATGTTTCTGCGCCGCTCCCTTTTCAATCAGTTGGGGGGATTTGATGAGCAGTTTTTCATGTATGGTGAAGACATGGATCTTTGCTGGAGAGTTAGAGAAAGTGGTTATGAGGTCTGGTATCATCCCACAACTCAGATAATTCACCGTAAAGGGCAGAGCTCTGCCAGATCCCTTTTGCGCTCGCGGTTCGCTTTTTATGAAGCCATGATAATATTTTCCAAAAAATACCGTCACATCCGGGGTGGATTTTTCCCTGACTGGCTGATTTTTATCGGGATCATATATCTCTCTGTTCAATACACTGCTGTCTGGTTTTTTCGCCATTTTTTCCCGGTGCTTATTGATCTTATTATTATTAATACAACTCTGTGGATTGGAACACTTCTCAGATTCTGCAATAGCAGTATCTATTTGAATGAACATGCATCCAGAATGTACGGAGTTCATTTTCTTATCACGCTTAGTTTTCTGTCTATGTTTCTTTACAATGGAATCTATTCCAAAAAACGTTATACCATGTCAAATGCCTTGAACTCCAGTTTTCTGGCGACTCTGCTGTTTTTTGCCATGGTGTATTTCGTAAGATCGCTTGCTTTTTCCAGAATAGTTTTTGCACTGTCTTCAATAACTATTTCCCTTTTACTTATTGGATACCGGGAGCTTATTCCCCGGATAGTGCACCGGTTCAAACGGCTGGTTTTTCCACCGGAAAGAATAGTAATTCTGGGAAGTGGCCCGGTTTCTGCTAAAATCATCAAAAGTATCGAAAAACAGAAAAGTGGTGATATTCTTGGAATCATCTGGGACAGTTGTACTTCAGTTCCAAGTGAGTATCAGGGATACCCGGTTCTTGGCACTCATGAAGCTCTCAGAAATATTTTACATAATCACAAGGCGGATATGCTTTTAATTGCGACTCAACAATCATGGTACTCCTGGATAATCGATTTACTGTCGGCACAGAGGTTAAAAAATATCACTATCCGGTGGGCCTCGCACGAGTTATTCCAAAAATCATCCGAAGAGCTTCCCGATGAAATCGAATTGCGGGATTTTGCAGTTTAACCTGTATCATTTTACTCATCAGCCCTTGATAGTACAATTTTGCCAGTCTGGATTAATCAATTTTGGTCTGGCAAATATTGGATTATGTTTTATATTTAACCAGATTCTTTTGAGGTTCAGTTTTAAATCTGAATCTTCTGATTTATACAAAGTATAGCGAGAAAACATGCCAAAATTATTCGATCTTCTGCCGGACAATACCCGTAAAGAACTTCTTTTTGAAGCAAAAAAAACACAGGCTTCCAAGGCTTCGAAAAAAAAGATTTCAAAAGACAGAGCAGCTCAGAGATATGAAGCCCAATTTTCTTTAGATATACCAGACTTTGTCGCTTTTGACCTGGAAACAACAGGGCTGGATTTCAGAAATGATCGGGTAATAGAAATTGGGGCACTGCGATTTATTAACGGTAAACCGGAAGAGATGTATTCAACTTTTGTAAATCCTGGGAAACCTGTCCCTTCGATAATTACTGAGCTCACCGGCATTTCTGATAAAGAAGTGGCATCTGCTCCTGCATTCTCAGAAGTCGCAGAGAAATTAATGCAGTTTATAGGCGATCTGCCTCTTTGTGGTCATCAGATCGAATTCGATGCTACATTTCTTAACGAGGAGCTCAAAAGGGCCTCTCATCCAGCCTTTACGGGTCAACTGTTGGATACTGCTCTTCTTTCACGAATAATTCTTCAGGGTAGTACCCGTTTTTCTTTGAAAGCAGTAAGTGAGTATCTTCAGATCAATCTGGATAACGCACACCGGGCTCTTTTCGATGCAAAAGCTTCAGGTGAAGTTGCAGTGCAACTGATACAAAAAATAAACAACCTTCCCCTGCATATCCGCCAGACTATAGCTGCATGTTCGCCTGGCTCACTCTTCAAATCTTTACTGATTAAATCACTGAATGGAGCAAGGGCTCAGGTCATACTGCAGTTGCACAAAATGGAAAATACCGGAGCTCGTTTACAGGAGCCGGAAACTTATCTTTCAATTGACCGAAATAGTGTCGGAGATCTTTTTTCCGATTCAGGTGAATTGAAACTGACCCTTGATGGCTTTACTCCGAGACCTTCACAAACTGATATGGCTCTTCAGGTGGCCGACACTTTGAACACCAGTTCCATTCTTATTGCTGAAGCAGGTACAGGTACTGGCAAATCGCTAGCTTATCTGCTTCCATCTGGCCAATGGGCATTAAAAAACAACTGCAGAGTTTTGATTTGTACCAGAACCCGCAACCTTCAAGATCAGCTTCTTATTAAAGATCTCCCTCTGGTTAAAAACATTTTGGGTGAGAAACTCAGATATTGTGTTTTAAAGGGGCGCAATAATTACATATGCATCAACCGGTGGGAAAAACTTCTAAAAGGAGATGTCGGCAGCATTTCACCGCGGGAACGCTTTGCCATTCTTCCTTTGATTCCCTGGGTCGAAAATACCAAAACAGGTGATATCGAAGAGCAGAACCAGTTTAATCCTAAATGGTTCTCCAGAATCTGGAACATCATCTCTGCTGAGAGTCATGAATGTCATGGTCGTCGCTGCGCTCAATTTCAAAACTGTTTTTTCCAGAAAGCCCGGCAGCAGGCTCTGAGCTCGAACCTTGTTATCATTAATCATGCACTGTTTTTTTCTGAGCTTTGTTCGGAATCTTCCTTTTTAGGAAAAATAGGTACCATAATCTTTGATGAAGCACATCATCTGGAATCCTGTGGCCACCGCTTCCTCAGAGTCGAACTGGATACTGCAAGAATAAACCTTTTTCTGGATCTGATTAATAATCTGGTGTTAAAAACCGGTGAACTTAAAGATGAAGAGAAAATCTATGTGCATGGCAAAGAATTGAGAAACATACTCAAACATATGCGAAAACGTTCTCAGGAATTTCTTACAGAACTGGTTACCTGGGTTTCCAAAAAGACCGACAGCAATGAGTATCAGATTGCTTACCACGATGATGAATTGAATTCCCTTACAGAGCCTTCTGTCTTTGGAACAGATATCAACGAACTGGTTGATAGACTGGCCACCCTGAAACAGGTGTTGTCTTCCGGCGAATATCAAAAGAAATATGAAGATATCTCTTCTCAGGTTCAGACTTGTTATGAGAAAGCATCTCAGCTTAAAGCTGATCTGACCTACCTGATTGCTGCTAAAACAGAGGAACACGTTTTCTGGCTGGAGGGGAACAGGACTAAAAACTGGGTCAAACTCTGTGGCGTTCCTTTGGATATCGGAGGGGTGCTCTCAGATGTATGGGGGCGTTGTGAGGGAGGTATTATTTTTACTTCCGCTACATTGTCAGTTTCCAGATCAGTTGACTATTTTAAAAGAGCAGTAGGGCTTCTTGCGCATGATCAGCGTACAGTCGCAGCCTTCTTCAAAAGTCCCTTCGGTGCTCACCAGTCAATTATGGGAGCTATTAAAAACAGCCCTGAACCGGATAATCCTCAGTTTGCTGCTTACGTTGCAGATACCATCTCCAGACTCCATACAGAGTTTAACAAAAATATACTGGTATTGTTTACTGCTAATACCATGCTAAATGCAGTGAATGAGCTGTTGAAAGTGGATCAGAAAATCGATAAAGGTAAAGTTCTTGCGCAGGGTGCCGGTGGTTCCAGACAGAACATTCTGGAGCAGTTCAGACAAAACCAGCGGATGATTCTGCTGGGTACCGACAGCTTCTGGGAGGGAATCGATGTTCCGGGTGAGGCTTGTGAAATTGTTGTTATCCCCAGACTTCCTTTTCCAGTTCCAACTCATCCCTTGACTGTGGCTATTTCCAAACGGATGGAACAGGTTAATGGAGAATCTTTTTTCAGCTACAGCATACCAGAGGCAATTATCAAATACCGTCAAGGAGCAGGCAGGCTTATCCGAACTGTAAATGATAGAGGGGCTCTGATTGTGTTGGATAATCGAATCCTGACAAAAGGGTATGGTAAACAGTTTGTCAGAGCCCTGGATGGCGATTTTAAGAATTTTGGAGATATTTCAGACATGATTTTAAATATTAAAGAGTTCTTTGAAGCAGATTCCTCTACAGAGGTTTCCACTTTAAGTTACGTTCCACTGGAGGATTAATGGGTAAGATCTGTTCGCTTTTGTTAATCTGGATATCATTTATTTTCTGTGGCTGTAATATCTACACTTTCAGTAACAGCTCGCTTCCCTCCCATCTTAAAACTATCAACATTCCCTTATTTCAGAATAACTCACTTGAACCCAACATTGCAGATGAGATAACTCAGGAACTAAGCACACAGGTTACCAATAAGGGACAGTTGAAAATTGCTAATGGAAAAGGGGATGCCACAATCAGTGGAAGTATCAGCCATTATGAGAATGTTCCCTTTTCTTACGATGCAACTTCCGCCAGGGAGGTAAATGTCGATCAGTATATTGTTAAAATTACTGCAGAAGTAGAGTTTCTGGACAATGTTAAAGATAATGAGTTATTTAAAGGGGTAGTAACCGGCGAGGGTATTTATGATTCAAAAAACGAGGAAGAGAGAGTCGGAAAAGAGAAGGCTGTTAAAGATATAGTTTCCCGCATTCTGGAAAATTCGATTCAGAGCTGGTAACCTTTGGGGTTTTGGTAAAACCTGTCATTTACGAATATCCATTACTACTGCTCAGAAATGCAGAATAAATAGAAACCGCCATTTTTTACAGATATTGTTATCTGAAATAACTAATCGTTTAGATTACCTGAGTGGCATCTTTTGAAGGAAAAAAAATGAATTTTTTGAAGATGGAGGGACTGGGAAACGATTTCCTGGTGACACATGAAATTTCTGATGGTATGGCGCAAACAGTTCTTAGACACACCTCCAGAATTTGTGACCGGAGGCGGGGAGTGGGGGCAGATGGAATTATATTTGTGCTTCCTTCGCGCCGGGCAGATTTCAGGATGAGAATCTTTAATAGCGACGGCAGTGAGGCAGAGATGTGCGGAAATGGAATTCGCTGCTTTGCCCTGTATGCTAAGCTATTACAATTAACCAGTTTAAATCATCTTGTGATAGAAACGGCCGCAGGTGAGATTGTCACGGATATAATCAATGAAGATATGGTGAAAGTCAATATGGGGAAACCAGTAATCGATGCTGCAGCAGTTCCGGTTACTAAGGATTGTGGAGCTGTAGTAATGGAAAAATTAGCGATTGATGAGAAGGTTTTTCAGATCACCGCTGTTTCTATGGGTAATCCTCATACCGTAATCTATCCGGATGAATTGTCAGATGATCTGGTGCTGGGGTATGGTCCAAAAATCGAAACCCATCCGTTTTTTCCCAAAAAGACCAATGTTGAGTTTGTAAAAGTCCTTTCGGATAAAGAGATCAGGATGCGTGTATGGGAACGGGGATGTGGAGAGACTCAGGCGTGTGGAACCGGTGCCTGTGCCAGCGTTGTTTCTGGTATCATAAATAAACTGCATGGTAACGATATGACTGTTCATCTCCCCGGGGGGAAGCTCCAGATACAATGGAATGGTAATCTTTCGGACTCGGTTTTCATGACAGGACCTGCCAGAAAGGTTTTTGAGGGTAACATCGAGATATGAGTCCTTTTGAAGTATTGATGTTGGTCTGCTTCGGTATTAGCTGGCCTATTTCCATATTTAAATCCTGGCGAACCAAAAAAGTCAGTGGTAAGAGTCCGGTTTTCATGACTGTGGTAATCATTGGTTATGCCAGCGGAATGGTGCACAAGGTACTTTACTCCAGAGATTGGGTGATCTACCTGTATCTGCTCAATATGGTTATGGTTTCCCTTGATTTGATTCTGTATTTACGTTATTCCCAAAATAAGGATTAAGAACGGGAAGAAATGGTATCGGCAGTTCAGGGTACCAATACTTTATTTATACCGGCTAATGCTTTCTTTACATAGCAGATGTGATCGGCTCAATCCATGAGTACCAATAACAAATTCTGATTTCAATTCTTTGTACGAAGTCAGCAGGGAATTTCCTGTAATAGTTGAAGATTGAGGAAATTACTTCGTTCTTATGCTTTTCCACCTTGCATTCCAAGGCTGCACAAAGCTATATTTGAAAGACTTTTTTGGAGGACTAGGATAATGGTAATCCAACGGTCTTGAAAACCGTCGCGGGCAACCGCTTGGGGGTTCGAATCCCTCGTCCTCCGTATAACTGCGGCCGGGTAGTTTAATGTATCCCTCAGTTATACAAGACTGCAATTTTTCTTCCTTCGAATCCTTATTGTATTTTAATAAATAACCAATAACTGCTTTCTTTATTATTTCACACCTGAGATTATTTTATCGTTTGTGCAGTGTTATTATCTTTTTGTAATGGTTTGGGATGTGATATTATCGTGGATCTCGGTAGATGCGATATCAGGTGGATCCGGAGATCTCATGGCAGTATCCGGTGTACAGATGTAGCACTCTGCCAGCCTGGCACGCAGGGAAGGAATCCCTGCGTTAAAGGAAGATAAGCCTTTCAGGCTAAGGAATGGTTACCAGATGCACTTCTCCGTAGCCTGACGGGCTACTATACCGCGTTCAGGGTTTCCTACCCTGGGCTGCTCAATTCTTTATACACCGGAGTTTCTCAATTTCATCACTCATCTTACCAGGACAGTAACCCATCCTCAATGCCTTAGAACTGTCTAAAGAAACATCTGATGGTCTGGGGGCTGCCATGGGAACATCCTTTTGTTTACAGGGTTTAATCAGCGATAAAGGAATGCCAATCGATTCAGAGAGAATCTGACCCATTTCATATCTGGATAATCTTTCGGGGCCACCCAGATGGATAATTTCTCCGGGTCTCTCCAATGCTAAAAGCAGCCCCTTGCAGGCATCGTGAGCGCTGACCGGAGTGCGTATCTCATCTGTGAAAAGCTTAAGCTGGTTTCCATTTTTTAACTGTTCTATCCAGGATTTAATGAAACTACCGGCGTTTTCCGGTGCATCACCATACATCAGAGGCATACGGCAGATGGTAACGTTATCATATCGTAAACGCATCTGTTGTTCAGCTGTCAGCTTTTGCTCTCCATAAGTATTAACCGGAGAAGGAGCATCGTTTTCTGTGTAAGGAGGATTTTTCCCATTGAAAATCAGGTCGGATGAGGTGAAAACACAGGCAGATTGCAGATCTGCACATAAGCCGGCAATATTTGATGAGGCAGTGACATTTACCCTGAAGGTTTCTTCCGGATGAATTTGACAATAGTTAGGGTTTGATGCGGCAGCCAGATGGATCACTGCATCCGGTTTCATACTGTGAAACAGATCTTTCAGACGGTGATAGTCTGTTATATCGCAATTACGCACTTCTACATCGCTTAGAGTAACGGGATTACTGTTGCATACAGCAATTATAGAATAATGACTCATGCAAATCGATGCAAAATTCCAGCCTAAAAATCCGGAGGCTCCGGTAAGAAGAATATTTTTCATATGTATAGATGAAATGTATCAGAGTGAGATTTCTGTAAAAAGAAAGGGTCAACTGACCCTTTTACTGATTTCTTGATTAAGAATTTCCCTGAACTTGTTCAGCAGTTCACTTTCTGGTACTTTGCAGACCGGTTCGCCTTTTATAAACAGTAAACCTTCGTGTTTACCTCCAGCGATACCGATATCGGCATCACGAGCTTCTCCGGGGCCGTTCACGACGCATCCCATTACCGCAATCTTCAAAGGAGCTTGAATCGTTGCAGCGATCTGTTCGACCTGATTTGCAAGTGAAGCAACATCGATCTGGGTCCGGCCACAGGTTGGACAAGCGATAACCACCGGTCCTTTTAAAAGGTCTAAAGATTTGAGGATCTCTTTAGCCACATAAATTTCATCTACCGGGTCACCAGCCAATGAAACACGGATAGTATCTCCAATTCCTTCAGCCAGAAGAGTTCCTATTCCCACCGATGAGCGGATTGATCCGCTGCGCACTGTTCCGGACTCTGTAATTCCAATATGCTGTGGAACATCACTGTGTGAGGCAAGCAGACGGCAGGCTTTGATAGTGGTAAGTACGTCGCTTGCTTTTATAGAAATTATGATATCAGAAAAGTTCCAGGCGTGCATCATTGAAATGTAGTTTTGAGCGCTTGCCAGTAATGCTTCTGGTGTGGGACCACCATATTTTTGCAGCAAATTTTTTTCCAGAGAGCCGGAATTTACCCCTATCCTTATGGGTATTTTTGCATTGCGTGCCGCATCGACCACCATCTTGACCCGTTGCTCAGAGCCAATATTTCCCGGGTTAATTCTTATCTTGTCTGCACCGGCTTCTATCGATGCAATGGCCAGCCTGTAATTAAAATGTATATCAGCGACCAGAGGAACATCGGTTTTCTTTCGGATCTCTTTAAATGATTGGACAGATTTCTCATCGGGTACTGCTATCCGGACGATCTGGCAGCCCGCAGCAGTCAATTTCTCAATCTGTTCGAGTGTCCCCTCAACATCCTGTGAAGATGTATTGGCCATGGATTGAATCACCACCGGAGCATTTCCACCGATTTGCGTCTTTCTGACCGAAATTGCATTCGTAATTTTTCTTTCACCCATCAATTATCCGAAAACCTTTGTTAAGTATAAAGAGGCATGAGGAATTTGTTTGCCGGAAACAGCACTCAGATTCCAGTTATTATTTAGCTATTACTTTACTTTTTATATTGTTCACATTGCCTGTACTGATAGAGTGATATTCTGGCCATTGATCCCGGTGACCAGAAGGCTTCCGCCTCCTGAGAGAAGTTTGTAACCATCCAGTTTCTTGTAGAGGTCATTGGGGTTTCCTCTGTAGTATGTGTCTAACTGCAGCACTAAAGACTCAGGATCCCAGAACTGTTCTCTGATCATGCTGATGTTTGATATACGGCTGAGGGTCTGTAAAATCACATTTTTCTGGCGAAAGGATTTAACTTCATTTATGGTTATATTTATGGAAAATCCGATATTCAGTTGCCCTTGCCAATCTTTTATAACATGATCCAGCATCTTTTTAATGGTGTTGAGGGAAGCTTTTTCGATGGCTGTTTTTCCTGCAGTCATGTGGCTGATATCCGCGGCTGAGCTTTGTTCACTCTCAGAAATAATGAGTCGTCCGGTAGTGCAGTTAATCGCTTTCAACGCTACCTCAGCGCTAACCGATACCATCCCAGCCAAATTGCTTGGGGTAATTTCTGATTTTTTGCTTACAGCTGTTCCAATAATTAAAACTTCAGCCCCATTCTGTGTGCCGGTTGCCACTGCAGCTGAAAGGTTACTGCAAAGCTGCAAAATTCTCTGTTTAGAGCTTTTTATTGAAGCTGCAACAGATGGACTTATTAATTCGAATTTATAGGGGGTTTGCAGGTATTTATTAATCACTTGCTCTGCAGATTGGTTTTGTGGTTCCCAATTACCACAATTCTCCTCTGATATTAGCACCAGAATACGAGGTTTATGCATAGATTCAATGAGAATCTGAGATGATTGCAGCTCTTTCTGAATCTGGTTTTTCAGAAAATTGGCTCTAATGCTAATTTGGAACACACTGTCCGGAATTTTCGATTCTGACAGAAGTTCCCAGTTTTTCAGGTTTCCGATTACTTTAGACAAGAATTCATCTTCTTTTGCAGTAAAACTGTCGATTTCAATTTGGGATGTCAGAAATGTTTTAATAATGTTTCTGGTGGCGTTTTTTTTGGCGGCTAGTATTGCATCTTCTTTGCTTATTCCTGTACCTGAAGCATCAGTAGTAACCTGATCTAAAGCAAAAGTCGTAACAGACAATGAAAATAGAATGACAGGATAAATCAGATGCAATTTCATGTGATCTCCGGCATTTTCATGTAATTTTGAGCTTGAATTGATCAATATACTATAATTGGACGATATCGCCAAGTAATTGGTTTGAAAGAACTTTTTTTAAAGCTAATCAAATTAATCTTATATGTCTGATAGCATCAGCTTTTTAGGGAGATTGCAAAAGAAGTATGATTTATATTTATAGCTATGGTAGACTTATAGAATAGCTATACTGTATTTTATTTCGTTAGAAAAATAATTTCGAACCATTTGATTTCTGCCAGCAACAAATCCATTGAAATAAAAACTTGAAGGGCAAATAACCAATTGGGTGAAATATGAGGAGTAATAAAAATGAACCGTTTATGCGCTAAAATCATGATGCCATTCTGTATTCCGGCATTTTTGACTTATGTTAATGCTGCAATTGTGATTACTGAAATTCATTATCATCCCCTGGATCTTACCATTGCGGGAACTACAGTTGATGGAGATTTTGGTGAATTCGTGGAAATAAAAAATACCGGCACCGAAGCAGTCAATCTGTCCAATTATTCTTTTACAGATGGTTTTTCTTATGTTTTTCCCTCGGGAGTGACAATCGAAGCAGGTAAATTTAAAGTGATTGCTTTTGATGAAGCCGGCTTTGAAAGCCGCTATGGTTTTAAGCCAGATGGAGTATTTGCCACCGGAAACTTGAAAAACTCTGGTGAAAAGATCACTCTTTGTGATGCTTCCGGAGTAGTTGTTGATAAAGTAAATTACAAAGACAGCAGTCCATGGCCGGTTGAGCCAGATGGTTCCGGTAATTCGCTTGTGCCAGTAGATCCAAACAGAGCAGGTGATCCGGATCATTACTCCACATGGCGTGCATCTTCCAAAATTCATGGTTCACCAGGAAAAGATGATCCTGCGATAACCTCTCCAAGAGTTTTGGTTAATGAGGTCCTCTCAAATACCGATTCAACTCAAATTGATTTTGTTGAACTTTACAATTCAGGTAGCACTGTTGCAGATATAAGCGGCTGGTATTTAACCGACAACTCCAAAAAACCACAAAAGTATAAATTTCCTGCAAATACCACCATTGCTGCCGGAGGTTACCTGGTTATCAAGGCAGATGTTTACAGTGCTGGAGCCGAAGGTTTTAATTTCGATTCACATGGTGAAGAAGTTTTCATTTTTGAAGCAGATTCTCAGGGAAATCTGACCGGTTATAATCACGGGTTCTCATTTGGGGAAGTCTCAAACAATATATCTTTCGGTCGATATACCAATGGTGAAGGTGAGACTCATTTTGTTCCACTGGACAGCCTTACTCCTGGAGTCGCCAACAGTAAGCCCTATGTAGGAAAAGTGGTTATTACAGAAATAATGTACAATGCAACCGATGGAGTAGAGTTTCTGGAAATCCAGAACATCAGTAATGATACCGTTGAGTTATACGACAAAGATGAACCTGCCAACACCTGGAAGATAGGTGGAATCGGTTTTAATTTTCCTACGATGACAAAGATCTATCCCGGACAGATCATGCTCATAATAGATGACACTGTTACCATTGAGGAGTTTCGCCAGAAATATAGCCTGGACAGTAATATTCCTGTCTTTCAATATCCCAGTAAACTTCAGGGCAATGGGGAAACTATAAAGCTGGAAAAAGTGCGTTCATCTTATGTTGATGAAGACATGGTGACTGTTGTTCCTTACATGGTAATCGATTGGGTCACCTATGGAACAGAGGACCCATGGCCGGTGGAGGCTGATGGAGCGGGTAAATCCCTGAATAGAATGAGAAAAGGTGAATATGGTAATGATCCTTATAACTGGAAAGCGGAACCACCTTCACCAGGATCTCATACAACTGCTATCATGCCCGGCAGAAAGCAGAATAGTAAAACTGGCTACCAGGTTACAGTCAACATGAATCGTCTGAACAGAAATTTTTCAGTCTCTCTTTATGCTCCCAGAGCAGAAACAGCCAGTTTTGAGCTCTTTGACTGCAGTGGAAGATTGCATACAAAAATACAGCAAAAGCTCCAACCGGGCTTTAATACCAGAATATTCAATACTAATAATATTCTTAACAGCAATTTGCTGCTGCTTACCGTGAAGGCTTCAGGAAAACTCCTGCACTCTGAAAAGCTTCTGATATCTAATTAATAGAAAATAAACTAAATTTCTTATATTTACGGCTGAAAATCATACCAGATTTTCAGCCGATCAGGATTGCTTTGTCAAAAAATCACCATTAATGTCATTACTGACAACATGAGTACTTACTTTTTTCTCCAAAGGGGGGCGTATGAATCACATAACAGATAATGTTAAGAAATCGCTTTACTATTGGTTGCTGGTGGTTTTAGGTTGTCTGGTGTCTGAAGATACCCAGGCGCAAGTGATTATCAATGAAATCATGGCTTCAAATGTCTCGGTATATCCGGACATATGGGATTTTGAAGATTTTACTGATTGGATTGAGCTTCACAATACCTCAAATTCAGAAATCGATCTGACTGGTTACTATCTCACAGATAATTTTAAAGATAAGAAAAAATGGCCGATTCCCAGCGGGACAAAGATTGCTGCCAATGGCTATCTGGTTATTTTTGCTGATGGCAATAATACAAAACCAGGCGAGAGATTCACCAGAGATTTTTACCCCTGGAATCAAAAATTTACTACGAAGTATTACCATACAAATTTCGGTCTGAGTGCTGATGGCGAGGAACTTGCGTTATGTAAAGATGAAAATGGGTCGGTAAGCATAGTGGATTCTGTAATATTTTCCAATCAGCTTAAGGATATAAGTTATGGCAGATATCCCAATGCAGAGGCTGCCTGGTATCAATTTGATCAACCCACACCCGGCGCTGCAAACACCACTGATGCCAAACGGACAGAAGTCCCTTCAGGATCAGTGTCCTTCTCAATTCCAGGTGGCTTTTACAGTAGCAGCCAATCACTGGCTTTAAGCTCATCTGCGGGAGAAATTTATTATACTCTTGATGGTTCTGTTCCGGATAAAAATTCAACCAAATACAGCGCTCCGATTAATATCAGTAAATCAACCGTAGTAAGAGCTCGCTGCATAGAGAAAGACAAACTTGCTGGAAAAGTAGCAACCAACACCTACTTTGTAAATGAGAAGTCAAGAAAACTTATGTGTGTTTCGATTGCAGCCGATTCAACTCTGCTATTCGATGAGGAAAAGGGCATTTTTAAAAACAGTTTGAAAGGAAGAGAAATACCAATTGCAATGGAGTTTTTCACCGAAGACGGGAAACAGATTGCAAAAGCCAATGCAGGAATGAGACTGGGGAGTCTCACTAATTTCACCTGTCCACAAAAGCCGCTTCAGGTTGCACTTAAGGGTGGTAAATATGGAGATGATTTTATCTGGCACAGGCTTTTTGATAAACAGTTTGCCTGTTTTTCTGAATTCCGCTTTCGTCAGGGGGGAGATGGGTGGAACTCAAATCTGATTACAGATGGAATGCTGGAAAGTATCTGCAAAGAGCAACTGGAACTTGGCACCCAGGCTTACCGACCCGTTGTACTATTTATTAATGGTATCTATTATGGAATTCAGGACCTGCGGGAGCAGTTTGATGACCAGTATTTCACAAACAACTACAATGTCGATCCTTCTACCAAAGATGAGGTGCGTTCGATACTGCTTCCACCGGATGGGGATGAGGGATGGGAGCTGGTGAGCGGTTCATGGGACAGCTGGAATTCATTGCTTAAATTTGTCAGGCAGGGACCCATGACTGATGCACAAAAATACGAAGAAGTTAAATCAAAAGTAAATATTAACAGTCTTATCGATTTTGTAAGTATTCAGGAATTCGGTTGCAATGTGAGCTGGGGCCATAATGAGGATGTTTGGAAAACTGCCGGATCAAAGTGGCAGTGGTTGGTGACAGATTTTGACCGTTGTTTCAGTTATTCCAATGTTTACGGTAATGTAAGCACAGATATTCTTAATAATGGTGGAAAAGGCCTTAGCAGCAGCATTGTAAAACAGGATACCTTATTCAGTTTTCTGCTTAAAAATACCGAGTTTAAAAACTACTTTATTCAGCGCTTCGCTGCTCACATGAACAGCACTTTTAAACCATCAAGATTGAATTCCATAGTGGACAGTATTGTGGAGATTCTATTGCCGGAAATGGAAGATTACACTAAAAAATGGGGATCTGAGGGAGGAGTAAAATCGGTTCAATCCTGGAATAGCTCTGTTGATAGTGTAAAGAAGTTTATTAATGAGCGGGGAAAATATGTATTTGAGCATCTTTCCGCCTCGAACTTCGCCAACAATGGTACTGCAGAACTTACCATAAACTTTTCCATTGATGGAGCTGGAGAAATCTTAATAAATCAAGTGAAAATGAGCCAAGGGCTCTCTGATATGACATTTTTTAAATCCATTCCTATGCAACTGAGAGCAGTTCCCAAACCAGGTTATGTGTTTGCCGGATGGCAGGATGGACCATTGACTGATATCATGACGCTTACTTTGACCGGAGACAAGGTATTGACTGCGAATTTTGTAACCAGCGAACAGCATCCGGTCCCAGAGACAATAACTGAAAATACAACATTGAACCTGACTGATAATCCATACGTCGCCTCCGGAGATATTTTTGTTCCTGCGGGGGTTACTCTGAGAATCGAAAAAGGTGTCAAGCTTCTGATGGCACAGGATGCCGATATAATGGTTGAGGGAAGACTTCTGATAAACGGAACAGCGGATTCACCTGTTTCCATAAAACCAAATCTGGCCGCCGGTGCTAAAAACTGGGGATCTCTAACTTTTACAGATGCCAAAGATACCTGCAAGCTGTCATATCTGGAAATCTCCGGAACAACGTTGGGTGATGATCCGGTTAATGAGCGTGGTGGTGTAAATGGAAATAACTCTCATGTGATTATGGATCACCTCACCGTAAACGATGTTGTTTATCCATTCTATTTCGAAGGCGGGAGCACTGTTCTCAAAAATTCAACTGTTGTCATTAATCACATTTGTAATGGTGGTATTCATATTGGAAGAGGTGGTGCACTGGTGGAAAACAATACCTGGTTAAGCACCGGTAAAACAATCAATACAGATGCCATCGATATTAAGGGAGTGACAGATGGTATAGTGCGTGGTAACAGATTGTATAACTTTAACGGATTTAACAGTGATGGAATAGATCTTGGAGAAAACTGTAAGAATGTGTTGATCGAAGGCAACTATATTTATGGTAATCGTGACAAGGGTATTTCATGTGGTGGAAATTCGACCTGCACGGTGAGAAATAACATTATTGTCGCCTGTGATCTGGGTATCGGCATAAAAGATGAGGGCTCAAAAGCGGAACTTGATCATAATACTTTTGTACGTAATCGTATTGCGATAGCTGCTTATACCAAGGTTTTCGGTCGTGGCGGAGGAATAGCAAATGTGAAGAACTGTATTCTGGCTGGTTCAAAAGGCGCTTCCTATTATGCAGATGAATTCTCAACGGTTACTCTTTCTTACTGTCTCTCTGATGTTGATCTTCTTCCTGGAACAGGTAACCGGTTTGGAGACCCGCTATTCACTGATATATTGAATAACAATTTCCAGCTGCTTCCTGGTTCGCCCTGTATTAATAACGGAAGCCCGGACAGTCCCAAAGACTCAGATGGCTCTGTAACTGATATCGGAGCACCTTATGTATTTAATCCCATCGATTTCCCTGTTGATAAAGCTGCACCTTATACAGCTTCTGTTGTAATAAACGAAATTATGTCAAATGATAATAAAGATTTTAAACAGGGAGACTGGATAGAACTTCACAACCCGACAGACAAGGATATCTCACTTGAAAACTGGAAGCTGTGTGATGAGGGGGATATCGATTATTGGGAGAACCTTATCGATGTGAATGAAGTTGATAGTAATGATCTTTTCAGATTTCCTGCGAATACCATTCTGAAAGCCGGGCAGTATCTGGTTGTGTGCAGAGAGTTGGATTTATTCAAAGCTGCTTATCCTGAGATTAAAAATTGCATCGGGGGACTCACCTTTGGGTTAAGTAAGGACGATGTGCTTTTCTTGTTTGACAATAATGACTCCCTGGTTACTGTTGTAAATTTCTCCACTAATGCCCCCTGGCCTGAAGCTGACAATAGTACTACAATTGGTTTAAGAAATCCTAAACACCTTAATCATTTACCTCTTAACTGGAGTGTTTCGAACGGAAAGGGGACTCCTGGTACAGGAAACGGGTTTGTAGCAATTATGCATCAGGATTACAAGGCGCTTATCCCTACTCGTTTTCACTTAGGGCAGAATTTCCCAAATCCATTCAGAACAATAACTACGATTCAGTTTGCATTACCAGAAGAACAGACTGTGCATATCAATGTTTACAATATTGCCGGGCGTCTGATGGAGAAGATAGTAAACAAGAGATTACCAGCAGGAGTTCATAAAGTAGTGTGGAATGCCAGGGGATATTCTCCAGGGCTCTATTTTTACCGGATAAAAGCAGGAACCTTTACCAAGACCAGAAGATTTACAATTCAGTAATAAAGTACTCGAGGGCTAAATCAATGGGGATGGAGGAAACTATATGAAGTTTTCTCCTCTCCGGAATTCTCTTTTCCTGGGTAGATCCTTCTTCTTGAGACAAAAATAGTCCATAACTTCTGGCTAAACGTGCAACCATTCGAGGCACGAGTGACTCCCCTAAATAGTGTATTTTTCTATTAGAAAGACAATAAAAGATAAATTTGTCTTTTTGTGAGGCCGTCCATTTTGAAATGAAAAAGATGGTCCGTCCCAACCAGCATCACTTGCCTCATTGCCAGATAAATCTCCTCATCAGAGATGCTGATGATCCAAAATCATCGCTTAAAAGTGCAATATATTGCCCTGAACCCAATTTGCCTGCAGGTACAGGCACAAAATGGTTAGATGAGTAGCGGGTATTCATATTAAAACGGAAGGAAAAAACCTTTTCTCCATTAAGTTTGTAAATGCTTATAACTGGAAGCAATCTGTCACCTGCATTTATCACCAGACCGTTACGTGCCTGGTAAATGGAGAAAAACTGTGACCGGGTCTTTGCCGCTGTTTTATCTAATATGGGAGTTATTTCGGTGATGGTAAATTGTGTGTTTATCATGTTCTCAGGTGTGCTGGGAGCCAGTTTCTCGACTTTCAGAGTTGCTTTTATCGTTTCTTCGGTAAACCAACCGGTTCCATCCCAGGTTAATGTAATTTGAGCGCTGGAATCACTGGTTGTGTCACTTTTCTGGCTGGTTTGACCAGTAAGAATGAGCTGCCACTTGGCTGCTTTATCCAGTGTAGCACTAAGAGTCACCTCTCCGGGAAGTTTTAATGCTGATACTGATGGCTTTAATCCGCTTGTTACTCTGACCGTGTCGGGTTTGACATAATTCTCCATATCCTTGAGAACGTTCGGGAAAAGTCCGAAAATGGTGGCATAACCCAGCATTGCCAATGATTGTTTATAATAGAAATAGTTATCATTTGCAATCGTTCCGAAATATGGATGGCTGTTATCGTCTTCACCGGTTATTCTGTAGTCAAAATCACTGGAAAAAACAGCTTTTGTATAGGATGTGTCTTTTGAACCCAAAACAGCAGTACACCACATGGCTACACGCTCAAAATTGTCAGCCTGTCGTTTTGGATCATCATTATCCGGACTACCGTCTGGTTTATATTCTCTCATTTGGGAGAAAACCTTATCGGTTTTAAAATCAGTCAGAGTATTCTTGGTCTTTTTACAGTACTCTATGGCTCTGGAATCATTGAACCAAAGTGCATCGAGACCGATTCGCCAGGGGACTCGTATTGCCTCGATACTCATTCCATAATATTTACCGGCTTGTTGGCCAGATGTGTTACACCAGTCAGGGGCCTGGCCTTTGCTGTAATTTCTGCTGGCTTCAAGTATGTCATAACATTTTTTTATAACACCGGTAAAATCGTGAGTGGATTGATATTGGTTAAATACCCGCATTGCTGCAACCGAAAAATAACTGGGGTTAATATTATTAAACCCATCACCGCCCCAGGTATCACCTGGTAAAAGCACATCGCCGCTGGTCATAGTTGTTTTGATTCCGTCAATGACCTGTAAAGCACGACTCTTATATGTAACACCATTTTTATTGTAGGATTTCCATAATCCTTTTGTTTCCAGTTTATCTGCAAAGACTAAAGCGAGGCCGATATCCAGATCTGCATCAGTTGCGGCACCAGGTTGCTGGCAGCCATTAGACCAACTCCAGCAGCTGTAAGTTTTGCCACCCCACATACAACTGTTTGCACCCTCAAAAATTTTATTGAAATTGGTCTGATCGTTATTAATAAGGGCTAAAAGCATCCCATATCCTATCCCCTCAGATACTGCCTCATTTTGCCCTATTACCTGATCGCCTTGCATCCTGAGGTGTTTAACCAGGCCGTTACTCATGATGTAATTATCAGCATAGTATTTCCATGCTCTGGCTAGTCGTTCTTTGGGATTTGTGGTGCCATCATTCAAATAACTGATCAGTCCGGAGCTGTAGTAATTGCTGTAATCATAAGATGCAGGTCTTTGATAAGGAAGACTCCAATCCCCGATAATAATAGTTTCAAATCCACATAATAAAAGAAAAATCAACACCTTTGCAATTTTCATCAAATTCTCCTGCAATCAGCCTTTTATACAATGTAAAAAAGAAGGTTATAAATTGAATGTAATAAATTACATATAGTACGGTAATTTAAAAAGTTCCACATATTAAAATTGTCATTTAATTCATGTAAAATGTGCTACCAGGAATTAAGCAAAACTCAATTGTGTTTTTAGTGTAATCATAATAGATAATGGTTCATGCTGGTTTTTCAAATATTTTTAATTCATTGTTGCATTAGTACTATATTGTATTTAATTTATTCGTTTCCAGAAAACATTTGAAGCAGGACTTTCCGATGGTCAGTTTCAGTATGAACCGCGTAGAATTGCCTTACTACTAATCATAAAGCCTTGCTATGCAAAAAATTTCTATCCATAACTAAATTAAGGGGAGTGTTTATGGGTTCAAGAAGGTCGTTTTTGTTGGGTCTGGGGGTGATCATAGCCTCCTCGTATTGTGTTGCTGATACTGTTATTGATGATTTCGACGATGGTAACAGTAAATCCAAAATTCAGAAATACTGGTATTTCTACACTGATGTGGATAATAACGGTCAATCTACCATCTATGGTACGCAGAGCAAGCCAGAATTCGTCGGAGAATATGACGGTAAAGACGGAACATACGGTGCGGTTATGGAATTCACCTTGGGTGATACCGCAGGAATGACCGATGGATGCAAACCTTATGTGGCCATGGGTTTGAATTTCGCCGAAGGTACAAGTGCTAGTGGCAGGTATCCTTATGACCTTACTGGTGCTGATTCTATTTCATTTTATGTTAAAGGCGACAAAGCGTTTACTGCCAGACTTTATATGGAATTGACAAATGTAACGAACTGGGATGATTTCTTTTATTCCATTAATGTCACTACTTCCTGGCAACGTGTTTCCATTGCCATGAAAAAAGACAACAAAAAAGGGTTCAAGCAGAATGGCTGGGAGGATGAATATGCCGATTTTGACCTTACCAAAGTTGCAAAGATGAACTTCCGGGTCAGATGGGATGAAAACCCCGATCTGAAATCAGGCGAACTGTATATTGACAGCGTTGTAATGCACGGTAATGCCAAATTCCCCAAAATAGGTGCCATAAAGCCAGAACCAGTCGGTAATTTCCCTTCAAAAGGATTGTTGAACGATTTCACCGATGGTAAAAAGAAAAACACACTTGGATTTTCCTGGTTTGCTTATGATGATGGTACCCTGGATGGAGGATCAGTATTTACCAGTGGTTATGATGATGAGACCGATCAGATAATAGTGGATGAGACTGGTGGTTATGATAACACTGAAGGTATTGCATTGAGTGTTACTCTTGGTGATTTAATTCCTAATTCAAGTGATCCTAAAAATCCGATTGCTCCTTTCTGTGGTATCGGGACTACACTGGGAGATGCTAGTAAAGGGTTCTTTGATGCTGGTGGTGGATCAGGAGTTTACCTTAATTATAAAAGCGATATCGATGTCGATATGGAGCTGGTAGATAGCACTACTCGCTCGGATGGTATTGCGTTTTATGTAGTTCTTCCATCCACAGGTGGTGAATGGATGCAGGTCAAGGCTACATTTTCAACGTTTGTCTTGCCAGATTGGGTAAGCGCTGGAGATCTTACTGATGAACAGGCAAAACTTAATACAAAAGTTTTGTCCAAGCTGCAGTTTAAAATTTCCGGTGATCCCAATACTGATGCGAATTTTGCAGTGGATAATATCTATTTTGATGGAGTACCTATAGTTGGAGTTCTCCCTCTTAATAAAAGACTGGCAAATAAGGGCATTAACTATGTCCAGACCCGTGATGCTGTGAAAATTAGCCTCAGCAACTCAATCGGTAATGCAAAAGTCAGTTTGGTCAATCCTATTGGAAAAGTAGTATATTTTAAAAATGTCAATGGTCTCTCCCGTTCCTGCTCAATTCCACTTTTCAATCATGCCAGTGGAGTGTATGTTCTAAGAATAGCAGGAAGTAATGGTATGACTGAGGTGACTCCGATAAATATAGTGAAATAATTTTTAACCCCTCATCCGATTTAATGGATGAGGGGTTTTGTTATGTTTACCTTCAGATACTACTTTTCGGGTTCATTGAACCATTTTTTTCTTCAATAATACTAAACAAATTGTTCCTTTATATTTGAATCAACATTATCCATTTAATCCTATGGGTTCAACGATGAGAAAATGCTTGTTACTGCTTCTGCTGCTGATTTTTCCTCTGTCTTTATTTGCACAGGATTGGGCTGAAATTCAGAAAAAGACGATCCGTTTTTACAGATATCAGCGGGCGGGTCTTAAAGGTAAGCATTGTCATAATCCTTTTTATGAGGATATACAATCAGGATGGCCTCATCAAAATGATTCTTATAATGGAAGAGATTTATCCGGAGGGTGGTATGATGCAGGAGATTTTGTTAAATATGGGCTTCCCTTCAGTTCGACTGTGTATATCCTGTTAAAGGGATATGATGTATTTCCTAATAGTTACAGTGACAATGACAGCTGGGACAAATTCAATGTAAAGGATGGTATCCCGGATATTCTCAACGAAGTAAAATTCGCCACCGATTATATAATTAAGGCGGTCATTAATAATAACTCTGTTGTCTATGATATCGGGGATGGTGATGCTGATCATGCCTGTCCTCTGAATGGTTGCGGTGGGCCGACCAATTCTTCCAGTGTTGGTAACCGTCCGGTGCGCATGGCAGATGGAGCAGATGTCCCCGGTTTGTATGCTGCTTCACTTGCACTCATGTCTATACTGTATCGTGAATTCGATGCTGATTATGCTGATACATGCTTAAGTAAAGCAATAGAGGCATATCAGGCCGGATGGGCAAAACGGAGTAAAGGTGTAAGTACTCCAAATGGTGGTTTTTACGCGCCTAAAGATAACATCCCTTTTATTTGGCACGATAAAATGATGGCCGGGGCTGTAGAACTTTATCGGGCAACAAAAGATCAGAAATACAAGGATGATCTCGGTGTCTTAGGGGCGGTAAACGGGACTATGAACAATCATGTCGGTTATACTAATGTTGCACCGATCGTGGCATTTGAAATGTATCGTCAGGGATTGACTCAACAGAGAAGCGAACTTGCAGACCATGTAGCTTTTTTATTAACAAAAGTACTAAACAAACCAGACAATCCCTCCATGGATGGAGTATATTTTAACCAGCACTGGGGTATGGCTGGTGGAACAGCGTGTGCTGCATTTGCTGCAGCTTTGGCTTATATTTTAGATCCTCAGGATACCTACAAAGCGTTTGCAGAAAAACAACTGAAATGGGTCACCGGAAATGATCCAAAAGCAAACAGATCCTGGATTACCGGTTATAACAATGGACCAACTGCGATCCACCACAGAAATGCTATATGGAAATCAAACGTAAAAATTGAAGGCGCATTAGTCTCCGGTCCTGACGCCGATGGCAATTATATGAACAGTGCAGACGCCTACGAATATACTGAGGTCGCACTGGACTATAATGCCGGAATCCCGGGTGCAGTTGCTTTTATGAGAGATCTCAATGACTCATCAACTGTTAAAGTCCTTACAGCATTGGCAGATAATGCTGTTAACGTATATTTTTCTCAAACACCGACAGTTCAGTATACCGCCAAGCTGAGTAAGGCTACTTCGTGGAAACTAATTTTAACCGGAACCAAAAGTGGTGCAACCAAAGTGTTTTCAGGAAATGGCAGTAACATTTCTGTTTCCTGGAATGGTGATGCTGATGAGGGTAATTTTATTATCCAGGATGAGGTAAAGGCTCAGTTGGAAGTAGAAAATCTGGCCATTTATCATCTTTCACGAACACGTGAGACACTGGAGATAAAGGACATAAAGGCTCCTCCATTGAAATCTACCGATGTCTTAATTGACAATTTTGATGATGGGAATTACTCTAATAAACAGGGCGGATTGTGGAGCGTTTTTACAGATGAGGCGCTGGGAGGTAACTCAACTACCTATCCTAAAGAGTTGGTTTCAGAAAATACTACTGAGGGAGAAAACGGGCTGGGCTTAAATGTCAGCCTCATAAAAAAGAATAATATTGAGCATTCATTTGCCGGAATTCGAATGACTTTTAATGCAAAGGGGACTGCTGTTTCCTTAGGTGGTGCAAAAAGTGTTGTTTTTGATTATAAGTGTCCTAAGAGTAATGTGGGAAAATCGTTTTACATTGAAATTGTCCAGTCGGAAATAACCGACAGCGCTTACTATGGCAAAAAAATAACCATTCCCAATGAGTTATGGAACAGAGTAAGGATTCCCTTAAACACTTCTTCCTTGTCAGTTAAACCGTGGCATACAGATGGAGATAATTTCTCTTTAAACAGTGTTACCTCCTTGCAGATTGTAAATTATGAGAGTGATAATGTTAATATTACCATAGATAGCTTTTATATTGAGGAACTCAAAATCGGTGATCCTATTGCAGTGAAAAATCATCGGTTGGTTACTTCTGGCGAAATTGTAAGAAGGATAAACAGTATCGTTATTCCAGGAAAGTTCTTGAACAGAGATAATAACACTGTTGAGATTGTGGATATGCAGGGGAAACGGATTCTTAAACATCAGATTTTAAAGAGTACTGGTAACCAGAGTGTCGAGATACGGTTGAACACACTGCGCAATGGTTTATATCTAATGCGGATTCTTTCAAATAACAGGGAGACTGTGGCGTTTCCGGTGATGCTCAGTAGGTGAGGGATCTTTCACCGCTAAGCATACATAGTGTATTGTTAGAGAATATCATCCTTTATCGCCTCCAGATATTCTCTTACTGCGACTTCGGTTTGATCCAATGATTTACTTTCAATCTCGTTACGTATTTTCTGCAAAGCATTTACTCTTACCGAAAGTTCTCTTATACCCGCTCCGATTAAAAGTGAGGCAATAAGCGGATCAGATGCAGCTTCTCCACAGACAGATACTTCTTTGCCATAGGTGTGTGCGATTCTGACTATATAATTAATCATTTTCAGCATAATAGGGATAGAAGCTTTTCGGTATTCTTCTAATCTGCCATCTTCACGGTCACTGGCTACTGTAAACTGAATCAGATCATTGGTACCAATACTGAGAAAATCCACTTTTTGCAGAAATAGAGGAAGAGACCATATTACTGAGGGTATTTCTACCATTATGCCCAGTTTGATCTGTGCCCTGATAAGATGATTTTCCACTATAAGCTTTTTAATCAGTTCTTCCAGATAGTCAATTTCCTGAATGATCGAAACAAATGGAACCAGGACTCGTAGGGCCCCGAAATTACTTGACATAAGAACGTTTTTTATGTGGTTTTCCAGAAGTTCCTTATTGGCAAAAAGATATCGGATTCCTCTCAACCCCAGCTGAGGGTTAAGCTCCGGAGGGACTTTGGCGTAAGGCAATGTTTTATCGGCACCCAGATCCAGTAAACGAATGGTAACCGGGCGTCCTTGTGCTGCTTCATGTATTCTTTTGTAATAATCCAGCTCCTGCCCGGCTGCTGGCAACTCAGGTCTTCCCATGTAGAAGAACTCCGATCTCATCAGTCCAATACCCTCAGCACCTTCAGATATGGCATCTTTAACCTCCTCGGGAGTATTTGCATTTGCCTCCAGTCGTATTCTGATACCATCTCTGGTCATACTGCGGCGCTGATGCTGAACCGCAGGCTGTTCCCTTTTTGCAAAGCCGTTTCTTCTTCGTTTATAGGAGGCAATCTCTGCAGGAGTTGGATTGATAATAATTCTTCCTTCATACCCGTCAATTATTATGATACTATCCGGATGTACCAGCGTAGAAATGCCAGGAACATTAATCACTGCCGGAATTCCAAATGAACGGGTGATAATAGCCACATGTGATACCGCACTGGACTCTTCAATTATTACTCCTGCAATTTTTCGGAACTCCAGAAGTGCTATATCGGATGGCAGAAGATGCTCTGCGATAAGTATCGGGTTACTCTTTGATCTGAGGAGGGGAGTGACTCTAACATGCTCGATTTCCAGAAGATTTCGAAGAAGACGCTGGTATACATCCTGAATGTCAAATAAACGGGTCCTTACAGTTTCATTGCTGATTGTGCTGAAGCTTTGCTCGAGATCTCCAATCTTTACAGAAAGGATATGCTCAACATTCAGTAATTCCAGCTTGACTGCATCTTTTATGCTTTGAATGAAAGTCTGGTCTTGAAGGAGTTGGACATGAGCCGCAAAAATATCAGCAACATCTTTTTTCTGGTTTTCCAAAGCTGTTCTCTGAAGGCTTAACAGCTGATCTTTGCTTTTTTTTATCGAGTGGTCCAGACGTTCCAGCTCGATAGTAATATTTTCAATAGGGAATGTGTTTTTGCGCAAAGATTCAAGATCGATTTGTTTGAATCGATAGGTATTCCCAATAGCGATCCCGGGAGAAAGCGAATCCCCAGTAATTTCGATACGTTTGGATAAAGTGTTTTTATGAGGCATTCTTCATTCTCCTGGATAAAGCTTGTAGCTTAAAGCATAAATTCTGCCTTTATTAAAGGTTAGAGAGACTTTTTTACTCCTGTTGTAATAAAGTAGCGATCAGACTCAGTAATGACTCAAGATCAAATGGCTTTGTTACATATTCATCTGCCTTCAATATCGATTTTCCAATTAATTTGTCCCGTTCTGTACTCCTGGCAGTTAACATCAGAATTTTAACATCACTGGATTCATAGTGATCGCGTAAGATCTTCAATACTTCCCACCCATCCATCTCAGGCATCATAACATCCAGCAATATCAGATCCGGTCTTTCTACTGGGAAAACTTCCAGAGCATTCTGACCATTGGCACACGCTACAACTTCGTATCCCCTCATACTGAGATTGAAGTACAGAAGCTCTCTAATCACCGGGTCATCATCAATTATCATGATTTTATTCGCTTTCATGATCCTTATTACTTTTGTAGATGCCTGTCTAATCAAATGAGCCCATAAAAGGTGTGTTCTGAACTCTTTTTAAGATCTTCTAATTAAGACTACGGTGGCAAGCATGGATAAATTTGGGAATTTGAACTGAGATTTCATAGGCTTAGCAGAAACAATTCATTATTGATATTGATGAATTGGTTTGCAGTTGAATTGCTGAGATGGCAAGAAAAACAAGGGTATGCTTAACTTATTTTAAGCTCAAAAATAGTGCCATTGTCTTAGGAATAGAGATAAAACTAAAATGTGCTTCCAGTACAGTTACAATACAGAAACTTTACTGAAAAGCACCATTAGGCAAAATTTACCTGTGCATAAAAAATAAGTTTAATCGATTGAGCAAGTGAGGTTTGCTGAAGACTCAAAGTTCGTAAAGTTCGCTGCCTTTAAGTATTCTGAATCCCCTTTTCTCCAGATTCTGCCTGGTATTCTCATATTCTTTGACCTCAATGCATAAGACCGCTTCTTTTCTGGATTCAATCACAAATCCATAAGAATCGATAATGTTGATTCCACTTTCCGACAGATTCTGGGTTAGGGAATAAAGTCCACCGGGTTTGTCTTCAACTACTACAGCCAGCACTCTTTTTAGAGCACAGGCATAACCGCTGGCGGTCAGTGCATGATGAGCTTTCTGAGGGTTGTCTGCCAATATTTTAATTATCCCGAACTGCTCTCTGTCATTTACCACGATCGCTCTGATGTTAATATTGTTTTCACTCAGTATCTGGGTGATACCGCTCAGACGACCAGGTTTGTTGTCTACGAAAATGTTGATCTGTTCAGCCATGGCTTTGATCCTTTGAAAACAATTTACATCTTTGGTCTATTATCGAATACACGTTTCGCTTTACCTTCGGAAACCGGAAGTCCGCCGGGTTCATGCAGCTCTATAGCCGGATTTACCAGAACGGTATCCTTTATCATTGTTTGAAGCCGGTGTTTTATCTTGGAAAGCATAGAGAAATCACCGTTGAAAATCTTTGAGTAAATCTCAGTTTTGACTGTCAATTTATCCAGAGCACCGGATTTATCTACTACGATCTGATAATTGGTTCCCACTTCAGGAACCTTCATGATCACCTCTTCAATTTGTGAGGGGAAGATATTTACCCCGTTAATAATGAGCATGTCATCGCTGCGGCCTTTTATTCTGGAGATTCTTCGATGTTTACGGCCACATGCGCATTCTCCACCCAGTACACTGGAAAGATCGCGGGTCCTGTATCGCAACAGAGGAGTAGCTGTACGGTTGAGAGTGGTGAAAACGATTTCACCTTCACTTTCATCGGGGAGTATTTCAAGGGACCGAGGGTCTATCATTTCCAGATAAAAGGCATCTTCCCAGACGTGCATTCCGTTTTTGTAAACACATTCAAAAGCGACCCCAGGTCCGTTCATCTCTGAGAGGCCATAGGAGTTATAGGCATCGATGTCCAGTAACTCTTCGATTTTTTTCCTGGTTTCTTCAGAATAAGGCTCTGCACCAAGAAATGCTTTTCTGATCTTGAGGTCTGAACGCTTTATATCACCAGAGTTGATGTGGGAGGAGATATGAAGCATATAGCTGGGGGTGGCATGTATTACTGTAGTGCCAAAGTCACGCATGAGCATTAGTTGACGGCTGGTGTTTCCGGAACTGGCTGGAATAACCAGTATGCCGATACGCTCCGCGCCGTAATGAAAGCCCAAACCCCCGGTGAAAAGGCCATAGGTGGTCATGTTCTGAAAAATATCCCCCCTGTTGACTCCAGTGGCAATAATGCTGCGAGCCATCAGTTCAGTCCAGTTATCGATATCACTTCGGGAGTGATATATTACTGTAGGTGTACCGGTTGTTCCGCTGGAAGTGTGTAATCGGATTACATCGTGGATATCGATGGCCAGCATCGCAAAGGGATAGGCTTCCCGCAGATCATCTTTGGTGGTAAACGGGATTTTCCGGATATCATCAAGGCTTTTTATGTCATCTCCGGAACTGATTCCGGCCTTGTGCAGACGACGTTTGTAAAATTCGGTTTTAAGGGCTTGCTCAACAGTCTGGCGTAACCTTAACAACTGCAGTTCTTTCAGAGCATCTTTACCCAGAGTCTCTTCCCGGGTGTTCCAGTATGTAATATCCATCAGTAAACCTTAAATTAAAAACATTTCGTTTGATAGTGATACAGATTTCCAATTTCCTATGTCAAACGGGGCAGAATGTGAACTGAATGAAAAACTTTCGCTTTGTCCAGTTCACATCAAAATTAAATAGTTAAACCTCTCTTAAAAACCGCAATGTTTTCATCAATCCTTTTTCCCACAACGGTTTTTATGGCATCAAACCAGTGTTCTTCCGGAATGGGAAGTTTCGAGGCCAGAATTCCAAGGAAAAAGGTGTTCATAAATCTGCTGTCAGGTAACAGACTGACTTTTTGAAGAAATGGTGTGAAATCGATACCCTGTGGACTAAGAAAATGTTTCATCCGGTTCGATTCCCCTTCATGAAAGGAAACCAGAAAATCCGCCTGACCAGGGATGATGAGTGGAGAATAAACATCCTTACCCAATCTTAGATGGGATTCTACAGAGCCACCTCTTTGTGCCATTCCGTGTACTTCTGATTTTTTTACTTTAAACCCGGCATTTACAGCTGCAACACCGCAGACTTCTGATGCTTTCAGAACACCCTGACCGCCGGTTCCGCAGAAAAGTATATTGTAAACGTTTGAATTATGCATGTTGCCTCAAAGCTTTTGGTGAACAGATTTCTACACATAGATTACATCCGGTGCATGTGTCCTGATCGACTGTAATGTAACCATCTTCAGTTTTGATAACCCCCGGACAATCGATACTAAGGCAGATACCGCATTTTTTACATCTGGACTGATCATACTCAGGAACCGGTTGCATTCTGCTTTCAACCAGTCTGCATGGTTCTCTGGCAATTATAACTGAAAGAGCATCTTCTGTCAGTCTCTGCCGTATAAGAGACTCCATTTCCCTGAACTTTACAGGAGTCAAGATATCCACATTGGCCACTCCGCAGCTTCTGCAGATCTCTTCCAGAAGCACTCTGGGGGCACTCTGGCCACTGATAGTCTGCCCTGTGCCGGGATGATTCTGACCTCCCGTCATGGCAGTAGTGGCATTATCCAGAATTATAATCAGACCCCTGGCACCATTGTAAACTGCATTAATAAGACCGGTTATACCTGAATGAATGAAAGTGGAGTCACCAATAACCCCTATTATTTTCTGGTCAGGATGTGCACGCCGTAAACCTTCATGCATTGTAATTCCTGCTCCCATACAGATACAGGTGTGCAGAGAGGACAAGGGAGGCGTGGCCCCAAGAGTATAACATCCAATATCGCCAGCAACAGTCGCTTTAAGCTTTTTTAAAATCGTAAACACAAATCTATGTGGACAACCACGACAAAGGACCGGTTTACGTGAAGTTGATTCCACCTGTATCCGTGGTAAACCCTGAACCAGTCGTGGAATATCCTGAGGTTGCAGTTCGCCTATTCTGAAGCTGAGATCTTTGGTTTTAAAAGGTATCCCCAGTGTTTTTACATGTTCCTCTATAAAAGGGTCAAGTTCCTCAACTACGAAAAGCTCTTTTACAGTTTTGGAAAATTCTTTGATTTTGGTATCACAAAATGGGTATGTGAATCCCAGTTTCAATATAGAAGCATTTGGAAACATCTCTTTAATGTAATAATAAGAGACTCCGGATGTGAGAAACCCAATATCAGAACTGCTGGATTCGAGGCAGTTTAAATTTGAACTTTCAGCGTATCTGCTCAGCTGTTCCAAACGCTGCTCCACTATGGAGTGGCGTCTGAAAGCATTCTTTGGAACCATCACATACTTGGAAATGTCTAGGGGAATCGCTTTTTTTGCGACTTCAGTGCGTGTTCCGATTACCACATCTTCCTTTGAATGTGCAACCCGTGTAGTCATCCGAAAAAGGACCGGGGTGTCATACTGCTCACTGAGCACAAACGCTTCTTTAATGAAACGGTAAGCTTCGGAAGGACTGGATGGCTCAATCATAGGCAATTTGCCATAAATGCTGACCCAGCGGGTATCCTGCTCATTTTGAGAGGAGTGCAGGCCGGGATCATCGCAAACAACTATCACAAAACCGGCGTTTATTCCGGTATATGAGGCTGTCATCAGTGGGTCCATGGCTACATTTAATCCAACATGCTTTGAGGCATAAAGGCTGCGAACTCCTCCGATAGCTGCTCCTAAAGCTACTTCGAAAGCAACTTTCTCATTTACCGACCACTGAGAGTCGACTTCACCATATTGGGAAAGATACTGTAGTATCTCAGTAGAGGGGGTGCCTGGATATGCACAGGCCACACTAAGGCCTGATTCGTAAGCACCTCTTCCCAGTGCTTCATCTCCTGAGAGAAATTGAATAATGTTTTCTTTTTGGTTCATAGCTGTTTCTAAAAAAGTGTAAAAAATGCTGTTGAGTGGAAAATAATTTTATAAAAGCTCAATTCCATAATAATAGATTTATTTAGTTATATAATCCAGAGCCACACGAAGAGTTTGCTGGCCGAAAAATCTGGTCCGAATATTGTAAAAAAACAGATGTGCATTGATAATAACCGGTTCAATAATATATAATTATCTCTTAAAAATTAAATATTTAGGTACTATTCAGATTCTTTTTAAGATACTGGATCACCAGGGCACATCTTTATTCAACATCATTTGATAACACCAAAAAGGAGGCAGTAAATGGAGTCACTTCAGGAGAGAATCGCAAAACGTGCATATGAACTGTTTCTGGCACGCGGTGGTCAGCATGGTTACCATATTCAGGACTGGGCTCAGGCCGAAAAAGAGATTCAGGAAGAAGAGGAAAAGCTTTCAAAAAGCAAAGAGCAAAAGGAAGTGAAGGAGAAAAAAGAGACGGCAACTGTCAAGAAGGAAGAGGTCGTCGCTGCCGAAACACCTAAACCGAAACGCACCAGAGCTGCAACTGCTGCACCTGCCAAGAAGAAGGTTGCTAAGAAGAAAGCAGAATAAGAGCTTTTGAGCCGCTGAAAAGCTGCTCGTTTGCTTTACAGACCTATAAAGGCATCCAGATCCGCTATCTTGAATTCTGGCGGTTGCAGATTCCGGTAAGATAATGAAATAGCAGGAAAATCGCTCATGCTATTTTACTGCGGATTGTGAACATATTTCGCCAATTCAAGGTTTTTGTATGCTGAAGAAGTTTGAAATCGAAAACGGAGCGATTGTCGCCAGCGAGAAAGAGGATTCCAGGATTCTGGTTTTTATCAGCCCGGATAAAAATGAGATAGATTTTCTAACCGATAATTTTCAGCTGGATGAACACACTGTCAATTCCGCATTTGATCCGGATGAGCTCTCAAGACTGGAATTTGAAAAAAACCATTTTGCAGTAATTTTCAAACGTCCCCGTAACTTTTCATCAAACGAACAGTTTCTCTTTAAGGTGTCATCTATGGGAATCTTCGTGTTTAAGGACCGGATGATAATCCTTATAAGTGAAGATGTCCCTCTTTTTGATGGTAAAAACAGTTATGAAGTAAACGCACTACTGGATGTGATGTTAAAAATAATTTACCGCTCCATATCCCATTTCCTGCAGCATTTGCGCGTAATAAATATGATATCCGATGAACTGGAGCAGAAAGTCAGCACCTCAGTGGAGAACAAGTTCTTACTTCACATGTTTTCACTGGAGAAAAGTCTGGTTTATTATCTAAATGCAATCCATTCCAATGCAGTACTTATCGAAAAGCTAAAGAATAATGCATCCAGAATCGGTTTCGGTGTTACTAATCTGGAATTTCTGGATGACATCTGGATCGAGAATAATCAGTGCCTCAAGCAGACCGAAATCTATTCCAATATCATCTCCAGTCTTACCGGGGCCCGTGCTTCTATAGTGAGCAACAATTTGAACAGCCTCATGAAAACACTTAACATATTGACTGTGGCAATAATGGTACCCACTTTTGTGGTCAGCGTTTTTTCGATGAATGTCAGAATTCCGCTGCAGGATAACCCTGCTGCATTTGTATTGGTTATGCTCTTATCAATACTGGCATTGAGCGCGTCACTTCTGTTTTTTAAACATAAGCGATGGTGATTTAATTGTCCGCAATGCGCACATGGGGTGTTTTCTGAAGAGCATTTACAAAATATATGAGATTTTCCAGTTCTGTCTCTAAATTGACATTGCTTACTATGCACTGCTCGGCTGTTTTAAGCTGAATGGGAGCAAAGTTTAATACCCCGTTGATTCCTGCTCTTATCATGATATCCAGAGTATGTTGGGCAGCAATGTCCGGGACGCTGATGATTCCAATCTTTATATTATTGCTTTTAACGAAATCTTCGAGATCCTCAAGCGGGAAAACAGGCACCGAAAGTTTGGGGTTATGTTTAGCCGGATCGATATCGAATGCTGCTACGATTTTAATCCCCTCTTTCTCAAAGCTTTTATATTTCATAAGAGCAGTTCCCAGGTTTCCTGCACCGGCTAAAACCACTTTCTGCAATTCATTTTTTCCCAGGATATCATTGAGTTTTTCGATCAGGGCATCGATCTGGTAGCCACCCCGTTTATTTCCAGAGATTCCAAAAAGGGAGAAGTCTTTACGGACCTGGGCACTGGTTACTCCTACGGCGTCGGCCAGGTAATCAGAAAAAATCTTGAAAAAGCCTATAGTTTTGAACCGGTATAAGGCGTTTTTGTATCGTGAAAGTCTGAGGATAGAATTTTTATTGGTCACCATAACATTACTCCTGTTCACAAAATAGGCTGATGATTGATACTCTGTAAAAATAGGGTATGGGTGGCAGGATTACAACATTAATGTGTTATAAATCACATAAAGACGCATTTAATGCTCATCTGGGTATTTTTTTCCGCTTAAAAACGTGGTTAAATAGCTATGCTGTGAAATAAAGCAGTCAGTTTTCACAATAATATGACATTTGATGTTAATTTAATCACAAGATACTATTGCCAGTTATGAGTAAAGGGTGTATATTAATGTTTCTATGAGGTGAAAAAGGCATAACAAATGTGACCGCTTTCACAATAACAGACTTCCTCCATAGAAGGGGCTATAATATGGTGCAGAATGGTTCGGCCACTCAAGATATTGCCACTTTAGCCGAAAAGTGGCGCAACAAAAAGGGTAGCCTGATAATGATTCTTCATGAAATACAGAATCAGTACGGGTACGTGCCTAGAGATGTTTCCCTGAGATTATCCAAACTTTTAGATATTCCTATGGCCAGAATTTATGAGGTAATCACCTTCTATAACTACTTTAAACTCGATCCACCTGGCAAGTACAATATCTCCATCTGTCTGGGTACTGCCTGCTATCTCAAAGGAGCACCGGATCTGGTTGAAGAAGTCAAATCAATGCTTAACGTTAAAGAGGGACAGACCACTTCTGACGGTCTTTTCCATCTGGATGTGGTCAGATGTCTGGGCTGTTGCGGATTGGCTCCTGTTATGATGGTAAACGGGGAGATACACGGAAAAGTGAAACGTGAAGAGGTGGCAACAATTCTTTCTAAATACAGGAAAGAGGGATGATTACTATGAGTAAAATGACAAAAGAAGATCTGCAGGCAGCTGCTTCCGCAAATCCCACTTCCGGTCCATATATTAAAGTGGGTATGAGTACCTGTGGGATTGCTGCTGGAGCTCAGAACGTTTTTGACACTCTTACCAAGGAAATCAAGCGTAGGGATGTGCAAATAGAGCTTAAAAGGACCGGTTGTGTTGGGATGTGTTATGCTGAACCTATTATTGAGGTCTGCGTGGAGGGACTTCCTGCGGTAACCTATGGATTAGTCAACTCTGAAGTAGCCTTACGTATTATGGAAGAGCATATCTGTGGTAAACGCCTGGTTAATGACCATATTATTGATCTGCCGGTCAGGAGGTAAAATCATCATGAGTAAAACTGTAATTCTGATTAAAGACACCGGACTGAGCAGCGATGTAACCAGAGATTACCAGTCCCAATTCATTAAAGCCGCACGTGATCTGGGTATGGAAAATGATATACAGGTGGTCAGAGCTGCTGATCTGGGTGTTTACAACAAAGGTGTAGTGGTTAAGATTATCCCTCAGGATATCGTATATGCAAATGTGCTCCCGGGGCATATTGAACAGATTCTTAATGTGACTGTGAAGCAGAATACTCCAATCGAAGATCTTCTGCACCGCAATGAACACATACAAACCAGAATTGTCCTGCGGAACTGCGGAGTTGTCGATCCGGAAAATATCGAAGATTATATCGCCCGTAGTGGTTATTTATCCATGGCCAAATGTATTCTGGATCTTAAGCCTGAGCAGGTCATAGATGAAATGAAAAAAAGCGGACTCCGGGGAAGAGGTGGAGCAGGATTTCCCACCTGGTTGAAGTGGAATCTGGCCAGAAATTCCTTTGGATCGGAAAAATATGTCGTCTGTAATGCTGATGAGGGTGACCCGGGAGCTTACATGGACCGAAGTGTTCTGGAAGGGGATCCTCATTCTGTCATCGAGGGGATGATTATTGCAGGGTATGCGATCGGAGCCAGCCATGGTTTTCTATATATCCGTGCTGAATATCCGCTTGCTATTGAGCGTGTGGAGAAGGCTTTGGCGCAGGCCTACCAGAGAGGGTTGCTTGGAAATTCTATTCTTGGGTCATCTTTTAATTTCGACTTGGAGATCAGGCTTGGTGCCGGAGCTTTTGTGTGTGGTGAGGAGACTGCACTTTTAGCTTCTATTGAGGGTAAACGTGGTACACCTCGTCCGCGTCCACCTTTCCCATCAGATCGTGGACTCTGGGACAAACCTACCATTATTAACAATGTAGAAACACTGGCTAATATAGCAGCAATCTTTCAAAGAGGCGCCGATTGGTTTTCATCCATAGGCACAGAAAAATCTAAAGGAACAAAGGTTTTCGCGGTCACTGGTAAAGTCTGCAATTCCGGTCTGGTTGAGATCGCAATGGGAACACCGTTGCGGGAGATAGTGTATGGTATCAGTGGTGGAATCGCAGGTGGTAAAAAACTCATTGCTGTTCAGACCGGTGGACCATCCGGAGGTGTGATTGCTGAGAAATATATGGATACCCCGGTAAGTTACGAGCATCTCATGGAGATGGGCTCTATCATGGGTTCAGGTGGGATGATTGTAATGGATGAAGATGACTGTCTGGTAGACATTGCCAAATTCTATCTGAAATTCTGTGTCGATGAATCTTGCGGAAAATGTGCACCCTGCCGGATCGGTGGCTACCAGATGCTTTCAATACTGGAAAAAATATCCGATGGAAAAGCAGAAATCGCTGATATCACCAGTTTACGTCGTATTGCACAGGGTATGCAGAAGGCATCGCTTTGTGCTTTGGGTCAAACTGCTCCCAATCCGGTTTTGTCTACGTTGAAATATTTTGAAGCAGAATATATGCAACATGTGAATGAAAAGAAATGCCGGGCCGGAAAATGCACAAAACTGGCTCAGTATGAGGTGATTAGTGAGAAGTGCAAAAAATGCAGCCTGTGCATGAAAAACTGTCCAGTCTCCGCAATTACTGGTGATAGGCAAAATGGCTATGTCATTGATCTTGCCAAATGCATCAAATGCGGTAGATGTTTTGATGTGTGCAAATTTGAAGCGATAGCGAGGGTGTAAACATATGATCAAGGCAAAAATAAACGGAATATCTGTAAACGTCTCCGAAGGTACTACCATTCTGGAGGCTGCCGAAAAAGTACAGGTTAAAATACCTACACTTTGTAAACATCCGGATCTTCCCCCTACCGCTTCATGCGGTATTTGTATAGTCAAGGTCAAAGGGTCCAATAAGATGCTGCGTGCCTGCTGCACTCCTATTGAAGAAAATATGGAGATCACCACTCATGATCCGGAAATCGTTGATGTCAGGAGAACTGTAATTGAACTTATCCTTTCCAAACATCCCAACGAATGCCTGAGCTGTGGCAGAAATGGTACTTGTGAACTACAGGAGCTGGCATCTGATTTTGGAATTCGTCGGGAGTCTTTCCCTGAAGTCGTTCCTGAAATCCCGGCTGACATGTCCACAGGAACTATCGTTCTGGAACCCCGTAAATGTGTCTCTTGTGGCAGATGCGTTACTGTTTGTCAGCAAAATCAGAATGTATGGGCACTTTCATTTCTGGATCGCGGTTTTGAAACAAGGATTTCACCAGCTGGTGATATTACCCTCTCTGAATCACCCTGCGTGCGATGTGGGCAATGCTCTGCTCACTGTCCTACCGGAGCAATTTTTGAAAATGATGAAACGCAGAAAGTGTGGGAAGCCTTGCAGAATCCAGATACCTACTGTGCGGTTCAGATTGCACCTGCTGTAAGGGTTGCTCTGGGTGAGGCATTCGGTTATGCTCCAGGAACAAACCTGACAGGAAAGATTTACGCGGCTCTTAGAAGAATGGGTTTCAAAGCAGTTTTTGATACCAACTTTGGTGCAGACCTTACTATTGTCGAGGAAGCTACAGAGTTTGTGCACCGGTTTACTCAGGAACCTGAGATGCTGCCACTGATTACCAGTTGCTGTCCTGCATGGGTTGATTTCATGGAAAAATATCATAGTGACTTTAAAGACAATTTTTCCACCTGCAAATCCCCTCAGGCGATGGTCGGAGCATTGTCAAAAACCTATTATGCACAAAAACGCAGACTCGACCCTGTTAAAATGTGCATGGTTTCTATTATGCCCTGTACGGCTAAGAAGTATGAAATCATCCGTTCCAAGGAAATGTATGCCTCTGGACATCAGGATATTGACATCTCTATTACTACTCGTGAGCTGGCTCGCATGATTAAGCAGGCAGGTATCGATTTTGCCAATCTTCCCGAAGAAGGGCCTGATCATATACTGGGCGAGTATAGTGGTGCTGCCACCATTTTCGGTGTAACCGGTGGAGTTATGGAAGCTGCACTTCGTACTGCTTATGACTACGTTACAGGTGGAAAGCTTAAGAGTGTGGAGTTTGAGAATGTCCGTGGACTCGACGGTGTTAAAGAAGGAACTGTCATGGTGGGAGATATCACTGTGAAAGTTGCTGTAGCTCACGGGCTTAAGAATGTGGAATTTGTTCTTAACAAGGTAAGGCAGGCAAAAGAGGCTGGTAAAGAAATACCTTACCACTTCATTGAAGTTATGGCTTGTCCCGGTGGATGTGTTGGTGGTGGTGGCCAGCCTTATGGAGTAACCGATGAGATCAGGGTGGCTCGCTCTCAGGGTCTATACGGAGAAGATGAAGCCTGTACTCTGCGTTATTCTCATGAGAATCCATTTGTCAAAAAACTCTATGAGGAATTTCTCGAAGAACCTCACAGCGAGAAAGCTCATCACTTGCTCCATACTTCTTACATAGAGCGTCCGGAGTATCAGAAATAGGGAAAAGTGCTGAGTGTATAGCAGTTCCTGTTCAAGATTACTTTAAATCCATCATGCCCGAGTAGTTCCATCGGGCATTCATATCTCAAAGATTGGAACGGATATTAAAGTAATTCAGCTCTATAGTTTTTGATCATTTTTAGCCGCATTTCGGGTTTTTCAACTCAAAATGCGGCTTTTTTTTATTCGGGATTACAAGAGAAGAATTAAATGTAAAGGGTTATAAGTAGGATCGTTGAGGTCCAGTTATAGTGGTTTTTCGAAGATTATTGTTGAGTAAGGATGAAGTTTTTATTGGAAATGTTTAAAAATTTATAGTTATGTCTCAGCGTTTTGTCTTGGGATGCAGGAATACTTTTATATGGTTCTCTGCTATTAGAATATGTCAGGTGTCTTTAATCAAATGACCGTGTAAAAGCCGTTCGTAACGGTGTCACTACCAAATATATCTATGGAAATGGCAGCCGGATTCTTGCAGAGGCCGACTCTGCCGGAGTTATCAAAAGATATTATATTTATGGCCACGGACTTATCGGATTTTATGTGCCTGGTACCGGGTATTTCACTTGTCATCACGATCTGTCCGGAAACATGGTTTTTATCACGGACGATACCGGAGCTGTTGCTGCGAAATTCTCATACACTCCGTTTGGAGAAGTATTAGATAGAACAATCGGTAATCCAGCATGTGATATACCGATCGGTTTTGCCGGAGCATTCGGAGTTCTTAGAGAACCCAATGGTTTGTATTACATGAATGCCAGGTATTATGATCCGACTGTCGGCCGTTTTCTTTCTGAAGATCCATTAGGGCTTGGCGGTGGAGACTTAACGCTTTATTCGTATGCTGGAAATAATCCGGTGGTGTTTGTGGATCCGAGCGGGTTGTGTGCTTCAAATAGTGTAATACGTGGACAATGCAACTACAGTCCTGCAATAGCTCCAAGGACAATGGGCTTTATTTGAAGCAGGCGATGCTTTGTGGACATCGAGTCCGTATTTTGAAGCTGCATATTCCTTATTAAATAATGAAAAATTTATAAGCTCTGCAGGGATTGCTTTTGGAACAATTCGCATAGATAAAATGAAAATCCCTGATGAAGTGTTACATCACAAAATAAAGCCAAATATATTAGGTGCTTTAGAAGACAAAGAAGTATAGTTGGCGCGTGTTGGCAATAACCCAAATGTAAATGTAAAGAATGGTAAAATAATTTTAGAAGGTAATGGTCCGTATAAAGGAAAATCATGGCAAACAGGACTAAAAGCAAGCGAATATTTCCAAGGGTTTTGAGGTGAAAGATGAAATATATTTACTGTCTTAGAATACAACCAAATGATGAAATCATTACAAATAAGATATCCGATATTTTAAATATTAAGCCAAGTCGAATATTGAACAGAATATGGGAACTGGAAATCGTTGAGGGAGCTTGATCACCATGGAGTTTATCGTAAATGTATACTGGATTTTACGGCGGTCATATTCGCTCTTCAGGCGTACAATTAAAAATTCTTCTAAAGGGGGAGTGATTCTATTCAGGAGGATGTTCGATGCCAATCTCAAACCTAATTATTTATGGCTTGAAACTACCGATCGATGTAACAGCAAATGCGCCTTTTGTAATATATGGAAAAAATCACCAACCGAAAATATGCTTACACCCACTGAAATTGAAACCGCACTCAAAGATCCTGTTTTTAAAAGGCTTAAAGCAGTAGTAGTTTCTGGTGGTGAACTGACTCTTCGAAAAGACATCAAAGAAATTATTATGAGTATTCATAAGGCTGTACCCAAGGCGGAACTGGTACTTAACAGTAATGGTATACTGAGTGACCGTCTGATTGATGTAGTACAATTTTCACTTGATAATAATAAAAGAATTCATGTAGGGGTTTCACTTGATGGTATCGGCACTAACCATGATCGTTTAAGGGGCGTTCCCGGTCTCTTTCAAAAGATCGATTCTCTTTTTTACCGGCTTTTGGAACTGAAAAAAAAACATGGAAACCGACTTAAACTTTCGGCCGGTTTTGTTTTGTCTAATGCTACTGTTACTGATCTGCTTCCTGTAAAAAGATACGTTGAACGATTAGGAGTCGAGTTCAATCTTCAGTGGTTTATTGCGGCTGATTATTATGAAAATACGGAACAAAATCTCTTATCTGATACATTCGCCATAGAACAGGCGATAAAGGAAATACCTCCTACCATAGTAAATGATAAGGGTATCAGATTTTTACATGGTGAGTCAATAAGATATATCTGTTTCTCAATGTTTAACTTCTGCTTATTAAAATGTAATGGCGATATAGTACCCTGTTTTGATATGTGGGATTTAAAAATCGGGAATATACGGGAAATGTCTCCATCAGGAATCTGGAAAAGCAAAGAAGCAGGAATAGCACGCCAGAGGGTCAGAAAATGTCAGGGTTGTTTAAGTAACTGTGCGATACCCTGGAGTTATGGTCCCATTTTTTTCCCCCGGATATTGTTTAATTTACGACATCCTGAGGTTTTAAAGAACAAAATAATAAAGCGAACTAAATCCTGAGTGGGTTGCCTGACCTGCTTACATGGAAGACTGCAGTTAGTAAGGTTTCTCATGAATCCCGTTGTAATTATGGGTGTGCCCGTGTTTAGTTGTTCTTGGCAGAATAGAGATAAGAATTAGGGAAAAACGGTCACGCAGAATAATGCGCGAAGAAAATCTTGTCCCAGCAAGGCGTTTTAAGCATACAACAAAATCCAGACACAATCATGAGAAAACCCCTGATCTGGTGAAGTAGAACTTTTCATCTTCAAAGCTACCTGCGTTTTTGGACTTCGGATTTCACTGCAATTTGGACCAAAGAAGGCTATTTTAATCTTGTAGCATTTCTTGATGTCTGCACACGAATGTTTATGGGGTGGGAAGCTGGTGTTACAATGGCCGAAAGCACCCTTTGAAGATGCAATTGAGCATTGTTTAATAAACCAGAATGGATACGAAAAAGGAAGCACAATAGAGTTTGATGTTTGCCTTGCGCTCGAACCATCTCGAATTTTGCACTTTAATGAAGTAATAAAGCATTCGAGGGACTGGTTATCGACCGGATGGAGGGCAACGAAGAGATCTTTTCGAGACTGATGACAGATAGTGAATTTCGGAAAGTCGCATCAGAACATCTGCTATGCCAGGTATACAAGTCAATTAACAGTAAAAATTCTGAATAACTGCAGAGATCGTGTATGATCCCAGTTCGAATTTATCCTGCAGTACATCATGATGAATACCTCCGATGTCACCCAAAACCAGTTTTAAGAATAACTTTAGACTCAGGTTATCTGTGAATTTTCCAGGCACAAAATCAGGCTTTTAAATCTTTATATTTTGATGTATATTTATAAAGATTGATTAATAACCTGAATCAGATTCGATTCGGGTAAAAATCCTGCGGCAAGGAGCCATAAGCTCTGAACACAAGGGAAAAAAGCATGAAAATAATACTGAAAATTATAAAAGCTATTTTCAGGCATTTATTGCCCGAAAATAGCTTTTTTTTATTGTTGAATGGAGAGCATACCTTGATTCCACGTTGCTCTCTTCTTCAAAAAACAGACCACAACCAGAAAATTCTGGTTTCGTTCAGGGGTTCAACTTTTTTGTCCCGGCTTTTCTTTTTTTGTTTCTACATTCAGATTTCAAATCTAGAATTTTCTTGAAGGAGTTCTATGGAAAAAAGACTTGGCTTTATAGGTATTATCCTGGAAAACCGCAAAAACAGTGCAGAACTGGTAAATAAAACACTTTCCGATTTTGGTGATTCGATTATCGCCCGGACAGGAATTCCTTATCAGAAGAAAAGTTGCTGTGTTATCACGCTGGTGGTGGATATGACCACTGATGAGCTGGGGGTGTTGACCGGGAAACTGGGCATGATTGATGGGGTAACTGTAAAATCCGCGCTGAGTAAAGGAAAGTGATACAGTGAACTATCGTATTGAAACTGACCTTCTGGGTGAATGTAAGATTCCCGAAAATGTTTACTGGGGTATTCATACATTCAGGGCTATGACCAACTTTGCTTTGACAGGACAATCTGTTCCGATGCAGCTCATAAGAGCGCTGGCAAGAGTAAAAAAAGCCTGTTGTGAAACAAACAGAGAGTTGGGATACCTGAATAAGAAGGTAGCCGATGCGATAAGCGTCGCCTGCGATGAAATCATTGCAGGTCAACTGTCGGATCAGTTTCCCGTGGATGCTTTGCAGGGTGGAGCTGGCACCTCCACCAACATGAACATTAATGAAGTACTGGCTAACCGTGCTTTGGAGCTGATGGGTTATCAAAAAGGAGATTACTCTCATTGTCATCCTCTGGAACAGGTTAATCTGCATCAGTCTACAAACGATGTTTATCCTACATCAATAAAAATAGCAGCTATCGAAGGTGTGAGACTATTAAGTGAAGCAATTGCGCAGTTTCAGGGGGAGTTGCAGCGCAAAGAAAAACAATGGGCTTCAATAATAATGGTGGGCCGCACAGAGCTTCAGGAAGCGGTTCCGATTACTCTCGGATCACAGTTCTCATCCTTTTCAGATGCAATTGCCCGCGACCGCTGGCGTACTTTTAAATGTGAAGAACGTCTGCGAATGGTAAACATTGGCGGAACCGCAGTTGGTACAGGGATTACTGCTCCCCGCAAATACATCTTTCTGATCAATGAAAAGCTCAGGGAGCTTACCGGTTATGGAATCACAAGGGGCGAAAATGTGATGGACCAGACAGCTAATGCAGATGTTTTTGTCGAGGTCTCCGGAATGCTCTCTGCTTATGCTTCTACTCTGATAAAAATCAGTAACGACCTGAGATTACTCCATTTTCTGAAGGAGATCTCGATTCCGGCTGTTCAGGCTGGTTCATCGATTATGCCAGGCAAGGTGAATCCTGTCATTTTGGAGGCTGCTGTTTCTGCAGGTATAAAGGTGGAATCCAACCATTCTGTTATTGTAAATTGTGCAAGCCGTGGTACTTTACAAATAAACGAGTTTCTGCCACTTGTATCCTTGGCTTTACTTGAATCTTTGAATCTTCTTACAAATATAAGTAAATCTCTGGCTAAAATGACAGAAGCTATAATCGCGAATGCCGGGGTGTGTTTGAGCCATGCTTTTGAGAGTACCACACTTATAACAGCATTTCTTCCATATCTGGGATATCAAAAGGCAGAAGAACTGGTGGTTGAATATACCAGAAGCGGACAGCAGAATTTTATGGTATTTCTTAAGAGCAGGCTAGGGGAGCAGATGGTTGACAAAGTACTCTCGCCGACTTCCTTGATGTCATTAGGTTATAAAGAAACGATGGAAAGAACAAAGAAGGAATAGCATGCAGACAACTCCCAAATCGATGCGGTTACAGATAGGTCTTTTCGGCCGCACAAACGTTGGTAAGTCAAGTTTCCTGAACATGATAGCTGGTCAGGATGTGGCTGTGACTTCACCGGTACCGGGTACTACCACAGATGTGGTGGAAAAAGCGATGGAACTGCTCCCGTTGGGGCCAGTGATGTTTTTAGATACAGCTGGAGTTGATGATCAGTCGGAACTTTCTGAAGCCAGGCTTCGGAAAACTGCTGCAGCGATGGAGAGGGCTGAAGTTTGTGTCCTCATTACTGAAGCTGGAGTCTGGGGGGAATTCGAGGAAAGAATCACCTCTGAAGCATCCACGCACAATTTACCACTGATCGTAGTTATTAACAAAATAGATAAACTGGCTGTTTCTCAGGATTTTCTGGAAATAGTCAAGAGCAAAACCGGAAAAACAGTAACCTGTTCAAGTACCGATCTATCCGACAGAAATGCTTATATTCTGGATTTTAAACAGAAATTGATGGAGGTTGTTCCTGAGGAGATGATCAGGCAACCTTCCATTTTAGGTGACCTGCTTTCTCCTGGAGAAATCGCAATACTGGTTGTTCCAATCGATCTTCAGGCACCTAAAGGAAGATTGATTTTACCCCAGGTGCAGGCAATAAGAGATGCTTTGGATAACGATGCTGCTACCCTGGTAGTTAAAGAGAGGGAGTATGTTTCAGTACTACAGACTCTTAAAAATCCACCGGGACTTGTGGTCTGTGATTCACAAATCGTTTTAAAAATGGTTGCTGATACTCCCCAGGCTGTACCATGTACAACATTTTCCATTCTCTTCGCCCGCTATAAAGGTGATCTTTGTGAAGAAGTCCGTGGTGCTGTAACTATAGACTCACTCTCTACAGGTGATAAGGTGTTGATCGCCGAAGCCTGCACTCATCATGCAGCAGAAGATGACATAGGAAGAGTGAAAATTCCAAGGTGGTTAAGGCAATATTGCGGTGAGGAACTTCAGATTGACGTGTGCAGCGGAAGAGACTTTCCGGATAACCTTTCCCAATATAAACTGGTTATCCATTGCGGGGCATGTATGCTTACCCGCCGGGAAATGCTGGTGAGGATTCAAAAAGCAAAGCAGGCTGGAGTCGCTATAACCAATTACGGAGTAGCCATCTCTTTTTTGCAAGGCGTACTGCAAAGGGTATTGTCACCTTTTCCAGCAGCTCTGGAAACCTTTCAATCTGAAAAAATCTCAATAGAAAACAGATAACAGACAGGAGTATAAATATGTCAGTGGATATTCAAAACTGGAAAAAAGACAAGATCAAGGAAGAGCAGATAACCAGGTATCTTAATGATGATGGTACAGAGTTTATAAATGAAGAAATTATTGAAAAAGACCTGGAAAATCAACGCAATGCAGAACCATCAAGGGTGCGTGAAATTATTGCTAAGTCACTGGAAATAAAGACACTGACTCCACAGGAAACCGCAACCCTTCTTAATGTCACTGATCCGCAGCTATGGCATGAAATGGAAGAGGCTGCAGGAATCATTAAAAAAAAGGTATATGATAATCGCATAGTCACATTTGCCCCGTTGTATCTATCAATAGCATGCGTAAACAATTGTCTTTATTGCGGATTACGCGAAAATAACAAGGCTGTAAACAGAGGTATTCTTTCGCTTGATCAGGTGCGTCAGGAAGTCGAAGTGCTGGCCGGGACTATTGGTCATAAACGTTTGATCGTGGTTTATGGAGAGCACCCGGATTCTGATACTCCATATATGATAGATACTTTAAGGGCGATTTATGATGTCAAGATCCCCTTATCCAGTGGTGGTTATGGTGCGATCCGCAGGGTCAATGTAAATGGTGCTCCGTTATCGATTGAAGACTTCAGATCGCTTAATGAGGTAGGGATAGGTACTTATCAGATTTTTCAGGAAACTTACCATAAGCAAGCTTACAGAAAAGTGCATCCCTCAAATACTCTGAAGGGAAATTACCGGTGGAGGTTATATGCAATGCATCGTGCTTTAGAAGCCGGAATCGATGATGTGGGGATCGGAGCGTTGTTTGGCTTGCATGACTGGAAATTTGAGGTCATGGGATTACTGGCCCATGCTGTGGAGCTGGAAAAGAAATTCGGAATCGGCCCCCATACAATTTCATTTCCCAGGATAGAACCAGCGGAAAATACACCGTTTGCCATTGGTTTGAGTAATAGAGTCAGCGACAGCGATTTTCGAAAAGCAATAGTAGTTATCAGACTGGCGGTTCCTTATACCGGGATGATTCTGACAGCCAGGGAAGATGCTCGCATGCGTAAAGAGATGATTCCGCTGGGAATTACCCAAACCGATGCGTCCAGCAAAATCGGTTTGGGTGCTTATCATGATTCCGCGGTCAGGGAGCAGCTTGCTAACCGTCAGCAATTTATTCTGGGAGACACCCGAAGTCTCGACGAAGTGGTGCGTGAACTGGCTGGCATGGGTTACATAACTTCATTCTGTACTGCCGGGTACCGCTGTGGCAGAACCGGGCAATGTATAATGGATCTGCTCAGAACTGGTGCTGAAGGAAAATTCTGTAAGCTTAACGCAGTCATTACTTATAGAGAATGGCTTGATGACTTTGCCAGTCCCGAAACTAAGCAGATTGGAGAAAGAATTATTGCCCGTGAGATCGAAGAAATAAAAATTAAAATGCCTGCTGTTTATCCCTCTTTCATCGAGCAATACGAACGCACTGTCAAAGGAGAAAGGGATATTTATTTTTAATACACAGATGGGCTTACTATGGATCAACTGAATCAAAAATTGACTTTACTGGAAGATGCATTTGGAGTTACTATTCTGATCGCCAGAATCACAGGTCGCAGATGGTCATTCTCAAAACGTACATCTATTGATAAAATTCCAGTCTCTTCATCCAGCAGAATTGTTCTTAATCCGAATTGCGGTGCTGTTGTGTATGGATGGAATAACCTTGATGCTGGCAGACAGAAGGAGCTGGAAAAAAAATTACTTGACCTGGGAGTTAACTCACTATGAATAGTATAGCATCGATTTTAAAGAAAGATGAATTCACAAGTGAAGATATTGTAAAATTGCTTTCCATCAGCGAGCCTGAATCTCTCGAGGAGCTTCGTATTGCTGCTGAGAAGGTACTGCTCAAATACCGGGGACCATCAGTTTACTTCAGGGGACTGGTCGAATTTTCCAATATTTGCACTTCAGATTGCTATTACTGTGGGATCAGAAAGAGTAACAGCCAGGTTAAGCGTTACCTGATTTCAAAAGAGCAGATAATAGATGGAGCTTTATGGTGTGCACAACAGGGTTACGGCTCGATAGTTCTTCAATCCGGCGAACGTCAGGACAGTGCATTCACCGATTTTATTACTGATACTGTTAGAACAATTAAGAATGTTACCAGGTCAGAGAATTTGCCAGGGGGGCTGGGAATCACACTTTGTGTCGGTGAACAGACCAGACAGACTTATCAGAATTTTTTTGATGCAGGGGCACACAGGTATCTTCTCAGAATTGAAACTTCTGATAAAGAACTTTTTTCCTCAATTCATCCTCCTGCTCAGACTTTTGACTCTCGTGTGAAGTGTCTGCAAACACTGAAAGAAATCGGGTTTCTGGTTGGGACCGGGGTTATGATTGGTTTACCAGGACAAACTCCGGAGCATCTGGCCAATGATATTCTTTTCTTTAAAAATATCGGTGTGGATATGATTGGAATGGGGCCATTTATAGTTCATGAACAGACACCCTTTTCCATATATAAAGATGAACAGGAAGGACAATTGGAATCCCACTTTTTAAACTCACTTAAGATGATAGCTGTCACCCGTATGGTTTTGAAGGATATTAACATTGCAGCAACAACTGCACTGCAGGCTTTAAAACACGATGGCAGGGAGATGGGCTTAAAATTTGGAGCAAATGTTGTGATGCCTCAATTAACTCCAACTGAGTTTAAAAAACAATACATGCTTTATGAAGGTAAACCCTGTATCGATGAAAACGCAGAACAGTGCAAAGGTTGCCTATCCCGTAGAATTCAATCGGTTGGCAGATCGGTAGCCATCGATTTATGGGGAGATCGCAGAGCTGTTCATAAAGTCTGATGTGTGTTGCCAATTGTAACTTTTGATTAGTAAGTACAGAAATTATATTCTAACTTCCTGTTCAGAATAATAGATGGTTTTTGGTTATTTGAGTAAGTCTCTTTTCCCTGCACCTGGCAGAATCGCCTTAGTAAAAAATGTTTTGAAACATTACTGACAGGAATTTCCTTCGTTACTTTGCTCTGAATGCGGTGAGTCTCATTCTCTTTTTTTCACTGCAGATAATTCTTTGTTCATTTTGACTACTTTACAGAACTATTTACTTTCAGCAGAAAGTATGCAGGTTTAATGGAAATTATAGACATTCTACATCAAACTGAATGGATTTTTCAATGAGTTCTGCAGACAACTCTTTAAAACAATCAAGTTCCGCGGTACCTTCAGAGCTGTTTATAGAGTCACAAAAACCACTGCTTCAAGCGGAAACGATGAATGCCGAAATGAAAAGTACTGCGAATAGCGGATCGGATTCTCAGGTATTGGAATCTGACAGAGTATTTCTTAGTGAGAATGGAGAAATATTAAAATCCTGCGGTAAGGATCTTCTTTTAGATATTATCAATGATTATATCGGATTATTAGATACTTGTTCTTCAATCCATGAAAAGGATGGCAGCTATGCATTGAATATTATCCGTTCCCCCTGGTGCAAATATCTACGCGATGCATCGATGGCATTATATGAAATAAAAACAGGGAAAAACTGTGGTCCAGACGATAGCTTTCTGGAGAATAAGTGTAGTTGTAAAGAGTTTGCTCGAATAGCGATTGAATCCGGTCAACCGGTTGATGAAAAATGTGCCGGGGGTATTCGTATCTATTCTATGCCGATCAAGGCAGGTTCAACAAGTATCGGAGCAATTAACTTCGGATATGGTGATCCACCAAAAGACAATATCATATTAAAAAAAATTGCCGAAAAATTAAGTGCAGATATTGAAAAATTAAAAAAATATTCAAACTCAAGCAAATCGCGTCCAAGATTTATTATCGATATTGCCAAAAACAAATTGTTTTCTTCTGCCCGCCTCATTGGATCAATTGTGGAAAGAAAAAGGGCTGAAACTGCATTACAAATGGCTTACGGTGAAATCGAGAAGGTGGTTGAAGCCCGTACTGCTGCGCTTACCAGAAGTTATAACCTCCTTAAAAAACAAACTTGCGAAAGAATCAGAGCTGAAACCGAATCTTCCAAACTGAATAAGGCGTTGGAGCTGGTGTATACTATGGCTACCGCGATCTCAGTTTCTCTGGAGGAAGTTGCAGATCAGATCGTTTTAAGTATATCAGAATTGATTCACGTGCCAGCCGTTGCTTTAGGATATTTGGAAAAAAATGAATTCAGGAGAATTACACAGATCATAAATAAAGAGTTAATTCACTTTCCGGAAATGTCTTTAGAAAATCATCCCTGTGGCATTGTTTATAGAGAAAGGCATCCCTTTCAGATTACTGCGAATTTGAATCAGTTATATCCCACCTACATGGAAAAGTTTCCAGCTATGAAATCTTTTTTTGGTGTTCCTGTGATGAGCAGTAAGGGGAGAATTCTGGGGGCTATCTGTATTCTTGATCAGAAAAAGAGATTGTTTAGTGACTTTGAAAAGCATCTTATTGAAATCTTCGCCAGGTACATCGGACACGAAATTGAACGTAAACAAATGGAACGGCAGCTCTTGCAATCTCAGGAGATGAAAATGCTGGGGCAACTGACTTCAGGAGTAGCTCATGAAGTTAGAAATCCTCTAAATGGTATTCTGGCTATTACTGAAGCATTAAGTAAAGATCTGGGAGAAAAGTCTGACTATTCAGATTACATCGAACTTATCCGTAAACAGGTGATGCGACTCTCTGATCTGATGCGGGATTTGTTGAACCTGGGAAGGCCTATAGAAAAAGGCAATTTGATGCCAGTAATAATATCCAAACTGATTCCTACCGCAGTCAATTTATGGATGCAGTCGTCGGCTGGCTGTCGGGAACATCAGGTAATTATAAACATTCAAGAAAATGCTCAATCGGTAAAAGTACAGGCTGATAGAGCCAAAATTGAGCAGGTGATTATTAATCTTTTGGAAAACGCGTGTGCACACAGCAAACCCGATCAACAAATCGTAATAGAGGTACATGCGAAAGAGAAAGTGGTTATTATAAAGGTTATAGATCAGGGAACTGGAATCAAACCAGAGCATTTTGAGCATATGTTCGAACCGTTTTTCACTACCAGAAAGGGAGGCACTGGGCTGGGATTAGGAATTGTCAAAAGGATTGTGGAAAGCCATGGAGGAGCTATAGAAATAAATAATAATTTTCCTCCTCCCGGAGTTTGTGCTGAAGTATGCCTGCCTGTAATTGAAGTAACTGATCAGGAATTATACTGAATGATGGATATCCTTAAAATTACCAGTTACCACAATTGGGATGTGTTCTGTTAATAGCAACTCCATTGATGCTTCCTGGCTTTACAGGACGGAAGGAAAAATAAGCAGAATAAAACTATACAATACCTGCTGAATGAAGGGCATTACTAACCAGTTTTGCACAGTTTTTAAAGTCGTTTTCACAAGGAGCACTTTTTACTTCCACTACAGGCTCCACCAGATTCCATTTACCTGATCTTGATGACTCTATCAATGATTTTACACCTCCTCCGCTCCAGGTATATGAACCAAACAAAGCAATAACTCTTGATTTAAGAAATTTATCATCCAAGCTGTAAATAAACTGATGAACCGGTGGAAAAAGCTTTGTATTGTAAGTTGGAGTTCCAATAAACAGTACTTTATACCTCCAGCAATCAGTAATCGCATAAGAAATGTGCTCATGTACCAAATTCCTTAAGGAAACAGGTATTTTATACTCTGTACAGGTACGGGCGATTACCTGTGCCATGCGCTCAGTATTATTGTACATTGATCCGTAAATTATAGCGGCCCCCCTTTCACTTTCATAATTGCTCCATCCACTGTATTTTCTGATTATGAATTCAGGATTTCGCCGGAAAACAGGTCCATGAGTGGGAGCGACAATTTTTATTTTAAGGGAAGAGATTTTGTCGATAGCTTTTCTCACCATGAAACTGTATTTACCAATGATGTTAGAAAAGTAACGGAGAATTTCATTTTCATAAAAAATCAGATCAACTTCATCGTCGAAAATAGGTCCACGGAATGCCCCGAATCCCCCAAAGACATCTCCGCTGAAAAGAACCATATCCAGGCAGTCATAGGTCATCATAGTTTCAGGCCAGTGAACCATAGGGGTAAGCGAAAACTGAAGCTTGTGTTTTCCCAGATCAATTGATTCTCCATTCTCAACAATTTTGATTCTATTTGAGATATTAAAAAAACTGTATAAAAATTCAGCTGTTTTTTTATTACCTACTACCTGCAGATTGGGATAAAGCTCTAGTAAAGTTTTTACGGAGCCGGAATGGTCTGGTTCCATATGGTTTATTATAAGGTAATCAATGGGTTTTCCTGATGGCAAAGCTTGATGAATTTTATCCAGATAAGTACTGAAGAATTGACCTTTGACTGAATCGATGACTGCAGTCTTCTGATCAGTAATCAGATAGGAGTTATAAGTGATTCCTTGAGGAAGGGGCCAGATGCCTTCAAAAAGATCTGTTTCAAAATCGTTTACACCTATCCAGAAAATATCATCAGTTACGGATACAGGATAATACATGGTTGACCTCAGAACAGCATTGTTTATAGTGTACTATAAAAAGTTCCGTGTGATGCGATTATAAGTCAAACGAGGAAGTTGAGACATTTTTATATGGAAAGTGTGTTTATTGTAGTCAGTTTTGCCCCCAGTTCTGCCATTTCGTTTATGGCTTTTTGAGAATCGGTGGGTTGGAGATTAATTCCCTTTATGGCATCGGTAAGAAGGTCTACTTGGAATCCCAATTTTAATGCCTGGACAACAGTCATTTTAACACAGTAATCTGTAGCCAGTCCACAGGCAAAAAGCCGGGTTATCTGCATACTTTGCAAAACCTCTTCTAACGATTTGCCTGAATGGTCAACACCTTCAAAACCCGAATACCCTTGTTGTTCTTCGGTTATACCAGCAGAGATGATTATAGTATTTGCGGGTAATTGAAGATCCGGATGGAACTGAGCGCCCCATGTGTTTTGGATGCAATGTGGTGGCCATAATCCGCCATATTGTTTGAAATGCCTGGTTTTTGGGGGATGCCAATCTCGGGTGGCAATAATCGGCAGGTGGCGTTTGGTAAATACGGAGATGTATTGGTTAATGACTGGAATAATTTTTTCACCCTCTGGAACGGCAAGTGCACCACCGGCAATGAAATCATTTTGAACATCTATAATCACCAGAGCATACTTATTGTTCATGAAATGGCCCTTACTATTAATTTGTAGCTTTCAGAAGATGACCTTTTTAGGAGAAGGTATTGAATGGAGAAAAAGTCTGATTTGCTAATAAAGGTACGACCGGTTGTCTTCCGGTTGTACCTTTAATGAGTGGATGAGAGTTTTTATTTCCATAGTGATTTTAGTTCGTCAGGCATCATCCCCTTGACATCTTTGAGCTCGCCTTCTGTTATTCGTTTTCTCAGAACAGTAAAAACGGCACGTGCAGTTTTTTCCATATCGACCTGGCCATCTGCCCGGTAACGTTCTTTAATATGCGCCAGAAAGTCATCTATATGGCGATCTTTAACTGGTGTACTGGAAGGATTCCATTCATCGTAATAGATTCCTTTAATAAGCAATGGTAACTGAGCACCTAAATCGACGGCTTCATCAACTAATAATCGATCCCTGAGAGTATGGAGCACAGCACGTAAAGACATGTAAGCTATACGTCTGCTATCGGTGTTAAGTTCCTCCATGATTTCCTTTAACCAAAGATCTGCTTTTTGAACTGCTGTATCGAAAGTCTCAAGTCCGGTCCAGGTCATATTTACTCCCCTTTTTTTTAGGATGCTAGCTTACTTTGCACCGATTTTCTGAAAAGTGGCATTGTGCATTTATCTTCCATCCAGTCTTTCAATCTTTTATCGCGAGAATTTAAAGCCTGATTAAAGATCTCTGCTGGTATTTTGGGGTTTTCGGGTGGGTTTACAGGTAATAGGTGTTCGGATTGGGCGGAAATGGCTTGGTTTTTAAAAATATTGTGTTTTTTTAATAGCTCTTCAGCAGATTTAAGCAGCAGACTGATATATTTCTGTCTTTTAGGGATTGTACAACCAGCTGCACTCAGATGTCCTCCACCTCCAAACTGCTCTGCAAGTGAAGTGAGATTAATTCCATCTTTAGATCGTAAGCTGACTCTCCACTCTTTTGCATTTTTTTCCCTGAAAAGAATGGCAATTTTCACTCCCTGAATAGAACGAATCTTCTCGGAAACAGAATCTGCATCAGGGTCTGATGCTCCTGCCTTTTTAAAATCAGCTCTGGACAGAACAGACCAGGCAATCTCTCCTGTGGAAGAGAAACTACATTTTGACAAGCTGATACCTGTTAGCAGGGCAGACTCTTTGGAGGTAACCCAATATACTGATTCTGCCAGTTTGTAAAAATCAACACCACTTTTCAGAAGTTCTGAGCAAAGTTCGAAGGTCCGTGGCCGGATTCCCGGAAGACGGAACGAATTGGTTTCTACCAACAGTGATGTGAGTATGTTCTGCGCAATGTCTGAAGAAATTGGGATATCCAGTTCCAAGAGTAATTCGTATACCAGTTCACCTGCACAGGCTGCTTCTGCATCGACAATTAATATATCACCAAATGGTGTTCGTGAGCGATGGTGATCGATTTCGATAACACAGTGCGCTCGCTCGAAAACTTCCACATTTCTGCCAGCCATCTCTTTGCTTCCGCAATCTACTGAAATAGCTACATCCACCTGGCGGTGCAATGTTTTTAACAGGTGTGTCGCTCCGGGCAATAACTGGTAATTTTTGGGTAAATCATCGTTGCAGAGCATAAAAACCTGTTTGCCAATACTTTCCAGCCCCAATCCCAGGGAAAGAACAGAGCCTATCGAGTCGCCATCTGGGTTGATATGACCGCAAATGGCAATTGTGTCTGCATTCAATATTATATGTCTGGCAAGTTCAATATTTCGGGTAGTACACATTTGTTGACTTAATAGAGACATTAGTTTCCCTTTTCAAAGGTGCTTAAATTATGTTACCCCATACCACCCGTAACAGAGCTGGGTGCCTGTGAAAAAGACAATAAAGCAATCAAAATGCCAAGCTGTTTAAATCGCCACCTTTTAGATTCTATATATATAAAGAGTCATTTCTGGGTAACCAAACCGATTATTCCTAAATGAATAGTAAAAGGATTATTCTTTTTTTAGGAAATGATTTTCAGGAATGTAAAAGATAAAAATTACTTTCGTTAAACAGATCCGTATGATTTGGAAATTTTAGAGGACGTGGTTGAGAGGTTATAAGAACAAAAGAGAAAAAAATGGAGCTGATGTAAGAAGAAGGCGGGTGGAATACCCGCCCTGGAGAGATTTATCTGGAAAGAACCTGCCACTCGACTCTTCTATTATTTTGATGGCAGTCTTCAGTATTACCACAATTAGGCTGTGCAGGTCTCTCTTCGCCGTAACTGGTCAGGTCAACCCGGTCAGAAGAAATTCCATAAGAGGTCAGATAATTTTTCACAGCTTTGGACCGGTTTTCACCCAGGCCCATGTTGTATTCTGAAGAACCCCGTTCATCTGCATGGCCCTCAGCCCTTAATCTGACACTTCCATGCTCTCTGAGAAATCCGGCGATCCGTTCCAGTCTGTTTATAGTTTCAGGTTTGAGATCGAATTTATCGAAATCAAAATATACCGGTTGCAACAGTTCATTAAGCAAGCCGGAAATGTCTTCTACAACAGGTGGTGGAGGTGGCGGTGGAGGAGGTGGCGGCGGTTCCTCTACAACTGGTGGTGGTTCTGGTGTGGGAGCAACAGTAGTGACTTGTTTCTTGCAGCCAACAAATATGATACTAGTTGCTAGTAAGGTTACCCACAGTGGTTTGAGAAGTTTTGTCATGAAAGGCCTCCCACTCTGATTTTCTGGGTTAGTTAAAAACATAAAAACTATACTGATTTATAAAAATATTATGTGATTGCACATAGTTGCAACATTTCGTAGTAATCTCCATTATTATCCAATTATTCCCGGGCACTGGCTATTGTAAAATACAGTCATGTTTTGATTTTTTTGTACAGTTTTTTAACGGGAAACGCTTAGCAGGAAGTTATATTTCCCCCCATCGGAAAAGAGCTGTGTACAATGATAAGAATTCATTTGAAAAGCGGTAAAGAAAAGCCTGTTATCATGGGTAATCCATGGATATTCAGTGGGGCTATTGCCAGAACAGAGGGTAAAGCCGGTCCTGGAGACATTTGTGAGGTTTTTACTTCACAGGGAGACTTTTTAGCTTTGGGTTACTATAACCCGGTTTCATCTATAAGTGTGCGGGTCTTGTCCTTCGGTGATAAACCATTTTCGGTCACTGAGCTGGAAAATAGAATTAATAAAGCCATTGATTACAGAGCCGATTTATTAAACCAATCTAATAATTGTTGCAGGCTTATCAATTCAGAAGGTGATTTTTTACCCGGGTTAATTGTTGATAAGTTCGGCTCTGGCTTTGTGCTTCAAATTCTAACTTCCGGAATGGAACGCTTCAGAGAAGAAATTGTAAAGGTACTCAGCCATTATGACCCACAATTTATCTTTGATCGCTCTGATACCGAATCTCGGGCCCGGGAAGGTTTGGAAACAACTCAAGGTCTCTTATACGGAGAGATGCCAGAAAGAGTTTTACTTACAGAACTGGGCCTGAAATTTGAGGTGGATATAATCAGTGGGCAGAAAACCGGCTTTTTTTTCGATCAGCGTCCAAATCGGAATCTATTAAGAAGTTATGCTCATGGAAGACGAATCTGTGATTGTTTCTCCTATTCTGCAGCATTTTCGGTTAATGCCTTAGCTGCAGGTGCAGTTCAGATCGATGCCGTTGATATCTCTAAAAAAGCAATTCAGTGGGCTCAAAATAACATTCGGCTCAATGGTTTTGAGCAGCAACGGGTTCAATTTATTACTGCCGATGTATTTAAATTTTTAAGGGAGACAGAAAATAAATATGATTTAATCATTCTGGATCCTCCCAAGTTCGCTAAACACCCCGGAGAGGTTCAGAGAGCATCAAGGGGTTATAAAGACATAAACCATATTGCTATTAAAAAAATCATGGCTGGAGGGATAATTTTCACTTTTTCCTGTTCTAATGCGATTGATCCGAATTTGTTTCGACAGATCATTTTTGCAGCAGCAGCAGATGCCAAACGTCCGGTGCAGCTTTTACACGTTCTTAGCGCTGGTCCCGACCATCCAGTGAATATTGCCCACCGGGAGGGGGAATACCTTAAGGGGCTGGTTTTGCGGGTAATAGAGTGACAATTTGCGGGCATAATTATCGTAATAAATAGCAGGAGCGAAAAAAAACTTGACTTTAAAATTGCATTAGATCATTTTATGATTAAGGAGTAGGAAGAACGCTCCATTGCAATCCTTTTCGACCTCGCTAGTTCATCAGTTCAATTGATTTTTCATTTCACAGGATTTTCAATTGAAAGCTTCGTCTGATCCATTTGGGGCTTGCGAATTCTGATAGAAAAAAACAGGTTGAAAAATCTTCATGTAGTACTCTTCATACATATCTTTCTAAGAACAAATTTGCGAAGAGAAATATTGATGATCCGAAAGGATCAACAGTAAAATAACTGCAGCTTATACCTAATGTTTCCATTCAATCGAGGTGTCTGAATGAATGTTGCTGAACTAAAGTCAAAATCAATGACTGAACTAAATGATTTAGCCGCTGCCTATAATGTCGGTGAGCATCGTAACCTTCGTCGCCAGGAGCTGATTTTTAGAATTCTGCAGGCTGAAGCTGCTCAGAATGGGCAGATGTTTGCAGAAGGTGTGCTGGAAATCATGCCTGATGGGTTTGGGTTTCTCCGTTCGCCTCTCAATAGCTATCTCAGCGGTCCGGATGATATTTATGTTTCACCATCCCAGATCAAACGTTTTTATCTCAAAACCGGGGATACAGTTTCAGGCCAGGTGCGACCGCCAAAGGATTCTGAGCGCTACTTTGCTTTGCTGCGGGTCGAAATGGTTAATTTTGAAGATCCGGAAGAATGTAAGAAAAAAATCAACTTTGATGACCTTACTCCTTTATTTCCCAATGAACGGTTTAATCTGGAGTACAATAACAAAGATGTCGCTACCCGGATAATGAACTTATTGACTCCTATCGGTAAGGGGCAACGTGGACTGATAGTGGCACCTCCCAGAACCGGTAAAACAGTTCTTCTTAAAAGCATAGCTAATGCTATCCTGCATAATCATCCTGAAGTTTTTCTTATAGTACTGCTTATTGATGAACGTCCTGAAGAAGTCACAGATATGCAGCGATCTGTCAAAGCTGAGATCATCAGTTCTACTTTCGATGAACCGGCTGAAAGACATGTGGTTGTTGCCGAAATGGCTATCGAAAGAGCTAAGAGACTGGTTGAACATAACCGCGATGTAGTTATTCTTTTAGATAGTATTACCAGGCTGGCCAGAGCACATAATACAGTGGCGCCTCATTCTGGAAGAATTCTCAGTGGTGGAGTTGACTCTCAGGCATTGTATAAACCCAAGCGCTTCTTTGGAGCAGCACGTAACATTGATAACGGTGGAAGTCTTACTATAATCGCCACTGCTCTTATTGAAACGGGCAGCAGGATGGATGAAGTTATTTTTGAGGAGTTCAAGGGTACTGGCAATATGGAACTGGTGCTGGATCGAAAAATTGCTGATCGCAGGGTCTATCCTGCCGTTGATCTGATGAGGTCCGGAACCAGAAAGGAAGAGATGCTTCTTACTGAGGAGGAACTCAACCGCATGTGGATTCTGCGTAAATTTCTGGCTACTATGACTCCTATCGAAATGATGGAATTTCTGATTGAAAAAATCTCCAGTACCAAAACCAATAGAGAATTCCTGGAAGTAATGAAGAGCTGAAATTGAAGTCTCACCTGGGGGTTAATGATGAATATTGGTATTATTGGTACCGGAAACATGGGTAAAGCCCTTATCGGGGGACTACTCAAAACATACAATCAAAATGTTTCCATACGTGCTTTCGACCTTAATGAATCAGCTTACTGCGATTTGCCTTCTGCTGTAACAGTATCACATCCGCAGAGCTGGTTTGAAAATGGTAATACTCCTGATGCTGTTTTGGTGGCGGTAAAGCCAACCGATGTGGCTACAGCTATTAGCTTTGTCGGTTCAAAAGGATCTTTGGTATCTAGCTCTCTATGGATTTCTATCGCCGCAGGTGTGAGCATCAATTCAATTCAAAAATTGCTTCCTGGCCAGAGTAGGGTTTGTAGAGTCATGCCTAATACTCCTGCTCTGATTGCAGAGGGAATTAGTGCATTTTCCATGAATGAATTTTGCAGTCCTGAAGATAGCTCTCTGGTTAATTCTATTTTTAAAGCTTGTGGAAAAGTAATAAATGTTCCAGAAAAAATGATGAATGCAGTTACCGGGCTTTCCGGAAGTGGACCAGCTTATGTTTTCCTGTTTATTGAGGCTATGATTGAAGGTGGAGTTACTGCCGGATTGCCCTACAGTGCAGCTCGTGAATGTGCATTGCAAACTATCTTAGGTGCAGCAAAAATGGTTTTGGAGACAAATCAAAATCCGGCAGTGTTAAAATCTAAAGTTATGTCACCTGCAGGTACTACCGCCAGCGGGCTTTTGGCTCTTGAGCAGAATAATTTTAAATATTCAATTATATCTGCAGTGCTTGAGGCCACCAAAAAAGCAGAACAACTTGGCATTTAAAAATTGCAAACCCTCAGTAAAACGATTGCATCATCATTTCACTGCAGGGTATGCTGGTGTGGAAATATTAAGGGATGGTGATACGGGTAAAACGGGTCAGGAGGCCTCTTTTGTTATGGGGGCTGGACATTGGGAATCATTCACCCTTTTTCTTAACTCTTTGGAAGCCTCAAATATTGGTTTAAAACCAGCATCGACTTCTATATATTCATTTGTACGGGGGTTACGGGCTGTTCTGGCTCTTTTCTGTTTTACCTTGAATCTACCAAAACCCCTGATTTCTATATTATTACCACCTTGAAGCGCTTTAGCTACTGAATCTAAAAAGCTCTCTACTACTATTTTGGTTTCAACCTGCGTCAGACCGGTGTGCTCAGCTATTCTTTCCACAAGGTCCTTTTTTGTAATGTTACCCATGATCGTCCTCCATACTCTTTTTTATCTTGAACCGGGTTATAGGCTGAGGTTTTTTTCCCCTTTTTTTATCGCGTCAAAGTTAGAATACATTTACTTCTCCGTATAATCAAGTCTTTTTTAAACTTAACACCCTGAAACTTATCAGGTTAAACGTACATTTCCACCTCTTACGGCTGATTTAGCAATTTTAGTTTCTGATGTGCGATGCTGTTGAGTTCCTCTGTCTTGAGGATCTTCTTATAGGTTATTTTTGCATGCTCTTTTTGACCAATCTTTTCGTAGGCCACAGCTAATTGCATGAGAAAACGTGTGTTAGATGGCTCTCTGGTCAGGGCACTCTCAAAATAATGAATTGCTTCCTTGATCATATTGTTTTTCATACAGATTAAGCCAATTTTATAATTAGCCTCTGCATGATCGGGTTTAACTTCTATTGCCTTTTTAAATTCTTTCAAAGCATGAAGGGTATCGTTTAATTGGTTGTAATAAAGCTCACCCAGATTATAATGAGTATTAAAATCGGATGGATTTATGGCGATTGCTGTCTGATAAGAGGTTCTGGCCAGTTCTGTATTACCCAGATAATAGTAAATCATGCCCAGCCGTGCATGGCTTTTGGAGTGAAGTGGATCGATCTCAAGCGCAGTTAATAAATTTTCTCTGGCTTTGAAAAGCTTATCATGGTACATCCAGTAGCGTGCCAATTGATACCAGGCTTCAACGTAAGTGGAATCCAGTTGCACTGATTTTTCTAATAAACTCAGCACCTTCGATGAATCGGCTTTTGAGGCAGCTTCAATCTGCCCCAAAAAACAGTACCCCTCAGCAGAGTTCGGATATGTTTCCAGGCATTGATTTAATTCTTTTCTGCTCTCATCCATTTTTCCCAAATAATAAAGAGCAATTGCTTTTCTGATGCAGATAGTGGATAAAGTGCTCTCAGGAAGTTTTTCTGATTTAATTCTATTGTATATATCATAAGCTTGTTGGTATTCTCCGGCTTCCAGATATGCATGTGCAAGTGTGATATGATTCAGCTCATCCTTTTTATTGTAGACCAGTATCCGTTGCAGATGAGGTATCGCTTTTTGGGGATTCCCATTTTGAAGATATCTGGTAGCGGTTAGCTGGTGAGCAGAAATATCCAGTGGTATGAGGGTGGGTTGATCATATATCCGGTTTATCTGCTTTTCGGTTTTTATCTTTTGGGTGTTATAAAACCAGGTAGCTGCAACCACTGCCAGGCAGATACTGACTGAGAGCAGTGCCACTTTTTTTATTATTTTCAGTTCATAGGTGGAGAAATCTGTTTTTAATACTGGTTTCATTTTGTTTCTTCAAACCCCATAGCGGCCTGATATTTGCTTTTACCAGTTCTCTTCTCAAAAAATGCACATAAAGTGCTATTTAGTATACCATTGAATCGGGTTTTTGTCCTATAAAAAAGTATTGACATACTGACCACAATCCAGTAATTTTTGTTAGCACTCAATCGGGGTGAGTGCTAAACACTCGACTATCATTTTTTTTACCAGTTTAAAGGAGGAGTTTTCATGAAAGTTAAACCGTTGGCAGATCGAGTCATTATCCGTCCTCTTGAAGCGGAGCAGAAAACCGCTGGTGGAATAATTATTCCCGATGCTGCAAAGGAAAAGCCCCAGAAGGGTGAGGTCGTTGCAGTCGGGCCGGGTAAAATCGCCGATAATGGTCAGAAAATCGAGATGGCAGTAAAAAATGGGGATAAGGTGCTTTATGGAAAATATTCTGGTACAGAGGTTTCCATTGAGGGTACAGATTATCTGATTATGAAAGAAAGTGATATTCTGGCAATATTCTGATATTTTTTGGCAATTAACCATTTATACCTGATAGGAGAAAATTATGGCAGGTAAGCAGTTGGCTTTTGATATTGCTGCGCGTGACAAGCTGATCAGAGGAATAGACACTCTGGCAAATGCAGTTAAGGTTACTTTGGGTCCACGTGGACGCAATGTAGTGCTGGATAAGAGTTTTGGATCTCCCACAGTTACAAAAGATGGAGTTACAGTAGCAAAAGAGATAGAACTGGAAGATAAATTTGAGAACATGGGTGCACAGATGGTTAAGGAAGTCGCTTCCAAGACTTCTGATGTTGCCGGTGATGGGACGACAACTGCTACTGTGCTGGCGCAGATTATTGCCAGGCTGGGTGTAAAAAATGTTACTGCTGGTGCAAATGCAATGGCGCTTAAGCGGGGAATAGATAAAGCGGTAAAAGCCATCATTGAGCAGCTTCATAAAGATTCCAAACCCATTTCAGGCAAAAAAGAGATCGCTCAGGTGGCTACTATTTCGGCAAATAATGATCCTGAGATCGGAAATTTGATTGCCGATGCTATGGAAAAGGTTGGAAAAGATGGTGTTATAACAGTTGAAGAGGCAAAGGGGATAGAAACTAATCTGGATGTGGTAGAAGGGATGCAGTTTGATCGCGGTTACCTTTCACCTTATTTTGTGACTAATCCTGACACTATGGAATGTGTGCTTGACGAACCATTGATTCTTATCTACGACAAGAAGATAAGTGCGATGCGGGACATGCTTCCTTTACTGGAGAAAGTTGCCCAAATGGGGAAAATGCTGCTTATTATAGCAGAGGATGTTGAAGGGGAGGCACTTGCTACGCTGGTGGTTAACAAGCTTCGCGGCACTCTGAAAATCGCTGCAGTGAAGGCTCCTGGTTTTGGTGATCGTCGTAAGGCTATGCTTGAGGATATCGCTGTTCTTACCGGTGGTATTTTGATTTCCGAGGAAGCTGGATTTAAACTTGAAAATACGACTGTTGATTCTCTGGGTAAGGCAAAACGGATCGTAATCGACAAGGAAAACACCACTATTGTTGAAGGTGCCGGAAAGTCAGCCGACATTAAGGGGCGGGTAAATCAGATTAGAAGACAGATTGATGAGACTACATCTGATTATGATCGGGAGAAATTGCAGGAGAGACTTGCAAAACTGGCAGGCGGAGTTGCAGTTGTAAATATTGGTGCAGCAACTGAAACTGAAATGAAAGAGAAGAAAGCCCGGGTGGAAGATGCCCTTCATGCAACCAGAGCAGCTGTGGAAGAGGGGATTGTCGCCGGTGGTGGCGTTGCCCTGATTCGTGCATCAAAGGCTTTGGAATCGGTAAAAACAGAAGGTGATGAGAACATCGGTGTGGATATCATCAGACGCGCAATTGAGGAGCCGCTCCGTATGATTGTTTCTAATGCAGGTCAGGAGCCTTCAGTTATTGCCAATGAAGTTAAAAAAGGTAAAGGGGCTTTTGGATATAATGCTTACAATAATGTTTTTGAGGATCTTCTTGAGGCTGGAGTCATTGATCCGACAAAAGTGACCCGCACAGCTCTTGAAAATGCTTCAAGTATTGCCGGTTTGGTACTTACCACAGAATGTGTTATCTCAGAAAAACCCAAAGAAGAAAAAGAGATGCCCGCTGGAGCAGGTATGGGCGGCATGGGTGGTATGGGTGGCATGGGTGGTATGGGTATGGGTGGCATGGATATGATGTAATATCCATCGTATCTTTCCGTACTAAAGTACAGACTCAGTTAATGATACCACGGGAGTTCTCCCGTGGTTTTTACCATGTTTTAAGGCTGTCAGTATGGACTCGGAATTGCTTTCAGAAAGAGAACAACAGGTACTTGAAGCTGTTGTTAGAAACTATATTTTAAGTGCGTCACCGACCAGCTCCAGATACCTTTCGCGGCTCAAAGACTTCTCTCTTTCTTCTGCCTCGATCCGCAATGTTATGTATGATCTGGAGGAGCGCGGTTTTATTGCTCAGCCGCACACTTCTGCAGGTAGAATTCCTACTGACAAAGGTTATCGTTACTATGTTGATCGGGTGATGAAGTACTGTGATCTCTCAATGGAGGCAAAGAACTGTATTCGAAACGCTCTGGTTACCGCAGATAAATTTGATCTGCATTTTTTACTGGAGGCGGCTTCAAGAGCTCTTAGCCGGACTACCAATCAGCTGGGAGTTATCCTTGCCCCTAAAATCTGTTGTGGTGTTTTAAAACAACTCCATCTTTTTCAAATACAACCTCAGCGTTACATCCTTACTATAGCTTTGGAATCTGGTTTTTTGAAAACAATGGTGATTGAGTTTAAAACGGAAATCCCACAGGAGCGGCTTGAATTAGCCTGCAGAATTCTATCAGTGAAATTTGCCGGTAAGACCATTCAGCAGATGTGCGATGCAGATGAACATCAATTCGAAGACATTTCTGATTTCGAGTTGGGTATCATCCGAGTTTTGGTCCCTTCGATTAAAAAAATCGTAGATGATAATCTGGATGAGGCGGTTTTTACCGAAGGGCAGACAAATGTGTTACTGCAGCCGGAATTTTTTAACCGTGAGCATGTAGGGGTGGTTATTGAGATTGTTGAGGAGAAAAGATTATTAATGCATCTTTTTGAAACACCACAAAATGAGAAAAGAATACTGATTTCCATCGGTGGGGAGATTCCAGACGAGAATCTTCAATCGTTTAGTATCATTAAAACCAATTACAGGGTAGGAAATCTGGTAGGAAGTCTGGGGGTTATCGGCCCCAAGCGGATGCCCTATCCTTTTCTTGTTTCTGCAGTGGAGTATACTGCAAAAGTTCTTGGGGAATTACGTTCTTAGAGGCCTAACGGAGATGTATATTCTTTAACACCTCCGCGTTAACCGGCAAACTCAATAACCGATAAAAAACACCTGAAAAAATAACCAGGAGGAAAACGGACGATGTCAGGTAAAAAGGCACATGAGACACAACCAAATAATGAGAATTCTACAGATTCAACCAATCAGGATAAAAACTCTGCAGAAAAAAATGAGAATGTTTCAATGAAGGATATTGAAAGTCAAAAAACTTCCACCCAGCAAACTGTAGAGCAAAAGGAAGAGGAAATCAGTGAATCGGTAGATCAGCTTAAGGCCTTGATGAATGCTGAAAAGGATCGCTATCTGCGCTTAATGGCGGAATTTGACAACTACAAAAAAAGGATCAGCCGGGATTATGATCGTCTGGTAGAGACTGCAAATGAAAAGCTTATACTGGATCTTGTGGAGGTAAGAGAAAATTTTGACCGGGCTATTCGCAGTGCTGAGAACAGCTCTGACTATCAGAGTCTGCTGGATGGTCTCAAGTTGATTTATAACAAATTTGAATCGGTTCTGGAAAAAAACGGTTTGGAGGTTTTTGCCGAAGCGGGGGATCAGTTTGACCCTCAGTTACACGATGCATTGATGAAGACTGCTCATAAAGAAATAGCAGAAGATCATATCTCCGAAGTTTACGAAAAAGGTTATAAACTAAAAGGAAGAGTTATTAAACATGCTAAAGTGATTGTCTCTGGTGGTGCTCAAAGCTAAAGTTTACATCGATTCAATCATTATTATTATGGAAACATTACTATGACAAAAAATGATTACTATGAAATTTTAGGTATCGATCGCAATGCAAGTGAAGACGATATCAAAAAGGCATATCGAAAACTGGCCATTAAATACCATCCGGACAAAAATCCTGGTGACAAATCAGCCGAAGAAAAATTTAAAGAGGCAACCGAAGCTTACGAAATACTGAAAGACTCTAAGAAAAGAGCCCAATATGACCAGTTTGGACATGCCGCATTTCAGGGTGGTCAGGGTGGTTATGGTGGTGGATTTAGTGGATTCGGTGGATTTGACATTTCAGATGCACTTCGTGCTTTCATGAATGATTTCGGTGGCGATTCTGTGTTTTCCGATCTGTTTGGATTTGGAGGAAGAGGGCGAAGGGAGAGTGGCACAGGCCACAGGGGTAGTGACCTTCAGGTCCGGCTCCCATTGACACTCGAGGAAATCGCCACCGGGACCAAGAAAACCTTGAAAGTACGTAGAAAAGAAAAATGTTCCACTTGTGCAGGAACCGGATCCAAGAGTGGCAAACGTTCTGTTTGTCCAAAATGCAACGGTGCTGGAAGAATCCGGCAGGTTGCCTCATCTTTTTTTGGACAGGTTATTCAGGAAAGCGTTTGTCCTAGTTGCAGGGGTGAAGGTTACGTGGTAACCGATGCTTGCCCGGTGTGCGGTGGATCAGGACTTGAAACTTCTGATACCATGGTGACTGTTGATATTCCGGCTGGTGTTTCTGAAGGAAACTATCTTAACGTTCCTGACAAGGGAGATGCTGGGGCTCATGGTGGGGCAGCCGGGGACCTTATAGTATTAATCCAGGAAAAGAAACATGATTTCTTTGAAAGACATGGTATCGACCTGGCTTGCGACCTGGATCTTACTTTTTCTGAGGCTGCTTTAGGCACATCAAAGATGGTCCCTACCATTGATGGTAAAGTAAGTTTGAAAGTTCCGGCAGGTACTCAATCAGAAAAAGTATTCCGGCTCAAAGGCAAAGGGCTCCCCTCACTTCATGGTAGAGGAATAGGGGATCAGCTGGTAAGGGTTCATGTAAAGACACCTGAAAAACTGGCTAAAGGTGCAAAAGAGTTGTTTGAAAAACTGGCAGAAATCGGTATTTAAGAAGTTGATGGTTGCGTGACTGTTTTGGGATATGGTGCCCAGGAGGATAAATTCTACTTTGTGACGGCCGGAATCCATCTGCTGTCATTGCAGTGGGTTCAGAGGTCAATCTGACTAAGAATTTTTCTGATTGCAGAAATATCTTTCTGGACTTGAGTCTGATCTGTCGGGTTTCTGGAGATGTTTTCTGCAAGAAGGTTTATATTTATTAAGGCATTGCGGTAAAATTTGGTTGCAGCATTACATTTATCGGTTAGATCACTTAAACGGTCCTCTTCCCGAAATGCAAGTTCAGCATTAATTTTTCCATTGCTAAGGTCAGTAGCCCATTTTTCAATTTTGTAAAGTGGTACGGCAATTTTTCTGGACGAGAAGAGGCCAATCACAAAAGAAATGAAGATTGCTACAAATTCAACCGTCAGTATAGGGGTAAGTATAATTCCCAGGATGTTTTTTAATTCCAGATCCTGCATCACATCGTTGCTCATATAATAAAAACTGCCAGCCTGAGACTTGGAGTTGTAGATAAAAACCAGAATGCCCAGGGTGATTATTCCTGCGATTAAGGCGGTCATGATAATCTGCATGACAATTTTAAATTGAATGGATTTTTTGATAAAAAAGTTTCTGAGCGGATGGCGGAAATTTTTGTCGGTCATAAATAGATCATCCTCCCTGCAGTAATGGATTACTCCTGCCGCTTCAGGAAAATAGAACGTATATTCTAATTATGCAATACCTGTAGTCATCAAATACAGTTATATTTAGTTCAAAATAAATTTTACACAGGATGTTTTCTGAAGGAACGGGAAAAATATCATGGATAAGATAGCAGTAATGGATTTTGGAGGGCAGTATGCTCATCTGATTGCTAACAGAATCCGAAGGCTGGGGGTGTATTCAGAAATCGTTTCAAACGAAGTTGAAGCTGAATCATTGAAGGAGTATAAGGCTTTAATTCTCTCTGGATCACCTCATAGTGTGCTTAGTCAACAGAGTCCCGGTATTGACATATCGGTTCTTGAATTGGGGATTCCTGTGCTGGGGCTATGTTATGGACATCAGCTTTTAGCTAAAAGTCTTGGTGGAGAGGTTTGCAGAGGTACAGCCAGGGAGTATGGGCTGGCTAAGTTGTTTCTGAAGCAACCATCTGATCTGTTCAGTGGTCTTTCGACTGTCGAGCAGGTATGGATGAGCCACGGGGATGCGGTGCAGGAACTTCCTCCTGGTTTTAAAATTCTTGCATCCACTTCAGATTGTAATTGTGCGGCTGTGGGCCATGAGAGTAAAAAAATTTATGGACTACAGTTTCATCCTGAAGTTACAGATACATTAAATGGAATGAAAATTCTGAGTAATTTCATCGATATTAGTGGTTGCAACCGGATGTGGAGCAGCAGGACATTTTTAAATGAGATTACCACTCAGATACAGTCTTTCTGTAAGAATAAAAAGGTATTTCTACTGGTTTCCGGTGGGGTTGATTCAACAGTGGCTTTTACACTGCTGAATAAAGCTCTGGGCAATGAACGGGTTTTAGGTTTACATATTGACAATGGTCTGATGCGGCAGGATGAATCCAGTGCGGTTATCAAATATATGCACTCTCATGGTTTTAACAACCTCAGGGTCATTGATGCATCCGCAGATTTTATTGACGCACTGAGAAATATCTATGAACCTGAGCGAAAAAGAGTAATAATTGGAAACATGTTTCTTACTGCCAAGGAGAAAGCGTTTGCTGAATTGAATCTGAATTCTGATGAATGGATTCTGGCTCAGGGAACTATATATCCGGATACTATTGAAAGTGCCGGAACAAAACATGCTGATCGCATTAAAACTCATCATAACCGGGTAGATCTGATTCTTGAAATGATAGCCCGTGGGCAGGTGATAGAACCCCTGGCTCAGCTTTACAAAGATGAGGTGAGAGAGCTTGGCGAAATACTTGGTTTACCCCGCCCGCTTATCTGGCGTCATCCGTTTCCAGGGCCTGGGTTGGGTGTTAGGGTTTTGTGCTCTGATGGTCAGGAGCAGAATATCCCTGGTGAAGATTTAAAGCATCTTTGCACTATCGCCGCAGATTCCGGATATAGGGCGGCTATTCTTCCTGTACGTAGTGTTGGTGTTCAGGGTGATGAGCGGTCTTATGCTCATCCTGCGCTGCTTTGCGGTGATTGTGACTGGAGTAAACTGGAAGAAGTGTCAACCAGAATTACCAATTCGGTTAAATCTGTAAACAGGGTTGTTTATGGAATAAAAACATCTGATTCACTTACCTATAAACTTATCCCTGCTTATATAACAAAAAATCGTCTGGAGAAGCTAAGAGCAATCGATAATGTAGTTACTGAACTGCTGCATCAATCCGGTGAATATGATAAAGTGTGGCAGATGCCGGTTGTTTTACTTCCGGTCGTTAATGAAAAAGGTGACGAATGTATTGTACTGCGCCCTATAGTTTCTCAGGAAGCAATGACCGCCAGATTTATTCCATTGAATCAACAGACTATTCAGGAAATTGTAAGAAAGGCTTCGTCGATAGAAGGAATAGGGGATATATTCTTTGACATTACTCATAAACCGCCTGCAACAATAGAATGGGAATAGAGTGTAAATACTCAGATATTCAAAGCTCTGTTTTTTTAAACAGAGCTTTTTTTTAGTATTCAGCTCCTAAAGAGAAGTAGTTTATCGGTTTTCCCACTTCACGTCGCCAATCGGTTGGCCATCCCCTGTCAAAACGCAGAATAAAGAATCCCAAATCAGCGCGTAAACCAAATCCGAATCCGCCATATATCTTCCCTGGTAATGGTAGCCCATGGTATTCCTCACCTCCACTCCAGGCATTTCCTATGTCGGTAAAGAGTGCTCCGTTGATATAGCGGATCTGAATTGGCAGTGGCCAGACCAGGGAGATTTCCCTGATAAAAGGGAATCTGAATTCTGAATTAAATAATGCAACTCTGCTCCCTGTGATATCCATGTAATTATAACCCCTGAACGGAGTGACAAAATCAGAGAAAAAAGAGTTATATATGTTCTGGTCATATTTTTCCTGATTGATACTGTACGAGAACCAGTTGTCATTGCCTCCCAGAAAGTAGCGCCGGGCTGAAGGGTTGTCACCCAGAGATTTACTAATCCCCAAAAAGACTCTGTTAGCCCACACAAACCTGTTAAACAAGTGTAAATAACCTCTTATATCTGCATCAAAAGAGATAAAATGGTCATCAATAAAATCAAAGGGTGGGGAGATCATTAGTTTACTTGATACACGAACCCCATTGAGCGGACCGGTGATCCCCCACAGAATGTTATCGAATGAGAAAGAGAGTGAGGGGAGAAGTGCAGTTGACTCCACGACAGGATCTTCTGATTCCAGAGGTACTCTTCTGATATCCCTGTAGAAAAGCTCAAAATCCAACCTGGTGAAAAAAGAAAATGGGTAACGAATAAATAAAAAGCCACCGCCTTCCCGGTCATGATACAAACGTTTACCGAAAAGATCGGCATAAGAGTAGTCCTTATTAAAGAATCCACCCACTCCTACATCAACCCGGTTACGCAGGTAAATGTATGAGGCAAAAAGGTGCATGTAATCTTTTAGATTACCTTGAATATCTGCTGCCACAGTGATCTGATGATCACCCATGAGATCGCTGAAAGAAAGAAGCATCTGACCGGCAGGACTGTAGTAGCTGCTTATTCCCAGTCCGAATGCAACCATATCAGGTGTAAATTTCAACCGGTATGGAAGAACCCGGTTTGCTGGTAAGATGCTGTCTGTTTTAGAACTATCCTCTTTAGCCGAAGCTATTTCTGGCAAACTATTAAGGCTCTGGTTAGTAGATGAATCTGAGGAAGAAATAGTGTCTTTGCTGTTTTCAAAGGTGGTGTCTTTCAGATCTGCTTTCTGCACCATCTTCAAATCGTTTGTTGTAATTGAGGTGTCAGAGACTGTGATGGAGTCAGATTTGACTTTAATGCTGTCAATAGCATTGACTTTCTTATTTTGAGTCGAAAGTATTGGGTTTGACGAGGAGCGATATTTTCTGCCGGACCGGGAAGATTCTTTGAGTTCGGTTACGCTGTCAGATTTAATTTCGACTTTATTAAAGAATACTCCGGAGGAACAAACCCGGCTTTTTATCCATCGGGTACTTATCAGGCTATCTCTGGTAAGTTTTTCGATTGGTTTGTCTATGAGTAATATATCCCATCCCTGATTCTGAAAAAGGGTAAAAACTATGTTCATTGTATCTTTAGCCCAGTCTGGATTTGAGCATCCTCCTACGAAATCAGTCAATGGTTTTGATTTTTCGGGGTTATCCAAAGGACAAATATAGAGGTTATCCAGGCCATTGCGGTCGGAAACATAGACCAGATTTTTCCCGTCTGGTGAGAAGCAGGGTTGTTTTTCGTTCCATATGGTATTGGTGATTATAGATAGCCTGGAAGTGCTCAGATCAATAGTGGCCAGCTCACTGGGTGTATTTCCAAAGGGAGAGCGGGGATGTTGTGGAGAGCCGGTTGTATCTTCAATTGAAAAGACGATTTTCTGCCCATCGGGTGAGAAGTGGGGGTCGGCTTCGTGTTGTACTGATTCTGTGAGGCGTTTAAGTGAATCGGACTCTATATCATATACAAAAAGATCACTATAGCCATCGGCAATAGCACTAAAAACAATATCTTTACCGTTTGTGGACCAATCGGGGCTGCTGAGATTTTCAAAAGGCAACCTGATTTTTTTTACCAGTCTTTTCTTTCCGATGTCTATGATCCTTATTTCATCTTGTCCCTGGTATAATGTTACAAATGCCAGCTGTTTTCCATCAGGTGACCAGCACATTCCGCTTCTGAAAGGGTGGAAAGACTCAAAAAAACCACCATAACCATTCTGACTTATTTCGTGGATCACTTTACCTTTCTTATCGGTTATAAGAATGCGGGTGTAATCTTTGCGGTCGCTGAAAAAGGCAATTTTCTGTCCATCGGGTGAGATTCTGGGTCTTAGATTAAACTGGTCTTTAGTCTTAAGATGTGAGGTGATGAATTCGCATTTGTCAGAGGGGACGTCCCGTTGTCCGATCTCTGGCCAATAGAGCCGTCTCAATTCCCTTATCCATTCTTTTCCCAGCTCTTCGGTTGTTTTTTTGTAGACTTTCAAAATGGAGTTGTCTACCATTTTAGTTTTTCTGAATTGTTGAAGAAAGCTGGAAAAAGCGCTATCACCTCTGCTTGTATGCAGAAAATGAAGAAATGATTGTCCACCTTTGTAGGCCATATATCCGTTAAGTTGGGGGCCGGGCAAGGGGATACTATTATTAAGAGTTTGCTCCATCATAAACATATCTGCTTCGCAGTTCCAACCGCTGGAAAGGTATTCCGCAGCGCCTTCATTAAACCAGAAGGGGATTTGGGCGTTATTGAGCATAGCGCTTGCACCAGGGTGTTTATCAAAAACTATCCCGAAAACAAATGCGTGCACCATCTCATGGTGAAGTACATGGCGCAGTTCGCTGTAAGAACCGGTAAAAGGGACAGCGATTCTGGTTTTGAATACTTCAGTGAAGCCGCCAACTCCTTCGGGTAAAATTTCTGAGATTATGTTTGTTTGGGCAAAGAGGGAGGGATTTCCATATATGATAATGGGTACGGGGCTGCTATGAGTGAAATTGAAATTTTGGGAAAGTGATTTATAAGCGCTTGCCACCCATTGATTAGCAATTTCCGGTAAAGTATTTATATTTTGATGATAGTACAGGGTATAGTATGTTGAGGGTCTCATCCACCAGGAGAAGGGGGAGTACTGGACTTTGTTTTTACCGAAGCTTAAAACTTCACTGAAATTTAGTATAATTAATAGCAGAAGTGATATAGATTTAGCTGGCTTAATGAAAAAGTTATTCATATATTACACTTTCATTATCTGAGACCTTGATTTAAGAGTTGACCGGGTTTTAGTATTAAAACTAGTATATTCACTTACAGTTATTCAATAAAAGAAACATGTTCTCAAAGAGAGGTTGAATTTGTGCTTAAATTGTGTGTGTAGTTAGAAAATACTTGCATTTAGTTTGTGGATATACTTTTTTAGATAGGGTCCTGAGATGTCAAATTAATGCAGTTAAGGGGGGAGAATTGACATCATACAAGGGGGAAACTATATTATCCCTGCCCCTCCGAGGTCTGCAGCGGAGGTATATACATATCTATCTGCAAATCAATTTAAGCCCTTAATAAAAATCCGGGTACTATGAATACACGAAAAAAAAATTACATAGTTCGTGTCTTTTTCGTTCTGGCAGCGATAAGTTGTTGTTTCGCCGGCAAAAAGATTGTCGTTCCCCATGATTTCCCATCGATTGAATCAGCATTCGGTCAGGCGGATGAAGGTGATACAATTTATGTCACCAAAGGGATTTACTACGAAAATGTAGTTCTGGCAGACAACGTGGTGCTGCAGGGGCAGGATATGGTGAATACGATTATTGATGGGAGACGCTCCGGGCCTTGTGTGATAGGTGCCGATGGAGCTACTATCACCAATTTTACTATTCGTAATGGAACTACGGGAATTCTGTGTAAAAATTCCCGGCCGATTATAAAGAGAAATCTGATTGTAGATAATAAAGGAGCGGGAATTCATGCCCTGATGTCGCTACCTGAAGTCAATAACAACATTATTTATAGAAATGAATGGACTGGTATCTTTCTGGAATCTGTACGTGGTACACGAACCAGTATTGATCATAATGTGATTTTGGAAAATGGTTACTGTGGGATTTTCTGTGCTCACAGAACAGAGGTTCTGGTCAGGAATAATATTCTGCTTTCAAACAAACAGTACGGGATTTTTATTGCCCCTGAAGCCAGAAAAACACGAATCATCAACAATAACATCTACCAGAACCGGTTGCCCTTTAATGGAAACGCTGTGGTTCATCAAAGTAACATATCCAAAGAACCGGTGTTTATCTCGGATGGGCATCCTGATTATAATTATTTTGTCAAATCAGTTTCTCCCTGTAAAGGTTCGGGAGAAAACGGTACAGATATAGGTCTTATCACTGAGCAGATGGTTGAGGCTTTCACCACTGATAAAGATGGAGATGGCATTCCTGATGATGTGGATCAGTGCCCTGATGTGGCAGAGGATGTAGACGGTTTTGAGGATGTAGATGGTTGTCCTGATTATGACAATGATCAGGATGGAATTTATGATGCCCAGGATCAGTGTCCTAACGATCCTGAGGACCGTGACGGGTTCCAGGATGTGGATGGCTGTCCTGATCTGGATAATGATAAAGACAAAATTCCTGATACCGAGGATGCTTGTCCTAATAATCCGGAAACGGTGAACGGGTATAAGGATTCAGATGGTTGTCCGGATGAAAAGCCACAGGAAATCAAACAGACTCTCATCCTTAAGGGTGTGAACTTTAAAACTGCAAGTGCTGAACTTTTGGAAGAATCCTATTATGTGCTGGAGCATGTGTATAACAGCCTTGAAGCCTATCCGAATGTTAAAGTTGAGATTGGGGGACATACTGATGATCAGGGCTCAAATGACTATAATTTAGCTCTCTCCTATGACAGAGCGAAATCGGTTATGAATTATCTGGTTATGAGAGGTATCGCTGCGGATAGAATTGTAGCGCGGGGCTATGGTGAAGAACGTCCTTTAGCTCCTAACACTACTCCTGAGGGTCGTGCTAAGAACAGACGGGTAGAGGTTGTTCCACTCAATTAAAATAACTTCAAAAAGGCTGGTATATTGTGAGGTGTTATCCAACAAAAATTAAATCGTGCCTAGTGGCAGTTCTGCTGGCGGGTGCTACATTTTTTGCACGTGGAGATGGTGGTTATGATGCACCTTATTTTCAGGCGGATTTTACTCAGGACCTAACGGATTGGTCTTCTGCTTTGGTCAACCCGGCACTTTTATACAGGGTTAATCAGATGCATGTTGATGCTTTAGGATTTTACCGCTGGGCTTTGGGTGATGAAGCTCTGGGCTATCAGCATATGGCTATTCAGTTTCCAATTCGACGCAATCAGACCGTGGGTCTGACTATGTTATTTACCAGAAATTCTGTTCAGAAGGCATATTTCGACTCCAGTTCTGGAAGTATTAGATTGGGTGGTAATACCAGCTTTCAGGATGTATGGTTTATGGCTAACTACGGAATCAGAGTTCTTCCCTGGTTGATGTTGGGAACCAATGTAAAGCTTAGAACCCAGTATCAGTTTGGTGATTGGGTAGCATCACATGTTCCGGGTATAGATCTGGGCGTGTACTTTAATCCGCTTGACCATTATCGCTTTGGTGATCTTGGTATCAGTATCTGCTTTCAGGATATTTTACCGACTCAGGTTAAATGGGGTGAAGCCTATAATAATTTATTACCCTCTGGCTTTGAAAGAACAGAGGTTACTGCCAGCAGATTAAGAATGGGAGTCAGATACTCTACTTTAAATGACAATCTGGTCGGAGATATTGAATTTATGATTGACAACGCCTTGGGAAAATTCTACGAGGCTGTTGACTGGAAAAATTACGTTAATATGTTTATGGGTAGAGACAGTGCCAATGCCAAGGTGGGGGCAAACACTCTGGCCTACAGATTTGGTGCGCATGTTAAATATATGTTTATTCCGCAGATCTGGCTGAAAGCAGGATGGACCAATAATAATATTCCTTATGTTGGTTTCAATTATAACCTGATTTATCCGCTACCGGAAATGATCAATTACCTCAACTTTGATTGCCATCTGGGGTACAGTTTCATTGAGACACTACTCAAGGACAGCGATAAAAAGGATGAACGTGGATTTACAATCGCTGGTAAAGTTTCCACCGATTTCGGTCCCACAAGAGAGCAGCGTGAATCCAAACGCTTATATGACAAGCTGATTCTTGCTCCTATGGATGCCTATAACGAAGCCATGAGATTATATCTGGCCGGAAAATACTGGGAAGCTTCATTTGCTTTCGGAAAAGTGTTGTCCCTTTTTCCAAATTTCCATCTCAATGATAAGGCCACTTACTATCTTGGGAACTGCTACAGATTCCTTTACATGAATGATATTTCCCGTCAGGTTTACAGGGATGCGCTTGAGGAGTATACAACTTCTGAAATGCGTTCTAAATATCTCTATGGGTTGATGGCACTTGATTATCGCGAAGGTAAAATGGAAGATGCACTTAAGAATCATTCTTTCATCATTAACCTTTATGCTGATAGCGATATACGTCCGGATGCTGATTACCTGGCTGGTGAAATCCATTTTCAGCAGAAAAATTACAATGTTGCTGAACAGCTGTTTTCAAGCATAATGCAGGGGGATCCTCATTATCTGTATGCTCAGTATACTCTTTCTATTATCAATATTGAGAATGGAAGGGAGCAGGCGGCTATTCAGAATCTCACAAATGTTATAAATGATACTACTCAGCAGGTACCTGATCAGTTATTGCAGGATGCTGCAAACACCAAACTGGGTCATCTTTATTTTGAATCCGGTGATAAATTGCGTCTGGCTGTAGAGTCTTACCAGCGTGTCCCCGATGGTTCTCCGTATCAGGATGAGGCTTTGCTGGGAACTGCATGGGCCTGGATTAAAGTAAACCAGCCTAATGTGGCAATTCAGACTGTTGATAAACTGATAGGGCTTTATGGACAATCTCCTTTGGTTCCTGAAGCGTACCTGGTTAAGGGATATGCATTGATGCTTTCTAAAAGGTATCCGGAAGCTGCATCTGCTCTTGAACAGTGTCTTGCCACTTGCAAAAGAACCTTTGTGACCGAGGATGACCTCAAGATTAAAAAGGATAGTTTTGATCAGTTTACTATTCAGTTTGCTCCCACTGCAGAGAACATCAAGAAAAATGCCCTCAGAAAGCCAACTAACAAAACGCTGGAAGAACGGCCTGAGTTGCAGAAGCTCTTTGATGGATTTGCCAGGGAATCAAAGGCGTTTTTCGATTACACTCTGCTTGCAAAATCTCACACCAGGTTTTTTAAACGTAAAGAGGAAATCCTTAGCGATGCAGAATATGCACTGGTGAAGACCGAGCGAATGATTGGAGCCAAAAAGGCCAATAAAGTCATCGAAGGGGTGAAGGATAAAGAAGAGAAAATTGACAGTGAACTGGAAAAACTGAAAAACGAATTAAACAGCATTGAAGAATAATAGATACAGGTTATTTTAAAGGAGAGCAGGAAGCATGCAAAGGTTTTATTGGAAAGCATTTTATCTGGTGGTTGCATTGTCATCGGTCTTGCTGATAATTCCGCAGGTCAGTTATGCACAGAAGGACAGAAAAGCAGAACTGATGGAAAAGATCAAAAAGCTTGAGGCTGAACGTGCAAAACTGAAAAATAAAGCTATTGAACAGATAGAAAGCAAAAAAGCCCCTGAAGGCAAAGTTGAAGAAATCATCAGACGCTATGAGAATCTGCTGGCCGGATGTCAGGGTAAAAAGTCAGACCGATGTGCAGACGTTATCTATACCCTGGGTAGTCTTTATTATGATCAGGGTCGTGATGAATATGTGCGTAAAAGAGAAGAGTATGAAAGAGCAATGGACATGTATGAAAAGACCGGCAGAGGACCTGAACCGGTTAACCCGCTGCCTGATTACTCAAAAGCATTGTCTATGTACGAAAGACTCAGCAAGGAATATCCCACTTTTCCAAAACTCAGTGAAGCGCTTTATCAGATGGGTAATATCTATCTTCTGATGGGTCAGATTGATAAATGCAGAGTGGCTTTTGAAGCTGTGGTGGAAAAATATCCTAACAGTCCACGTGCTTCAGGTGCACACTTCCGGCTCTCCGATCTTTGTTATTTGGACAACGATTATCTCTGTGCTCTTAAACATCTGGAAAAAATCAGAGAAGACCAGATAGATTTACAGAACTGGGAAATGGTGCATTACAGAAAAGGTGAACTGTATTATAATACGGGCGATCTGGATAAAGCGGTTCAGTATTTCCAGACCTACGTAGACAAGTGCGATGGAGGTTTGTATCCAAAGCGTGAATTCAGAGATATGGCCGTCGAATTCATGGCAATTTCGTTTTCTGATATGGAAAACGGTGGTGAAGAAGCGGTCAGTTATTTTAAAAAGATTGGTAAAAGATCATACGAAGATAACGTGATGTACACTATCGGGTTAAAAAACCGTAACCATGGACAGTTTGATGCGGCAATCCAATCTTTGAGCGTTGCTTTGAAAAAATTCCCTATGTATAAAGAAGCTCCCACTGCCCGTATGGCTTTGATTGAATGTTATGTGGTTAAAAAAGAGCATGAGAAAGCTAACGTGGAGCGTGAGAAACTGGTTGATGATTATGGTGCAAATTCTCAGTGGTATAAGACAAACAGCAACGAACTTGCGATAATTGAGAAAGCACGTAATGAGGTTAAAAAGGCATTAGGGCATATTGCTATTTATTATCATGCACTGGCCCAGAAGAAAAAGGATAAATCAGCCTACGAAAAAGCACTCAAGCGTTATCAGGAATTTTTCCAGAAGTTTCCTGAGGATAAATGGCGCAACTATGAATTCAAATACAATATTGCTGAAGTTTACAGTGCTATGGGAGATTGTGAGAAGTCTGCCGAATATTATGATCAGGTAGCTATGGCTGATCTGAAGACCTTTGGAGAATACAAGGCAGAAATCGATACCCTGGGAATGGATGCCGACGAAGTGGAAAAGAACAAGAAAAAGGCAGATCAGGGACCGGTTTTGATTTCTCAGGAAGATGCTGGTTACAACGTGATTGTAGCCTTAGATAATTGCAAAAAGAAGGCCATGGCGGCTGCGGGTGTAGCTGATTCACAGGCTTATTCGCTCCCTGAAACAAAGAAACTTTTGGATTACACTGAAAAGTTCCAGGCCAGATTCCCAAAGAGTTCAAATGCCTCTGAGGTATTGTACCTGGCAGGAAACATCCATTACTCAGCTAAATCTTATGATAATGCAATAAGAGTTTTCAAGCAGATTATTGATAATTATCCAACTTCTAAAGTTGCAGACAAATCTCAGAGGATGCTGGCAAACAGCTATTCCAGTTCCGGTCAGTACGATATGGCTATGGGTATGTACCGGCAGCTTCTTGGCAAACAGCAGCCTAATTCTGCAGAGTACACAGAAGTTCTGGATCTGGCAGCGGGTACTATTTACAAGCGAGCTGAAGCTAAACGTAAAGAGGGTAACCTGGCTGCAGCTGCAGATATTTTCAAATCTATCTACACAGAATATCCGACCAGTAAAATTTCTGATCGTGGCTGGTTTGAAGCAGGTGTCTGTTACGAGGAATCAAAAAATTATGACATGGCTGGTGCAACACTGGAAGAGCTTTGTGCAAGGTTTCCCAAATCGACATTGAGGGAAAGAGCTTACATGCGTGCAGCAGAAAACTACAAAAAGGCTGAAAATCTGGATAAGGCCGCTCAGGTATATCAGACCGCAGCTAATAATATAACCAAAGCAGAGTTTGCTATTCCCAGCTTATCTGCAGCTTCAGAGTGCTATCAGAAGATTAATAAGTTTGATATGGCTGGTAAGATGTTTGAGATGATTTATGAGAGGTATTCCAGTGATCCTAAAACTCCTCAGGCTCTTTACAACGCAGGTCTAATCTTCGAAAAAGGAAAACTCTACAGCAACGCTATAAATGTTTATGACATTCTGGCAAAGAGGTTTCCCGAATCTGAGTATGCTGCAGAAGCTTATTTCTCTGTAGGTTTGTGCTATGAGAAAATGGAACAGAATGAGGATATGGCCCGGGTATTTACCGAATATGCCAATAAGTTTGCTGGTGATCGCAATAAGCAGGTAAACGCTCTGACTAAGGCTGGAGATGCATATTTCAAACTGGGTAAATATGGCGAAGCTGAAAAAAACTACCAGATGGCCACTTCGGTATATGAAAAATTCAAGAGTGAAACCGATATTGATGTGGTAAGTATTGCTCAGGCTTACTATAAGCTTGGAGAGATTAAGTATGAGGCTTTCCTGAAGATAAAGCTTACCGGTAAGAATGAGAAAGATGTAAAGAATGTGGTGAAAGAGAAAACAAAAGCTCTTGAGGAACCTGCAAAGCAGTTTGCAAAAGCTATTGAGCTGGGAGTTGCCGAATGGACAGTGAAAGCCACCTACATGATCGGTATGGGTTTTGTGGATATGGCAGAAGCAGTCAACGGACAGACTCTTTTTGGTACTGTTGATCAGAAAATTGTGGCTAAGATCACCATTCTTGCCAGTCTTGACCGGTATTATGAAAAAGCACTGGAATATTTTTTCAAAAATATTGAATGGGCACACAGTCAGAATATTAAAGGTGAATACATTGAAAAGTCAATTGATCGCTATACAGAGATGCTTTTCAGACGTGGTAACATAATGGAGCAGGTGGGTATTGAGTATGCCAGTGCACCTATTCCCAAGGGGCTGCCTCAGGATGAAGCTGATGCTTACAGAAGCCTTCTTGAGGAAAAGAAGCTTGAGGCTATGGATGCAGCATTACCCAAGTATGAAGAGGGTTTACAAATCTGTAAAGATCAGGGTATTGCCAAGAGCCAATGGATAGATAAGATGAAGGAAAGAATCGCAGAAATCGATCCATCATCCGAAGCGCTTCAGATGGTTATCACTGAATGGGTACCTGATCAGAAAGCAGCTGCCTCCACCAGCAGCGGGACAGGTACTGGAGTGGGTGCCGCAGGTGGAAAAGCAGGTGCAGTGGCTTCCTCCGGTTCAGCTCAGGATGAAGATTTTGAGCGGAATATGCGCCGTATCAGAAACATTATGAACATGCAAATCGCTGTTGAAGAAAAAATTAAACAACTCAATTCCATTGAACGTGAAGCACAGCGAAACATAGTTTTTGAAGAGGAGAAAATCAACGAATTGAAAGGACAATTAAGTATGTAAGAGAAAGGAGCAGTATATTATTAATTATTCTCTTTCGATTTCGAAAAAAATTGTAACACTTTTGCATAATCATACGTTTACCTTTTGAAAGGAGTTCTAAATGAATGAATTAAGAATGATGATGAAGTTTATTGTTGATGGTTTCATGTCACCTGGTGCCAGTGCAATGTGGGCTATTCTTTTGGTGGGGTTTGGAATTGCGGGGATGGTTATAGAGAGGGCTTACTATCTCTATTTCAAATGCGGAACCAATAGCGGTAATTTCATGGCGGGAATTTCAAAATATCTCAAATCTGGTGATTATGAAAAAGCAATTAAGTTTGCAAATTCAGAAAAAACACCGCTTGCTAAGGGTGTCACAGCAATTCTTCAGAATCGCGGAAGAGGTGGAAAAGCTGTTCAGAAAGCGGTTGATGAAGTGTTTCTCACAGAAGCACCTAAAATCACCAGAAACATTGCTTTTCTTCCTACTCTGGCCAACCTTGCAACTCTTCTTGGTCTGATGGGAACAATTTACGGTCTGATGATCGCTTTCGATGCTATCGCCAACGTTCCTGCAGCACAGAGAGCACAAGCGCTGGCAACCGGTATCTCCGTTGCTATGTCCACCACACTCTGGGGTCTTCTGGTTGCTATTCCTACACTGCTCTGTCATGGTATCATTGCTGGTAAATCAGACAAGGTAGTTGAAGAACTGGATGAGAAAACATCTAAACTGATCAACCTGGTAGAAGAATAATAGTTTGCTGAAGGATAAATAAACTATGGCAAACAGACCAAGAAAAAAAGCAATGACCAGCAGTGATATGGATTTGAAGCCATTCATGAATCTTATGGTGGTACTCATTCCTATGTTGCTGGTGTCAGCCGAGTTTGCTAAAGTGGCGGTAATCGATATCAAGCTGCCTGAGGCCAGAGGTTCACAGACCAAACAGGCTGTGACTGAACAGCCCAAAGAGGACAAAAGTGAAAAACTTCTGTTGACAGCTATTATTACCGACTCTGTAGTGACTCTGGGAGCCAAGGGTGGTTTCATGCCCAGTTTATTCTATCGTGAGTATCATCATTACATTGCAAAAGATGATAAAGAGGATTTCACGGTGGAGTATGAGCCGGGCAAGGCAGCCAAACACCCGAAGACCGGCAGGGATATGCAGATTTATGAAAGATATGACATATATCTTTATACTTGCGATGAGCAGAGGAATACGTTGAACCGGTTGTATACAAAATATAACGAACTGGTTACCAATACTGCATACGAGCCTGTGGAAAAAGTAAATGTTGGAGACACGGTTTTGGCTCTTACCAATCCAAGACGTACTATCATTGTCAAAGATCCTTCGGAATTCGTGCTCAAACCATTATCTGCTTATGATGAGCTTCAGAACCGCCTGATGAAAATCAAGGAAAGGTACAGGGAAGCGGAAGATGGAAGTGACATAATCATTGCAGCTGAAAATGAGGTGATGTACGACAAGATAGTTCAGATTATGGACAAAGCAAGAGCTGCGGAATTTTCCAACATATCCATAGCAAAACTGAGGAGTTAACAATGGCTAAAGGAAGAGGAAAAAAAGTTCCCAGAAGTGCCGATTTGAACATTACATCAATGATGGACATGTTCACCATTATCCTTGTTTTTCTTCTCAAGAGTTTCTCTGCAGAGGGTAGTCTATTGACCAATGCAGACAACCTGGTTCTTCCAAACTCTGAGTCCAAAAAGAAGCCTCAGGAAGTTAACCTTCAGGTGGCAGTGACTAATGAGATGATCCTGGTGGATAATTTACCAATAGTACCAACCGAGGATGTAAGAAAGATTCCCGCTGATGATCCCGATCCTGCAGCAGGCAAACTGGAGGAAAAACTCAGAGCCTGTATGGCTCAGGAGGAGGAGATGGTCAGAGTTGGTGCTCTTAATGCCGTACAAGGTAAGATCATTGTACAGGTGGACAAGAATATTGATTTTGATGTTCTGTTCAAAGTGATGAATACTTGTGGTAAAGTGGGCTACAATAATATGAATTTTGCAGTTATGGAAAGGGATGAGTAACTGTGAAGTATAAGGTTCTAATCAAAAAATGCGAGGATCCTCAGCGTGCCAGTAGGATTGCTGAAGAGATTGCCCGTTGGTCCGGAAGTACCGCTGATGTAGTGTATGGTGTGATCACACAGAAGCCGGTTTGTATCCGGAAAGAGGCTGAAAAGGAAGAAGCTTTTCGGCTTAAAGGGCAGTTTGAGGCAGTCGGAGCAGAGGTTGAACTCGTGGCTATCGGCGGCGGAGTTGCACCGGTCAGTGCTGCACCAGCAATGGCAACTGCAGCAGTTAAAAACCAGAGTGCAGACAAATCAGACGACGACGATGATGATGAACCGGGAAGAGTACTGACAGATGCTGAGTATTCACAAAGATTAAAGGAAAGAGGCGATATTTTTACGCTGGATCGTGACACACGACTCAGAAATATTGAACTCGTATCCTTGATTTTAGGTGTAATCTTCGGGATCTATCTCAGTACCCGGGAAATTGTTACTGTTCAATCTGATTTCTTCGAGAAAATTCCTGAAGAAAGAGTAGCTAAACTGGTTAAAGAAGAAGTTTCTGCTACACTTGAAGAAAAGAAGAAGGAAGAGAAGAAAGAAGAAGAGGAACTTAAGAAAGAGAAAAAATCGCTTAAGCCCAAGAAGAGCCAAGGCTCTGGTGGAATGCAGGGTGGTGGTGGAGATCCCAGAGCCCGTGTTACTCACAAAGGTGTGCTTGGTATCATTTCCGGTCAGATCAAAGGTAAATCGGTAGCTTCTGCCGATATCTTTGGTAAAGGCGGTTTCGCAACAGATATCGATGCTATTCTCTCTGGTGTTGGTGGTTTAAAATCCGGAGGTAGTGGTGGTGTTGGTAGAAAAGGCGTTGCCGGTATCGGATACGGAGCTGGTTATGGAAGCGGTTTTGGAGGAAGCGGAGCAGGTGGTATTGATGACCTGATTGGCGGACTCATGGGAGGTGATGGAGGAGGCGGGCTGGATCTTAAGAAGCGCGGTTCCTTAAAAATCACTTCTGCAGAATTCATGAAAGGTGCCGCTTTAACCGGTGGAAGAAGTAAAGCAAGTATTATGCGGGTAGTTATGCAGAATATTGCGGCTCTTCGACACGCCTACAACAAGCGGCTGCGTGAAAAACCAGGACTTAAAGGTAAAGTCACCGTCAAGTTTGCTATTGATGAATATGGGAAGGTGATTTTCTGCCAGGTGGTAGAATCAACTATGGGTGATTCGGATCTGGAAGCTGAAATAGCTTCAAAAATCCGTCGATGGATTTTTGAGAAAATCGACAAACCAGGTGATGTTACCGAAGTGGTTTATCCGTTTGTTTTCTCTCAATAAATATCCTCAAATACTCTTGCATTCCTGTTATTGGAATGTTATGATAAGTGTGATAAAAGGATAATAAATAGAAGGATGCATCACCATGGAGATGCATCCTTTATTGATTCCAGAGCACTATAAAAACTGCAATTGCTTCGGCGCCTATTTTAAGGCTTTTACAGGGGAGGTTCGGATATGAATAAATCACTGATGTGGATGCTGGCAGCAGGTTGTGTGGCCGGTAGTTATGCCACAGATGCGAGGATTGTCTCCATGGGGAGACATGATGGTTTTTTTATGGATGAAGTGAGTGTGTTCAGGAATCCGGCTAACATCAGTATTTATCCCAATATGGTTTATGGATCAATTGGGTATTATATGCCGGATAGTACACGCGATAGCATCAAAACTCAGTTTTCGGCAATGGGAAAAAGCAACAGAGATCCGGTTGATCCTTTCTGGGGCGCCACCGTTTCATATTCTGTTGACAATGGTACTGATGGAGCGAATCAATATCCGATGATCTCTTTTGGGGCCATGTTTAACAGAAGAGATGAAATGTTGGATTATTTCACCCCTGGAAATTCCAAATATCTTGCTGGTGCTCGTGATACCATTCTTCAGCCTTTGGGAAAAATTGATCTTCTCCTTGGTTATGTAATGAAAAATGGTGGAATGTTGGGTATTGGCGCTTATGGAGCCATGAATAAAGCAGAAACAAATGGCAGAGAACTTAAAAGCGCTATTTACAAGGGAAATATTGGTATCAACTGGCCGGTTGCCAAGTCCATGGATCTTGAGCTTTCGGTTGGTGGAGGTACTATAACTGCTTTCTCTGCAGATTATGGTAATAATGGGCATTCTAGAACTGAACTGGCCAATAATGATTATTTTGGAAGAATTGAGGGACGACTCTTCTCTGCACTTCCATCTATTAATGGAGACTTTGTGCCACATGTGCGGGTAGACCTGCTTGAGCTGAGCAAAAAGGACGTTTTTCAGGTGGATCTTGCTGCTGGTGTCGGTCTTAATCTCAATATCGATAAAGGGTTTTTCTGGAGTGGGCTTGAATTCCTTTATGGACAGAAGGATTGGGATGGTAACCAGTCTAACGAGTACATTGGTGCAAAAATCAGCTTCGGTATCGAGAAAAATATCTGGACAGATTGGCTGGTTTTACGCACTGGTGGGCAGAAGAAAATGTTGTTCATCAAAGATGGCCCATCTGACTACCGAATGGAAGAAAATGCTTCTGACAATGGTTTAGATGATGATTTCCTGGGTGTAGGATTTGGAATCAATATCGATAACAGATTACGGGTTGATTTCGTTGTTGCCGAGGACGTATTCTACACATTATCCAATCTGATCAGTGCTCCACAGCACCATCTTTTCAACAGAGTCAGCGCAACATATAGTTTCTAACATATTCAAAAAAGCGGAATTAAAGTTTATTCCGCTTTTTTCTTCCTATAGCTTCCTGTTCTATTTTCAATTAATTTATGATTCGGTCTGTAAAACCTGTGATGGAATTGGTTGATTGACCTTAATTTCCATAAAAGTTTAGTTTATGGAAGAAAAATAGTTCTGATAGTTTCTTTTATACGGGTATTTATCTTTAAAACCGTTTTAACAGGATTATTCGTGTCCAGCAAAAGTACAGTCACGGATTGACCGGATTCAGATGAGAGGTTTTTTTAACCATAGAAACAGTACTCCAGCTTTTTTGCTGGCTTTTATTTTTGGTGGAGCTATAATAGGTGAAAATGTTTCACTATCGCTTATTGTAAGTGCTCTGGGCTCAGCGGTAATTGGAAATTTATATCTGGTTAACGGTATACTTCTTCTCGGATTGCCTCTGATATTCTTCAGATACATTGATAGAGTCGACCGGGGCAGGTTGTTGACAAATCTGCTTATTAGCACAGCCGTCATACTTACCCTGATACTCTCAGCCATGCTTCTTTCGGCAGTCTTGAATGTCAAATGGTACACATATGTTCTGGTTTCTCTTTATCCTGTTTCCTACCTGTCTAAAACTATACTGTTTCTGACATTCTGGACTTTTGCAAATGATATATTCAATACCAGTGAATCCAAAAGCGCGTTTCCGGTAATTGCTGCCTGGGGGTTTGGTGGGGGCTTGGCCGGAGCTTGTTTTGCCAGGATTCTTCTGGAGTTATTATCTGCTGAGATGGTTATTGCCCTTTGGGCATCTTCTTATCTTGTCGCCTGCTTTTTTTCCAGGAAAATGAGATATGATTTCAGGGACAAATTAATCCCGCGGGAAGATCTGCATAAAAGCAGTTTCTCAGGAATTAAAGGTATTATAGGAAATGTTCTTGCACTGAATTTAGTGCGTAACATGGCGATTCTTTATTTTTTCATTTTTCTGGCAATTTTCAGTATTGATTATCTGTTCTGGCAGAGGTGTCACCACTGGTTCAGGACTTCCGGTTCAATCGCCTCCTTTCAATTCTCATTTTATCTGGTACATGGAATCTTTACTATTGCAGGATTGAGGTTTCTGCTGCCATTTTTGATAGCCAGAGTGGGATTTACCAGGATATTGTATCTGCTGCCTCTGGTTTTAATGGCAGGAGCGATACTGTTGACTGCTTTGGGAGGTATAATAAATCAGCAGTCTTATTTTCGCTGGTTCACTGCTGTTCAATTTTTCCGTTACATTACTTTTGAGATTGCATTCTCACCCATTTATCAGATGTTTTTTGCGGCAATTGAGAAGGAAAAACGGGGCAGGGCGAAAACATTTCTGGAAGGCTTGATTAAACCGGGGGCTATGGTTGTCAGTGGTCTCATTCTGATAGCTCTTAGAAATCAGCCGGTAATGATTTTGGTGATGGTGCTTTTAAGCAGTACGGTGCTGGTAATTGTGGCTTTTCATATCAGACGTACCTATGTATTATCATTGATTCCAGATAAAAGGGAGCAGATAGAACCTCAAAAGATCTATGCGCGATTGAGCAGGTACGGTGATGATAACCGGTTGATGGAGATTATTGGGGAATATTCAAAATCCGATGATATCGATATGAGAATCATATCAGTCAAATTGCTGGCTGGATTGGGATCAACTCAGGCTTTGGAAAGTATTATTGATATTTATAACCGGGAAAATTCGGTGAGGGTGAAGGAGAGTGTTGCCAAATCGCTGGAAAGTTTTTATGGATATCACAGCAGATCATTTATTGAGAGTCTGCTTAAAGATCCAAATCCTAGAATCAGGGCAAATGCACTTTACTCCTTAAACAGGATGTTCTGTCACTGGAAAATCCATTTTAAACCCTCAGTTCGACTGTTGTTGTTTGATTCCAGTATTCGGGTGCAGATTGAGGCGGCTTGTTTTCTTTGGGAACTGGGCGACCAGCAGGAAAGAATAAATGTTAATATTTTTCTGGAAAGTCTTCTCGGAAGCACAAATGTAAACAGAAGGGCAGCAGGTGTTTATCTGACCGGAATACTTCAAATACCGGGGTGGGAGCAGATACTGCTAAATAATCTTAAATCATCCCTGATTCAGGTTTACACAAAAAGTGTGGAGATGCTTTTAAAATATGCACCGGCTGACACCAGGACTCATACCCTGAAAATTATCGAAGGCATGGAGCGGGAACATATTTCAATAGCCGGAAAAATTATTGAAAGTACGGGGTTTCAGTTATGGCCGGAGCTGATAGAATTTCTTTCGACTGTGAAAAACCGTCGTATGGTTTTTGAGATGGTTAAATGCCTCAGAACAATTGCTGATTCGATCAGGTCATCCGGTAAAACATGGTTCATTAGTAAAAGCACAGCAGATACTGTCAATAGGTGGATTCTATGCGAACTGGAATCAGTGTACAATGATGCTATTCAATTGTATAATCTTCAATCAAAAGATAGAAATTTCGATTTTGGAATACTGGAAGATGCTCTCAGGGATAATATTATCCGTTTTTGTGAGTGGGCAGTGAGTGCCATGGTTTTATTGGATAAAAGGGGAATACTGACATGGAAGCATAATGATATTGACATAAGAGAGCCAGCTCAGCGGCTGGATCTTATAGAAATAATAGAGAGTACCTCTTATCAGAAAATCGGTTCACTGGTCTTGCCGTTGTTAAAGAATGAATCATGGGAGACACTGGCTAAAATTGGAAAAAATCATTTTCACTTCAATGAAAAGCACATGGAAGTGGGACTGATTTATTTTCTGAGTTCTGATAACCGCTGGATCTGTTTATGTACAATGTATACTGTTTTCAAATCCGGGCTCAAATCTGATTTCAAGGAGATATTGAAGATGCTTTCCACAGATCAAAACAAGCAGGTATCTGAGACTGCAGGAGAATTGCTTGAAACAGAGGATGAGGAACAGTGGAAAAAAATCAAAGCATTTGAGTTACTGGAAAGGGTTTTATTTTTAAAGAAAACGGTTCTTTTTAAAAATGTAGGTGCCGAAAAACTGATGAGACTGGCAGAGATTGCACAGGAGGCTACATATGCAAAAGATACGCTGATTTCTGCTCAGGGAGAGATATCAGATATTCTTTATATAGTCAAAAAGGGATGCCTTCGGGTGGTAAAAAGTGAGGGAAACGTCAGTACGGTTCTACGGATGGTGAAAGATGGCGATACCTACGGTGAAATTGGCCTTTTTACCCAGACACCAAGATCTGCCAGTGCTTTTGCAGAGGAGACTAGTGAGCTGCTTATTATCAGACGTGGAATATTTAAGAAACTGCTTCTGGAGATACCTGATATTGCCGTCAGTCTATTAGAGGTTCTTTGTGAGAGGCTCAAAAAAAGAGGCGACACAGTACTGGACCTGAAAAGACAGATAACTGGCAATTATTTATCAGATATTGATTTGAATGCTGAAGAGTTCTTTACTTGATATGATGTCAAAATTTAACTTATAGAGTAGGAGGAGTTTAGAAAAAAATGGAAGGAAAATATCTCATCTTGGAGAAAGGAGGCTCTTTGTGAGACTCTGTCGTATTTATCGGGTCATTATCAGTCTGGCGGTAACCGGATTATTGGTTGGTTGCAGTAACCGTGGACCGAAAAAAGAGATCACTGTGCTCTTGAGAATGATGAATGCTCAGGAGAAATTTTTTAAAGAACAGATTATACCTGAGTTTGAGGCGCAAAATAACTGTAAGGTGTCTGTTTTAACTTTCAATAATGAATGGGATATTGAGCGCTTATTGAAGCTGGAATCTTCAAAGAAAGATCCATCTATTGCTCTGGTTAAAACTCCTTTCGAGTTGACACGGGTACTTGTATCCAAAGGATATTTGAAGGATCTTTATTCGGTTATCGATTCTGAGCAGGTTAAGCAGGATCTTGCTGAGTATCATCAGTTGGCCAGTGGATTAGGGTATTTTGATGGGTTGCCCTACTATCTGCCCAGAAAACTGGAGACCAGAATACTTTTCTACCGTAAATCTAAAGTTGCTGATGCTGTATCCAAACTGGAGAAACATCGCGCCCGGATCAGCAAAGAATTGAAAGCTCAGAATGGATTTGGTCTTCCTGCGGGTTATACGTTGGAGAGTGATCCTGCACAGTGGGATTTCTATGATCTTTATGTAGTAGGATCGATCTGGGCCAATGAGGATTACAATGGAGTGAAAATGGGCCGTATTGCCCACAGAGGTGCCCGTTATGGTGGTACTGCTCTGGATCTTGTGGACAAGTCATTACAGCTTGGTGCCTCAAAAGATGATATTCTCCGCTTGATATCAGATAAGAATGTCTCTGCCTACATGTGGGAGCGGGTATTTGTTCGTAACGGATTGTATAACCAGGGAATGTGGCAGGAGAGCTGGAAAGGTGAAAACATCTATAACGCTATTAAAGATGGAAAGGTTTTTCTTACCTATATCCAGCAGATCGATGCATTCCTCATCCATGGGTGGAAAGAAGATCCTTTAATGAGCAGTTATCTTCCTGATGATGATGATATGGGACTGGCTGTGGTGCCTAAGGCGGTTTCCTTTGAATTAGACACCGCAGGGAAGGCTCTTTTTGAGGGTAGCAGATCTATTTCGACTGGTGGATGGTGGTGGGGTATTCCAAAAACTGCACCAGATGCACAACTGGCTTATAAATTAGCCCGTTTAATAACTAGTAGAGAGATGCAGGCAAAGGAGTGTTCACGCTTTGGTATGGTTCCGGTAAGAAAAGATATTCTTAACAAGCTTCCACAGGTTTTTGACCAGGGATGGGTTGGTGATATCTTTAAGACTTCGGTGGATCAGATCGGGCTTAATGAACTTACCACTGTACCATTGGTAAAAACATATGCAGAGCTCAGCCAGAATGTAATCGATGCATGGTATGGGTTATGTGTAGAGTACAAAGAAACAGATGGCGAATCAATGAACTTTGCCACTATGAAAATGAGACTGGCAAGTGACTATCTTGAAAAACAGAAAGAGGTACTCGGAGGCGATTATCCGCAGTAAACGGATATAAGTCAATGGTCTCTTCCTTTCTCAATAATTTTTTTGATTGGATAAAAAAAGCGTGGCCGCTGATTCCGGCCGCGCTTTATCTGTGTGGATTTCAGATAATTGTTTTTGTTTATCTGGGAACATTAAGTTTTTCAGATCAGACTCAGGACATCGGTTTTCCTTCATTACAGCCAATACTTGAGCTTTTCGCAGAAAAACATTTCCGCCAGGCACTGCTAAATACCTTTCTTTTTACTCTGATTGGTACACCGCTGGAACTTATTACCGGTTTATTTTTGGCGTTATTGCTTTATAAGAGCTTTTTTATGAGGGGGCTTACCAGGAGCATCTTTCTTGTTCCACTTGCAATACCGGCGCTGGTTACTGCGATGCTTCTGTACATACTTTTTGATTATCCGGGTGGTCATATAAACCATTTTCTAACCGGTCACTATCCTCCTATTCCGGCTATTCTGGATCAACCTGTAAATTGGCGTGGGTCGGCATTTTTAGCCATGGGCATATCTCTTTTAGGCAAGGTGTGGCGTGACATGCCAATTTCCATGTTGATATTACTGGCAGGATTAAACAGTATCGATCCGGAGCTTTTTGATGCAGCCAAAACCATGGGGGCATCATTTCGTAAGCGGATTACAAATATCATGCTGCCATTGATATTACCCTCAATTTCCACTGTACTTTTACTGCGTACAGTGGAGATGTGGAAGGAGTTTATTTTTCCCTATGTACTGGCTGGAAGATACCGGTTGTTAGGAACACTTATCGATTTTTACTATTACAATGTTGGCAATTCACATAAAGCTGCAGCTGTCGCTATGATAATGGTTGTATGCATTCTGGTTTCGACACTCATGCTTTTCACAATAATGGACCTGTTGCAGAAAGCTATTTACAGACGCTGATTATGTTTTCGTTTCCAAAACAATTGCCGATGGCTTTCACCAAGCGTTTTTTATGGGCTGTAGGGATATTACTGGCTGTTTCGATGGTGATTGGCCCGGTGTATTTGCTTGTTAAGTATTCAATAAGTGATATTGGAAGTATCAATACCGGTGGTGAACCGATACCGCTATGGCCTGAAAAACCCACTTTAAAAAGTTACGCATATCTATTTACTGATAAAGATTTTTATCAGGTAGTTTTTAATAGTGTAGTTGTGGCATTTTCAACAGTGCTGTTGTCCATGATAATAGGTATTCCTGCAGCTTATGTCCTTGGCAGATACCGTATCCCGGGGCGCAAACTGGTGTTATTGGGGATAATCTCAGTGCGACTTTTTCCGGATATCGTCTCCGTGATTCCAATTACTGAGTTTTTCATTCACACCGGTTTACATCAGACATTTTTCGGAATTATACTCTCACATACTCTTCTGGCCTTGCCCTATGTAATATTTATAGGGATTGGAGCGTTTGAATCTATACCGGTTGAACTTGAGCAACAGGCTTGGGTTATGGGAGCAAGCAGATATCAGACATTTATAAAGATTATGATGCCGCTGGCAGTTCCAGGGTTGGCAGCTGCGGCCATTTACACTTTTTTACTTTCCTGGGATGAGTTTATTTATGCCTATTATATTGTTTTTGGAAGGCAGGAGTTGTTTACTTTGACCTTGTATCTTAACGGAATTAAATATGCTGCGCCGCAGAATCTTCTGGCAGCAATCTCAGTTTGTTTAAGTGTTCCGGTGGTGATTTTCAGTTTCCTGGTCCAGCGGTACATGATAGCAGGGATCAGCACTGGTTCGGTTAAATAGGAATAGACTATGGCAGAATTAATCTTACGATCGATCACCAAAAAATACGGCAACACGACTGTTATAAATAAGCTTGACCTGGAGGTTAAAAGTGGTGAATTTGTGACTCTTTTAGGACCTTCGGGATGTGGAAAAACGACTCTATTGCGGATGATTGCCGGTCTGGAGACTATTGAGGATGGTGAGTTGCTGATTGGAGGCAGGAAATACAATAACATACCATCTCAGAAGCGACGTATAGCGATGGTATTTCAAAGTTATGCCTTGTTTCCACATATGAGTGTGATACAAAATATCATATTTGGCTTGCGGATCAATAAAGTTAAACCGGAAAACATAAAACAGAAGCTTTCGTGGGTAATTCCATTATTACATCTGGATGGCCTGGAGAATCGCTTGCCCAGGGAGATCTCCGGTGGGCAACGTCAGAGGGTGGCATTGGCACGGGCACTGGTACTTGATCCCGATGTCCTTCTTTTGGATGAACCTCTCAGTAATCTTGATGCGGCGCTTAGGGAGACAGCTATTGAGGAGCTTAAAAGGATCCACCGCCACGTGGGGAAAACCATCATTTATGTGACTCATAATCAGGTGGAAGCGATGACTATGAGCGAAAGGATAGCTTTAATTAACAAAGGCCATATCGAGCAGTTTGATAAACCAAAGGTGATATATGACTATCCCAAAACAGTTTTCAGTGCAGAATTTATTGGAAGCCCGCCTATAAATCTGGTTAATGGTGAGATACGGATCGAGCAGCATTATAGCGGAGTGAAAACAGATATCGGTTTCTTAAAACTGGACAGGGAAAGAACAGAAAAAATAGCCGCAATGGCGGGTAGGAAGGTATTGGTGGGGATAAGGCCACAGAGTATATACTTTGTTGAGCATCTGGCCCAAAGGCGGCATACCGATACTCATATTGCACTGACTGTTGAGCTGGTGGAAAATTTAGGGGATCGAAGTCTGGTGGTTGGTCGTTGTGGTGATGGACCGATAGTACGATTTATAATGACCAGAGAGGAAGAGATAACACCGGAAAGAAAAATGACAGTTTTTGTCGATGGAAGACGAATTCATCTTTTTGATCCCTTAACACAGTTGAACATTTTCAGGGAGAATGATACGATATGAAACGGAACATTTTTTCGCTGAAACGATGCCGGGTTGGCAAAATTCTGTTACTGTTATGCATGCTGGGTTTTACCCTGGTGCAGATCTCCTGTAGTGGCGAAAGCGATGAGCTGGCCAGAAAGAAGCTGGAAGCCATCCTTACAGATGACCTTAAAGCTATTATGGAGGGGATACCAGATTCGGCATTGATGGAAAATCCAAGATATGAAATTGTTTTTTATAAGCAATACGATGCCTGGGATTATTCGAAAAAAGCGGTGGTGGATTTCTTTTTCCTCAAAAACGTAGAGAAAAAGATAGTTCGCAAATATCGCTATCAAACAGGCAAGCGGATGTGGGACCGATACTTTAATGAATACAGTTCTTACAGCGACACCAGCGGCTCAAAGCCTCCGTCTCCGTAGTTTTATTGCAATTACCTGCACTTGTATATTTTACTTCACTTATGCTAAGGCGGTTCCGCCTCTGCCCGAAGATCTTCAATCTGCGGCACTGGCCACGATAGACTTTGTCTATCATGAGCAGTTTAAACGTGCGGAGGAAGAGGTCAGGTATATCATAAAAAAGTATCCCGATCATCCTGCGGGTTACTTTTTTATGGCCGTTGTACTTGATTCCTGGGCGGCAGTGTACCAATCCAATAAAAAAGCAGATGAATTCTATCGTTATTGCGATCTGGCAATTGAAAAAGGGGAGAATATACTCGCCAGAAACAGTAAAGACGAATGGGCAAAATTTTTTATAGCCGGAGCCGATGGTTATAAGGGGACATTTGAAGCGCGTTATGAGAAATGGATAACTGCATTCCGATATGGCTGGAAAGGAGTGTCGGTTTTCCTGGAGATGGAAAAGGACAGCAGTTCCATTGTGGATATCAATTATGGCATAGGCAGTTATGATTACTGGCGCAGTGCATTGATAAAGGTGTTATGGTTCATGTCAAAGGTAGACGACAAGCGTCAGAAGGCAATAGACCGGCTGTATTATTCCCATGAAAAGGGGATCTTTACCAGAACGACTTCATCCGTTGCACTTCTGGATATTCTGATCAATGAAAACCGCTTTGCAGAGGCTTTAAAAATAGCAGAGAAGATGCTTTTGAAATATCCGACTTCTATCATTTTCAACTGGGGAAAAGCCAGGGCGTTATTTGGCTTGAAACGGTATGAAGAATCAATGGAAGCATTCAGGGCTGTGTTAAGTAAAGTCGAATCGGACCAGCATGATAATCATTATACTGCATCTTTATGCCATCTGTGGTTAGCGAAGATAGAACTGGAGCTGGGGAATTATTCCCAGGCGATAACAGAAAGTAACCGGGTGGGTTATTATGATTTTGAGGAAGGGATAAAAAAGCGGTTGGAGAAGCAGTTTTCGGAAGCTGCCAGTATAAGAAGGGAAGCGAGTTCGAGGCTAAAGAGATGAGAGGTTCTTTGATAAAAGGGTTCTTTTTTATGTCGAAATGGCTAAGCGGGCAAAACCATTGATGTGTTATTCTACTAACTTGCTTCTTGCGTGTGCTGGTGCCCGGATTTTTACTTGTTAATTCAAACCGTACTGTTTAATAAAATAGCAGGGTACAGCAGCGTATTTTGAAACGATGAGCTCTAAAGATGCTTTTTACAAAAACTGCTCAAATATTGCGTTTTTCGCCAGAAAAAACGTATATTCCTGAATCAGGCCGAGATAGCTCAGTTGGTAGAGCAATTGATTCGTAATCAGTAGGTCGTCGGTTCGAGTCCGATTCTCGGCTTTGGAATTACCTTGGATTACTGCAAGAATCTACATTAAGTTCTACTTCAAAAAGTTCACTTCCGCTGAATCCCTCGATGACAATTGTTCCTTTTTGCTGTCCTGTTCTGATCCCGCGGATAAGGGAAGTGTCGATTCGGCAGGTAAATTCACCTTTTTCTTTTCCAATCTCCACAGGTCCTTCCCAGATTTTGGGAGGTTCTCCAGGTTCTGGAGAATGTAGACGCACAAAAAAATCACCCACTATCGTATCGGTCCAGTTATTACTCTGGGAAGGTGTTATTTTCTTACTATTGCCTTTAACACAGAATATGCTGACAGATACCACAATAGTAAACAGGATGAAAATGAGACTCAACTTAAATTTGTCTGGATACATAGACCACCTTGACCATATAAATTATACCGCAGTAAAATAATCAGATGATTTAACAAAATCAACTTCTTAGGGTAAATGGAAAATTTATAGAAGATTTGTGGACACCGAACACCAGAATTTCGGGTTACCTTCCTTTGATTCACAACCTTGTATTTGCCTCTTTATAGAGACATTGGCCTGGTCTTTAATATTGTAAAATACCATTAAAAACATATGTAATTGAAGTCGAAGAAACATGATTGTAAGTGCTTGGAAATAGACAGCCAATTGAATTATACTATGCAGTAGGGGGTAAATAAAATGAATATCAATTCCATATTGTTATCTTTTTTTATGCCAATTCTGTGCTTAATCAATAGCCAACTGATGGCAGGATATGGAGACTGTACCGATAGCCTCCCTTCTGCATCTGAACGTGAAGTGCATGTAATGACCAATGCAGTGAGGATGGATCCGCAGGGCTTTCGTGATTTATATATCAAAGGTGCAGATATTCTCAAAGCAGAGAATTACCCGGCTACTACTCCCCTCTGGTATAATAATGACCTGAGTAGAGCTGCAAGATTTCATTCGGTTGATATGGCTGCAAATTGCGGCATGACACATAATTCATGTGACGGCACTACATTCGCAAATCGGGTTAATTCTTTTTACAAAGGAAGTAAGTCGATAGCTGAAAATGTCGCTACAGGCAGAACAACCGGGCTTTTAACAGTTATCCAGTGGTTACGGGATGATGACACACAGGGGGTTCCTGCAGCAGATAAATCTTCGGATGATGGGCACCGGAAAAATATCATGAACCCGCAATATCAGGAAGTTGGCTGTGGATATGGATATAGTGCAACCAGAAGATATAATCATTTCTGGACACAGGATTTCGGTGGTGGTAAGGTTCTGGATTATTACAAAATTCCGGCAGGTTGTCATTTCACTCCTAATTCATCTACTTTGTCCTATGCAGTTAATTATTATGATGCTACAGGGGCAGCTCCTGAAACTGCAACCGTTATTATTGATGGAAAATCCTATCCCATGGAATTACACCTCGGGAGTATGAGTAAAGGGACGTATATCTATTCCACTACCAATGATGGACAAAAGCACAGCTACTACTTTGTTTTTATTGATGGTTCAGGCAGCCCTGTAAGATTTCCTCAGACCGTAAATCTTTTAACCGGGCAGCAATCGGGTTGTGAAAGTGTGAATGTAAATAAGATTATCCGTTCAGAAGCAGGAAATATCAGAAATAATCATTTCACTCAGGAGTTTTTCCGTTACCGACTCGACGGTGTTAAGGTTACAGGTAAACTTCAACAATACTATTCTTCGGGAGTTTCTGTTAGTGGAAAATCAAAAAGAGGTCAGAAGGATATATTGTTGAAGAAATAGACATCAGTTCAAACATGTTAAATCCACAAATAACTACATTGCATAGTTAAATTGGATTGCTCACATTATCCTGAAATGTACTCTGGTTGCATATCGGCCATCATAACCGTCTCTTTTATACTGAATTCATCCGGGAAAGTCAATTGTACCAGATCTTCCAGAGCATCTATGGTTTCCTCTAAGTTGTATTCCGGTACTCCAATACTGGCCAGGGCGCTTCTGGTTTTCCTGCCGATTAATCCATCGATATTTCCAATATCGTGACCAAGTCTGATAAGCATCGATTGTACGCAGGCAGCCCTCTCTTTTCCTCTGAACATATCATGCTGTAACCCTGCAGAAAGTATCGCGCTTGCAGTCATTGCCTGATATGGTTTCATGTTGGTTCCTTTACCTGATGCATAATAGTTGTAGATGAGACCGTGGCTTCCCCTGCAGTCAAAATGCCACGCCTCTTTCATGGACGGATCGGGTTTGCTTATGATAGGAGAAACACCGAATTTTGCTGCTATGTTCCAGAATTTATCCAGAGAAATCCCGATTGCTGAAAGATCTATATCGAAGGCTCGTCCGCCTTCGTGCATACTGCCCCCTGGTGGCGGACTGTATGCTTTCTTCTTACCACTGGTGTAATCAAGATTTGCCTGAAACTGCATATCGTAACTTCTGAAAAGATCGGATAAATACAATTGTCCGCCCAGCGATTCAATCTCTGCTTTGATACCCAGAATCGCAGAATTAGTATCAGGAGTGCAAACTGCCATTCGCGAGGGGAGATAAATGCGCCTTCCGGAGGATGGCTTGTAAATCGATGCTATCTGAATGGGGAGTAATGGGGTTTTCATTGTGGTCTCCTTTGAGGAAAAAAGAAGTTATTAAATGAAGGGTTAATATAGAATTAACAGATTTCTCTCCAGTGTACAACAACATGACCGATGATAAAATTATCCTGATGGACAGGATTTCGAATGATCTGGATAGTGTTGATGGAATTTTTACGTAGCTCTACTCCGATTGGTGCAATGGAGTTCAGCCATTGACCTTTACAGGGTGGAAGGTCGTAAAAGGGGAGTTCCGTTCCGTTAATCAAGACTTTATGGCCAGGGAAATGAACTTCGTATACCATTATCTGCAGGTAAGCATGGCCAAAAACCGGGTTCCCTTCGATGTAAAATTCTTTTATTGTTGTTTGATCCCCCACCCAGATCGGGTTGACATTGTGAGGGATTTTGAGATCTTCTTTTTTATTACCCAGGTGTTCATTAAAAGTGATGATCGCAAAATCGGCTCGCAAGGAAGATGTTATAGAATGGATCGAAGGATTATTAGTCTTGGGTTCACTACAGTTTTTCATGATATAAACTTTCTTTTAAAGTAACATTGTATTGTATTACTTGTTAATAGCCCGATTCCTGGAGTAGCAGATCGAAACACTCTCTCTGATACGTTCATCTAAACTGTTATCGAGTTGGGAGCATTCTTCATCTTTCCAGATTTTCCATCTTTTGGAATCATGGCAGTCGAACCCACGGCAGGGTAGGGGGCGGTTATTATGCACGGTACAATGGAATGTTTTGCGGTCAAGATGCTCGCAATAGCCATCATCTCCGTGTTCAATGACATATGGGCGCCCAAAATCCCAGCGTACTATACCTTCATTTACATCCTGCCGGGACAGGGCAAAGGGAATTTTACAACAAATAGCTTTGCATTTGGAGATATGTTTTGCGCAATCGACCTCAGATTCACCCTGAAAACTATATTTGTCCATTTCCGGGTCCTGGTACATGAGTCCCAGACCACTTTTTGCATGTCGCTCGACCAGACGTGCTGCGATCCCTTTTTTCTTTTCATCCAGCTCATCTATGGAGATCAATCCTTTCTCTTCAAGAATATCGATGAGTGCGTAGAGAAAGGAGGTGGATTGAAGAGAGTTTTTGGTGGTCTCGGTGATTAGTTCGTGGAGGAAGAGAAAGCCACGGGAAGATTTTGGACAATGAAGTGAACTCATGAAATGGGTTTCCTTTTGAAAAAGGTTAACTGTAAAAGGATGATTATTATATTCTCAAAAGTATCAATATGAAAGCTTTTCACTTTTTATTTTTTCTTATTTACTACCTCACAGCCTCAACGAGTGCATCTGCTATGACTTTAATATCTTTAAAGCCTGCTTTTTCTAGTGCATCAACAATGGGCTTTACAGGCCCTAGCTGGTTCAGACTTACTTTCCCACCGGGTTTAAGTACGAATTTAATTCCTTCGACAATTTTGGGCCAACTTACACCAGCCCACAATTTGACAGAACATACTTCATCAATCGAACCTGGAGGAAATAAATGAGCTATCTCTTCACCTTTACCATTTACCCAGTTAGGCCAGCTTGGCATGTTTTCGACACTCGAAAAATTTGGATTAAGATTTATTGCACCTTTTACCTCTCCTTTACCTCCAATATTCACAATTACCGGTCCTCCGCGTAAACGTGCCCTCGCCAGCTCCTTTGTGGCTTGATCCCTTACGGCCATGAGTGCTGTTTGTCGACTGCTGGCTACAGCTGCCATCCGGTTCAAACCGGCACGTTTGAGTGCACGGGCTCCGACTCCTTTCGTTCCTACTGAAACGACATTCCCTGCCGTTGTTCCGGCAGGTGCAGGCATAAGACCAATACTTGCAACAATCGGAATCACAGCCGCACTGGTTACTAGTACCTGAAAATTAGATTCGTTAAGAGAATCAAGATTATCTAAAACATCCTTGATAGTTCCGCCTTTTGCTATCTTATCAATGATATAAAGTCGGTCGGAAAGTTCCCACTCAGCATAGGCTTCCACCATTGAAGCAACGGAAGGTGATGGGCCCAGCCAACGCAAAAGCGTTTGATACCATCTCTCGCCTTTTATAGATTCCTCACGCCTGTCCTCTTCAATTTTTGTTAAAATAGAAGCATCGAGTGGCTTGGATAAACGATCGACATACAATTCTCCACCATCATTGAATAGGATCACAATACCATCAGAAGTAATGACAGCAGAGAGGGGATGAACTCCTGAATATTTAATCGGTTTATCAAGGTGTTGAATAACACGGGCAGGGAGACGTAAAGAAGAATTTTCTGAAACAGCAGGTGATTTCTGAATTTTAGTATCATTTTCAATACTCGATCGCTGGACTGCAGGTTTTGGCATTGAGACCACACGCTGTGCGACACTATCCGCTTCACGTTCGTATGAATCGCCCGGCTGACCAACAGCAGGTTTTGTTTGAAGATAGCCGGAATGTAAAAGCACGGACACAGCACGGTTTCCGATAGTACGCTGTAATGTAAAAATGGGATCTACTGCCGGATTCTTCGCAGGCTTATTAGCAGCATTTTGTTTTGATGAGCCTGAAGTTACTACCGACTGAGAGGTCACTGTCGTTTTTTTTCTTGTCCGTCCAGCCATATGAAGTACCCATTCCTCTCATGTAAAATCACATGATTTAGTCTCTAATCTAGAGCATGTAGAAATTAATTAGATTATTTATAATTTTCCTCAATAAACTTCTTTAAATATTGACGATCCGGAGTCATCAATCTATTTTGCTTTGCTTCCTTTTCCAACAGATCATAGAGCTCTGGCGCGTATCGTAGCAAACGGGCCTTTGAAAAATCATTAGACCCATGAAAAACGGCATAACCTTCAGCGTAGAATTCTCTTACCGATTTTGTTGAAAGGCCTTCACTGGTAGAAGGACCATCAAATGACAATTCACGTCGCGGTACTCTTTTTTTATATGCTTCAAACATTTCTTTTAAAGTTGTATCCGACCACATCTTCTGTTTGGCAACTATTACCGAGTCTCGCTTTTTCGGTGGTAATTTCTCCAGAGCAACAGGAGATGTAATAACACGAACATTATCCCAGGCATGAGCTAATTCATGCCGAAGATTTTCGACCGAAAGCTTTTTATCCAATTGGATGATTCTTAACTGGGGTATGTATCGTGCCAAACCGGAATGTTTAATATCGAACTCGATATTTTCCGATTCCAATTCGGGCGGGATTCCTTGATCCCAGAAACGCACACCTGCGCTAAGCATTTTATTGAGCTGAGAGGGGGAAAACGCGAGCATAGCCTTGACGATTCCATCCTGTACATTCATAGAAAATTCATAATTACGACAGAAGTTTGGCAGCAGTTTGCGACGTTCTGCCATTTCTGGCGTATCTGGTGATTTAGTTTTCTGGCGTTGCAGATTAAAGTCTGGAGATGACCGTAATTCGATGAGGGGATTAATAGATTGTTTGTCAGTTTTTCGACACTGGGAGAAATTTGAGTTACCCTGCTGAACCACATGAGTCAACTCATGTGCCATAAGCCGCTTCCCGGCACTCGATCCTGTATCATACTTACCGGTACCGAAATAGACATTTTTTCCAATAGTGAAAGCCTGCGCATTGAGATCAGAAGAAAGTTGAGCAGATTTTGAATCAGTATGTAATCGAACTTTTTCGAATGAAGTTCCGAATCGTGGCTCGAAATAGGCTCGGTCGCTTTCAGACAATGGCCTGCCACTGCCGGATACAGATAAACCGGCCTCAATGTGAGGAGAGATGTTCCCTGACTTTGCGGTGCTGGTATCAGGGTTTGCTTTCCCCTGTACCGGCAATTCTTCATCTTCACTTATTGATTTACGCATGACCGGTTGTTCCTTTTTCTCGTCTTCGGGGATCGCGGCACGTTGCAACACCTCTTCTTCCTTTTTATCATCTGAAGGTGCTTTTTGTACTTCTTCCTTTTCTTCCGCAGAGGTTTGCACAAGAGGAGTAATTGTGGAAGCGATGGGTGAGGTTTGCATCTTTTTTTCATCATCGGTTGTGCGTTGAACAGATGGATCAGGCATAGAAACCACTTGATTCGCAACAGCGTCGGCTTGTCGTTCGAATCTGTCGCCAGGACTACCGACTTTAAGCTTTGCCTGCAGAATTCCAGAATGCAAAAGGCTCCCCACGGCCCGGTTACCGATTGTCCTCTGAAGCATCATCACGGAATCCACACCCGGATGCACGGTCTTATTTTTATTTGACCTTATCGGATGTGAAATAATCGCAGGGGAAGCCTGAGGTGCAATTGTCCGTTTCCGAGATCGTCTGGCCATTTGGGGGTATCCTCCGGAAAAGGTTAAAACGTTTTTAAATGACTATAATCACGTTTGTACGAAATTAATTCTCTTTACCAATCCTCTGCCGTCCACATCCCCGTCGCAATGAATTTAATATAATTGAGAGCGGTAACCAGATGGGTGTAGTGAGTACGGTCCATTTAACAAAGAAAAAGATCAGATAGCCGATCGCTGGTATCAGTGCGATGTAATAGAGCCATGGTTTACTGAATATGTGAATATCGTATTCGAAAAGACGGTAGAGGAGGGAGAGATAGTTTTCGATGATTGTGTTCATGATATTTCTAATTGATCGTTAAGTGTTTATATGATGTTTAATATTTATTCATCCATTTTCATTGTTTTTGTTGATTTTATCGAGTTCTTCTTTTGGTAAAACCTCTTTTGCAAGGGATTCGAGTTTGGAGACGACACCACTGAGGATGGTGTTGAGTTTGGCTTGGAATTTGGTTTTAGGGTCGATTAAAGTCTTATCCTGACTGATGCTAGAGTAATTGTTTTTTATGTTTTTACTATTATTTGCTGAATTACACATTGAAAACCTCATTTAAATTCTGGTAAACCAAATTGAAACTTACCTTTGTTAAGTTGATCAATATGTTGAATAATTATATCTGATGGCGTTTCTATCAGTGTTGGCATAACAGTAATAAATTGACCATTTCCTACATTTTTATTCATTGGAGCAGGAAGTGATTTTATTTCATTGAATAATTCATCTGAAAGATATCCATTTTTTATAAAAAATGCAGGTGGAAAAAAAACTGGAAGGTCATTAGCTTGACATGGGAAAGTATCTGTTATAGCATTCATTTCCCTTTCAGTATCTATAACGTTAAGGATACCCATGAATGGAACTAGTTTTGTACATGCATATTCAAATATGATAAGAAAAAACTTCCAAATTTGATTAATAATATCAATGGCTACATCTCCTATTACTGGATCCAGTGAAAAAATTGAACACTGATTGTCGTCTGTATAGGAATGTGATACAATGATCTGTATTTGTTCATCGATATAAGGCAGTTTGTTTCTAGTTTTTAGATATATAATGTAACCACATTCTTTAAATAATGAAAAATTTTTCTCATTCAATATTTTTTCATCTGTTTCGTCGTTAAAAACAAGCATGTCGTCCAAAAGATCATAAAAGTTGCATATCTTTTCTAAAGCAATTTCATGGGTGAAAAGAGGTTTAAAAAAAAGTTGTGCAGTTATGTTATCATATTTTATTATTTTCATAAAAATCTCCGTTCAAATTCAATACCTTTACTTGCTGCCAGCTGAATTGCCACATTGATGACACGAGAGAACCTTCCTTTTGAAACAGAATCCAGGCCATTCCAGCCGCGCCACTCTAATATAAGCTTCTGAAGATTTGCGCCTTGGGCTCCGTTTATATAAGCCGTGAGCTGGTTAGACAACCTGTTTGTAAGTCCACGTCGACGTGATTCACTTAGATTGCCAGTCCAGTGTTTGTATTCAATACCGATATTTAAAATATTATTACTTACATTTTCCTGGATAGTATAATCAATATGCCTACATCTTCCAATTGGTACTTCAATACCAGTTACATTGCCTCCTGCTCTGATAACCTCAATCATTCTTGTTATTTGTGAACGCACTCCACTAGCAAATTCAGGACGACTTTTAGTTCGGTTTATGAGGCTTGCCCCGAAAGCAGCTGCATTTGAAAGAATTTCGGGAGCCTCGTCACCATTTATCTGGCTGGAAGACAAAGTTTTTACCTGCTTCAGGAATTCTTCTATGAGAGCCCAATCACCTTGCATAGGTCCCTTTCCTGCTTCAATACTTCTGCTTTCTTCAACGTGAACATGTGGATATTCTCTATCGCCCCCGGATTCTCCTCTTCCTGCTGCTCGACTGATTTCCTTGAATGAATTGTTCAATACTGCAACCTGCCGATCAAATAAGCGATAACCGTTTGGGGCTTTTTCTATTTGATTTATATTTTGACCGAGTATTTGAAAAATAGAATCCTCCTCAGTTCCCACAGAAGAAATAATCTCTGTTAACAGTGATGCAAGTCTTTGCTCCTTTAATTCTACCCTATTATCAGCATCTCTAGCATGTTGTATATCTTGACCGCGCATCAACCTGAGAACATTGTCACCTTCTATATCAGTTTCCTGAGCAAGTCTTCTGGCACTATTAACTTTTCTTGAAAGATTGTTGTCATGCTCGACTGCATTTCTTATTTGTTCACTGTTTAAATAATCAATTACAAGTGCTTCCCTGCTTCGCAATACAAGTTGTGGATTTCCGTTTCTTACGATAAATAACAAGGTATGATGCTCTGAACCTGCAGTTATACTAACCGACTCACCAACTTCAGTATCAATTTCATTGCCATTTTCCTGCTGGTTGCCATCTCCTCCTCCAATCCCCAAACTCCTTAACAGCGAGCGTGCCCTCGTTGCAATAAAATCAATCACTCTCTCTATAATCCCCAGCACCATTTGCTGAAATCCGCGAATTGTGTCGGCGATTCTCTCAGGTAAACTTCCCAATCCTAAAAATCCTGCAAGAAAATCGATAACTGGCGCAATTAATCTTGCCAATGCTCCCTCAACGGCACCAGCCATTCCCGAGATATTACCTGCAATTAGCTGGGCTGCTCCATTGACAACTGTTTCTACCAGACTGAAGATGCGGGCGGCATTCTGGAATACCCAAGAAATAATACGGTAGATAACTTCGATAGCCTGTACTATCGCACCAGCAGGGTTAAACATCATGACAATGCGTGCTGAAACCCGAGTAATCAATGTCTCTATAAGGTAAGAAACTGCAGCTTCCAAAACCTGATTGAGAATAGTTTGAGGATCAAGCCTCTCTTTTATCATTTCAAAAATACCCTCAGGGCCTTGTTCAATAAGGGTCGAAAGTAATTGGACTGCCTGCTCGATAAGTGCAATGTTTTGTTCCCCAATATGTTTTACCAGCATTCGGCGAATGTTAGGCCAGGTAATCCCCATCAGTTGAAGACAGAACGTTATTATACTTTTCAATGAAAAATCTGTCGGTAGCTGAACTCCTACAGAACCTAAACCAGAAAAGAGCCAGTCGAAAAAACCACTGAGAATATGGGTGCCGAAATTGTCAAAGAATTGGCTGAATCCTTGTCCCAGAGCAGCAGCTAGGTTGTTTGCGAAATTCATCGGATCATCCGCGATGTCCTCAATAACAGACTGTATACGGTTAATCAGCGCCCAGAAAGCTGGTGGAGAAATACCTGCAAGCGACAAAAGTCCGTCAATGATAAATTTCACAGGATCTTCAAGGAATCGGTTGACAGCATCTTCTATACGGCCGACAATTCCCCCCGCTGCAACACGAAGTTCGTGAATCTGTGTCCGCGCTTCCTGTACTGATTGAGCAGCCTGTTCTGCAAGCTGATGGTTGAGGTTTTCCCTCGTCTGTTCGGTACTCTGATGCAGTTCATTAAGCTGCCCTTCAAACTGGGCCTGTTGCTCTGCAGCCCAAGACTGCAGACTTTGTGGAAGATTATCAGTAAAAAGCCTCGCTATGCGATCACGGGAATCTGAAATCAATGCCTGGGCACTGGCAATAACACCGTTGACTTCACTAGAGATATCACGGATAAGATCACATACACCATCACCAAACTCCCTTTCGGCACGATCGTATGTTTGCGTTACCCAATCGGGCAACCCCACAATCGCATCCCCGATACTGACAATAAATCCTTCTACCCCACTGTGCCGTTCATCTATCCATCGTTTGACTTCTGCAAGTGTCTGACTGAAACGGGTGGCAAGTACTTCTTTACCGGTGTTCCATCTTTGCATTGCATTACGGGATAACGGTTCCAGAAGAGAATTGACCTGTTGCCGTGTGTTATTGACAATCTGCTGTGCTTCATTACCGATTCTCTGACGTATCTGCTCTTCAGTTTCAGAGGTTCTTTGTATTTCAGTTGCGCGTCTGTTTACAGTATTTGCACGTGAAGAAGCGAGTGCCTCCATGGCGCGCTGCTGAAGTTCTGCCATATTCTGGGCAGCATTTGCCCTTGCCTGAATCGTTTCAGCAAGAACTTCCGCAGGATCTCTCTCTGCCATTTGTTCCAGTTCGCCCTGAGCATCACGAGCTTCTGCTATAGGACCATCCTGAACTATCTGGGCAGGTTCTGAATCCATGCCCGCTTCAGTCATGCGGTTTCGGTTAGCTTCAACATCTGCGCTCAGATCGACATCTTCACTCCCCGGGGCATCCGGCGTCGCAGTAGTCGCGTTAATATCGGTAGTTTCAACAGATTCAGGTTGACCTTGGGGTTCCTGCGGCGTCTGAGTAGGTTGACCTTCAGGTGACCGGTTTACAGACTCATACTCTCCCTGCATCCGCTGAGTTTCACCCTGTATCGAAGAGTCAAGTTGATTTCCAGCTTCCTGCGCCATTTGTTGTGGATCAGCATCGATAAGTGAATCCTCATCGGGCGGGCGCTTTGAGCGTATAACCTCCCTGATTCGTTGACAAATTTCTTCAATTTCCGGACTTGGAGGCTCTCGATGGTCAAGTGCAGCAATGATATCTCCCTGCGCTCGGGATGCAGTTTCTTCCTGTGGTTCTGCTACAGCCGCCTGAGCTTCTGCCACTGTTTCACCTGCAGAAGGCAGTTCATCAATTTGTGTGACAGCAGTTGCAGATCTATCATCAACTTCTGATAATCGTGACTGTTCTTCATCGGTTAAATCTGAACGATATTCAGGTAACAACAGTGTATCTGAAATACCACTTGCCAATGGAGGCGCACCCTGACTTCCGGCACTTACTCCATCTGAAGTACTACCGTTTCCAGCAGATGCATTTCTGGAAGATGTCGAACCTTCTGATGCAGCCTGCGGCTGTTGTCCGGAAGTGGAAATTTCTCCAGCGCCTGCAACAGATGAAGTCCCTTCGGAATGCGATGGTCGCGATCCGCTGCTTTGACCTGAAGGCGCTGATGATTGCGCTCCGGCTCCGGCACTGCCAGCAACCGGTCGGGAAGGCGGGCTGGCAGCTTGTTGTGCTACAGGTGCCGAGCCAGTAGATTGAGGAGTGGCCACTTCTCTCTGGATGGTTTCCTGAATTTGTGCAGAATTTTCTGAAGCTCCCTGCTGTACTGTATGCGTCAATTCATGAGCCAGGAGCCCTTTTCCAGCAGATGTACCTGTATCATATTTGCCTTTATTAAAATAGATATCATTACCAACAGTAAATGCCTGCGCATTAAGATTTTGACTCAGGTTCGCAGCCTGTGAATCATTGTGTATCCGGACTTCGCTGAAATCAGCGCTGAACCGGTTTTCGAAAAATTGACGTGTGTTGGGAGATAGTGGTGATCCAGAACCTTTGGATGACTGAATCATTTGTTCCTGATGTTGCGAAACGCCAGAACTATCAGCAGATGCACGTCTCTGAACATTTATTGAAGTTAATGAAGCGATCGAACGTTGAATTTCTTTTTTGTCTTCAGAGGCGGATTGTGCCATCTGGTCTGTTTGAATCTGCTCATCTTTGTTACCTTGCGGCTGAATGATCGGCAGTCTGCTTACCATATCTTCTTTTTCTGACTGGAACTGTACAGCAGGAGCTTTCTGCATTCCCTTTTTTTCATCCTCCTGATTTTGAATAATCGGAGAAGTCTGTACACTTTCCTCTTTTTCTGGAGAGAGAGAAGGTGCTTTCTGTACGCTTTCTTCATCTTTTTCCTGTCTTTCAATAACAGGAAACGCCTGTACCAGTTCCTCTTCTTCAGCTTTCTGAAAGATTATTGGAAGTGTTTGTACCTTTTCTTCATCTGTCTGCTGACATTGTAAGCTGGAAGCTGCCTGCAGTTTTTCCTCTTTTTCAGGGACAGCAGGAGTCATTTGTACGCTTTTTTCCTCCTCCTGTCGCTCGATAATAGAAGTCCTCTGTACCTGCTCTTCCTCTTTTTCGGTCTGTCGCGAAATGATTGGAGCGGTTTGTACTTTCTCTTCCTCGCCAGGTTGACATTGCACAAGCGGAGTTATCTGCTCAGCTATCGGTTTAGTCTGAATAGTGTCATCTTTTTCTTCCTTTGATGTACGCGAAATTACCGGGGAAGGCATTTTCATTACCTGGCTTGCCACCCGTTCCGCTTCCTGCTCATATTTATCCCCAGGTTTCCCAACAGTTAGTTTTCTCTGAATAAATCTTCCGACAGCCCTGTTACCCATTGTCCTCTGCAGCATCTGTATGCCTGCAAAAGAGGTAAATGCGTATTTAGGGGAGATAAAAGGAGTATGCTCCGGGCCCAGACTGTATGTTGATTGATGAGGTGCTTGAATATGGCTTTTGTTAGCAGTTGGAGCTGCCTTTTCGCTGTGATGAGCTTTTGTTTTTACCATACTCATGCTGTAATACCTGACTTCTGATCAGATAAATTGAAATTGTAAACGAATTGTTTGTCCAGTTGAACAAGCCTGGAGATATAGCAGCTCTCAACAGCTTCCATGAAAAGACCTTTTATTTCATCTGCACAGGAATATTCGATTCTGATTTTTCCAGCCCTGATTTTTACATTGTACTTCAACAAGATAGAATTGCTATCGATACCCTTTTTACTGCAAATTGATAAGAGTGTCAAACCGATACACCCGGAAAGAGCTGCTTCCAGAAAATATACCGGTGATTGGGAAGAGTTGCCATTTCCAATTTTTATCACTGATCCTGTCCACCCAGACATGGTAACTTCTATGCTATCGGTTTCGGGATGGAAATGATGCAGTGATGAGGCCATAATATCTCTTTCAGAACTACTGTTTTCTCACCAGATACTGTTTACCCTCAATAAAAACAACCTTACAATTCAAATGTATTTCCATCAGATCATTATTTTCCATAACAAGGGGAACCCTAAGTTCTGCTGTCTTAAAATCATCAGTTTCACTGAATGGTGAACTATTTTGCGAAAGATATTTTTTTGCAATTCCGGCAACAGATACGATTGTACCATCCTTTTTATACAGTACAAAGAGGGTGCGCTCAGAATAGTCTTTTAATGAGATTGGCTCTACTGGTTCCGGCCTGGCCGACTCTGATTTAATTTTCCTTTTTACTGCTTTTTTTTTGGGTGGATCGGGGGTTTCACCGGCTATTGTTTTCTTTGCCCAGGGAAACGCCTCGTCACTTATTCTTTTTTTTGGCGCCATCTATTTCTCCTCTGCATATAATCTCATTGCTTGCATTACGATAATCTTCTGCTCCATGACTCTTTGGGGCATATTCAAAAATTGATTTGCCAAAACTGGTTGCCTCTGCCAGAGCCACGTTTTTACGTATAGCTGTCTTAAGTCGCTTATCCGGAAAGTATTCCCTTAGCCTTTCGAAAACATCGTTATGCAGCTTTAACCTATTATCAAACATGGTGACCAGAATTCCGGTAACCGATACTGAAGGATTAATCCGACAATTGACTGTATCAACCAAATTAAGTAGCTTATCGAGCCCCTTGAGAGAAAAAAATTCAGCCAGCATTGGAACTAATACCTCTTGTGATGCGGTAAGAGCGTTCAAGGTAAGCAAACCGAAATTGGGGGGGCAGTCTATGATACAGAAATCATAATTAACAGCATCTTTTAGTGCTGTTTTTAAGAAAAGCTCCCGTCCCACTTCATTAGACAGCTCCATCTCTGCGCCGGACAGGTCTATTGACGCCGGAAGAATAGAAATGCTTCCTGTTTGAATTATAGTTTTAGTAAGTTCCACATCACCCTTCAGCACATCATATACTGTTGTTTCCAGTTCATCGGCTTTAATTCCTGCCGAATAGCTGAGGTGCGCCTGTGGGTCAAGATCGACAAGCAATACTTTAAACCCGGAAAGCGAAAGAGCTGTTCCAAGATTAAAGGCTGTAGTAGTCTTACCCACACCGCCTTTTTGATTGACTACAGCAAGTGTTTTCAATTGTTCTACCCTATCGGATGGACTAGTAAATCGTGAATGACCGGATCAGGACACTCGCCAAATTTAATAACTCTGAAACGAATGGTAACCCGATCGGTACCATCTGGAAGCATGATTGTTCCATTGTGATAAGATTCTATTTTGTCTCCTTCTGCAGTGGATGAATATTCAGTTGCAGTCTGATCGATTTGCCAGGTAATTTTACCTATACTGATCGGGATTATCTGAAGGATACAGTTAGGACTGGTGTAACATGAAAACGACCATCTGTGTGTTTTCGCTTGTACGGTATCTAAGGTTTGATCTTGCTCAGGAGCAGTTGGTTCGATCAAAGACAATTTTGAGCAGGTGATTGAGTTTGGCTGAATATGAGCTGTGAAAATGCCTTTATGGCTGTCATTAAAACCTTCATCGGGAACTTCAGATTCTACAGCCACACTGATTTTATTGGAAGTAACTGCGCTGTTACGAATGTGACTTGTGCGAATACCGGTTCCATCAGCAGTATCGGCATTCTCCGGGCTTCCATCAATTGGTGCAACAGCAATTTTTTGAGTTGTGATTGCTGCAGGTTGAATATGGGCAGCAAATATTCCTTTGTCGCTATCTTTAAATCCGCCATCAGGAATCTCAGTATCCACAGCCGTGCTTATTTTTATTGCGTTTACTGCTCCATTACGAATGTGACTGGTACGAATGCCATATCCGTCTGGTTTATCAGCATTTCCGGGATCTCCATCCGATGGTGACAAAGCGATTTTGTTGCTTGTTATAGCATCATCTTCTATACTGTTAGTTTTAATTCTGGAACCTTTACGAGCTCCGGAATGATCATGGCCGTCTTTTGAATCCGTAAAGACAATATAACTTTCCGGAAGTTCCAAATTATCGGCTAGTTTAACTTTTGACACTGCTCCGTTTCTTATATGGCTGGTACGGATTCCATTTCCACCAGATCTGTCTGCATTTCGAGGATCACCATTGGGGTCTGCGAGAGCTATTTTATCGCTGATTATTTCGCCATCACCAATGCCATTTGCACCTATTGGTGTGCCTTTGTCATTTCCGGAATGATCGTGACCACCAGTACCGTTGAACACAACGTCGCTTTCTGTAACAGTTAAATGCAGTTCCGGGTGCAGTTTATCTTTTGTAATAGCTCCGTTTCTGATGTGACTGGTACGAATACCATTTCCGCCAGATACATCTGCCTTAGTTGGATCACCTTTCGGGTCAGCCAAAGCTATTTTATCTGAGGTAATTGCTTTGTTTTCAATACCATTCACACCTATTTGTGAGCCATATTCTCCCCCCGAATGGTTGTGACCTTTGTCGGAAAAGATTACTTTATCTTCATCTAATTCAAAGTCTGTAATATCAAGATTTAGAGCCTTGATTTTCTGTCCATATTCTCCCCCCGAATGATTGTGACCTTTGTCGGAAAAGATCACTTTATCTTCGTCTATCTCAAAGTCTGAAATGTCAAGATCATGAGCCTTAATCTTTTGACCCTTGGTTTCTCCGGAATGATCGTGACCGCTTCCTGAAAAGGTGATATTTTTTTCAGGTAGATTAAAATGTGATAAATCAATGCTTTGTGTCCCTATCTTCCGACCATTGGCATTTCCGGAATGGTCGTGACCTTCTAAAAAATTGAACTGCACCTGGTTTTCCTTGATTATAACGGCATTGATTATAACAGGAGAGTTCAAACTAACCTGATAGCCATCACCATCCTTTTCCAGGATAGCTATGGTAATAGTATTTTCTTTGCCATCAGTTCCATCAGGTAATTTGTCGAAGGTAACTTTTACTCTCTCTTCGATCCGGTTTGTTTTTGCCTTGGAGTCACAAAATGATGTCGATTTGACAGTGTCAAATTCTTTAAGGCTCAGGTTAACATATAATGGGAGACTATCAATATTCAATACTGCCTGCGGAATAAATAGAAAATCATTTTCCACTAAAAATTCTTTTTCTCCGACAAAAACCACCTGTTTGTCATTTATATAAAGAAGATCTCCATTTTCGGTTACACCAAGTCCTGTGGAAATGTTTATGCCATCCTCCACTTTAGAAACCACTAAACCATTGATAATTCCCGCAGGAAAACGTTTGAGCAGCAATCGAAGTTTCTCGCTGTGATATTTCTGCTCATCCAGGAAGTCCTGGGCGGTTAAGGCTTGTCCTTTATAATAACGTACTTTTGTAAGCACTGTTGATCCATTTTTGACTTCTGGCATAATTACTTTCCCTTTAACGTTTGAAGATTAGCGCTTTTTTACAATGCCTTCCCGGTTTGGTATCCCGAAAAGCACTTTGTCACCTTTTTCTTCATCGACTATAAGTGTGATATTTGATCCTGAAAGAACATTTGGTGAAATCTTGCGAATTAATTCGAAGTCCTGCAATGTCAATTTAGACGGGGGCAGGCCTTTGCTTTCTACATTCATTCCCATTTGTTCCAGCAGTACCCTGGCTTCCTCTACTGATTTGTTGATAATACAGGAAATGTCATATTCTGCCGGCAAAAGATTTTTCCTGGAATTTTCCCACGATTCAAATGTTTCGGCTGTCCAGCAGTATTGACGTACACCTGTCATGATGATCTTATCAGGTGTAATTTCGGTAATGGGTTTATTCTCTTTGTTATTGCAAATAAGAATCTGTGCCAGAGGTATAACCATCTCCTTTGAATAATCAGGATCAACTCCAGGATATCGATAGGAGTGAGCCGAACAAGAGCGATTCTTGTCACCTGATATACCTTTTTGCACAAAAGGACTGTTGTCTACATCTATAACTACACGAAATCCCTCCCGAATCCGTGAATATTGCTGCTGTGATTCAGTAGAACAGGTGGTGACATATTGAGTAGAAGGATTGGAAAGACATTCATCATAAATAATGCCTATATTTATACACACCAAAGGTTGGGCCGGCGTTTCACAACTGCAGTCGTTGGATACCTTACCCATTCTTTCAAGACATTCGATTATTTCTTTCAAATCGATATTATAAGGTCTGCAGACAATAACCTCATTACCTTCACAGTCAAGAGCAAGTCCCGTCTGGATCGTCACGGTGGAAGGTTCGATCTGAATCTCACATGTCGAGCATTCCATTGAAGATGAAGATGTAACCTCCAGACCTCTAACGATTCCTTTGCCATGAAACCGGTTATGCAGCTTAAGTTTTTCCCTATAGTAAGTCTGCTCCTCCAGAAGATCGTTTTCTGTAAGCAATTGACCATGGAAATAATTAAGCCGTTTAAATTTTGAGGCAATTGTTTTTTCTGATATTTTACTTTTATACATAAATTCACGCTCCTAAGGAAGAATTCGGTAAATAATGCCTTTGCCGGTTTCCAGGTCCATTTTGTTTCCTGTCACCCATAGATAATTACCATCAAAACAGATCCGGCCAATATGTAATCCATGATCTTCGTTGCGAAATTCATAACCTCCACGGTTCTCAAGCGAGTAGAGATGACATTGACGAAGTTCAGATTCATTACCTCTGTTCTGAACCATCCACATCATTGATCCATCGAAGGCAATCGACGAAAGATGTCCTCTGTCAGCAGTGGCAGCTATTACCTGATAATAAAAGGGATCGATTTTCGAAGCACCTTCACTGTGCGTGACCCAGACAGAATTGCCGTCGTAGGCAATATCTTTTGCATGGTTTCCTCCAAGCTCTATTGGCTCGTCTGCACGAAGTTGCATATCTTTAGGAAACTGGTTATTTGGCAGGAAAGAAATGTGAACTCTACGGGCTATAGCACGGAAATGATTGTCATTATAAATAATCCATAAAGCTTGACCGTCAAAAACCATAGCTGAAACAGGTGATACGCTATCTTTAATTTCCACCCAGTAATTTACGCTCTCCTCGGTAAATGGGTCCAAGCGGGTCAGGTACAATTTATCGACTCTCTCATGGTGCATTCCATGTTTGGGATTTTTGCCATTGTTTTTATAATGAACCCTTTCATCATGTTCGAATGATTCGTATCGTTCCTGATCTGGATAGATTTGCGGACCATGAGAAATCCATAAATACTGTCCGTCAAAAACAATTTCCCTGGGATTATTGGGTTTCTTACAATCACCTCGTTTCTCATTCTCTTCCTGGTCTCTTTTGTTCTGAGTACAATGCTCATCGCCCAGTTTAATAGTCTTTTTCTCGAGTGTACATACATTGATTTTTTCTACTGAATTTTCGCCTGGTATGGTTACCCATACTGATTTACCATCGTAAGAGATTCCCCATCCCGGTTTTTCTAATCCGATTTTAGGAGGTAATGGATTGAGAATACCGCTTTCCACAGGGATGTGGTGCACGACATTTAATTGTAGATCTGTGCACCAGAGATATCTTCCATCAGTGGTGATACGGAAAGGTAACTCACCGATATTTTCCAGTTGTTTCGTACGGCCACTACGAAATTTAATACCCGGAATGGTCTGAGCCAGCAGTGGAACAAAACTTCTGCGATCATACGCGGCTCCATGTACTTTCCTGAGCTCGGAAGTCATACAATTGACAAGCTCACCGAGCCGGTAATTACTGTAGGCCACAGGTCGGATTCCAATATTATCTATTACCCATTTATTTTTTATGAAAAACAGGGTTGCCAATGGTATGGGTTGGCATTGAAAACGGCGAGGATGGTCTTCTAACATTTTAACCGCAGGATTACGCAGATTTCTGAAACAATCGATAATGCACCCATTATCATCTCGCAATTCGTGTTCATAGCAAGGCCACGGGGTATGTGATACTATAAATTCCTGTGTTTCACGTGTGCGACTGTAAGTGTAATCACTATCAATATCACAGCAGTGGGTGTCAGGCAGTCTGAACGGTTCAGTTCCACATTCGCGATACCGGACAGCTATATAAATTGGAGCAAAAGCTGCTTTTCCCTCTTTTTGCTCATGATAACCGGTGTTACCTTTTAATAGTTCTGAGGTATTAAGGCTGTGTTTGGTGCATACCAGGATTTCATTGCCATATTGATCAAGAGCAAATCCGGGTTCAATTTCGATATCAGGTGGATTATCCCTGAAATCATTAACATGGGCAGATACTTCTTTAATGTTTACTTTTAAACCATGTAACACTCCCCAGCCAATTCCATAACGGTTTAGCATCCATCTTTTTTCGTTATAATAATGCTGTTGGTCGCGAAAGTCCCGTTCAACCATCATCTGACCATAATAGTAATTCAATCTCTCGAAATCACACTCCGGTCTGGAAGCGCGATGTGGATCTTTCTGGGAACTCATTGTACTGGAAAAACCTTTTTGATCTTGTTGACAGTTCATCATATCCTCCTATTAATTAACTATTGCAAGAAAGAATTTATTCCTATTCGCGAGTTTATACCAAATATTCCATTTGTGGGATGTCTGGTCCCAATAATCGTAGTAGTACCTACAATATCAGTTCCGATTTCCATTGGCTGGTGTGCATGTGTCATTCGTGTATCGATACCGATTAAAGCACTGCCGATTCTGGGAGCGCCTTCTTTAGTGAAATGAATACGGTATCTGGTGTGAGCAGGTTTTTCTTGATCTATGATACGAAGAAGGCAGGTCCGCATACTTTCTGTCATATCAGGTGCATCGATTATTACAGTAAAATCAAAAGCATCAGCAAGGAATGGCGTTTCAGGTGGCTCATACTCTTCAATCAGAGTAAATGTACCAATGGTCGATGTTTCTTCCAGAACAAGAGGTAAAGTAAATTGTTTTCCTACAACTGTGCTCATTCCTACAAGTACATTTGCTCCAAGGACCATCGGGCGTAAATATCTGAAGTGTTCGACTATTTTTACATTTGAACCAGTGTACAATGAAATGACATCACTGAGACCCTGGATTGTACCTCGAGATTTGAACAGTGAATAGGAACGGGAAAGCAGCTCTCTAAAGCGTTCTTCCGGCCAGTTCTCATCCTGAACGATTCCAAGCCAGGATGCAAGCCAGGGTAGAAAATCAGCGCGGGTGCTGATTGGATCGAGCAGCCGGGTAATTGAACCGATCTGCTCTTCCATGTCTAAATTGAATGATTCAAACAGCGACATAAAACGATCAGTGATATCACGACCGATAGGGTCTTGCTGATAAACTGCAGGAAGATAACGCAGATATGATTCATGTGGGTAAGATATTCTTATCCGTCGAATTCGCGGTGTATTGTTACCATCACCGCCCATTCGGATCCTTACAGTCAGGTATTGTCCCTGAACATCGGACATCAACGCATCGGCTGAAGCTGTATCTTCACCGTAAAGATTAAATAGACAATACCATCTGGATTCTTCTATTTCCCATGGTTTTTCCAATTTTCTTCTATTGTTGTCACAGATATAATCCACACCCAGAAATGTGCCTTTGACAAGAATTGCATCAATGGTTATTCGATGCCAGCTGGAATAGGCCATTTCCTCTCCACCATCAAACAGCCTTGAAAAGAAGTACCCTTCTTTTACATATGATTTCTCATCATTGAGTCTGATTATGCCATTCTTTGTGCACTCTGAAAAAATCATAGTGCCAGGACCGGAGGTAAGTCGTAAGCAGTAGCCGAACGGATTCGATAAATGACCTCCATATTCCCCATTACTATTCCAGAAATGGAATTTCGTTCCGCATTCACCCACATAGATGGTTTTACGATGGTCAACCGCCAATCCAAGGGGCCTGTTCAATGTAGTATTGGACAATGAAATCACCTTACTCCAGGTTCCCATGGGTCCGGCTGTTTTACTCAGAACTGCAGAATTGCCTCTGTCAAGAACATACAGAGTGCCTGAATCATCAAGGAAAAGAGAGACAGGGTCAGCCAGTTCGTCTACACCCATTCGTACTGCATGATTTCCGCGATAGCTGATCCGAAACAGCGATTTTGAGTTGATATCGATTATATAGAGGTCGCCAAAAGAATCAATTACACAGTCCCAGGGAGAGAAATTATCCCATTGTCCCGGAATTCCCAGGCGTTTGAACATTTCACTGTCAACGATATAGCTAATTTGCAGAGTTTGACGAAAGAAGCATTGCACACGATGGTTGGCTGTATCAGAAATGGCAATAAATTGTTTACTTACAGCTATTGCGCCAAAAGTGGAAAGGTCTTTTGCATCTTCAGAGATTTCAATTTCTGGACTGATTAAACGCTTGTATCGATCATCCGAGCTGGTACTGAATCGAAATTTGCAGGCTTCTGAACCAATCCCACCTATACAGGGTATTCTGACGGGTACAGATTTCTGAGGGCAAACAAAATAAATGAAACCACTAGTTTTATCAACTATGAAAAGAGTACCTGAGTTGTCAATGGCCATACCTGCAGGAGTTGTAAGTGGGCCACTTTCGGAAACAGCAGATGATGAAGCAAGAGTTATACGGTTACTGGGGTCGATACCTACTCCGTTACCATGACCTTCCCGCAGTAGGTCGAATGCTGTCATAGTGAAATATTTAAATTCGTTCTGGTCCATAAGATCAATCCGTCAATACCGTTAAAAAATGACCGGAAGAGTAGGCAATGCCTGTTTTTGACAATAAGATTTTATTATCCGTTTGAATACCATCAGAACTTGAAAGTATCACATTCTTCACACAGACAATTCCCTCTATGTTTTGGAGTATGGCAATAAGGTCCGAAGCAATTACAGGGTAACCCGGTTCCCATCCTTTATTGTCATGTCCTCCGATAAATGGATTGAGAAAATTGTTCAGTGTATTCAGCGCAACAGTTCTGATGCTTTCAGAGTTCATGTTTGGTCGAATGTATAGTTGTGCAGATACGGATACTGGTTTATATTCAGGTCCTGTAATATGTAAATCGGTTGTAATGAGTCTTTTTTGATTTATAAATCGCTTGATACGGTTAATAAAACCGTTGCTGGGAGAAACGGGAGGAACTGCGTATACATTTTCAACTGCTGGGACAACCAGAAGAGTGCAGGTTCCCGGCATAGTGATCGAACAATAGAGCGGATGATAGCCGAAGAGTGCCCTGGCAGAATGCATTCTGGTTCCAGGTGTTTGAAAAGCGAGTTGCTCGATATCATCTGCAGAAATCAATCTGGTCGGTATTTTCCGCTCACGGCGGGCACGATCAAGCGTCTGATCCAGGGTTTCTTGCTCACTGCCACCGGAACCTGAAGAAGAACCAGATATGATTACTGTGTTGTATTCAGGATTATCGAAGCGGATTATTTTGTCTGAAGCTATATTTCCTCTGATTCCTCCACCACTACGATAGCTCTCAATAATTATGTTTTTATCACTGACCGGAGGAATATCACCATGTTCACCATCACCAAACTTCAGTAGGCCTGCGGTGCAATCGACTGTAAAATGAGGGTCATTGGGTTTTGATGCATCAAAATCAAAAACCTCGGTCCATTCAACAGAAGTAACTGAAACAGTTATTGTTGAGGTTGACATGGGAATATTATTGAAAAATCGGATGGGAAAAGAAGGTTCCATGCTTCCCATGCTTTCACATTCGGAAGTGATCAGAATATTTTCATTTCCTTTTGAAGGAATACTGCCATGCTTGCCATCGCCAAAGCACAACGTACCTTCATCGTAATTAATAGTAAAGTGCAAATCATCCGGTTTTGATGAAGAAAAATTGCTGATCTCGCTCCACTGTTGATTATTTATCATTACCTTGACATTTTGTGCTTCAACAGGAGGTTCTCTCAGAAAAAACTTTTGAAAAGGTTTTCCTGAACCATTGTAATATTTTTTGAAGATTGTGATTATAGTAACGTTTTCAGTGTCTGACCGGATTTGATTTAGTTTTTCATTAAAGTGTATAGCTTTATTTGAAATATCAACTTTGAAATGATAATCATTTTTTTCTGATGAATTGAAATCCATCACTTCAATCCATTCCTTGTCATCAGTTCTCAGTCGGATTTTTCTTAATAGTACTCTGATAGTACCATCAAGAATAGGGGCATTCTTCAACTCAATATTTTGTTTTGGAAGTCCGGTTCCGTTGTAAGATTCGTTTCTCCATGTCTGGCCATGGATTACCGGAACAGAATGAAGCCGTATGGAATGTATTTGAGGAGGTATTTCATAGACCTCACCGTGGTTTCCGGATGGAGTAGCAGAAATCCAGGTTAATGGGTTTGTATAAGGAACTTTTTGAAATTCTGATATGTCATGTAGCGAAGATTCCCGGGCTTTTTCCATTCCGGAAATAATTATATCGCCGCTGTGAATCAATCCACAGGTATCATCCTCAATAGATAATGCCTGCCAGGAGGCACCATTCCAAATTTCCCAGATAAGAGTTACTGATGGAAACCGGTCACTTTCTGTTGTGGGCGGGTTAGTTAATAAAGAAAAATTTTCGTTAATATCAAAATGTACACGCAAGGGATTACCGGAAGTCGCCTGATTAAGACCTATCAGAAGTCTGCCTTGTGTTGGAGTTGATTGATCAAAAGGCTGGAAATAGCCGTTTTTTGAAGCAAATCCTCCGGATACATCATACCATATATCGTTTTTTAAATAAAAAAGCATAGAGATTGATGCAGATGACACTGTAACTGGTTCTATAGTTTCAAATGGTTCTAAAAGACCGGTTAGCTTGTCAACAGCAAAAAGCAACGTGCCTGGAGGTATGGGTACAGATTGAATTGTATTTTTAAGTGTAAGAAATACACGTGCAATGGAGGGAGTTGCCGGCTTGGGGAGAGTCTGGAGGTATTTAAGGAATTTTAATTTATGTCCAGGCGTAATTCTATTTGTAGAATAGATCTGCATTTCGGCGAGCCAGGCGAAAAGATCGATAAAGGTGATGCCGGGATCACTGAAATTATGATCGGTCCATTGCTGGGCATAACGGGGAATAAGAGCACGTCCCTCAGTAAACAGCTCTTCAAAGGTTTTATCATCCAGATTTGGAATTTGAAGTGACATTATTCCTCCAGTTTAAGCATATAAAAATCTCTGGTCAGGCCAGCGGGATATTTGTCTGACTAACTGAGTGAAAGTTCGGGTTAGTGAACTTCTGACCGAAATAAACACGCAATTCATAAACATGTTTCACTTTCATCGCACTGTGAAAAGACAAGTGAATCAATTGACTGATCTTCCCGGAGTACCAGATCGATAGAATGATCTCCGGGTATAGTCACTGCATCAAAGGGAATCAAAATGTCATCGTTATAGCAGACATCATCAGCATATACCTGGCATTCCAACATATATTCAACATTTTTAATACCTTCCAGAATGGCAACAATTGACGAATAAAAAACGGTTCCACCGAATTCCCACCCGGTTTTATTCAATCCACCAGAGATCGGGTCAAAGAAATAGTCCAGGGCATTTACTGCATCGTTTACAATAGAAGCCGAAGAATCAGCGGTTTTGGGAATCAATATTGCTTTAACCCGGATTGTAATGAATCTGGGAGATCGTATTGCCAACCGATTATCGGCTGCAACAGTGCCCACACAAGCCTTTTGAAGAGAATCATTGATATTTGAAATTAGCTGCATACTGGCTATTGGAGGTTTTTCATCGGTCCGGGGAATGATGAGCACTGATATCCAGCCAGGATTGGGTTCCCCTTCATCATCAATATTTGGAAGACAGCGGGCTCTGGCGACAGCACGGGAAAGCAGTGTGATTCGTTCGAAATCTTCAGCAGTAACAGCGCGGTTTCGATGCTGAAGGGTCTGAGCACCGCGAATCAAAGCTGTTTCGGTTGTTTCAGATTCTGCACCACCATCAGCTCTAAAAGGGTTTATTACTTTGTTAATATATGGAATTGACGTCTTAACAGAAGAAATTGCTCCAGCCTGTGCATTTCCCGCAATACCACCTCCAAAACGATAAGAGATCTTGATGTTGGCTGCGCCTTTTGGAGGAACCATGCCTTTTTTGCCATTTCCGAAACAGATAGTGCCGGTTCTGTGGTCAACTCTGTAATGGCGATCATCTGGGCCGGTGTTGTCAAAATCTTCTACACAATGCCAGCGAATCCAGTATTCACCGCTCCAGGGGCTGTTATCGGTGACTTTTATGAGAGGATTATCTGGTTCATCTTTTTTAATCCTCTGTATTGCATTCTCATCAGGTTGTGATGGTTCCCGCACCCAGACACACTGGTCAATAATTGGTGATTTGATGGTGAGAAAGGTCTGGTCCACTGTTCCATCGCTTGCTCCGAGCTGCTCATCATTAATCAAACTGCTCTGTATTGCCTCTACTGCATTAATGTAAATACCATCAAAGATAAGGTCCTCAGGAAAATTACCATTAGGTAATGATACTTTCAGCCAGTATCCCGAAAGATTAAAAAGAGTGGTTTCGGTAAAGTCCTGTTTGCCGAAAAACTCAACATATCCATGCATTCGGAATCCACCAGTAGTATCATCTACAGTGAATTTTTCCCATGAATCTCCTTTTCTGTAATACCATACAGATTCTAATTTGTTGAGATCTCGAAACTCTTTTTTTAAATGGAAATAGATACGTAAAGGTCCACCTGTAAGCTGTTTGTCAAAACGAAAAAAGAGTGCATCACGTTTTTCGGGTAACTCCTCAAATGGATGGAATGGCCGGTTTTCCTGGTTTGTCATATTGGTAATGACTGAGTAGGCGGCATTGTTCAGACAAAGACAGGTAGATGGATATTCCTTCCTGGTTTCGTAGGTAATTGAGATATTACGAATTATAGGGTAATGGACATCTGCTTTTTGAAGGTTTGGATTATTATAAGTATATTTTTTATTGTCAGTTTCAATGGTTTCTGTTATGGTAAAAGTTTCAGGTAAAACTATTGTTGGTTTACCGTAGTCACCCTCAATTATCCGTGCTCTGATCCACAGTTTTTCTTCTCCGTTTACTTTGAATTTGGCGATTTCTTCAGGACAGGTGAACCGCAATTCACCAGTACTCCAATCCGATCCTTCTTTAGTGAAGCCTATGGTGGTATCAATAGTGTTTAGACGTCGCCAGGTTTTTGCAGCACCACTCCAATATTCCCATATTAATATTGGTGGAATGAAAATTTTGTCAGTTTTATCCTGCTTTATTGTTTTTTGATTATCAAAAGATTTAGCAGTTGTTGCGAGTGTGTTGTGTGACTTTTTTGCTTCATTCTTTTCTGGTGGATTTGGGTTACCGGGTGCTGTAGGAAATGCATTCAATTTGTATGAAAATGAAACAGTGATTGTGGCGTTCTTTTTTGAAAATGCCTCATCGCATGCAAGATAAAAGATATCACCTGTGAAAGGAATCTCCCCAAATGGTTTAATATGGGAAACAAGGTATAAGTTATCACCTTCCTGTTTAGAATCGGGATAGGCCGTTTCTCCATTGATATCAAGCAAGGAAATGTCGACACGCTCTCCTTTTTTAGAGATGGAGGTGACCTTAAACTTGAGGAAAAATTCCACATCAGATTCTTCGGGTGGATCGAAATAGAGGAAGCGCGATTGCGGAAGATCAGTTTTATCATCCACCATAACTGAAATCGGAACTTCCGAAACTTTGCCTTTCCGAATCGCTGTGATTAGTCGAATTGAAGTTCCTATAGCATAAGAGCTGATATCTCTGGTACCCAGCAATTTTTTTAACGAGTATACAGAACATCCTGAGGTGATATCAGTAGCAATGTTAATTACAATAGGTTCCATTAAATTACTGCTAACAGTCTTTTTTTCTTTTCTTTCAAAGGTAATAGATTCAGGTTTTGAAGTAGGAAGATTGCTTATTTTTACAGCTATTACTTTAGTTGTGTAATTAAAGCTGAGCCACTGAACTGAATAATTATTTGCATTCTGTTCAATTGTATTTGAGGAGAAATTTAAACTTACAGGTTCAAAGTCTTTAGGAATTGTTTTTTCCAGCAAAAAAACAGCTAGTTTAACATTAACATTATCATCTATTATTCCTTCCGTGATTTCCCATTGAGAACCATCTTCCAGCTGAATTCGATCGTTTTTAACGATATCCTTACTTCTAACTGAAGGTAAAGATATGATTGCAAGATTGTTACCACCTGTGCTTATACTTCCGGACCACAACCATATATCTCCAACATCAATGCCCAACAAGCGAACTGTCTTTATCCCTATGTCTAATGGCAGGTTGTTGTTGAATGCCATCTCCGGCCCGATTTTATCCGACTTGACACTTATTTTCAATGAGGTAATTTCCGGCAGACTTTTTGATTTTGCGCTGGTCAAATTTTTCAAAACCCTGCAGCGTATCCAACGGTTTTTCATCCCATCGATAATATATTCGTTAATTTCTCCTTTATAGAATTTATTAATTACCATTATTCCGTTGTTGACTAATCCATTCGTTCCATCGGAATCTGTGTCACCCAGTTCAATCCATGTACCATATGTATCATTATAATATTCCCAGATAAACCAGCTTTTTTCATTCTTCTCAAGAATGTCCTTTTGAACTCCGGAGTTCAGAAGAAATTCGATTGTAAAAAATGCATTTTGAGCAAGATTGAAGAGGTCTGGATGAGCGATATAGAAGCTGTGTTCCTGTAAATTTATTCCTGAAAAAGGCTTGATTTCCCCGTTATCCTTTTCTATGAAAGTGAATGAAAAAATCTGATCTGAGGCTGAACGCACGGATATCAGATTCTTTAGTTTTGCTGGACTAACCGCAAGATCTTTCAATGTCTGAAAAGGTACATCGGTTTCCTTTCCATCGATATTAATGCCTTTGCCGGAAATTTCGCTTCCAGCAGCTACAATTGCGATAGTGGGAGCTTCTGGTATAGCAGTGAAAGAAACCCACGTTTTTGCAGATTGAGCCGGAAGAAGGTCAATTCCTAATGAGTCAAAGAATTTGACTATACTTTTTTCAGGCATCTGATTGAGTCGTACCCGTATTTTGTCCAGCATTTCAAAGAAAATCCGGGCAACCGCAATCCCTGCATCTGTCTCATGGTTTGGATTCCATTGCGGAAGATAGAAACGAGCACGTACCAGAAACTCCTCAAAGAGTTTCTCCATTACACGTTCATCGATAAGTGGAGATTTTATTGCCATATCCTATCCGTTTCCTTCATGCAGATAGAAGTCATAAACATAATTGAACGCGTTGTTAGTTTCGCGTATCCGGTAATGAATATCAATAAGTAATTTCCCGTTAAATGTACTATCACTGGTTACTTTAACTTCGTCAACTTCGATACGGGGTTCATATTTGATAAGTGCTTCCTTTACATCGGCCTCTGCACGAGCCATGGTTGCGGTATTTATAGTTGTAAAGACCAAATCGTGAATTCCGCATCCAAAGTCGGGTCGCATAATACGTTCTCCTGGTGCGGTGGAGATAATGATGCCAATAGCCTCCCGGATATCGTCCTCATGTTCGGAAATTGAGAAACTCCCGTTTACGCTCAGCCGTAACGGAAAAGTAAACCCTTTTCCCAAAATCTCTTTAGCCATGATTTATCATCCTCCTATCTGCACAGTCGGGCATCCCATGGCAATTGCATTAGGTGGTGCAGACTCTATGATCTGATCACCTTGTCGTGCCGCAGGCATGCCACCAATCATAACCGTAGTGCTTCCCACGGTTACTGTTCCACCAACATGCGGGACAATACCTGTTACCAGTGGACATACATGAAAATCAACGCCAGCCCGCCATGCAGGCATACCACCAATTAATACAGTAGGACATCCGGGGCCCGGACCAAGAGGTGTTCCATGACTGGTTGTATCGCCTACACGCGCAGCTAAAGGCATTTATTGCTCCTTAATCGTTGTGTCAATTTATCATTACCATGGCACCTTTAATTGTGGTATTGCCCGAAGCTTTTACAGTCAATCCCGCTGATGCCTCCAAAGTACCCTGTGCCGAAGCTTTCAGAGAAAGCTCGTTGGATTCAACACCAAATGTTCCTGAGGATGCTGTAACTGAAAAATCTGCACCCGATTCCATAGTTGTTCCATCTGAGGATCTCAATTCTATTTCTTTTGCAGAGATAGTGATTTTTCCATCCTCAGCTAACAGCTGCATATCCTGCTTGCTGGTTATTGTGACCAGGTTTTCTTTCGAATCAATGACGATACTGTTTTCAGATTTATCAATAATAGTGACTTTCTCCTCGCCGTCTTTGTCATCCATTATAATCTTGTGACCTGACCTGGATTTAATCATACGTATATTATTCTCACCATCATCATTGCTGTCAGGAGGCTTGATATTGTTACTCCAGAGACCTCCTAACACTATTGGAAAATTGATGTTCCCATTTTGAAAAGCTATGACAACTTCATCATCAACTTCGGGAATAAAATAGACTCCCATCTGATTTCCGGCCATTGGTGTCATTATGCGAATCCAGTCACTTTCATCGTTTTCATCACGCCAGCTGTATTTCACTTTTATCCTTCCTAAATGCTCCGGGTCCTGATTATTGGTTACCTTCGCGGTTACTATGACCGGGGTGCGTGTGGCACTCAGCTGTCTTTCCATAATCTCGAGAATGCTCATATACTACCCTTGGCTGGTAAAGTATTTTCCTTAACCGAAAATTGAGTTTTAAATCCAGACGAACTGATTGAATGAGAAACTTTAGTGATGTAATATTCTTTACTGAATCGATCTCCTAAACCAAGAAGTTCAATCCTGATCCCTGGCTCAATCTCAGGGAGTCCAAGACATTCTCCACTGCCAGTGTAAAGTTGTTGAGACCGTTTATCCAGCACTGCTTGCGCATATTGCTGCACCTGTCCGACTGTATTCAGTTCCTCTCTCCAAATTTTTTCTACAGCATTGTTGCCCGCCGCCTCCGCTGCTTCACTACCGCTTTGACCTCTTCCACGATTACTCTCCGATCCGGCCTCAGCAATACCAATTATTGGCTCTTGAGTTAGGGAATCCCAGCCCTTGACTTCAACTTTGGTTACCTGTGCAGAAGTGTCCAGACTGGGAGAAAAACTGATAAGGGATTTTCCCCAGACCATACCGGTAATTACAGATGCTTCCTGCATACGGGGGCGATGAAAGTGGAAAACTTTATCACGGATATAAATCTCGTAGCCGACTTCTTTAGCAAGAACTGTCTTAATGAATTCGAAGTCATTACTTTTGTCATTTTTAACACAGGAATATTCTTCTATAGTCTCTTCTATGTCGGCACCATCAGCCATATGGTATTCATCAAGGATTTTCCTGACAACTTTACTGTAAGTAGTTTTGTTTTCCCGGCTGCCATCAGAGATGAATTTTTTTTCTTTCATCAGCTTTCTCAGATAATCATATCCTTTGATGGTTAATTGAGAAATACCATTGGCTGCGAAGGACACATCTACAGATTCGATAAATCCTGAAATAACCGGTTTTAATGCAGATCCATAGCCCATTTCAATAATAATATCACGTTGAGGTTGAAAAAGACTGTCAGATTGAAGACGGGGAAATTTTTGACCATTCTTATCAATATATGAAGGATTGTCTATCGTGAATGAAAATGAACCGGCTTCATCCAGTACTCTGTCAACAGAAACACTGAAAATTGCAACTGGAGGATTCAATTTAAGTATGTCCTGATCTGGTGTTGAATTCGGGCTGGTTGCGACTTTTATACAGAAAGCAGGAACAAAAAAATTCTGATAATCAGCAATCAGATGATTAATATCAATGTCAGAAGTTACTAATGATTTAATACCGCTCATTTTTCCTCCAAAGGCGGAACAGAAAGCAGTGTGCCGGCAGGTATTAATCGCGGAAAGTCAATTTTGTTATTTTCAGCTATTCTACGCCATGCTTTTGGATCATTATATTCCCGGAAGGACATTCTCCACAAGGCATCACCCTCTTTAAATATCCGGTATTTGGTGCGATCTGGTGATTGCAGTTTCAAATCCTCCAGCTGTTCTCCAATTTTACGATATTCCGATATACTCAAAGTGAGTGTCGCTCTTACAGGAGTGCCGTCTTCCATAAACATCGTATACTTTTGAGAACAGCTGTCTATGATTCCCCGGAATTTGTAATCCATGTATGGTGATAACGGTTTCCCCCAGGTGAATTCACATATTGGCGGATGGTGAAGATCTGAATCTATTTCCATCAAATGCACCACTTGTGCTGTATATTTACGAACATCTTCATGCTTTTCGTAAGTGTCAAAAAATAGACTCAATGATATGGTTCTGGTTTCTCCACTGATAAACTGGGTAATAGGTGTGGATAATCCGGGCATGGCAGTACGCTGATACTGGTTTTTAGTTTCTATGGTATACTCATTAGGGTTATAATAGTGTGCCTCAACCCGGTTTCCATGATGGTTATAGTTGTCATCGAGGGGTTGGATGGTAATTTTCTCTTTTGACATGAAAAGATTTCTCCAATTCTCAGAAGGCTGCGAGTCCGGTACTTGTACTTCCTGATCCTTCATAGCCATGATGAGCCAGTTCGATGCTTTGAAAAGCAATTGAATTTGAATCCGCCTTCAGTTCAGGGCCTGTCCATTTGACTGGGTACGCGTCTTTAAAACTCCACATCTGCGCAGGAATACTGAGTCGGTCTCGTAAAAGAACAATATGTACAGTTCTCCTTTTAATATTGCCTGAAACCACATCATGATGCCATTTCCAGAGTGAGGAGAGGTCGGCTAACCCCTTTTTCAATACAAGATTGGCAAAGGTAGTTTCTTTGGGCAATTTGTAAACAAAATCATTGACACCGCCTTCCCGGTAATCCTCAACCTGTGTAGTTATCTCCAGACCTGATATTTCTGAAAATCCTGCCTCTATTATCTGGTCAATGACTACCAGAAAACGATAGGACATAAATGGATCTATGCGAACTCCGGGAAGCATCGGTTAAGTCCTTTCCTGGGCATCAGAGAAGCCCCTTTCTCTTTGCATCAGTTTGATATTTATCTTCAATTAATCGTGCAACCTTGTCGGCAATCACACTGAGTTGATGATGAGATGACAGATCAGCCGGGAAGTCGGAAATACCCTGAGGTTTGCATATATTAAAATTGCCAGAAGCTTGTGTCACAGTATTTATGTTGCCCGAAGCTTCAGGTGTCCCAGCTTTACTTATCAGGCCTTTTGAACCACCAGAAATATTCATATAATTCAGATCCTTTTCTCGCATGGAAAAGAAACTTCTGGAAAAGACCGGTTTGCTCTGTTTTGGACTTATTACAGATCTCGATTGTGAATGAATTTTGAAATAAGAATTTACTATTGAACTGCTCTTCGACATACTCTCAAAGAGAGCCTTGGTCGGAAAATCCGGAAGCCGATGCTGTATGAAACGGCTATAATTTTGAAATCTATCATGGTTTGATTCAGAGAAAAATGATTGGTGATACCAGGATGTCGCCTGTTCCTTTGAATGAGAATGAGCTGATTCGGATAATATTTGCTTCGAATTATAAACCCCAAATTTACTGCTATAAATAAAGGTGGGATTGCTGTTTACAGGAAAATGCATGTAATCGTTTAGCCAGTGTGTCTGGGATGATGTCTTGTCCAGCTTTCCTGTCGCTCTGTATTTGTTTAATAAACCAATTATTCCCTGTAAATCTTTACCCGTAGTTCGGAGCTCCGGATATTTAATAATTTGCATGAATGGAAAAATGACGAATTTGAGTCTATCTTTCGGAATATCATGCAAATCGGATAAATTGGTTATAGTAAAAACAGAACCAATATCAAAAGCGTATTGTACCGGATCAGAAATCTTGTACTTATGGTCAATACTGGATTTTAATTGTCTTGGAAAATCGAGAAATGATTGTCTTACTCTGAGGCTTAGAGGACTTTGGGCAGAAGATTTACCCATTATATCTGATGTCCTCTTTTGGTAAAAATTATTCAAACGGATTACATGATAGAGATGTGGACTCTGAGCAAAAGTCCTTAGATTTATTTTTTTTACCTGTTGATATTGACTGTTAAGCTCGTAATTAACAGTCGTTTGCCTGTTCATTGAAGTTTTAAGTGAAATGCATGATATTGAACTAACAATTGTTAATCCAGTATTTTTTAAGTTCTCAGTTGTTTTCAAAATGATTGAAGGTGAGATTGAATTCCAATTTAGACTTTTCTCAAAATAAGAGGAGGAATTGAAATACCAGTGATGGAAATCCCGACTGATAAAGATGTTTCGGTTCTGGATGTCATACCCGAACATCGGAATCATCAAAACCATCTTTATGGATTTACCTGGTGAACGCACAAAATTCCATTTTCGGGCAAGTAAGAATGAAAGCAGAGGAAAACGCAATAGTGAAGAATTATGTAATGCAGGATTATTATAAGAAAATGAGTACAGGAACCTTTCAGTCTGCAGCAAATTATGGACTCTGCAGAGGTTTGCACCGGTTTTAAGAATTATATTGTCGTGCTGATTCATTTATTTTTGAATTTATTCTTGAAATTTCATCGCACCATCTTATACGGGTATGATGATCCATGGTCATAACATCCTCATAAGACCAATGGAAATAGTATGATACAAAGGCCATCTCCTCAAACAGCCGATCGAGATGATAGCCTTTTATCGCCCCCCCCTGGTGAATTCCTCCGAATACTGAACATTGTTTACAGTCTCTTTTAAGTCAGGAGATTTACCGGTTTCATTTATCTGGTTATAAAATTCCTGCAGAAAAGCCAGATCTGCTGAAAAGAGATCCTCAATTGTTTTGGTAGTGATATTGGTAATTTCACCCAACCGGACAATTACCCGGGCCAGCACTATTATGACCAGATAAGCCGGGTTTGCCTGTACACGTGGATCTTTCTGTGGAAGAATCTCATCTGCAGCAGTTGCCAGACGCATGATACCTTTTTTATGGAGCGTACCATCCTGATCAACGTAACCTTTGGGTAATGTAAACTCAAATTCAGTCTGAAAAGCCATAGTCTATACCTTTCTGGGAAGAGATCTGGTTTCTCCTTCAATTAAAGGAGAAACCCCAAATCTATTTGACTCGTTTGTAACTTTCGGTAACGATTTCCAGTGATTCAATTGCTACATCATTGCCTTTAGCATTGAAATCAGTTGGATCGTACTTGGTTGGCCATGCTTCAACCAGTTCCCAGCGGGATTTGTCAGCACCTGCTTCATCAACCAAAGTGATTGATATATTTTTACGATTACCCAGTGCACCAAGCTGAACAACGTTTTGATACCAGTCCCAAAGCTCTGTTGAATCGGTAATACCCCATTTAAGAGTAACATTACCATATTTTGTCTGCCCCGAGAGTTTACGGGGATGCGTTGGGTCGGTCCCCTCCCGATATTCAACAACTTCGGTTGATGAATCGGCGAATGCACATTCATTAAAACCGGCCTGGGTTATTCCGTCAATTTCAATTCTGAAACGAAAGTTACGATAAGGATCATTACGGGCCATTTTATTATTTCCTCCTGATAAAATTTTACCACATTTATTTTACTTCCAGCGTCTTTTGAAAAATTCTGAAAATGACAAATTCAGCTGGTTTGGTAGGTGCTATACCAATCATGCAGATCAGTTTACCATTGTCCAAATCTGCCGGTGTCATGGTACTGAACCCGATGTCAACGAAAAATGCCTGCTCAGGAGTACTGCCCATCAAGGCACCATCACGCCACACGGTAGTCAGGAAATTGGTTATGCTCTGCTTGACCCGAGCCCATAACTGCTCATTGTTAGGTTCAAATACCACCCATTGTGTGCCTTTTTCAATGGATTCTTCGACATAAAGGAATAATCTGCGAACATTGATATATTTCCATTCCGGATCACTGGAAGCAGTGCGTGCACCCCAAACCCGGATTCCTCTGCCCGGAAATTGTCTAATCACATTGACACCTCTGGGGTTGAGAATCGCCTGCTGTTCTTTGGAAATCGGAAATTCCATCTCGAGAGCGCCTTTGACAATTTCATTGGCCGGAGCTTTGTGTACCCCTCGCTCGATATCGGATCGCGCATAAATACCTGCGACAAAACCGCCTGGTGGGACCAGTTTGCGATCCTTGAGAAGAGGGTCGTAAACTTTAATCCAGGGATAGTAATAAGCAGCATATGTTGAATCCACTGGTGGTTTAACATTGGGAACCAGTTTTTCTCCCTGTGGAGAATCCAGAATAGCAAACCGGTCTTTCATGGATTCACAATGTGCTACGATAGCTTTCTGAAGAGCTTCTTTGTCAAGATTACCCCAGTGAATGTCCGGACAGTAAACAATGTTTATTTCATCAACTTCTCTGAATGCCTCCAGTCCGGTCTTCTTTCCAGCAGGAGCTGATGGATCCCCTTTAAAATCATCCAGATCTGCAATGGGAGAGGGTTGAGTTCCTCCTTGCAAAAATACAAAATTAGCAGTATTTGTCGGTCGTGCTGAAAGATCAGTATCCGGTTTTTCATCATCTTCTGATGTCTCAGATTTAGTTACACTGATAAGAAATGATTGGGAATTAATGACCTTTGCGAAATAGGCAGGGGAGGAAACCGTCATTGAAAGCTCATCGAATGTCTCCACAGTATCTGCATTATCAAGAACCTGATTTATTGCATAGTTCCATTTATTAATTTCTTCAGTATTTGCACCAGCCGTTAATTGAGGAATGCTTGATAAATCTGGTGCTGAATCTTTCCAGTAGGCAATTACGATTCTGAAAGAATCCTTTTTTTGGGGAGTTAAAGGATCAGTTGAAGCATCTGCGTTTGTATTGAGTACCAATATACCTATTCTGTCACCCCATTCCCCTGGACCGGTTGCTCTTGGAAACATGCCTTCATATCGAATTCTACTGGTAGTTGCATCTTTAGCAATTATTCTTCCGATAAAGCAACGTCCTCCACCATTTGCAAAAAAGCCTTCGACAGCGGTTGGAAGATATGAATTTTTAAGATAACCTCCATAATAACGCTGGTATTCACCCATATTGGTTACCAATCTTACGCCCACGGGTCCTCGTTCAGTCAAACCGATCATCCCAGCAGTACTTGTCCCCACGCCTTCGATCGGCTTTGGGCCAACAGAAATCTCTTCCATGTATACACCTGGCGTCAAATATTCTGGCATTGCTGCTCTCCTTTGAAAAGGTAATTCGAGGATATTGTATACAATTGCTCTATTATTTAATCAGATTGATACCACGATTTCACAAAAGTTAACTAAATGTTTAATTCCAAAATCAGATCATTTGACCAGAATTCCTTTATACTGACTGTAGCCAAAGTGTGTAGATCTGAAAAAACATCCACTGCCCTCAGCTGAAACTGCTTCGGTCCACCAAAATCGAAACCATTGATCTGTAAAATTGAATCCCGTGTCATACGATTACAACAGAGTAATGCCTGGCCGTTATCATCAGTCCGGCTCACAAATATGGCTTGCTCATTACCATTGTTCTGTTTTAATGCATATAATTTTCCATTCACTACCGGCTTTTCATCCGATTTTTTACGGAAAAGAATGCGTATCACAGTCATTCCTGCGGCCAAAATATAAACCGGTGATGGAATAAGGGTGACAGTGGCGATAAGGGTATCACCTTCCTGACTAATGTTTATTTCATCATCGCTCTGGAGTGTATTCTGAAATGGAAGGGCTAAGCTGAATGTTTTCTTCAGATAGTAGGCTGAATTTATCTGTATAAGAAAGAGCCCCTCGACCAGATCAAAAAAAGCAAACGAACTACCAGGTGTGATTACCGGAATTTTATAACTCATTGTTACACGATTGAGGGGATTTACCAAGGCGCATATCTCGCCCAGAGGCTTTCGGTCTGAGGACATATTATCCTTAGTCGAGATCAGCAGTTTAGCTGTTTTCAATGATCGATTTATTAATCTGCGATTCGGTTGATTATCGGTCATAGTACTCCTTCGGCTTCACCCTGACCCATTTGACGACCAGTAACAGATGGACTACTTTCCAACGTAGGCAGACCGATTAACAGTGGAGTAGCAAGATAGTAAAGTGCCAGACGCATTGAACATTCCATTGCCTGCCAGATCTGAGTGATCAATTCCTGAGGAAGCGGCTGCTGTGTTATCTTTATATTCTGATCAGTTCCCTCAAGCGATTGTTCCAAACGTGAACCTAAAAGAACTGCATTATGAAGTAATTGCTGAGTGCGTCCCAGAATAAGCAGTGCACTATCAGGATCTGGTCCATAAGGAGTCAAAAGAAAATGGATATCCAAGGCAATGGACCGGTTAAGTTTTGATTCACTATCCAGAAAAGGTGGCGCATTTCTTAAATCAGCATTTTCAGTAATTTTATATATATAAAATGAAAGCAGTCTGTTGTCAGAGCGATTTTCATCCTGGATTTGTTTTGGTGAGTCGGATGTCACCAGGACATGATCACTGAAAACATCATCCATACCACGCTGGAGCAGGTTTCTGAGGCTGGCAGCTAATCCGGAGATGGCGGTAAACCCGTTCATATTATTTCCACCTGATCATGCATTTTGAAGAAAAAGATTACTATAACGACCGAAATTCTCATTAAGAAAAACTTTACCCATTTTTTGAAATTCCCGTTTAATAGCCAGCAGGATATGACTCATATTTATTGACTGGTTTTGCCCGGCAGCGATAAACGAGGCATTTAATGCCACATTACGGATGTTCCCTCCGCTTAACTCGAATTGATAAGAAAGAAAATCGTAATCAATATCAATTGAGAATGGGGCATGGGGTGGCCATATACCCATCCAAATCATTTTCCGATATTTCTGATCAGGAAAGGGGAACTCGACAATATATCGAATACGCCGAATAAATGCGTCATCAATATTTTTCCTGAAATTTGTGGCCAAAAGGGATATACCACTGAACTCTTCCATTCTTTGTAAAAGGTAAGAAATTTCTATATTCGCATACCTGTCATGAGCATCCTTAACTTCTGAACGCTTACCCAATAAAGCATCTGCTTCATCAAAAAACAGAATAACATTACTTTCTTCTGCTTCATCGAATATTTGTGAAAGATTTTTCTCTGTTTCTCCAATGTACTTGCTTACTACAGATGCCAGATCAATCTTGTATAGATCAACACCCAGTTCTGCAGCTATTATTTCAGCAGCCATTGTTTTTCCAGTACCTGATGGGCCGGCGAATAATGCATGTACCCCTTTTCCCAGTGAAAGCTTTGATTCGTAACCCCAATCATTATACACTACCGACTGGTAGCGGATGTTTGAACAGAGCTCTCTGAGTTGCTCTATCTTTTCTTCTGGTAATACAATATCATTCCAGCAATACCTGGTAGTTATCTTTCGTGCATTTCGACTGAGAAATGCAGATGAATGAACTCTGCATGCATAGTAAAGATCAGATGCATTGACAGAAGGATTTCCAGGGTTACGCGTATATGCGTATCGTAAGGCAGTTGCAACTGCTTTATTTATCTGATTTCCGCTGATTTTAAAGGTAGATGCGATCTGCTTGAGTACAGAATCACCATCAGGAGGAGCATTTCCATTGAGCCGGCTGTTCCAAATAATTTGCCTATCGCTAGTAGATGGTGGAGGGATGGTAAGAGCAATAAAATCATCTAAGGGAATCAAATCGCCTGGTTCCCATTTATCTTTTCCGCAGATAATTAGGGGAGTACAGTATTGTCTGGCCCATGATATCAGTGCTCTAAGAATACTGGAAGGTTGCTCATTGGATGTTTCAATATTTTGAACCAGAATTACAGCACCCCAAAGATATGCTTCACGGCAAAGTAATTGAGTGAAAAGATCAATATCGAATGCACCTGAAGGAATATTATCCAGGTATAAAAGATTAAGATTCCATAGACCGGTCAATGATTCGGCCAAAGTTCTTTTTCCGGTTCCGGGGTTTCCCTGAATGTAAATTATCTTTGAAAAAGGAGAAATTCCGGATACTGAATCAATGAATTTCTTGACACTGTCAGGAAGTACCAAATCAGTCATCTTTGCTTTGGGGATGATTCGTTTGACCGTTTTTTCCAAAAGGAAATCCACCTGGTCAGTATCAAGAAGATAAGCTGCAATTCTTTTATTTACTCTTATATATTGAGCAGGGAATGCTAAAATACGGCCAGGGTCATTTTCCAATTCGATAAGTTTATGATATAATAAAGGTGATGAATTATTGAAAATGGTTCTGGCACGCAGTTTATCAGTCAAATTAGTAAATAAAAGAGATAGTGCCATATCAATACAGGGCAGTCTCATCGTAATATCATCTTGAATATAGCCGAATATTTTCTCATATTTTTTATCAACATCTGGTGCAAGAGCCAGAAGCAGAATATCCCGTTCTTCTTTGTTGAGATCAAACTTTTTTTCGATTTCAATCAAACGCATAGGTATGTTGTGTTCAAGTGCTGCAGCTTCAAGCTCATTGATTTCAGCACATAGGCAATTGTACCTGAGAGATATTTTCATGAAATCTGGTTCGGTTTCCTGTGTTTGTGAATCAGAATCTATAAACAACCGTTCAAATTCATTTTTATTGATCACCAAACCAGGAAATTGGTTATCATTATCTGAGTGAGGGACGCGAGTTAAATTGTAGCTTTGAATAAGGCAATCAATACGTCGCAAGTGAAGGATAAGGTGGTCAAGGCTATCTGGAAGAGAGAAGTCTGACATATGAACCGGAATCCTTGAGATGGTGAAACTATTTTGTAAATACTACAATTATTCAAACAGGAAAAGGAACAAATAGTAACACATCACTTTTCAGACTTCAGAATAGTATAACTTTTTTTTACACAACAGACGGTATTTTCCACGCCCATATTTCTCCAGGACTATGTCTTTGGTTACTTTGGACAGGCAGTTCATTGCTCTTTTTAATCTGGTGGAGAGTCCGGTACTATAAGGATCGCAAATGAACTCTTTTTCAGCGGCAAATTCATTCCATTCAAATTCCGAATGTCCTTTTTTCACATATAGTCGGAAAATTGCACAAAGAATTTTGGCCTGAACACCGCTGGTAATAAATACACCATTAACTGATATGCTTTGCAGCCGCCTATTAAAAGTGACATAGAGGCTGGTATTCAGTAATGATAGTAACTCCTCATGTTTCTGCTCAATTTTTGCCCAGATCCGGTTCTGAGGTGCAGCAGAAAAACCGATAGGTTTACTTTCCTCTGGTGTGTCATGAGAATGAGAAAGTCTGATAATGGAAAAGGGGGCACCGTATGCACAGTTTTTCCGTAAAATGATTCGTTTTCTTTTTTTGCAATAATAATCCTTCTCTGGTACATAAACTTTAACGGATTGAAATGTTTGTTTCTGATATGGAATGTTGATATTATGAATGAAAGTACCAAAATCGATAATTATACCTATGCGTTCACTATCGACAAAAAAGAAGTCATTTGAAGTATTTACAGTACAGTAATGGTTCAGATTATGTGAAACGGATGCTTGTTGGGCTATAATTTTGAAACTGGAAAAAGGAGACAATCCAAAAAGTAATGGAAAAAAGCGGAAAATTGATCCGATCCCGGATTCACTGTCAATGGCAAGAGGTTCTGGATTTCTGGATAAGATGGTTATCATAGCGTAAGTTTCTGAGCCATTTTTTCCCAGTTGTATCATTTCCGAGGTGGCATCAGCCATGATTATTGGAGGGAGTAGATATGCTTTTGATAACAAAACATCTTTCAGATTTATCTGTTGTAGAACAGGTCGAAAGTGCTCAAATATTGATTGATTAATATAATCGGGCCTGAATTTTAGAGAACTTTCAATAAATTGCTGAAAACGGTTATGAAAATCGATATTTTTCGAATAGAGGTATTTTTCCAAAGCTGAAATAAGACTGGCAGTGGAAGTAAATGGTCCAGGGGCGCACTCGTTAAACAAACGTTCAAAAAAGGAGAGATGCTCTTTTTCCGGCAATACGAGGAACTCAGGAAATTGAAGATAAAAATCGTATACCTCATTTTCAGGCAGTTCGTGCTGAAGGTAAAGGTATAATAATTTCAAAAGGATGTTTTGACCGGTTGTGCTGTAAGAGTAAGAAATAGCATCAACAGGCCGGCAGCGTTTCCCTGCGTGTGTGTTTTCCATGGCGGGGTACCCTGGAATCATAGGTGAAATTGTCAATGTGTTGTGATGGTATCCTGAATATATATTGCGGAATATTCAGGAAAGTCAATTTGTTGTGTAGAAAAAGGTATCCCTGTAATTTTAGTACTTTAAAAAAGCGAACTGGAAATCATAGGTGATAAAAAGCCCCACCTGTATACCCTGATTGGAAAGCCACAGTGGATCTTTCCGGTGATAAGGGCCTGCATTTTTGCCCTTGGCATTGGCAATACGTGTACGGGTCATTTGAGACACCAACAATGGAGAAGTAGTTTCGAACCGGATGTTATAACGGTTTTTTATGTAGTTAAGCATCAGGACTGTGCTGAATGATACTTCTCTGATGTAATTTTCACGACGGTTTGTGAGATTAAAATCGAGGCTGGCAGAGTCATTCGTGCCATAATATTTTGTCTGAAGATTATTTTTTAGAAGTCCTGACATCATTAAGCCAAGTCCCAGTTTCCCGAAATTATTATTGTCAAAAAGTGGAAACATGGCACTCAGCTCCAGTCCAGTATTTATTATATTCTGGTTTGCATAGGAAAAGGATTCCCAGACGGTTTCGTCCAGTTCCCTGATTTCAGAATCCCTGTAGGTTTTGGTTCGTCCCCCACGGAACCAGCGTAAATAGGTGTTATTTGTCCGGTAGTATTCGTATTGCAGCAATAATGCTATATCGATGTAATGGAGCCATGGCCCAAGTTTGATGTTTATATTAGGATCTGCTTCAATTACAAAGCCCCGGTGAGTTTCCCTGGAATCTGATTCAACATCCAGATTGGAGGACAATGCTTTTCCTGCAACATTACCCTGGTATCCCAGTCGGATAAAAGAGTTCATGGCGAACATATCATTTGTGAGCCAGTGGATGTTACCATAAAAATTGAGCTGTCCCTGATGACTTTTCTTTGTCCAGTCGCTTTTGAGATAATTTCCAATGAAATTCCGGTCTATAATAGTATCCCCGGTTAACTTTAGCTTAGAAGTATCCTCATTCCATGAATAATAGTCCTGACGCCCGAAATTGTAAACAAATGAGATACCGGCTTTGATTTTTTCCAGAGATGCTCCTGTAGTAAGTTCCACAGAATATAATGGACCTTTGGAGTAGCTGTTCTGAAGCCACGCATCGCCTTCAGTGCCGCGGGGCCCGAAGATATGGCTGCAACCTTCTGTTGACCATCCCCATAAGGCCCGGCTGGTAGATACTTTCAATGTGTCGTTTTTAGTGAATGTAAAATCGGATTTGAGGGCAAGTGTGTTTTTCATGCCAGCTCTGAATCTTATCCCGACTGGTATGTCAAACAACTGGAAACCAGCCATCCCGGCCATAAGAAAACTGTTGAGAGTGTGTCTGAGGGAGTAATCAAACGGGATATAGGAAATTTCAGGGTTTGATGCATTTGTAAAATTTCCTTCTGCTCTGTCCCGCAAGGCATTTATTATGTACTCCAAGTCGATTCTGAAGGTTGATTTATCAGATGGCCGGTATGAGTATCCGAAAACATTTCTGGATGTATGCAGTTTTGCACTTTCTTTGAAAAAAGCTGGCGCTTTTGAGATTTCGTTACCAGTTTTGGTGTAAACTGCACCGGAAGGTTTATTGGTTATCTCGTCGATGTCGCCCCACCAGGGGCCTTTACTGTAACCGGGAAAAAAAATGAGGGCATTCGACTGTTGTCTGGAGATATCCTGTGGAAATAAAGAAAAAGAGAAATCCGGATTTGATCCAAAAGAAGCTACACTGGTTTGAGTGTATCCTGCACTAAAAAAACACAGCACTGCGCTCAGCAGGACTGCTCTGGCAAGAAAGTTATTTTTCATAGCTCAGGCCCCTGATTTAAAGAGGACGGTTTTTGTTTCCGCGAATAATATTTTTAAAATTGTTAAGTCCGGTAGTTACAAAGAAACCAACTTTTACTCCGGATTGTGAGACCCACATATTCTCATGTGCCTGCTCGAATACCACTGCGTCTGTATTCAAATCAATGATCTTTGTCCGTGGGGTGAGAGAATAAACCATGGGTTGACTAATGTCGAGACGGTATACGAAATCGTTTCTTCTGTAAACAATGTTTATCACCGAATTCAACCAGGTTTCATGATCAAAATTTTTGCGGACATGTACTTCAGAGAAGCTGGCATCTGATCCGTTGGCAACCCTGTTTCCGAAATACTTATTGGTCCATTTGAAACGGGTCCACAACATGGCCATAACTCCAACTGCTATACTCTGATTTTTATTTCCATAGATTGGAAACACCGGATTTAGATCGAGGGCGATTTCAAAGAAATTTTCATTCCAGTATGAGCTGTGCTCCCAGGAGTATTCAGGTCCTATACCGATTTGGGAACTCACATAGAAATCTTTCTGACCACCGCTAACCCAGAACGGAGCTTTATGGCTATAATGCATATAGGAATAGTTGCATAATATTGCAGCATCGATATAAGTCTGTTTTGTACGCCAGGGATAAAGGCTTACGTTGGGATTGATTTGGAGTACGAAATTTTTCAGATTCCGTTTATGGCCATTCCTGATATCTGGATTGTCAATGGCATTCTGAATGGTATCAAGATAGGTAAAGCGGGTAAGTATGAGTGTGGCAAAGCGGTATTTCTGACCTTCTGACCAGATGTAGTTTCCGTATAGTCTATAGGTGGTGTTTCTGACTTTATGGGCCTCGTCATGAACATAACTTTTTAAAGAATCTTTGTAGTTATAGGTATCCAGGTTACCGAAATTGTATCTGAAGCGTGCTCCAAGAGCCAGCCGGGGGAGTGTGGCACCAGCTTGAACATCAAATTCCAGTAATGGGCCTAAGGAGTAGGAATCCTGTTCCCGGGCATGTACCAGGTGGTTTGCCGTTCCTAAAACATCACCACCCTGAGAAGCAGACCAACCCCAGTAGAGTCTGTTGGGATGTTCCGGGATATTGGATTCCACATCTGGTTCGGTAGTGGCAATTCCACCCAGTCCGATTTTTATGCCTACAGGAATATTTCTGATCTTTTTAGCTATCATTGAGTTTAGATAGAATTCATGAAATGAATTATGTTCTTTATAATTGAAATTCAGATCATTTACCTCTCCCGATGCTCTTGTAATCATTGACCAGGCAGAGTAGCGCAAATCAAAACGGGTTTTTATAGCATGTTTTAGCGATTTGCTGAATCCGATCTGATTTTGGATAGCATTTATTTGTGATTTGTGTTCAAAGGAGTTTCCTTCTTCATCAATCACGCTTTCACCAGTGGCCAGGTAAGTATTATTTGGTCGGTTGGCTGATTCATTCATGGGTTTGTTGGGTGGATCATCCACATCGCTCCACCATGGTTTTTTTTCATAGTTGAAAAAGTAAAATAGATTGTCGTTATCAAACTTCAGGATGTCCTGAGGGTAAGCCAGTAGCGTTAGGTTGGGATTAGAACCGACCAGGAAGACTCTTGCATCTACCTCAGAATTTAGCAGGCTGGATAGCAAAACCATAATAAACGGTAAATATTGTGAGGCTTTTAGTTTAAACACGATCGGATTTTTTCCTTCCGTTTTCTTCCATCAAGGCACAAAACAAGAGGATATTATCAGTTATAATAATTATCTCAGGAAGTCAGCTATAAACATAATTTAACAAATTAATTTCTGATATAAACACCGGAAAAGAGGTAAAATGTAGATAGATAGTGACAAGAATAGCTGCCATACTTTTTACGTGTATGTAATCAGCCTGGATTCCGGTGTTATATGTAAGGTATAACATTTTTGAAAGTAATCTATCAAGAGGTATTTACGGATTGGATTCTGCAGATGCTATTTCGTTGCTTGAAGAAAGTGTCTGCATTTGTTGAAGAGACTGCGAAATTTAAGAGGATAAATTGTTTTTTCAGCGGAATATTGGATTTACCTGTGTTAAATAGATAATATTATAATACCAGCAAAGGGGGTAATCATGAATTTTTTGTACCGAAAATGCTTTGGTCTATCATTTATCATACTATCCACCATGGTTGGTACATCGACTCTATTCTCCCATACTATGGAAGACTATACCGGGATAATGTTTACCGCTGATCACGCATTGAATACACCAATAGATTCACTGCCAGTTCACCCTAATTCTCAGAATTTCATTAATTCAATGGGGTCTAATACCAGTTTACACCCTGATTTCGGAACTCAGTGGGATGATGATGGTGTAGAGAGGATGATGGGAATACCCTACAATATTGTTGGTGCAGGGCAGCCGCTGGTTCCTATAACCTTTACTCTTTATGATGATGAGAGTGATCCCGGACCATGGCCCATTCCCCGCAATCCTTTTATCGAGACGGTTTTTGACTGGCGAAACACTGATGAAGGTGACCGGCACATGCTGATTATTGACACCAGCAGGCATCTGCTTTACGAGACCGGCAATGTGACTGGTAATACTGATGGTACAGAGTGGCAGGGAGGATGTGGTTCGATCTTTGATCTGAACTCCAACAAGTTGCGTCCTGCGGGATGGACCTCTGCAGATGCTGCCGGATTGCCTATTTTTCCGTTACTTATTCGTTATGATGAGGTGGATCGTGCTTTGCAAAGAGGTGGAGAAGTGCCACATGCAATAAGGGTTACTGCTTCCAGAACTCAAAAAGCCTACATCTGGCCAGCACGCCATTATGCTTCCAGTTCTACCGACGCCAACAGGCCTCCGATGGGGCTTCGTTTCCGTCTTAAGGCAGATTATGATATTTCCGGTTTTAGCCCCAGGATTCAGGTGATATTAAAGACATTTAAGAAATATGGTTTGATTATGTCAGATAATGGCAGTAACTGGTATTTTCAGGGTACACATGATGATCGTTGGGATGATCAGGAAATCGGATCTTTAAAAAAACTTCGTGGTGCTGATCTTGAAGCTGTGGATGTTACTCCATGGTTGAACAGGCCGGGATTTAACCCCAATTCGGCAGCAGTACCTTCAATAACCTCCGTTCGTCAGTCAGTTACTCTCAAGGACCGGAAGATTCATCTGCAGCAGAAAATGCACAATGGTCATCACTCATTTGTCATTAAATACTTTTTGGAAAAGCCAGCTGATGTGAGTATTAGAATAAGTGATCTTCAGGGGAGAAATCTTCATGTGCTGATGCATGAGTTTAAGAGAGCTGGAGAACATTGTTTTTCGTTTTCTGCTGAATTTTCACCAGGGATATATCTTCTAAGGCTTCAATTCAATGAAACCGATATGAGAAACGTGAGATTTGTAGCCACCCGGTGACTGACAATCAAAACTTAACTATAAAGATCTGTTTCAGATTCTTTCTTTCTTTGATGTATGAGGTTATTTTTGATCTTCAGGCAGAAGTGGGATACTGAGTCTGAGATAATAAACAGATACGGTTTTGATAAAAATGGAGTTTTTTGTGCTTCAGAGGAGCATTTATGGGGTTTTAAAGCAGTTATTGCCGTTTCAAGTAAGGAGGGCATTGTCAGGGATATGTCCCCCAAAACACCTGTATAGATATCTGCCTGCTGATTTCCCTTTAACCATACACATTGACCCCTGCAACATCTGCAATTTTAAATGTGTTTTCTGTCCGACTGCCGATGCTACCTTGTTAAAACAGGTAAACAGGGAAGCTTGTTTGATGAGTGTTGAACTTTTCAGGAAAATCATTGATGATTTATCAGTTATGTTAAGGAAGAAAAAGTCCGGAATTTCCTGTATTCATCTCTATAAGGATGGTGAACCGCTTCTGAATCCGCATTTTTCGGATATGGTTAGATATGCCAGGGAAAGTGGCGTCGCCCGGGTGTTATCTACAACCACAAACGGTTCACAAATTACAGAGGAGAAGGCTTTGGAACTGGTGACTTGCGGACTGGACAATATCAGAATATCCATAGAGCATGTCAATGACGATGGATACAAAAGCATCTGCAGATCAAATTATACCTATGATGATATGCTGCAGAGAGTCCGGAAGTTGCATGATGCAAAAAGGAGAACCGGTAGTCTTTTACATATCATCGTGAAAATAACCGATACCGGATTTTGTGGAAAAGAACTGGAAAAATTTCATAACGATTTCAAACCATATTGTGATGAAACCAGAGTTGACTCTCTGATGGGGTGGTCAGATTCGTGCAGAAAGGATTTTACTCTGGGTAGAAAACCACAGACCGGGATGGATGGTACAACAAAGCTTCACAAGCAGGTTGTGTGTCCTGATCCTTTTTCCAAACTTTCAGTGAACAGTAACGGGGAAGTTTCAGTCTGTTGTGTGGACTGGAGTCATGGAATTATTGTGGGTAATGTATGTGAAAACACCATTGAAGAGATCTGGAATGGAGAGGCATTCAAAGAGATAAGACGGCTTCATATATCGGGTAACAGAGATAGAATTGCTGTTTGCAGCAGTTGCCAATATGTCATTGGGACGCCTGCAAATGCAGATCTTGATTCATACAGAGAGAAACTGCAGAAGTATTATAACTGAAAACCAGCATGTTGCAGAATCCATGTCTGCTTTTGCAGAAGTAACAATTCGGTATTGCTCCAGGGGAAAAAATGATCCGGCAAAATTGACATGGGTAAAGGTGACGACAGTCATTTTTTTATAAACACAGAAGTTCACATCGTTTGATCATTTCCTGCCCGGTTTCTGGCACTTTATTTGTTTTTTCAAATCAAGTGAAGTGGAGGCAATTATGAGACCGTGGTATTTAATTTTATTTAATGGGTGGTTTTTTATTTTTTTTCAACCGACAAAATTGCATTCTGAGGATCTTCATTGGCAGAACCTTCCAGCTCTTTCCCGGGCGGAGGTTGTCAAAGATGATAAAATGAATTTGTATCTGTCTCGATATGGTCTGGATACTATTGGGTCAGATCCAGTTATAGGTAGCTTTAAAAGCGATTCCTTTGTCTGTGTGGGGCAGATTTACCGACCTGAAGGTCCAACCAGGGGTACAGTCATTTTTCTTCATGGACTTTTTGATCATGTGGGAACCAATCTCAACGCAATAACTGTCTGTTTGAAAGCAAACTATACTTTTGCCGCTTTTGATTTGCCTGGTCATGGTCTGTCAAGTGGGCAGAGGGGTGCAATCGGGGATTTCAATCAATATGCGAAATCACTGGGTTTATTTTTAAAGACTTGTGATAGTTTTTTAAGTCCTCCATTAATTTTTATCGGGCATAGTACCGGTTGTGCGGTTGCACTTGAGTATATAATTTCTTCATCGGATCAGCCATTTTGCAAAATGATTTTTCTGGCTCCCCTGGTGCGTTCCTCATCTTACAAATTTTCAGCTTTAGGCTTTAAAATATTTAAAGTTTTCAGGTTAGCTCCGCGTCGGTGGACCCGAAATTCATCACATGACAAGGAAGTCCTGAAGCGTTTTCGCAATGATCCTCTGCAACCTGTAATTTTTCCTCTACAATGGGCGGATGCTTATTTCAGATGGTTTGAACGTGTTAAAGATATGCCCCCCAGGCAACTTCCTTTAACAGTCATACAAGGTACAGGTGATAATGTGGTTGATTGGAAGTATAATTTGCAATGGTTGGAAAATAAAATAGCTGGCTTAAAGGTGGTGATGATTGGGGATGCCAGACACAATCTGCTTAATGAATCATTGGAGTATCGACATCAGTGCTATGATGCTATGCAGAAAATTTTGAATGAGAATAATCTTCAGAACTGACCACTTTGCTGCAAAATTTAATTTTAAGTTTAAAGAGTATAAAAGTAGGTCTGTACAGATAGTCTACTGTTAACTACCCATCAGGATTCTTCAGTAAAATGCAAATCCGCTTAAGAAATTCTAGGCTATATTGATTAAAACTGTAATTGTTCAGGAAAAAAACCGCTGTCATATTCCGGGCTAGTATGTATTTTAAAAAACAAAGGAAAAATTCTACTGTTCTTATGGATGGTGAAATAAAATAATGTTAAAATGTGCATAACCAAAATTGTGGTAACCTCTCTCCGGTTTCACATACATCAATATATAGTTTTCCAATCAGGCGATAATGATTATCAAACCACTAATTCTTTCCGTTTTATTAATCACTATTTATGCATACAGTGATATTAAAGGGATAGTATTCGATTCTTTTTCAAAAAAACCGGTTTCCGGCTGTGTGGTTGAGATTACCGGTACGGAAATGATAAAGGTTACTGATGAAAACGGCGAATTTTTTTTCGAGATACAGAAAAGTGGAAGCTACAATCTGATTTTCAGACATGATAATTATGTGCTATACAAAAGAAATGATGTTTATGTAAGCGGGAGAAAAATTGAGCAATTGCAAATTGAGCTGGATCCGGCTATTCATAGTCTTCAGAATATTACTGTTAGTGCAAAGGTGGTGGAGAAGAACTCTGAGATGGTAAATTCGACCGGGACATTCCTTAATAGTGAATTGATGAGGGCTCCGGGTGCTCTTGCCGATGTACAGCGAATAGTTCAGAATCTCCCAGGTGTTGTTTCAGGCGCAGATAATGTCAATGAAGTCATTGTGCGTGGCGGGATGAGAAATGAGAATCTGTTTTTAATAGATAATATCGAAGTAATAAACCCGAATCATTTTGCAGATGAAAGCAGTGGCGGAGGGGTTTTATCGTTACTCAATCCTCTATTGGTACAGAAGCTGATCTTTAGTGCCGGAGCACCACCGGCAGCCTATGGTGGAAAGGCATCTTCGGTTATCGATGTTACACTTAGGGAAGGTAATGACGAACAGATTTTTGCAGGAGCAGATCTGGGTGTTACTGGTGCAGGTTTTCATATCGAGGGTCCGGCATGGTCCGGGAGTAATTTCATTTTCAGTGCTAATAAAAGTTATCTGGATCTGGTGTCAAAATTTGAACCAGGGACTGCTGTGCCCAAATATTGGGCTGCTCAGGGGAAAATCAAACAATCCTTTAAAAACAGTAGTTTATCTCTGTTATCATTGTATGGAGATAGCTATATCAAAATAGAAAACGGTAAAGAGACTCATGGTCTTAGTGCAGATGTTATCAACTCAGGAAGTACCAATTTTTTAGCAGGTGCCAATTGGGAAAGGAAGTTCGGAGAAAGAATAAACTTTGTTGCGACGGTGTCTTTTGTGGACAGTAAATTCAATAGTTCCGGTTACAATACTACATCAGGAAAGAGTCATGTATTTTTTAACGAAACAGGAATAAAGGAATATACGCTTAAGCTGGAATCTGAACTACTTCTGAATGAATTTATAAAAATCGAATCAGGTTTATACGGGAAACATTCAAGGATTGATATGGAAAGGGAAAACAGAGATGATACTCTTTTTTCCTACAATAATGAGTTAAAAACTCCTATAAAGGATGTATCGGGAAATTATATCCACAACTTGGCTCACCGCTCAGATAATCTGGAAACTGAGACGACTGGAGGCTTCCTCTCATCATCATTGTTATTCGATTCTGGTGTCAGATTGATTACAGGTGTACGCACCGGGTATTTCAGATACACCAGGCAGGCAATTGTAGATCCTCGGGTCGGTGTTTCATATGTGCTGAATGGCAGGTTGACTTTTAATTCGTCATTCGGGATCCAGAATCAATTCCCGGACAATTCTGATCTGATAATGAATTCTGAGGACAGGGCTCTGAGAGCTAAACGGGCTATGACAGGTGTGTTAGGAGTGGATTATTTACCTGGAATAGCCGGAATCAACATGGTTTTGGAAGCTTTTTACAAACAGTACAACAACCTCTCTCTGGATTATATATATGACTTTACTGATCAGCAATTTAATTTTCTGAAAGGTTACCGTAAGACCTCTGAAGGTGAGGGAAAAAGTTACGGAATTGAATTCTTTTCAGAGAAGAAATTGACAGATATGGTATCGTTTTCCCTGGCCTACTCTCACTCCAGGTCTTATTGGAGGTATGCCGGGTTGCGGCGAAGTGAGTGGTTCAGGGGAGACTATGATTACCGGAATGCATTGACCTTTACAGGCGGTTATAAATATGAGCTGATGGACAAAGCATGGTATGATAAATTGAAGCGTAATCTCCTTGTGAAGATTTTACTTCCGGTATTTCCATTAGCGGACAGACAGGAATTCTCCATCAGATTCAGTTACCGGGGTGGCAGGCCATATACGCCCTATTTCTATGATACAGAATATAGGAGGTGGAGTTACCACCTGGATAAATTAAACAGTGCACAGATGGCCCCCTATCATCGTCTGGACTTGCGATGGGAGAGAAGGTATGGTTATGGTTTAGTGAAAGCCATATTTTATTTTGAAGTTCAAAACCTGTATAACAGGAAAAATATTTGGACATTTCTGTACGATGACCAGAGAGAGATGCCTGCAAAAGTATATCAGTTGCCGGTATTTCCCTCTGGCGGGTTTATCATAGGATTTTAATGGTGAAATCGTATTTTTTCAGTTTTTCTGCAGATACCACAGCAGTGGACCGTTTATGAAAATGGTATTTAAAGTATTAGCATCCTTAGCCGGCCACACCCTTTATCTGGTGGGAGCGATGTTTTTTTCTCTTGCAGTGCTTCCTGTGGTTATGGTATGTAAGCGTATCGGAAATTATAAATTTCCCTCTTCACTTCTGCATTATTCTCTGGCATTTTTTATCAGAAACGTGCTGACCACTCTTAGAGTTATCAAAATCGAAGAGGTGGAGGGATTGGAGAGAGTATCTACTCTGGGGCCAGCTGTTTATGTTTGCAACCACCGGGGCAAGCTTGACGGTCCTCTTCTGATGTCTTACGTCAACTGTATAAAACCCACCATGAAATCCAAATATGCCAGGCTGATTACCTACCGGGTATTTGTAAAGTGGTTTGATTTTTGTGAAATAGATGTGCAATCGGGTGAGGGATTAATCAAGACAGAGAATAAGTGTTCCGAAATTCTGAAGAATCAGAGCATACTCTTTTTTCCTGAAGGAACACGCAAGCCTGGTGATAAGTTGATGGACTTCAAGAAGATGGCTTTTGCAATTGCAATAAAAAACGGAGTACCGGTTGTGCCAGTTTTACTTTATAATGATACACCATTTATGACCAGGAAATTTTCCTCATTTTTTCCATTGGAAAAGGTAAGGTACAAAATGCATTTTCTGGCACCTGTATATCCCTCGGATAAAAATGTGAATGAATTAACAAATGAAATATATCGGATAATGAGTGTTGAATTACTGAAAATGAGCAGATAGAAGAAATTCAGATTCAATTTGTGTTTAATTTAATGATACAAAAGCAAAATAATTGAAAAGAACAAAAGTTAATAAATACAGTGAAAACTTGATGGAGACAGAATGGCCGAAAAAATTATTTATGAACTTTGTGATATTCTGGAACTGCTTCCACATCGTGAACCATTTTTATTTGTAGATAATATAATCGAATTTAAATTGAATAAAAAAATTGTGGCTACAAGATACATAAGACCTGATGAGCCACATTTCAAAGGTCATTTCCCTGCAGAACCGATAATGCCGGGCGTTTTAATTACTGATGCATTGGCGCAGACCAGTGGTTTATTGTGGGGTTTTACCAAAAAAGAAACCAAAGGATCTTCCGATGATCAGGAATGCTCAATTTTCTATCTTGCTTCCGACCAGATGAAATTTATGAAACCTGTCAAACCCGGAACGACTCTTTTTCTGGAATCAATATTTCTTGAGAGTTTCGGAGCGCTATACAAGTACAAAGTAGCGGCATTAGTGAATAATAGTGTAGTTGCAAAAGGATTTATCACACTGGCGATACAGGAGCAGGGGGAAAAATGAAAGTATTACTGATCCAGTCAATACCCAGAAAAACCGGATATACAGCTAAAATGTTAAGCCATTTCAAAGAAGGGCTATACAGTACCGATTCGGTAGTAAAAGAAATAGATCTTTTCAATTACCAGATCAAGCCGTGTAAAGGTTGTTATATGTGCTGGTCCACCACACCTGGCAGATGTGTTATCCGTGATGACATGGATCAACTGATGGAACATTTTCTGGAAGCGGATGTAATTTTTCTGGTATCGCCTATGTATCATTACACCATGAACTGTGAAATGCTTAAATTCCTGGAAAGGACGCTTCCTTTTTCAAAATATGGGTTCAATAATTCTCCACTTGGTCTGATGCGTAACAGTGTACGTTATCCGGACAAATGGAAGAACAAGAAACTGGGATTGTTGACATGTGGTGCATTTAAGGAAGAAGAAAACTTTTCGGCTGTAACCAGGACTTTTCAACTAATTGCAAATGGAATGAGTCTGGATACCTGCGGGATTTTAATTAGACCGGAATCCTATTTGTTGAGGTTTAAACCGGCGAAGCCAAAGACTATAACTACGATAGAGACGGCATTCGAAAGAGCTGGATATGAAATCGGGACAAATGGTTTTATCCAGGAAGAAACAATGGAAAAAGCCAGAACCCCTATTGTTAAGTCAAGTGAAATCTATATCAGCTATGCAAAGATATATTGGGAATACGTACAGGAAGCTTACAAAGAAGGAATTCATGATGAAAATATAATAGCAGAACGGGTGACCAAGGATCCGATTATACTGATGAAAGAATTAAATTCATATCTTGATCCGGAAGCAACTGCAAAGGTAAAGGCAACATTGTACTTCTGTTTTACCGATAGAGATCTGAAGTTTGTAATCAATGTAGACAAGGGGAAAAGTGAGCTTGTTATGGAGCAGGAACCTGCCAGATATGATTTGAAGGTGGAAACCGACAGCAAGACCTGGGGTGATATGTTTCTGAAAGAAATCAACCCCAGAACCGCTTTAATGGAGAAAAAGATAATACTTAAAGGAGACAAGTCACTTTTTCTGAATCTCGAGAAATATTTTCCACCACCATCAGATTGAACGGAAAACAATTGATCTTTTCAGCATGGTGTTTTACAATTCATTTTGAAATTCTATCGATAACACAATAAAGGAAAGTTGACTATGAGATGCCACAATTTATTTCAGAAAATCTGTTTTATCATGATTTTAGCAGTAATGGCGAAAAGTTCTTTTTCGGATGAAATTAACGGGAACAATATAAAAAATCATGTATTTGATTTAGGCGCAGGATATGGGCTGGATTATGGTGGACTCGGCGGGGTGAAGTTAGCGTATATACTACCATTTCCGCACATTTCAATATTTGGAGCTGCAGGAGTACAGGTAAAGGGTTTTGGCTGGAATGCAGGAACGACATTTCACATACTACCTGAAAATAACAAATATTTTTTCAGACCTAATGTGAAGATTATGTATGGAATTAACAGATCTACAATTGTATTTGGTGCTTCAAAATATAATAAGATGTTTACCGGCTTTACGCCTGGGGTTGGTTTTGAGTTCATGTTTGGCAGGAAGAAAGCGAATGGTTTTGATTTTGATTTGAACATACCGATAAGCAGCCAGAAATTCAAAGATCATTTGGATGTGATCGATAATGATCCGGCTGTAGGACGGATGACCATGCTGGCGGTTGCAATTTCGATAGGATATCATCATGAGTTTTAGTTTGTTTTTATCGGAGACAGATGATTGCCAGTTAAATCTGAAAATTAGATGGTATCAAGTACTGTTGCAGGGTGTGGGGCTAATGGGTATCTGATGGATAAATGGAAATCGATCAGTCCCAGTGGGACTGCTGGACCGGGACTTTTGCTCAGAGGTGAAAAATAGCTTATTCAGAATTCACCTCTGGGGAATAATTGTCTGAGATTTCAAAAAAGTGTCAAAACCTCACTAAAAATATGGAATCATTCCGATGTAGTTATATTGCTGGTATCGCGCCAGCTCAATTTAGTTTGTTACAAACCACAATGGGAGAATAGCATACGCTAAACCGTGTGGGTAGTTTTGGATACCATTATTCGCAAGTAATTATCCTCAGAGGTGAGGCCTTTCTCAGTAAAGAGATCATCTCTGGGGTGAACACTGGAAAAGTGGTATTTAAACTTTCTGAAGTACAATTTTTTAGGAAAAGCCCCAAAAGCGAAGAACTGGATTTTTCATAACTGACATTGATGGGCTGGAACTTTATCCCAGAGGTGAAATATGACTTTTTCAGAATTCACCTCTGGGGAATATCAAACCCAACCGTTTCCATTAATACGCATCCTCATTTATAACTCATTCTTTTGCTCCCTAAAGTTCAATGTCGGGAACTATAATTGCTGCCTTTTTTAGATACTTCACCTTAAAAAGGAACACATATCATGAGCACAAAACCCAGAATCATCGTTCCACAGGTCTTCTATCATGTATTCTCTGAAGGCACTAGAGAAATAGAGCTTTTTGGTAAAGATTCGCTCAAAAAATTCTTTATAGAAGAGTTGGAACGA
>JAEZKP010000057.1 GCA_023436145.1 Fibrobacterota bacterium | reverse complement strand
CACCAAATCCTAAACAAATCCCAATTACCAATTAACCAAAATCCAAACAAGAAAAGAACAGGAATGGAGGTCTCCATCCTGGTTTGAATTTTGAATTTCGGATTTCGAATTCTCTATTTCTACTCCTGTTCCTGTTTAGAATTTGGGTATTGTAATTTGGATTTTGTTTGGAATTTAAGATTTGTGATTTGGTTTTTCTGGTCTGATATTCCAAATCTCAAATTGATTTTTGCTTTAATCTTTGATTAAAATAACCGGTCGCTATTGACTTGGGAAAATTGTTTACAATGGTACAGTAATTGCGCAATAATCGGAAAAAAAGAACTCACGATCTTTGATTTTAACAGTGATTGGATTTCCCCAGCCACTCTCAAAAGTTAACGAGATCGATTTTTTGTTGATTTGCATATCAATCCAATGACTCCGGTATCTTATCCTTTGATTAATTTCGGACAGGTCATCGGGAAGAAGAGGGTTAATATAGAGAATATTTTCTCTTACCTCCAGACCGGTATAGCAGCGTTGTATCATGTCCACAGTTCCTGCCATTGCAGCAAGGTGAATACCTTCCGCAGTCGTTCCACCCTGAATATCAAGAAAATCGGTGGAAAGTGCATGTTCGAAAGTATTCCAGGAGTGTTTTCTGTCGGAACGGGATAGCACCCAGGAGAAAACCAATCGGCTGAGTGTGGAACCGTGCGATGTGCGGTGGCTGTAATATTCAATAATACTGGGTATACAACCAGTGTCAAATTGATATCCAAGGTGGTTGAACATCTCAGAAATTTCATCGGAAGAGAAAAGGTAAAACAGCATGAGTATGTCAGCTTGTTTACTTGCTTTGTAATTATTTATCGAATCACCTTCTTTTTCCATTATGCGGTCAAGGCGCAGATTGTCACCGTAATTTTTCCAATAATAATCCCAATCCAGTTCTTTAAGGCTATGGTATCCTTCGAATTGATCGATAATGCTGTCATCTGAGAACGGGATAAACATACGGCTGCTTATCTGTTTCCATCTTTCTATTTCATCTTCGTCGATATTAAGATCAATGAACAGTTCTGATCGGCGCCTGTTGTCAAGCAGGTCGATAGTTTCCAGAGCTCGCAAAAGTACCCAGGATGCCATGAAATTGGTATAAGCATTATTATTGATGCCAGCTTGAGAGGAACCCGGATACCTGGTATGATACTCGTCGGGCCCGATGATCCCATGAATTTCGTAACGTTCTCTTTGAGAATTAAAAAGAGCAAGTGAAGAGAAAAACCTGGCAATCTCAAAGATTATTTCGGCTCCGAAAAAGTAAAGAAAATCTCTATCATCAGTCACTTGGAAATACTGCCATATGCTGTATACAATGCCTGCATTGATATGACGCTGCAGGTAGGTTTCATCGGGGATCCAGTGACCCGAATAAGGATTAAGATGAATTCGCTGACTCTCCTCTCTTCCATCACTTCCGCTTTGCCAGGGAAACATGGCACCTTTAAAACCTGCATTTCTGGCAGCCAGTCGGGCCTGAGGGAGTCTGTGATACCGGTAGAGGAGAAATTCCCTGGTCAGTAATGGATTTCTGAAGTTTAGAAGGGGAAAAACAAATAATTCATCCCACATGATATGACCACGGTAAGCCTCTCCATGCAAACCCCTGGAAGGAATACCAACATCAAGATCATATGTATTGGGAGAGGCAGTCTGAAGAACATGAAAAATGTGCAGACGGATCAGTTTCTGGCTCTGATCGAGGCCGGATAATTCGATATCGAAACGGTCCCAGAGTTTTTTCCAGGAATTGACTTGTGATTTATACAGATCAGAATAGGTTCCGGCATATTCCACCGCCTCACAGGACGCGGATACCGGTTCTGATATTGCGAAATCTCTGGATGTGTAAATTGAAACGATCTTTTCGATCTGGACCGTTTCATCGGGAACACAATCAAAGGTCATCTCGTGGGCACAGTATCCTTTGCTTTCCAGAAATTTACGTTCTACCTGAAGCAGAATGTCATTTTTGTATATTCTGGTACGCATGGCTTGAGACATCCGGATTTTGGACTGACTTGTACATGCTTCCAGAAACAAACCATCATTGGAATGGAACCCATAATTTATAATCCTCAGATGATTATTATTGAGATCACAATAACGTTTTACACCGCAATTTACGATGTCACCCTGAAGAGCACTGTGGATGGTGATTTCACCATACCAGTTCACAGGTGTTAGTTTCCATTGAATGGCTGCCAGATGAGGTAAATCCATATGGATCAGGCGATGGGTTTCGAGGATGGTTACGTGATCTTCTGAATCACTGAAGCGCATGGAGTAGCTAAGAACACCACAGGATAAGTCAAGAGTCTGGGAATAAGAGAGGATGTGCACCGTATCTGGTGAAAAATAAACACCCTTACCAATCTTAAATGTCAGAAAAAGCCAGTTGGGCCAGTTTACCAGGTCTTCATTCTCAATCACCTGACCCTTTAATTCACTTTTAAGTCTGTTGTAACCACCGGCAAGGTATGTCCCAGGGTAATGGATTGAATCTGCCCGGGTGCTCTCATGAGCACCTCTGGTGGCAAAATATCCATTACCCAAAGTACAAAGAGTTTCCCTGGAAGATTCCTTTGCCGGATCATAGCCGCTAAACACGATTTGGAAAGGATTATCATTCATAAAGTGATAAGACCCCACATCTTTAATTTTGAGGCCCTGAAAATTTAGACCAGACATACTTACGAACAATAGACACTCAGCGTGTGATCGGCAACAGTATCCCAGGAGAAAGAAGATTCCACCGCTTCTCTTCCTTTACTGCCCATCCAGCGGGCATGCTCGAAATTTGCAAAAAGAGAACCGATCCCCCAGGCAATGGATTCGGGGTTGGGATAGACCTTTAACCCATTGACATTATGCCATACAAATTCGGTACCATTGTGAGTAGCAACTACCGGTTTTCCGGATGCCCAGGCTTCCAAGACGACTATACCGAAGGGTTCGTTTCTGCTGGGTACTGCTACACAATCGCAGGCTTTGTATAAATCGATGAGCTCACCTCTGGGAAAAACACCGTAGAAACGGCAGGCGTGAGCCACTCCCAGACTTCTGGCAAGCTGCTCAACATGACCTCTCATATCTCCATTTCCGGAAAAGATAAATTTGGCATTGGAGTAAAATCGCAGAATGTATGGAATTGCTCTTACTAGTAAATCGGGGCCTTTCTGGGAAGTCATTCTGCCCACAAATAAGATGGTAGGATCCATGGGTCCGATACCGTATCTGCCTTTAATCTGTCCCGGATCTACAAAGCCATCAAACTGCTGAAAAGAAATTCCGTTGGGTATCACACTGGTTTTCCAGTCTGGAAGATTATATATCCAGGCCAGTTCGTTTTTTAACATTTGAGATACAGTGATTACTTTGTCTGCGCTAAAAGTGCCATGACGTTCATGGTCCATGATACGGGTGGAAGGTCCACCATAAAAATTATTTCCACATCTGCCATATTCGGTAGAGTGGACAGTAAGAACAGCCCTTCTACCCCGACCCTGTTTTATCCAGACCATGGCATTGGATGACATCCAGTCATGCGCATGAACAATATCAAAATGAGCTCCCATGTAATTCTCGGTATGAAAGACAGAATCAACGAACGCGCGACACATCTGGTTAATATCATCTATAAAATCCGAAGATCCTCTGTAAGGAACCCGATGATAATGGACACCGTGGATTTTGTCGTATTGCCAATCCCCCTCCCAACGTAAACGGGTAAATACATGCACCTCATGACCTTTCCGTTCGAGTGCAGCAGCAAGTTCAGTAGTATGTACAGCAACTCCGCCTACTGATACAGAGTGAAGTGATTCCCACGTCAATATTGCGATGCGCATAAAATCAGCTCCTTACAAGGTATGTAGTAGTAAAAAAAATGGATTATAAATAAGCGGTTAAATTTTCAGGGCAGATCCCGTATACCAATTATATTTAAAAGTCAACTTCAGATTTGAACCTCCTTTCCTGCTAATAGAAGATTAGTCCATATTGTACTGTACAGGCTGGCAACACTTTTTGCATTGTTACTATGTATTGAGCTGCTCTTTTTTTGCGGTTTGGATAAAATTTCCTTTATCCCCCAGCATACAGACCCCGGGTTATCATAAACCACCAAACCATTGTGACCATGCTTGACACCTTCGACTGCCGCCTGATGAGTAGTCAAAACAGTCAACCCCCGGTCTATAGCCCGCTTAGCCAGGCTGCTTTCACATTTGTGACGAAATGGCAGAAGTAATGCAAAGGAGGCTTCAAACAATTGGTCAAAAAGAATGTTGTCAAGATGCCCGGTAAAGCAGCAGTTCTGACTGACTCCCAGCTCTATCACTCTTTTTTCCAGAGCAGCTCTGTATTCTCCTTCACCTGCAAATACAAAAGACACCCGGGGAAACTCACGGCATACATTGGGAAGCGATTCTATAATAAGGTCGATTCCGGATTTATAGTTCAGTTCACCGGCAAAAAGAAGAATAGATTGATTCGCAGATAAGTTAAATGGAAGTTCTTTGTTTTGCTGGCGCGTAGGGTTCGAAGGGTCATCCAGTTCATCAATTACTATTACCCGATCTTCTGTTTTGCCATAATGCTCAATAACCAGTTTGCGGGTCGATTCTCTGGAAACCACAACCATATCAGCCTTAAGTATGGATTTGCGCTCCCAGGATTCGATAAGCTGAGTTTGCGCCACCGGTAGCTGGCTTTTTCTTTCCAATTCCAGAGAATGGTAAACTGAGATGAAAGGAAGATTGTTGGCTGAAGCCGCTATCATGGCTGCGGGTGCAGAGTACCAATTATGAGATTGCACACAGTGAAATGGGTTTTTACAGTGGAACTGATAAAAATTGTCCAATAAGTGCATCGATGTTTCGAAGGCCAGATCAACTACCGACAGTGACTGGTTCAGTGTATAACCGGCTATATCGGATGTAAAAAGATGGGCGCAGATAGCTGAATTATCAAACTGATCCAGCACAGTTCGAAGATTGCAGGTGAGGTTTTTATCTGAGAGGTGTTGCGTAGGAGCTGGTTGCTGATTGAGAAACACTGCTACAGAGAACCGGTCCTGTTTAACCGCAGAAGTTTTATGGAGGCAGGTGGAAGTCTGCTGAGAAGTGGAAACTTCTGAATCTTGATTTATTGAATAGAACCGGTTAAATCCCTGGCTTATATATAAACCGGAAGAAAAATCCACCGGCCCCTGGAAAAACATGGTATTTGATCTGGCACAGGGAAAAAATCTCAAATCAGAACATCTGAAACCTACCTCTGCCAGTAAAAGGCATCCGAGCTGATTTACCGGCAGATAATGACATCCTGAAAGTTTGTCAATTTGAATGTCGAATTGGTTACGTGCATTAAATCCGTTAAAATTAAGACCGGTTACATCATAGATTCTTAAGATGAGAGAGCAGTGTTCATAGAAGGCTCCGATATCGTTTTTGAGACTGAGTGCGGTTTTTTCATCTATGAACCAATTGATGAAAGCAAGTTGAGGGTTAATCGAGATCAGAGTGACAAATTTTGAACCGGACAAGGAGGACAGGGACAGCTCAATCTCCTGTTCATTTCTCAAATTCCCAAACAGGGAATCATTCTGAGAACTGAAGAGGTCACATTTCTGAAAGCGTCTGAAGGAATGGTGAGTATCACAGACCATAGAGTCCTCCCATTTAATGATCAGGGCACAGATTTATGTCAAAAGCGCAAAAAAATAAAGATGAAAAAGGATTAGTTTGCCGCCTTAAGCATGTATGCAAAATCTGTGCCCGAATAACTGTAACCGACAGAGCACTTTCAGATGGGTAAGTATTACCTGAAGTCTTCCTTACTGAGCAAATTTCAATTTTAAGGAATTTATACTTCCGGTGTTACTTATTTTCCTGCGGACAATAAGTGACTGTAAAACGTTGACCAGATTGGAAGCAACCCAATAGAGACCAACTCCGGCAGAGAGTTTCCAGAGGAAAACAGCGGTGAGAATCACCGGCATCCAGATCACTAATGCTTTACCCTGCTCATTAAGATTAGGGGTGATAATTGATGCCAGCAGGGCTAAGATGGCAGCAATTGCAGTAAGCAGAAAATCGGGGCGTGCCAGATCAGCTATCCAGAGAAATCCTCCACCTGTGCCCACAATCCTGTTAATTGCTGAAATCATTCCTATGAAAAGAGGTGCCTGCAGTAATCCGCTTAGCAGTCCCTTTTTATCCAGGAGATTAATCTGATGTTTTTTGTAAAGTTCAAGGGTCTGACGGCTCAACTGCTCCGGACTGTCTTTATGCTGTTTTTTCAGTTTTTCAATTTCCGGCTGTATTGACTGCAACTTCTCCTGTTTTTGTAAAGCACTGCAGGCTGCTTTGATAGTCAATGGTAACAGTGCGAATCTGAATACCAGCGATGTGACCAGAATGATAAGTCCGGTGTTGAAACCCGGGATTGCTGAAAACTGTGACATGATATGGACTAGCAAATCAATAAAGGAATTCCACATTGTTTTTTTTCTCTCCTGTTTTCCTGTGAAAAGAGTACATAAAAATACGGATAGCGTTTTTATATAGTGCATGAAATTTTGACATGGGGGCAAAAAACTTCATCTTCAATTCAAGCGGGTAAATTGCCGGAGGTAAAATACAGGCATTACCGTTGCATTACCAATTATGCAGAACTGCTCCGGAGAAAAATCCACTTTCAGGGGGTATAAGTTTTATGAAATGCTTTGCTTTTGCACTTTGTGTTTTTCTGGTGTCTGCGGCTTTTTCTCAGAATATTCCCGATCCTGTTCTGGAAATTGGGATGGGCATGGGAGAACCTACCGGAATAAGCATTAAATATTGGGTTACGGAGCGAAATGCGTTTGATGCAGGTGCAGGCTGGTCGGTTAAAAAAAGGCTGCTTGATCTATACCTTGATTACCACTATCATTACTTCTGGACTGAATTTGACGCAAAAGAGTTGCCACTTTACACTGGAGCAGGAGTGATGGTCAGTCTCAGCCGTGATTTCATGGCAGGTTTACGTATACCTCTGGGAGCAGAGTACCTCTTTGAGGGACCCAGACTGGTGACCTTTGTTCAGGTGGCACCCACTTTCAAAATGCTTCCAAAACCCGGGCTTTTCATAGCAGGCGGTCTGGGAATCCGGTATGCTTTTTAGGCTGCCGGTTCTCTTAACTCTTATTAGTTAATCTTTAAAAAGCGTATCCCAAACCAAAATACCATCCACCGCTAAAATCAAAGGATCTGCTGAGTTCGAACCCGTAATCGATCCGGAATATCCCTGATGGAAGGGTGATCAGAAGCCCTGGTCCGATAGACCATTTCAGGTCTTGCAGACTGAAAACCCGGGGATTTGACCACACATAACCACCATCTATAAAGATCTCACCTGAAAAAAGAGTGAAAAGAGGAAATCGCAGGTCAAAAAGGTTTATTACTGTAGCAAGTTCTCCCCCGGTCGCTTCATTTTCCCGGTTAACAGGAGAGACCTGATTCTCGTTGTATCCTCTTACCGGGCGGATATCATCGATACCGATGCGTAATAGTTCTGAAGGCGGGACATGGCGGGATCGTCCGAAATTATTGACATATCCTAAAAAAAAGGCGCTGGAGAGGTTAAGTTGCCTGTTGAAAAGCTCCCTGTATAACCGCACATCCCATTTTATCCGATAGAACTGATTGCTGAAAGAAAGTGCGGGGCCGGCAATCTCAGCTTCAATGTAGCTGAAGATTGCATTGCCCGGATCCAGATATGATTTTCGGGTGTCTCTGGTAAATCTGCTTCCCAGAAGAAGAGTATTACTTTTCTCTGGTCTCTGCAGTTCACTCCTAAACCATCCGGTATGCTTGTAATCTAAGACTACACGGTATTGATTCTGTATTCCGATGTTGCCGTTAACCGCAAACAGCCCACCCTGGTAAAAAGCCGTGAAGGACTCCAGAGCGCGGCGCTCAATATAGGCATTCATCTCACCTGAAAAATCTCGATTGAAAAGCCATGGATAATTATATCCTGCTTCCGCAAGTAAAACTACAGAAGATAATGTGGAAGAAAGATAAATGCGGTGGCCAAGACCAAAGAGGTTTTTATAAGCCAGCTCTATATTCCCATACCATTTATCGTAAGAATTGTATCCCGCTCCCAAGCGTATGTTAAAAAAATCAGCTTCGTCAATCTGAATAAGAACAGGAGCTGTGATAGTGTCTCTCTCTGAAGGGTAAACCTGAGTATCGATTGGCATAATGTTGACCAGTTTGAATAAACCGGTTGAATAAAGGTTATTAACCGAGGACCTTATCCTGTCGGAGTTGATAATTTCGTAGGGAGCAAACTGAAGTTCTCGATTTACAACTTTTTCATCTGTTTTTTTTAACCCCAATATTTCCGTTTCACCTGCCCTGACCACGGGACCTTCGTTAATTGTTATAATCAGATCTGCTGTTTTTCCGGAGCTGTCAAACTCAAAGAAGTACTCCACTCTGGCAAATATCCGGCCAAGTGATCCATAGAATTCCAGAACCTTTGACTGCGCACCGGTATAAAGAGATGAATCCAGAACAGAACCTCTTTTTAGATTAATCAACTCTGATAGGGAAGAATCACTGTAAAGGATGTTTCCCACAAACTCTACCGAGTCAAGTTCAGTTCTGATTCCTTCATTAATGAAAAGAAAAATACTGACCCTCATTTTACTCGAATCAAAATCCAGGTCACCTGTGATCTCTGCCTGGAAAAAACCTCTGTTTCTGTAAAAAGTATCCAGACTGTTGATATCTTTTTGTAATTGTGTGATGGAGAACCTGGTTTTACTTAGGATACCTTTGGGTTTTAACTGCATCTGCCCGATAAGCTCATCCCGCCCGAAAGTGTTGTTCCCGAAAAAATCAATATCCTGCACATCCCATTGCAGGTTATTACCCTGGGCAGCAAAAAAAAGGATGGAAAGGAGAAAATATGAAAAGACCGATTTACTCAAAAGAACCCTCTATCCTTTAGCATGTTACAAGCTCCATGCCATGGAATAGATCTCCCTGATCAATTTACAGACGAAAAAAGCGGGAACTCAGAAATATAAAAAGAGTATTTAATACCATTAACACGGTTCCCAATGCCGGGTTTATAATGATACCCCAGGAATAAAAGACTCCTGCTGCCAGGGGAAGAGATATGAGATTGTAAATGGCTGCCCAGAGGAGATTATGACAGATTTTTCTTCTGGATTTTTTGGACATGTGAATTGCCTTGACCACATCCAGCGGATTATTTCGAACCAGTACGATATCCGCTGTTTTGGTTTTTATGTCGGTTCCTGCACCAATGGCAAAACCAATATCTGCCTGCGCCAGCGCCGTGGCATCACTGATACTATCTCCGGTTACAGCAGTGAGAAATCCCTGATTTTGGATCTCTTTTACCCGGTACACTTTTTCATGGTGAGGAACTTCCGCAAAGTAATGATCAATTTGAAGCTCCTCAGCGATATATTTGGCCACGCTACGATTATCCCCGGTAAGCATCACTGTTTTTATCCCCATCTGCCTCAGACTCTTTATTGCAGTTCTGGATTCTGCCCTGATAATATCAGAGAGAGTTATCGCTCCATAGAGCTCATTGTTTATCAGTACGTAAACAACGGTTCTTCCTCTCTCTCTGAGGTGGGTACCATGAAAAGCATCTATACGGATGTTATTTTCCTGAAGATAGCTGGGACTTACCACCTTGACATCACGACCTTCTACCAGAGCAGAAACACCTTTGCCATTTATATAGGAGAACCTGGTTGAGTTAAATGTTTCTCCAGAAAACTGAACAATTCCCCTGGCCACCGGGTGCTGTGAACGGATCTCCACGGATGCGGCAAATTTAATCAGTTCATCCCGATTGACCCCGCAATGAAAAACTTCTATATCGGTAACCCCGTATTTCCCCTCGGTTAAAGTTCCGGTTTTATCGAAAATGACCGACTGAATCTTATGCGCAGACTCAAATGCGTGTCTGCTTTTAATAAGAATACCATTAGATGCAGAAACAGAAGCACAAACTGCCAGTACCAGTGGAATCACCAGCCCCAGGGTGTTTGGACTAACCATCACCAGAACTGAAATCACTCTCTGAAGAGTAAATGCAAGATCCTGGTTCAGAAACGATTTCCAAATAATAAAGGTCATAGTTGCGATTATCATTGCAGAGACTGTTAAAGTGACTGCAGCTTTTTCGGCAAGCTGCTGGGGTCTGGACCTTATAACCGGCGTATCCTCTACCAGCCTGGTGATCTGTGATAAGAATGAATAGACTCCGGTAGCTGCTGACTCGATGGTTATGGTGCCATCAATATTTGCAGATCCGGTAATGACCCTCGATCCTGCTTTTTTGTAAACTGGATTAGTTTCTCCGGTCAGCTTCGCTTCATTTACATTTGATTCGCCTTCCAGGACAATTCCATCTGCAGGGATCAGCTCTCCCGGTCTGATCAGCAGCCTGTCTTTGCATTTAATATTTTGCAGGGGGGTCTCTATAATTTCATTTCTTTTACCCACCAGATGAACATTCCGGGGAAGCGACTTAACCATATTATGCATTGATTGAGACGATGCACGTATGCAGCTCAACTCTATTAGGTGCCCCAGTAACATTAAAGTGACTATAATTCCCAGTTCCCAGAAAAGAGGAACGGATGAAAGAACTGTAAGTGCAGCCAGACTGTAAAAGAAGACAATTGATATGGAGAGAACTGAAAGAGTCATTGCTCCTAAATTGAAACTTCGGATCTCCTTAATGCTCCCCCTGAAAAACGGCCATCCACCATAAACAAAAACAATAGTCCCCAGTCCCAGTAACACCCACTTATCCTGGTTAAAGGACAATGACTGCAGATTAAGCCACTCCTGTATTTGAGGTGATAATAGCAGAATGGGTAAAGTGAGCAGTAAAGAGACCCAGAAGCGGATCTGGAAATCTCTCATCCTTTCAAAATATTTATGAAATAATTCTGATACACCGGGGTGTTTGGGGGTGTTTTGTGGTGCTTTCATGGTGGTTAATGGGTAAGGCAATTGGGGTGCCAAAAGGTAGGTACCCTTTTCCACCCGTATTATGTTCTTCAGGCAATTCCCTGGTATTCAAAATCGGAATGGAATTGCCAAAAAGATGGACTTCTCCCATAGCACCACCTATGAGTGTTCAAGTCCTGTATTCTGCATTTATCTTGACATAATCATAGCTGAAATCGCAAGTGTGTGCCACGGCCGAAGAAGTGCCTGCGCCCAGGTCGATGTCTATGGTAACTACATTGGATTTCAGAAGATTGTGTAGATGCAATTCATCAAAAGGGACAGGTTGCAGATTTTTGAATACAGGTACTCCGCAAAGAAGTATAGTCATTTTTTCTTTGGAAAACTGGGCTCCGGAATACCCCACAGCACAAGCAATTCTCCCCCAGTTTGGATCATTGCCGAAAAGAGCGCATTTAGTAAGATTGGAAGTTGCCACCGCTTTGGCAGCCAGTTTCGCATCAGTTTCGTTTAAACCACCTCTTACATTTATCTCCACCCGCTTGGTAGCCCCTTCTCCATCTGATGCAATCTGTTTACACAGATCGTTGCACACTTTATAGAAAGCCTGCTCGAATAAGGCCAGTTCCGCTTCTGAGGAAACGGATATTCCGGATGCACCATTAGCCAGGACCAGCACCATATCATTGGTCGAGGTATCTCCATCAACAGTAAGATTGTTGAAAGTTCGATTAACGGTGCGTTTTACTATTTCATTTAGTGATACCGGATCGATCTGGGCATCGGTAGTGATAAATGCCAGCATAGTTGCCATATTGGGATGAATCATACCGGAACCTTTGGTAGTACCTCCCATAAAATAAACACCCTGAGAAGTTTCAATCCGCAGCGCAGATTGTTTTGTCCTTGTATCGGTGGTCATTATTGCTGTGGCAAAATTCTCCCCTCCCTCCACTGAGAGATCCTTGGCCAGTTGAGGTAAAGCTGATCCAATCTTTTCCATGGGAAGAGGTTTACCTATAACACCGGTGGAAGCAACCAGAACGGATTTTTTTCCTACCCCCAGTGCATCAGCAGCCAGTTTTGCCATTAATTCAGTATCGATCCGGCCTTTGTCTCCGGTACAGGCATTGGCACAACCACTGTTACAGATAATGGCATGAATCTCTGAGGAGGGGAGCTGTTCCTCACACCAGTCCACACTTGTAGCCCGGATAGCATTTCTGGTGAAAGTTCCGGCTGCACAACATGGCTTTTCGCTGTAAAGAAGGGCCAGATCCTGTTTCCCTGTAATTTTAATTCCCGCTTTGATTCCATTTGCCTTAAATCCAGCAGCTGAGGTGATTCCACCGGTTATTTCTTTAATTGATGCTGGTAATTCTTTTTCTCCCATGATATACTCCTTAGATATGGAAAAGGTCAGATTAAATTAGTAATGGTGCACTCATAATGCAACTGCTCTCTTCTAAAAAAGGTTCTTCTGGTTTGTCTGGAGCACACTCACCCCAACCTCCGAAGCAGATAATTTATAATCGGATCTGCAGTGGAATTCTTTGTGTATGCATACTGTGTGTTTCTGTTATTCACGCTCAGCAGGAAATTCCCTCCCAGCAGGAGAATTCCGAACAGAATGTTACTTATGTGGTTAAAGATGGCGATACTTTCTGGGACCTGGCATTTGAGTTTACTGGTGATCCTTTTGAATGGCCTTTCATCTGGAAAGGCAATCCTCATATAAAAAATCCCCACCTTATCTACCCCGGGGATTCAGTGCTGATTTCTGCAGTCTCTGGAAAAGATGGTACTTTTGGGGGTAAGGACAGCCTGTCAGGAAAGCCTGGTCAGCCTGGATACTTTGAGACAAGTTCAAAACCACCGGCTTCCGAAACATTTTCTGGTATTAAAGGCAAATATCTTCTCAGTACCCGCTTTTTTTCAGCGGTACCGTTTTTATGGACAAAAAAGGATTCTTCAGGCAACATGTATCCGGGAAATGCTGTAGTGGAAAAACCGCTCAATAAAGGATCATACCAGCTTTTTGATATTATTTCAATCCGGCCTGTTAAAGGAGCATCATTTGTTCCGGGGGATACTCTTGATATATTTGCATCGATACGGTTTGTCCGCTTCAGAAACTCTATTGCCAATCTGGTTAAAAAAGTTGGCAGAGTAACAATTGTCAAAGTGGAACAAAAGAGGATTTCGGCCCGGCTTTTTGAAATGTCAGAAGTTATTAAAGGTGGGGAAAGAGCCGGACTTTTCGGTTCAGCCTCTTTGAAAGGCGTTTACAATTTCAGTCAACCGGAAAATCCTGTTAAAGCTGAAATATTCGAACGTGTTGAATCAACTCCCAGTCCCTATCTGTTTCAGACTCTGATAATCGATCAGGGTGAAGCCCAGGGGATAAGAATCGGTGATGTGTTTGCAGTTTACCATAAGAACAAAGAAAAAGAGGCATCGTACAGTATGACCGGGTATGTGGCTTATGTAAATAAAGAAAGCTCCTCATTGATAATAGTGAGCATTTCCAGTAACACTGTTACACCAGGGGATTCGGCCACTCTTATCCTGCGAAGCATACCTGTGCAATAACCTGTACAAAATCTAATGAGTTGAAATCAGGTCTATTATATCCGCCTTCATTTGATCACCGGTGATGCTTATTCTGGCAACACTCACCGGAAGAGAGAATCTTTCTGGGCCTGCACTTCCAGGGTTTACAAAAAGAACATCTTTTCTGGTTTCGACAGATGGAATATGAGAGTGACCATAAATTATTGCCTGAAAACCTGCTTTGCCCGGATCAAGATCAAGATTTCCAATGTTGTGAATTATATAAATGGAAACCTGATTTGTTCTGAGTATTGCGGTATCATAAATATCGGTAAACCTGATTGGAGAATCGGTATTGCCCAATACTGCTAAAGTCGGTGCAATTTTCTCCAGTTGAGTCAAAACAGAAACACCTCCGATATCTCCGGCATGCAGGATATAATCTACTCCGGCAAAAATGCGATATACCTCCGGACGAAGCAATCCGTGAGTATCGGAGATTACTCCAAGTTCAAGATTATCTTTTTCAAGCTCAATCATCATAGATGCTACACCGACTTTAGTGAGATGTACCTGACTATGGTTTTATAGTGGTAATTAACTCAGTTGTGGTTTTTCAGGTACTTGTAGGGATAGTTCAGGGGCAGGCACCATAGTTGCAGGTTTCTTGTGGTGATGAAAAAATCATTGCAGGCCAGATCCTTTGCGATGGGAGCCGAGATTCTTCCAGACCGCTCATCTGTTCATTTCAGGGTATGGGCACCGGATCATAAAAGCGCTGAACTAATTTTGGTGCCGGAGATACCTGCCTGTCCAGATTGTAAAGATCTACCTCCATCTTTAATTCTTGAAAAGGATGCGGATGGTTATTTTTCAGGATCACTTCCTTTTATTACAGAAAATATTTTATACGGTTTCAGACTCGATGGTTCAACCCGCTGTTACCCGGATCCGGCCTCCCGTTTCCAGCCCCAGGGAGTAAATGGGCTTTCCAGAATAATCGATCATAACAGCTATACCTGGAACGATTCCGAGTGGAAAGGGATAACTGAGGATAACCGGGTAATTTACGAAGTTCACATAGGCACATTTACTTCCGAGGGTACCTGGGAAGCTGCCCGTAAACAACTTCCAGAACTTGCCAGCCTGGGAATAACTGTAATTGAACTTTTGCCCATAGCCGAATTCCAGGGCAGGTTTAACTGGGGATATGATGGAATTTTTCAGTTCGCGCCCTCACATCATTACGGAACACCCGATGAATTGCGTTCCTTTATAGACCAGGCCCATCAGTGCGGAATCGGTGTTATTCTCGATGTGGTTTACAATCATCTGGGTTGGGGTGCCGATCTTTTCAGTGAATTCAGTAAACATTACTTTACAAAAAAGTATAAGAACGAGTGGGGTGCAGCCATAAATTTCGATGATTGCAATTGCGGTCCGGTAAGAGAATATTTTCTGGCTAATGCAGTTTACTGGATTCAGGAATATCATTTTGACGGTTTTAGAATCGATGCCACCCAGCAGATATTTGACTCATCAAAAAATAATATCATTAAGGAAATAGTGCAGAATGTGCGTGCAGCAGCCGCACATAAATCGGTTTTTATAATAGCTGAAAATGAGTGTCAGGATACCACACTTTTTCATGATTACAGGATAGATGCGGTCTGGTCAGATGATTTTCACCGAAGCTCAACAGTTGCACTCACCGGACATGCTGAAGCTTACTATTCCGATTACCGGGGAAGGCCACAGGAGTTTATTTCAGCTGCCAAGTATGGTTACCTCTATCAGGGTCAGTATTACTCCTGGCAGAAAAAAACACGAGGTACGTCTGCACTGGGTCTCCCTGCCGGCTACTTTATCCACTATCTGCAGAATCACGATCAGATAGCAAATTCCTTACGGGGTTTGCGAATTCATGCTATCTGTGATCCTGCACTCTATAAGGCATTTACCCTGCTTTTACTTTTAGGCCCGCAGATACCTTTAATTTTTCAGGGGCAGGAGTTTTGTTCATCTGCACCGTTTTATTTCTTTACTAATAAGGGTGAAACCGGAAATTCGCGTGCTGCAAGAGGTCGGAAAATGTTTCTTTCGCAGTTCCCATCAATTGCAGCTGCATCCGGTCCTCTGGTTCCTGATCCGGGAGACCCGCAGGCGTTCCAAAAGTGCAAGTTGAATTTTGAAGAGCGTTTCATTAACCGGCCGATTTATTTGTTTCACAAGGATTTGCTATCAATTCGCAAAAGAGAACCGGTATTTAGACTCAATGGCAGAAAATCGGTTGATGGTGCAGTCATAGGAGATAACGCTTTTCTGCTAAGGTATTCCGGTATGATTTCACATGAGGACCGGCTACTGATAGTTAATCTGGGAAAAGACTTTTCACTTGTTCCAAATCCGGAGCCATTGAGTGCCCCTCCGAAAGGCTGCGAATGGAAAGAGATTATCAGTAGTGAGGATCCTTTGTATGGAGGGAACAGTACTTTCCCTCTGAAAATGAAAGGAGCAATGTATATACCTGGTCATTCAGCATTTTTTGTGGGAACTGTAGCCTGATTGGTTTTTGCCAGGTCAATCTTTTCTTTATCCAATAGGCTGTTTCTATTATGAAACAGCCAGACGTTTTTGGAATAGAAAAGAGATGAATACCCCAAATCCCAGGGACGAAATGAATATGAAACTCAGGAAATTTATGATTGGGATCAAAGACAAAAAAGCAGCTCCCAGTGCTCCGATAAGAAACTGATAATGACGTCTTTCAAATTTCCATTTAAAGGTGGTTACCAGGAAATTTCCAAGGAGTGTTGTACCGATAATGTTGGCTATAAAGAATAGTGGAATAAATGACAGTATCAGTACAAAGGCAAAAGGTATGGTTATGATCAAAGCAAAAGATAAAGCGATTATTCCGGGGTAAATTAACAAAGGAATAAGGCCCCATAATGCTGAGCTGAGCAATGTCCTGGTTGATTGTTTTGCATCAAGTTTTCTGAATACCGGCAGGAAAAGGAGCAGGCTTCCCACAATAACAAAAGAGATGATTAGAGCCAGATGGATAAAAAATCCGGCCATACGGTTGACAGGTCTACGTTTGGAATCCGGTAAACGGTCTTTCTGTTTTTTGTCATAAGTAATAGTACCGCTGACTTTTGACATCTCTTTTTCACTGAGTTTTTCTCTGGTTGAATAGTTGAGATTACCCTTAATTTTTCCATTCTCGCCAAAGATTATACGTCTTCCTGAAAAAAAGATATTCCCATTTATTTCGTTATTTATTATTAATTCATTTGCGCCTGCATACAGATCTCCATTGAAATCACCATCCAGAGAGAGCCTGGCGCAGCCGATAAAAAGATTACCGTTTATCTGAGACATATCACTCATATAAAAATTTCTGCATCCGATGTAACTGTTGCCCTTGATTTTTCCATCGAAAGTTATATCCATAGCTGCTGCCATGAGGCCGTTGTTAGAAGAACCGGAGAAGATCAGATCCTTACATAAAGCAAAAATACCAAGCTTTGTTTTTCCTCTGAAAGAAAGTCTTTTACCCAGAAAAATCAGATCTTCAGCTTCACCGGAGAAGTTGAGTTCATTACCCAGAAAAAGATAGTCTTCATCAAATTTAGCTGTTTCAGTGCGGATTGATTTGTCTTTTTTATGAATGTAGTTATGAATGACCATTGACATCAGCGGGAAATGAATTAACAGAATAATGCCAATAATGGAGAAGGATTTTGTTTTCATAGATAGATTTAACCTTTGATAGTTTTTTGCAAATCAAAAGATGCTATAAAAGTATAAATGAGCAAAATAATATTATAGTTCACCTGATAAAGTATCCCACAACTTTCCATTGTTTATTTTCATTTGTTGCGGAGACAGTTTCAACAGCCTGTTTTTTATTTTCAAACTCTGTTTTGAAAACAGCTACTACATATTGGCCATCTGGGACACCTGGAAGGGATTTCTTAAATTGTGCTGATTTTACTTTTCTGGAAATAACTTTTCCGAATGGCTTCCGGCTATTTTCCATAGTTTTTACCCATTGGGAGTCAGGTATCTGATTTTTAAACAGACTCCCGGTTTCCTCCCAGCTCTGAATGAATTTGCCATCATCAATCAGAACGAGCCATGATTGTATTGCTTCAACAGCTTCACTTGTAGTTTCTTTTCCGGAATTATTTTCTGAGCAATTATAAAAAGGAAGAATAAAGATTAATGCAGTAGCAAAAACAGAGACTCTCATAAAGTTCTCCTGGTGAGGGGTGGTATGATTGGAGTGTTTTAAAAAACATATGTAATGTCATGTGAAAAAATAGGTTAGGTCATACCCGCAGTTATATTAATTCTTAATGTTTTTCAGAAGTGTCCGGTTAATTTAGCAAACATAAGATTGCGTAAGAAGTAGGGCACGCAAATAAATTCCAAATCACAAACACCAAATCCTAAACAAATCCCAATTACCAGTTATTCAAAATCCAAACAAGAAAAAAGCAGATAGAGCTCACTATCCTGTTTCGAATTTCGGATTTCGAATTCTCTATTCATACTCCTGTTCCTGTTTAGAAATTGGGTATTGTAATTTGGATTTTGTTTGGAATTTAAGATTTGTGATTTGGTGCTTTCTGGTCTGAAATTTCAAATCTCAAGCAGTTTTTGCAGAAATCTATTGTTAAATTAACCGGACACTGCTGAACGGGAGTATCCACCTCGGTGTTTAAGCAAAGAAAGAGCGATGGTCTATACGGAATTAGAAAAAAACTCCTGAATACGAGTATTAAAATGTTTTCAATTGAAAACATTTGTGGTGTTAATTGAAAAGATAAGTAACCTGTTTTTTGGGGCAGAAAGGGAGTTGGTTGGATAAAATGTAAGGTTTAGGCCGGTTTATCTATAGAGGCTTTGCGAACCTGCAGAATTATTTCTGCGTCCGAAAAAAAGTTTAAACTATTTTGATCTCAGGATAAACATACATAGAAAATGTACATAAAAAATGTACATAGAAAATGTAAGAAGAATTTAGCATGGAAAACGCTGACAGATAATTAAAGAATACTCCAGGAAGGTTTGTTACTCTTCCAATAAATTTTCAAGAAACCTGTGCAACCGATGCAATGTGTTGATATACAATAGATAAGCATAAAAATACAAGAGGAGGTATATCGTGTACCGAAAAATTGGAGTGATAATAGGTTTAGTGGCGAGCCTGTCTGTCTCTGCTGAAACGATTAAACTGAGTGGTAAGGTTTCCAATAAGGATGGAAAACCGGTTGCTGGTGCCATCGTAAGCCTGGTTGGCCAAAAACTGCTGGACACCACTGATGCTCAGGGGAAGTTCTCTTTTTCCACCACAGGTGTGATGGATAATTCCAGAAAGATGTCTAATCTTGAGAAAGTTACCATGGAAAGAGGATTTATACTTTTCAGTCTTAAAAAAGCTGCTCAGGTTAAAATTGAAGTATTTGATATATCCGGAAATCTGTTGAAAAAAGAACTTAATCACTATACTTCTGCCGGTGATTACAGGTTTGATCTTTCTGCCAGTCGCTCTGCATCAGCAATGGCTGCAGTGAGAGTTACCATTGGTGGAAAAAGCTCAACATTTCGCTATCTTGCCTCTTCAGATAAAAAATATTTCCTTACCTCTTCTTCTTTGGTCGTACCCTCCAATATCAAAGGTCTGGCTAAAATTAAAGCCGCAATTGATACACTCAGTGTTACTGCTAATGGTTATGTTACCAAAACTATACCGGTCCCCTCTTATGATGATGATGGAGTAAACATTACTTTAGACACCATTAACCTTCCCAAATTCAGTTTCTTTCTGACCAGTTTGAAGGCGTTGCAGGAGCTCTCCGGAAGTGAAAATGGTTTTGGTGGTGATCTTCGTTTTGGCAAGACCGGGCAGGGGGCCGGAATTTTGGGTGCAGACAGCATCTGCCAGTGTATTGCCGAAAGAAGTATGCCAGGTTCTAAAGCAAAGATTTGGAGAGCATTTTTAAGTGCCAAAAAGGGGCCGGATGGAAAACAGGTAAACGCCATTGAACGTATTGGAAACGGACCGTGGTATGACCGTAAAGGAAGATTGTTAGCCAACAATACCAGTGAACTGCTTAATGGGCGTCCTAAAAGTGCGCATAATGCAATAAAGAACGATCTTCCTAATGAAGATGGCGTTCCGAACCGATATCCGGATCCACTAAATCCCTCTAAGGAAGTCGACAATCATCTCACTGTTACCGGTACTGGAGAAGATGGTAAACTCTTCAAGAAAACTAGCACCGGCGGTGGCTGGGGTGATTTGAGCCAGAATTGCGTTGAGGATGTCACCTGCAATGACTGGACATCTACCACTGCCAACAGTTCCCCTCGTGCAGGATTCGCATGGCCTCAGCAAGGTTATAATCCCGATGGCGGCGGTACTGGCCCAGGTTTCGGGATGGGTATGGGGCACTGGATCTCCGGTTTTTGTCTGGCTGGTTGCGAAGCAGGTATTGATCTGGATTTCAATACTATGGCAGGAAAACCTGGAGTGAAAACCATCGGAAGTGGTGGTGGATACGGTGGATTCTACTGTTTCGCTCTTAATCCCTGAGAAGGACACCTGGAAAGAAACGTTTAATCGGAAAAGAAATATCTGAACAAAAGTATTTGAAAAAGATTTAAATTATCAGAGTCAGTCTGATCAGTTTTAATCTGATTGACTCTGATTAATTCTTTATTGTGGATTTTGTTTTTCAATAAATATTCTGATCTGGTCAATAATTAAATTGTTACTTAATAGTTAATTGATATTTAAAAGCAGGAGGGTAACTGTGTTTTTAAAAACGGTATTATCATTTGTATTCTTTCTCTTGGTTTCTGTTTCCTTGTTTTTCGTTTCTCTATCCTGCGATGATAATGGACAAAACCCGACAGAGATTAATGACCCAGATCCAGATCCAGATCCAGATCCAGATCCGGACCCTGATCCGGACCCTGATCCGGACCCTGATCCAGACCCGGATCCAGACCCGGACCCTGATCCAGATCCAGAAACTCCAGAATGGGTAGGTGTTTTTAAAATCTCCCTCAGGAAAAATATGGACTGGCAAGGTAATGTGATTGGGAATAGTGTTAACGTTATTGGTGCTACTGCTGATGGGGCTTCTCCTTCAGATGAAAACTGGACAACAGTTATGACCGAAGGCGACTGCCGTTTGGTTGTGCCGCATAAAAATTACTGTGAAGAACCCTGCGGTTTGGGATATGTGTGTGTTGCTGAGAATACTTGTGAAGCTGAACCAGACCGGATATCTATAGGTGAGGTTACGGTAAGCGGTGTAAAAACAACCGAAAATACTACTACTTTTTCACTAGGCGACCGCTCACCTTATATGCCGATCGAAGAAATGGCATATCCTCCCTTTGATGATGGAGAGCAGATTAAAATTTCTGTAACTGGCAACTCCGAATTGAATATAGACTCATTTACCATTACCGGTAAAGGTATCGATCCGATAGTATTAAAAAACGATTCTATAAAGTATGAGGATGGCAAGGAGATTACTCTGGAATGGGAGCCATCTAATCAGGGCCATGCTTCCATATTTTTTGAAATCGATATCTCCTATCATGGGGGAACAAAAGGTAAGATACTGGGAGAAACAGAAGATGATGGATCATGTACCATCTCTGCAAAGCTGTTGGATGAACTGAAGACATACGGTATAGCCGGATTTCCCAGATTGATAATATACCGCAGAGCGACTTTCAAAAATAAAGCAGGAAATGTGGATCTGGTGGTTGAATCTGAAGAGATGAGGTATTTACATATTCCTGGATTAATCTCCTGCAATGGAACTTGTCCCGATGGTATGACATGTGGTGATGATAGATTGTGCAAATAGTCAGGTAATAATATGATAAACACAGGGAAAATCTATATGACACTAAATTCTAAAGATGGAAAAATCATACCGGCAATGATGTGTTTATTATTGCCGGCATTCATTTCACTGTTTCTTTTCTGTACTGATGAGCCTACAGGTCCTTCTCCGGAACCGGTCAGCTGGTCCTGTGTAATTCCTGCGGGAGCAGAACCGGACAGCTCCGGTAAAATTGGATGTAAAGAGGATTTTCTGGTTCTGGCATCAACGCCTCTAAATGGAAGTAAACCGGGTGGCATCTCTGTAAAAACAGTTATCGATGACTGGAATAATAATAATGCAAGCCGGCTTTATTTCCAGAACAGTAAAAAATACAAACTTCATCATGATTTTGCATCGGCAAACCTTTCCGGTAAAGCTGCAGTACCCGATCTTAAACAGTTCAATAATGCTGAATACAGCAGCGATAGTCGCAGGTTTCTTTTGGGTGCAATCACCTATTATGAAGTTCCTGGTGTGTGGGCCTATGAGATCGCTCCTTATGACAACGCTTCTGCTGAGATGATCAGTCTGGCATATCAGAAAATCGTTTCTAATGCCTATTTCGGCGATTCCCTTTACTTCCACCCAACTTCTAAACGGTTGCAGGATGTAGCCAAAGGTCTTCCGGAATCGGCCAAAATCATAACCACCGATGAACTTTATCAGGGGATCAATTACCAGCCCCTCAACAATGGGACCTCTATAGGTAAATTGGTTTTTGCTACTGTAAAAGAGCTCGAAGCTGGTTTAAATGAAAGAGATATTGTAGTTCTTGATACAATTCCAAATGACATCTCTGCAACCAGCGGAATTATTACCGGGATGTTTCAGACTCCACTTTCCCATATAAATGTTTTATCTCAAAGCAGAGGTATTCCTAATATGGGATTGCGCAATGCTTTTACCGACAACACTTTGCTGGCACTTAAAGGGAAATGGGTAAAACTGGTTGTAGAATCTGAAAAATATTCGATAACCGAGGTTACTGAGCAGGAAGCCAATGAATGGTGGAATCAAAACAGATGTGTTATCCCGGCTGGAACAGAGCCAGACAGTTCCGGTAAAATCGGCTGCATAAATGATTTTCTGGCCCTTGCTTCGACGCCTTTAAGCTCAAGCATTCCCGGAGCGATGTCTGTAAAAACCGTTATCGATGACTGGGATAATAATAAAATCCAGCTTTATTTCCAAAACAGTAAAAAATACAAGATTCACCACGAATTCACATCGGCAAATCTCTCCGGTAAAGGAAAGCTGGTGGTGCCCGGTCTGGATCAGTTCAACAAAACTGAGTATAGCAGCAAAAACCGCAGGTTTATCCTTGGAGCAATCACCTACTACGAGGGACCGGGTGTCTGGACTTACGAGATCGCTCCTTATGATAATGCATCTGCAGAGATGATCAATCTGGCTTATCAGTTGATCGCCTCGCACGCCTTTTTCGGTGACTCTCTTTATTTCCATCCTACATCCCAAACGGTGGAAAATGTAGCTGCAGCTCTTCCCAAATCTGTAAAAATTATTACCACCGATGAACTTTATAAAGGGATTGATTACCAGCCCCTCAATTATGGAACCACAATGGGTAAACTGGTTTTTGTTACTGCAAATCAACTTGAAAATGGTACTTATGTCAGTTTCCGTGATATTGTTGTACTTGATGCCGTTCCTAATGACATCTCCGTAACCAGCGGGATAATTACCCAGATGTTTCAGACTCCTCTTTCCCATATAAATGTCCTGTCCCAAAACAGGGGTACTCCAAATATGGGCCTGCGGGGAGCCTTTACCAATAGCACACTGCTTTCTTTAAAAGATAAGTGGGTTAAGCTGGTTGTCGGAGCTAAGGAATATTCCATTGTAGAAGTTACACAGCAGGAAGCCGATGCCTGGTGGGAGAAAAACAGTCCTACCCAGGTGTCTGTGGCAAAAATGAATCTGGATGTCAAAGACTTGCGTGATATCAAAGACATTCTGGATTATCCCAGATTAAGCTTTGCAGAGGCGATCGATTCGGCGATACCTGCCTTTGGAGGAAAAGCAAGCAATTTTGGCGCTTTCCCTCATATGGACACTACTAAAGTCCCTTATCCCAGAGGGTTTGTGATACCGGTTTTTTATTATCATCAGTTTATGGAACAGAATGGATTTCTTGAACAGATACGAATTATGCTGGCGGATTCAGTATTTCAGAATAACACAGGGCACCGGGACAAACGTCTTTACAAACTGCGCAAGGACATGGAAAAGGCACCGGTGGATACAGCATTCACCAGAATGCTTATGACCAAGCTGCAAACCGAGTTCCCCGGTATAAGGATGCGTTTCCGTTCGAGCACCAATGCTGAAGATCTGGATGGATTCACTGGTGCAGGGCTTTATACTTCCAAAAGCGGTGATCCGGGTGATCCTGAGTCGGTTCTTGAGGCGATCCGGGAGGTGTGGGCCAGTGTGTGGTTTTTCCGGGCTTTTGAAGAAAGAAGTTATCGCAAGATAGGTCATGAAACCGTAGGCATGGCACTACTGGTTCACCAGTCTTTCCCAGATGAGGAGGCTACCGGGGTGGCCATTACTGCTAATCCCTATGATCAGTCCGGATTGGAGCCCTCTTTCTATATCAATGTTCAGTATGGTGATGGATCTGTGGTTCTGCCTGACTCCAATATTACTTCGGATGTATTTGTCTATCATTACTATTCTCCGGGAAGGCCAATTGTCTATCATGGGCACTCCAATATTCTGCCTGAAGGGCAAAGTACTGTACTGACTAATAAGCAGGTCTATCAGTTGGGTATTGCGCTGGAGGAGATCCACAGGTTCTTCCAACCCATATACGGTAATGAGCCTGGTAAATATTATGCCATGGATACGGAGTTTAAATTTGATCAGCCTATCGGTGATCCCAATGGCGAACCGGTTCTTACTATGAAACAGGCGCGTCCTTATCCGGGAATGGGTAAATAACTCCTGTACAAAATTCTCTAAATAATTCATGCCCGAGTTGTTTTATCGGGCATCCTTCCTTAAAATACAGGGAAAAGTTGGATTACCGCTTTCCGAAACACCCTTTACAGTAGTCTGATACCGATGGGCTGGAGGATGTATCTGATTTCTTTATGGTAATCTTTTTTCCCCTTACCTGGTATTTCTATCCTTTGCCAGATTTATTTCCAAATACAAAACTGCAATCTGTTCTCTTGAGAGAATAAACAGGAACGGAATGCGGACTGGGGAATGATTCATTTTTCTTGTAATGTCTTCTATAAATGTTTGATCCCTACGGAATCAGGAAAAAGGAAACAGATTTGTAAATCACATTTGGTGAACGTGAAAACTATTAATGTTCCAGAATGGGTATTTAGGATTTGTCGAAGAAATTTGTATAACGCCTGTTTTTTTCTTTGTCCCGTAGGGACGGAATACTTCTAGGTAAACGAACAAACTAGGATTATCCTTGTCCCGTAGGGACAAAACTTTCATTTTAGCAAAACTATTAATTTTACCAAAGCTACTAATAATATGTTTAGATTTTTTGATGCTGATTCACATTTGATGAAAGGTATGGTAATGCCTTCTATCTTTAGATCCGGAAATATGAAGTTTGGTTTAAGCCAGTTTAATAAAGTGCCTTTTGGTCTTCTTACAGTTCTGCCCAATCTATGTACAGAAGCAGGATCGAAAAACCTGGTATTTGATATACGAGAACTGCCGCCGGCACAGTATTCTTTTCCATTTCATTACCATCGTAATGCCGAAGAGGTGATGATGATAATTTCCGGTTCCATGACAGTCAGGACAATGCAGGGGTTTGAGGTTGTAAATAAAGGGGATGTGCTGTTTTTTGAGACCGGAGAAAATGGGGCTCATCAGTTTTATAATCACACATCCGAACCGTGCACATATTTTGATGTAAAGAGCATTTTCGGGCTGGATGTGGTAGTTTATCCGGATTCAGGCAAGTTGATGATTAGTAAATTCAATGAGGTATATGATAAAAAAGAGCAGGTTGACTATTTTAAAGATGAGGAGAGTATAAAAGAGAGGTGGAGAGAATTTAATGAGATTTGAAGTGATTATTCAGTAAAATATCTACAGAAAATCAGAAGTGTCCGGTTAATTTAACAAACATAAGATCGCATAAGAAGTAGGGCACGCAAATAAATTCCAAATCACAAACACCAAATCCTAAACAATTCCCAATTACCAATTATTCAAAATCCAAACGAGAAAAGAGCAGATAGAGGTCACTATCCTGTTTCAAT
>JAEZKP010000045.1 GCA_023436145.1 Fibrobacterota bacterium | reverse complement strand
TATTGTAATTTGGGTTTTGTTTGGAATTTAAGATTTGTGATTTGGTGCTTTCTGGTCTGAAAATCCAAATTCCAAGCTGTTTTTTGCAGTAATCCTTTGTTAAATTAACCGGACACTACTGAAATTACTTAATTATTCACTAAATATTGACAATCCTTCTTTTCGGGTTTATATTATCAGCATGGACAATAAAAGAATATATCAGAGCGCACGATTTTTTTATTTCTTCTGGTTTAAAACCTGAAGGGGTTCGGGCGTATTGATCTGTCAACATAGATTAAAAGAATCGAACCCCTCTCAAAAAGAGGGGTTTTTTATTTGGGAAAAAAATTGATGAGTAACTATAGCAACTGTTTTTTAAATTTTTTCGTTTTCTTTTTTTATTACTGGTTTTTTGCTGTCAGATACAGCGGGGGCTGATCTATTGGTAACTTACTGATGTTAGATAAACCAAAGCCCCTGAAAAATCAGGGGCTTTTTTATTATAAATACTTTCATTAAGGACATTATGGAAACAAACCTAACCTGTCAGGATCTGGAGATTTTGCCTTCGCCTGCCAGACTTGCAGAAGAGCTGCCTTTGGGTACCGAATCCAGAGAGACTGTTCTACAGGCCAGAAGAAGTATCGAAGGAATAATCTCAGGAATCGATAACAGACTTCTTCTGATAGTAGGCCCCTGCTCGATTCATGATCCCCAGGCTGCATTGGATTATGCTTACCGGCTCAACAGACTCAGAAAACTATATGAGGATCGTCTGTTAATCATCATGCGGGTGTATCTTGAAAAACCCCGTACTTCAGTAGGATGGAAAGGATTGATTAATGATCCGTTCATGAATGGATCATGCAATCTGGAGGAGGGCCTTCGTCTGGCCAGAAAACTTCTTATCTCCATTACTTCCATGGGCATGGCCGCAGGCATGGAATTTCTTGATCCTCTGGTAACCCACTATATCGCTGATCTGAGCAGCTGGGGGGCAATAGGTGCAAGGACAACTGAAAGTCAGACTCACCGGGAGATGGTTAGTGGATTATCAATACCTGTGGGATTCAAAAACTCCACAGATGGAAGCGTTGAGTCCGCCATCAACTCCATATTGGCAGTAAGTAAACCTCACAGTTTCCTCAGTATCAATGAGGAGGGAAGGGTATGCATTCGCCATAGTGAGGGAAACCAGTATGGACACCTGATACTTCGCGGAGGAAAAAATGGCCCCAATTATTATGCTCCGGTTATTAAATCCGCACACACCAGGCTTTTACAATATGGCCTTAATCCGTCATTAATTATAGACTGCAGTCATATGAATTCTGCTAAACTGTTTCAGAATCAGATTAAAGTCTGGAAAGAATGTCTTAAAATGAAAAGCGATGGATTACCCATCTGCGGCCTGATGGCAGAAAGCAACATTGACGAAGGCAATCAGGAGATTTCAGATGAACCGCTACGCTATGGTGTATCGGTTACAGATGAATGTCTGGGATGGTATGCCACCGAAGATCTGATAAATGAAACTTATCATTCACTTTACTTTGGTTAATTCATTACTTCTGATCCATTTCTATTTTGAATGAGGCGTACCATACAGGCTGTCGTTTACTGACACTTTTTTTGTAACCAAAAACCAATTCCGTCCAAAATTATTCCTTATAACATTGTACGAAGTAGAATCCAGAGAGATAGCCTTATTTGGCTCCCCCGCAGGCCACTCCAAAGTGTTACTGCCTCCGATAAAAATTACCTGATCTATAATGGAGGAATCCTTTGCCCTGAGAGTGATAAGATTTCCGGTCTGCGAGAGATCCAGAAACGAACTGGGTTGGAGTAATTTATCCACCCAGGTATATGCTTTTCTTCCCAGAATGTAAAAACCATGAGCAGCAATAGTGATGGATTCAATTTTTTTCCAGGAATTGTCTATCTCAAGTATCAATGTATCTATGGTTACGGCAGCATCGGAAGGATTGTAAATTTCAATATATTCTGATGAGTCAGGAGAGGAATACAGGATTTCTGTGATAATAAGTGAACCTGTTTCTACTGATTTTTCCGGATTCCCCAGATTTATGGCTATGAGGGTCACTCCAGTATTTTTCAAACTGAGATTCATGGCTATTGATCCTGGAATGAAGTCGAAATTAAACTTCAGCTCTGAAGACTCTCTGGCATTAAAGGTTAACTTTTGGGAGGCGTGATAGACTGTATCACCACTGGAATTTAATGCGGTAAAAAAGACAGTTCCCTGGGTGCCATCCGGAATATTATCCAGACTCATATTCATTTTCAAACTTCTTTTCATCCTTTTTTCCCAGGTTCTTCCGGTAGATACAAATGATAGAAACACCGAATCTACATAGGTAGAAACATTGGCTAATTGCAAATATAAAGAACCTGCGGCAGGAATAAGACGGGCATTAATAGTAGTAGCTGCGTTCTGATCTACTCTTACCACCCTGTTACCTAATGAATCGATATGAACTTTAAATCCGCTTTTATCGGTAGTATAGATTTTAACTTCGCGCCTGTTTCCTGCCGGAATCCCGGTAAAGGTATCTGTCACAACTACAGGCCTTCCATTTATTTTTTTACTGAAACGCAGGGTATCCATATCGATTCCCCAAACCTCCAGTACAATATTTTCAAATGAGGTTGCTGCTGTAGCAGCAGTTTTACTCAGATTTTCAGTAATTTGGGCTCTCAGCTGAATAGAACCACATTCAGACCGCCTGGCTTCTGTAGGTGATCTGCCACAATGGAGAAAAAGTCCCGAAAAATAAACGCTTAACAAAAGTAAATTAAGACAAACCGGTAGATACTTCCCATAATTCATCACCATACTCCTTTTTCAGGGTGAATGGTACAAATTTTAGCAAAACATATACCGGTTTGTAAAATGGTGTTTTCCCCTCTGTCTTCAGGGGATCAACTCGCTTACTGGAATATTATTCTCATTTTGATTCTGATTATTGACAACAGCCATTCTCTTGTGATGCGGAATGAAAAAATGCCACATAATACCAAAGCTGATAAGCCCTATCATAAGACTACTGGCAGAGGCTATAGCCGAAAGTGAAATTATGGATTTAGCCAGCTCAACATAACCATTGCCTTTTGCCAGCATGACTCCGTAAGTAACTCCAGCTGCCAAGGCAAAAGTAAGAATGGAAATTGTAATACCTACTTTCCTGGAAATGTGAAAGCGATGTGGGATAATCTCTTTTTCCGGTTCAGCCTTATAATACCATCTTAAATAATAATAGAAAAGCAACAGTACACCTATTATGGAAATCAGATACTGTAGCATGAAATATACTCTTATGGTCCCTTGAGGAAGAATTACCAGTGGTTTACTCAACAAAGGAATAAACTGCACAAAAAAGCCATCATGATGAGTAAATGCATCAGACAGCAGATGGGTCAGTGCACCCACTCCCAAAGAAAGAACAACATTTAAAAAATTTCTCAATGGTAAAAACCTGAAACGCCGGGCTACCGGAAAAAGCCTCATCTGGTGGTTGTGAGGAACCAATGAGAGCAGGGGAAATTTAATCAGTTTATGAAACAGTAATAAAACCAGTAACCCCACCGGAATGCAGAACAGGAAAATTCCTTCAATTGAGTGCCCGATTGTCTTGCCAAAACTAAGTCGCATGAAAAACTCAAAATCCGGCATCATACTGCCAACAATCAGTGCGGAAAGAACCAGACCAAATTTTTTAAAACCAACGGATAACACCGGATGTGAAACAGTAACTGGCATTAAACTCCTTTTTTTCGTAATTTTTTAATCGTGGAAGAAGATTACGGTTTTATAGACTTTGTATTTGCGGGGATTTTACAGAAGTGAAAAATGGCAGTATTTTTTACCAGGACATCTGTTCAATAAATTCCAGAGATTTAAATTCGGGTTTAATCTCCAGATGAAAGCGGCAGTAGGAGGCAGCCAGTCTGCTCAGACGGACCAGTTCTCTGAAGCTGCATTTTAAAGGTAAAGAGGTTCCGGCAAGCTTCTGCAACACGGTTCCCTGAATGAAAGTATCCGGTAATGATCTTTTTTGCGCACACTTATTACAGTACAAGCCACCACTTTCCACCGCGAGAAAACCGCCTTCAGAGAACAACCTGTCCTGACCACAGCTTCTGCAGGACTCAAAATGAATAGCAAATCCAAGCAGCTCTGCGATTTTAAAATAGAATCTCCATAACAGAACAAAACAACTCTCCATGGTATCTGCAGACTGAAGTAAGTTAAGGAATTGCTGAAGAAGAGAAAAAAGCTCCGGATGGGGTTCACTTAACATAACCGGTTTAAGAAGAAGCTCAAAAGCAGCATCACGAATAGCAGTTTTGTAAAGATCAACCCTTATGCAGGGATAATACTCGAGAATGTGAATGTCTGTAAGGGTATGCAGCTCCCGGCCGTGCTTAGCATAAAGAATCAGATCAATAAGAATTCCCCGTTCCAGGGGAAGGGAATTTTTCGAGTTCTTTCTCACCCCTTTGGCGATACCGTTTACCCGGCCATGATCATCGGTGTAAAGGGATACGATAGTACTTGATTCCAGGTAGGGTAGAACAGACAAAATTACAGCGCTGGTTTTCTGTATACCCATAGATTTTTATTTTCAGGAAAGAGAGGACTGCCGTTTGCGCTTAAAAAGCCCCATCCACTCCTTTATTGACAGTGACGAGGCCTGAGGCGGCCGCGTAGAATCATCGGCACTAAGAATACCACCTGACATGACCAGTTTGATGGCCACTTCTACCGGTAAGTTCAAATCGATGAGTTCGTCCTCAGAAACATAAAGCAGAAACCCGGATGTGGGGTTAGGAGTGGTAGGCAAAAATACCGAAACCAGTTTCTGACCAGCTTTCATGGAAAAGTCATTGTTGTTTTCGCTGGTTACAAAGCCGATACCGAAACTGCCAGGTCTGGGGAATTCGAGAAGTACAGCTCTCTCGAAGAGGTTTTTTTTGCTGAGTGTAGCGGCATCCACAATCTGCTGAATCGCCAGATAAACTTTATTTAGAACCGGAATATTGGCAATAATAGCATTAGCAGTACTGATTAGCTTCTTTCCAAAAAAATTTTTTGCTGCAACTCCTGCAAAATAAGCCACGATAAGAATCACCAGCACCCCTACCCCCGGAACCCAGTCCGCTCCGATGATGCTGGGAAGAACAGAATCGACCCACTGAAACAGCTTGACCATTATTATAATGCTTAGTACCAGTGGAATAAGAAGTAGTATACCGGCAATGATGTTGCTCCGGACCTGCTTGAAAAAACGCTTCAAAAACACTAGTCGTTCCCCTCAACGAATTTGTAAATTTTTTCATCTCTTCTGGCCATCCCCAGTTTCTCACGGGCGATCTTTTCCAGATACGATGTATCATTTTTTAATCTGTCTATTTCTTTTTTTAAAGAGTCAATCATCTGCTGTGAATGCTGTACCTCATATTTAAGACTTTTAAGCTGCTGATGACCCTTATATAATGCAAACCAACCCTGATTTCCAAAAAACGAAAAGCAGACAAAAGAAAGAAATGCTACTGTCAACAACAATATTACAAGTTTTTTTTTACTCATTAAAAACCCGTTACATACGTTTGCCCGCTTTGCTGCCGGATAAAACCTCTCAGCTCAAGGTTTAACAGCAACGGAAATAAACCGGCAAGTGGAATACCTGTTCTCTCTGATATTTCATCAATACGTACTGGTATACTACTAAGTTGTTCAAAAACAACTTTTTCTGAATCCTGCAAAAGCTCCATGGAAAAGCCCAAAGCCGGACAGCTTGTATGGTGTTTAACTGTCAGAGTGGTGACTTTTAAACTTTCAGCAATTTCATAGCCACTGCGGGCAGGAGTAGCCCCTTCCTTTATAAGGTTAAATGTTCCCGTGCTTACCGGAGAGCTTATAGGGCCAGGGACCGCAAAGACCTCTCTTCCCTGCTGAAGGGCATAATGGGCGGTTATCAGGCTGCCACTTTTTATTCCAGCCTCTACAACCAGCACTGCAGCAGATAGCCCGCTAATGATGCGGTTACGCCTGGGGAAATTGTATGACTCAGGAGGAGTTCCTAATGGGAATTCCGATAACAGAGCCCCGTTTTCCACCACTTTATCTGCCAGTCCTCTATTCTCGGATGGATAGCAGCGGTCAAGTCCACAACCCAAAACCGCCACAGTCTCTCCTCTGTGCTCCACACAACTTTGATGCGCGCAAGTATCGATTCCTCTGGCCAGTCCGCTCACTACCACCAGTCTTTGCTCCACCAGTTCAGTACATATAGAATCGGTGACCTTTTTTCCATATACAGTTGGTAACCTGGTGCCCACTACAGCCACTGCATGTTTCTGGATGACCCCGATTTTTCCTTTCACGTAGATAACAGGTGGGGGTGCAAATATCTCCTTCAGATAAGTTGGATATGCACTGTCCTTAAGAGTTATTACCGAAACTTTTAGTTTTTCTGCCCAATTAAGCTGCTCCTGAGCAAATTTGAAAATTGATGGATCACTCAATTGAGTAGCAATTGACTCAGAGAGTACTCCCTGTTGAATCAATTTAGAAGGCGATTGTTCAAAAACAGCTTCCGGTTCACCATATTTTTCCAGCAACTGTTTTATTTTAACCGGACCCAATCCTCTGATGGCATTAAGTGCGATCCAATGCAGTGGCATATTTTTACCATGTATGTGACGGGTGTATGGAGGTTAGAAACTGTTATAGCCTGAGCGCACACAATTCAAAACGGCTTTGATTTCGTATGAATAAATTACGCTGCAGGTTATTTTTTAAAATAGTTTTTGCCACCCGCTCAGAGCTTTAAAAGCAGCACCGGAAACAGAAGTTTTTCATCAGCATCAAATCATTGATTTAAGTAAACGGATTTCAGAAGCCCAGAGCGTCTCATCAATAGTCTCCAGCACCATTGGTATCTGCTCAAAACGGCTATCCTTCATAATGAAACCAAATGGTTCCAGTCCCAGAACGCCTTTGCCTATCGAGTGGTGTCTGTCTACTTTACTACCCATAGAAACTTTCGAATCATTAAGATGCACCCCTCTAAGAAACTTAAATCCTACAATCGAATCAAACTCATTCATCGTCCTCTCATAGCCGGCTTTTGAAGCTATATCATAACCTGCTGAAAACAGATGGCAGGTGTCCAGACACACGGCAATTCTTTGCTTATTATCTATCTGGTCTATAATCTCTGCCAGATGCTCAAACCTGTATCCTACATTAGTTCCCTGACCCGCAGTGTTTTCCAGCACGACAGTCACATTTAAGGTTTCCTTAAAAGCCCTGTTTATAGATTGGGCTATAATTGACAAACATTCAGATTCAGAACACAGCTGAAGGTGGCTTCCCGGGTGAATATTTAAATAGCACAGCCCGAGCTGATCGCACCGGCGTAGCTCATCTATAAAGGCTACAAAGGATTTTTCCCGGACCTCATCCTGCGGATGTCCAATATTTATGAGATAACTGTCATGGACCAGCACATTTGCGGGTAGAAAACCATTTTCTGCCAGATTTTTTTTAAACAGGTCGATAGTCTTCTGATCCAATGGTGGAGCATCCCATCTGCGCTGATTCTTAGTAAACATTCCAAATGCGGTAGCTCCCAATGCAGCTGCATTTAGCGGTGCATTCTGCACTCCCCCGGCAATCGATACATGCGGTCCGATCAGTTTCATAAGACACCTCTGAAAAGAAATTATATGCTGAAAAGTGATCCAGTCACTCAAAATACAATCGCCAGAACACTGTCTGGTAATAATCGTGAATACGATTGCAATAATGGAAATGGGGGATTCAGAATGATTATATTTGAGAAATGGCATTCAAGGGACTTTTTAAACGATTAATCAGATATTCTCTTTTATTCTGCCTAAGCCAGGCTGCAGGGGTATACACTCAGACAAAAGAACTTATCTTCTTTGATTTTGACAGCTCTTTTACCAGATTTCTACCATCCGCATCTCCACAAAACCTTTCCGAGCAACTAAAAAAGCCTTTATCAGATATTGGATACACTCTTTCAGAGCTCAATGCTGCTCTAAGTCCGGAAAATGAAAACCGTAATTATCTGATACTGCTCTTTTCGGTAAAAGTGCAATCAACTACTCCGGACACCAATTACACCATGCAGATCGATCTGGTAAAGATCAATATCACTGATGGCAGACAAAAATCACAAAGCAGCTCATTTATCACCCTCAATTTTGGTTCATCTGAACTCAACACAGTAAAAACTGTGCTTAGCCGTAAGATCATCGAGAATCTGCGTACCCATTATGTCTGTCATCTGCGGGTTCAGTCTTCACCTCAAGGCGCGCGGATAAAAACAGAAACGGGCCTGGAAGGAGTCACTCCTCTGGAGTGGATAGTACCAGTGGGTATACTGACTATCGAAGGTGAGCTAAGAGGATACGAGCCTATAAATCATACGATAGAGATCAGCCAACCGGGAGTACACTCCTGTTATTTACAGTTACGGAAAAGGCAGTTTTACCATTCCAGAATGATGATTCCCGGGGCGGCTCTTTTATTGACATCTGCTGTATGTTTTATTTCCGAGCGTTATTACTTTAACAATTATCACGATATGCATAAAAACGAACGGGAAGGGAGTTCAGAATTTTTGGATAAGACCTACAAAAGAGCTAAGAAATTTGGGTATCTGGGTGCTGCTTCGCTTGTACTATCAGCGGTTTCATTTTCACTCTCCTTCAAGTTTTGATTCCTTTTTTCTCCATACCGATTGGCTGTGATATTGCTGTAATTCAATGGATAGAGGTCTTCACCCTATTTACGTCTTAACATGCAATCATGTTTACATTTTCATACTCTCAGGTATGAAATCCACATTGGAGGTTTAAATGAACCGGGTACTGCTGGCAGCGACATTTTTTATCCTGGCGGGGGAGGTTTTGAGTAACCCATGGTCAGACGACTTTACTTATGCATCTCTGAAGAGTAATCGGAGTGTCTCTTACCAGCATGCAGACATCCGCAACCGGCTTACCTTTACCGAAGAACAACGGATTTTAAAAGAAGGTAATAAGGGAGCATTGAGAGACCCATCCAGATTATTGATGCTTTTCTCCGGTATTGCGGGAATGGTGGTGGCAGGGAGACATATCAGAAAAAGATAATTCAGCAGAAGCGCTCCCACCCAGGTGTAGCTTACTCAGTTCAGGTTGAAAACGATACTGGCAATACAAAAGTAGATAATCAATCCCGATGCATCAACCAAAGTGGAGATAATCGGGGCACTTACCACCGCCGGATCGATTCCGATACGCTTGGCCAGCATTGGAAGAAGCGACCCGGCAAATGCAGCCAGTACTGCAATAGAAAGAAGAGAGCTTCCCAAAATGAATGCAATATCCCACCCAAAAAGAGGACCCACTACAATAATAGCAATAAAGCCCAGAGTGATTCCCAGAAAAAAACCCACCCTCACCTCACGTAATAATACCATAAAAACATCGGAAAAGCGCACCTCCCCCAAAGCCATAGCCCTGATGATGATTGTGGCAGATTGAGAGCCGATATTTCCTCCAATCCCTATAAGCAGAGGGATAAAAAGGGAAAGCTTGATTGCGGATTGAAGTGCCACCTGAAAAAAATTGAGAACATTGACTGTAAGAGTTGCTGCCAAAGCCAACACCATAAGCCACACTGCACGCGTTCTGGTGAGGGTAAAAAGTGATACACTGAAATAAGGTGCTCCTAGAGGTTCAGATGCACCGGAGCGTAAAATATCTTCGGTGTCACTTTCCTGTAACACCTCCATGGCATCATCAAATGTCAAAATACCCACCAACCGGTTCTGATCATTGACCACCGGAAGAGCCATCAGACCAGTCTCCAGCAACAATCTCGAAGCAACCTCCTGGTGCTGATCAGCTCTCACTGAATAGGGTTCTTCAGATACCAACGTTCCCACCTTAACAGACGGATCAGCCAGAACAAGGTCCCCCAGTTCAATCATGTCTATTAGTTTCTCCATCCCGTCGACTACCGGAAGCAGATAGATCGCCTCTACACCTCTGCCGGACTCTCTGACCTTGGAGATAGCCTCACCGGCAGTCATATTTATTTTCAGATCCACAAATTCCGGACTCATGATACGGCCCACAGAGTGTTCAGGGTAGCCCAGAAGTATTGAAGTAAGCCGTCTTTCTTTGAGAGAAAGTCCTTCCAGAAGCCCTTTGGCCAAAGCCGGGGGAAGTTCATCCAGAAGCCTTGCCCGGTCATCGGGCTCCATTTCCTCTAAAATTTCCCGGACCCGCCCCTCCCTCATAGTCTTCAGAATACCCTGTTGTAAAGCAGGGTCCAGCATTTCAAAGACATCGATAGAACGATCCCTGGGCAGCAGACGAAAAACTATAGCCCTTTGTTCAGGCTCCAGTCGGCTGATAGATTCTGCTATTTCCAGAGTTCCTTTAGTGGTAAGCCAATGGCGGATTGGCTTTAAATCTTTCTGATGTACTAATTCAGTAAGCTCTGTCATGGAAAAAATTTCCCGTAGGCCTCCCGTATCAAAATACGGGAGGCATTTATCTATTGTGCGGTATCTGAGACGGTATCCTGTGGTTGAGTTGTGGTATCCTTTGCAGTGTCAGTATTTCCATTTTTCTGAGCACCACCCTGCTGGGTACCTCCTCCTGCAGGACGCTGCTGGCCACAGCCCGGAAGCTGAAAGGCTAAAGTGACTACTGCAAGGACCATCAAAATCCTTTTAACTATCAACATGCATCTACCTCCTTTGAATGGTTAAGATAAATTACAGGGCCGCTTTAGCCCATATTATTTTTGGTTAATTATCAGGAATTTTCTTTTTCAGAGAAGTGAGTAAGTGCCAGTTCAAGAGGGCACCCTGTAACCTCAATCTTTTCTATATCAGCAGTCCCTAATCCTAATTTTTGCGCCTCCAGAATATGGCTCACCCCAGAGCGACCTAAAATCGCAGCACCAACGGCATCCGCAGCCACAAAATCCCTGCTTATAATAGTCAGATCCCCTTCAAAAGTTTTCCCTCCGATTGGCCCCCGTATCACCATGGCCGGATGTGCCACAATTATTGCCAGATTGATGGGAAATCGCTGACACATACCAACTATAAAAGAGTGAAGGTCTCTAAAAATGGTGTGTGGATGGTCATAATTTTCACGCGGATGACCATAGTAATCTGCTGCGGGAAATGACATGGCTATATTTTTCATGGATAAGGTCACCACAGCTGAATTATGCACCTTTAGCTGGGCCAAAGAAACAAGTGTATCATATTCTAAGATGTAGGGATTCACCTGCACTTCCCGCATCGGGCCATAAGAGAGTGTAACCGGAATAAAGGGAGGTCTGTTATGGTCAAAAAAGAAAACCTCCTCTTCGGCAATTACCTTATCCAGCCCCAGGTATCTGAAGACATCCTCGGTCTGAGCGGCTCCCGAACCACCACTGACGGTTATTTTGGAAGGAGAGAATTTTTTAATAAAGCGGATTGTAGCCCTCAAGGTATCTGGCTGGGTGCATGGGGTAAGATCGGTTGGAGAAGCCCAGGTGTCGTTGGGTTTTATGGCCACATGCTTGCCGCTGAATATATCAGAAATATCACCCAGCAGGTTACAGGCCCCTTCGATTGACAGTTCAGGAGTATGTTCTGAGGAGACAGCGACTCTACTTTTCATATTACCCCCTGTTTCCGGAAAAAGCGATTGGCAAAGGAGTATCAAAAAGTATGCCATAATCTCCAGAAAAACGGTCCGGCCTTTGCAGGAGAAACTGCATGATGCTCTATAGCAATTAATCATTAAAGGGTTTTTTATGTCAGAAAACATCCTGGTGGCCGGAGCCAATGGTACTTTTGGAAAAGAACTGGTGAAAAAGCTTATGGAAAATGGGGCCTGTATCCGCATCGGAGTACGTAGTCCGGAAAAGGCAGCCCCCATAAATATTCGCAACTGCCCTGTGGTTATTCTCGATTATGAGAAACCCCAAACATTCAAAAATGCATTTGAGGGAATCAGAAAGTTTTTTCTGGCAACTCCATCAGGATATCCTAAAATTGACAAACTTATTATTCCGGTTATCGACGCGGCCAAAAAAAGCGGTGTCTCTCATTTGGTTACTCTGGGTGAAATAGGTGTCCAACAGGATAACTCCACCCCTTTATCCATCGCCGAGAAATGCGTCCAATACAGCGGTATCGATTATACCATCCTCAGACCAAATCTATTCATGCAGAACCTGCTAATTCTATCCCCTTCAATAAAAAAACATAATCAGTTAAGAGTACCTGCTGGTCAAGCTCACATAAGTTTTGTAGATGCCAGAGATGTGGCTTCTGCAGCTGCCTCTATTCTTATACATTCCTCTCATAAAAATCACATTTACACTCTAACCGGAAAGGAATCTCCTGACCTTTTCGAGATAGCCAGTAAACTTTCCACAGTTGCCGGTAAAACCATCAGCTATATACCAATTTCTCACAGCGAAGCATATAAAGAGTTTTTGGATTGCGGACTTTCTGCACAGGCAGCCAATTTAATAAACGGTCTTTTTGAAATTGCCCGACAGGGATGGTGCGAACAAATTCAGCCCGACCTTAAAGAGATCCTCAAGCAGGAACCCACCACTTTTGAACAGTTCGCCTGGAATCATAAAGATATCTGGCAATAAATAAATTTTCAGCCCGGTCAAAAGCTATTTTCCAGAAAAAAGATTATCCCAGCATGGGAACATCTTTTTTCGATCTATTTGGTTTCTGTTCAACATGAACGAATTCTAATTGATATGTCATTTCCCAGTGGGCGCACCAATAGGAATCCATCTTTTTGCTGTATTATTAAGGATGGATGCCCGATAAGATAATTCGGGCATGACAGATTTAGTGCATTTTGAACAGAAATCATTTAAAATTATATAACAATGAAATTTACCAATAGGAGATTACTTATGCATCTTACCAGGGAAGAAATACTGAAGCGATATGCATCTGTGCTGATAAACTTCGCCCTTAATGATGGTAAAGGAATCAAAAAGGGAGATGTAGTTTACCTGGTCACCCAGACCCCTGGAATCCCCCTGGCTTACGAAGTCTACAAAGCCATACTTGGTGCCGGTGCTCATCCACTAATGCAGATCCAGGATGACGACTTTAAACTGATGCACCTTCAGGAGGGTACAGATGAACAGTTGACCTTCTTTCCTGAGAAATATTACCGGGGTCTGGCAGACACCATCGATCACTATGTTAGAATCCTGGCGGAAAATGATCCCCTGTTTTTATCAAATGCCGATCCCCGAAAAGTCATTCTTTCCTCTCACAGCACTAAAAAATTCCGGGACTGGCTTGACAACAAAGAGGATGCGGGCAAATTCAGCTGGACGCTGTGTCTCTATGGAACCGAAGGTGCTGCCAAAGAGGCTGGTATGAGCCTGGATGAATACTGGCAACAGATAAGTCTGGCCTGTTTTCTTGATGAGCCAGATCCTATTGGTAAATGGAAATCGGTTTTTGATCAGATCTACTCCATTCAGAACATTCTTAATGACATGCCTATTGCCAAGGTTCACGTTGAAGCCCCAGAGACAGACCTGTGGGTAGGGCTGGGTGAAAAGCGCAAGTGGCTGGGTGGAAGTGGAAGAAATATTCCCAGTTTCGAAATTTTCACTTCTCCGGACTGGAGACAGGTACAAGGAACTATTTTTTTCGATCAACCGCTTTATCGCTATGGAAACATTATCGAAAATATCAGACTTCAGATAGAAAACGGAAGGATCGTAAAGGCCTCTGCTGAAAAAAATGAGAAGCTGTTGCAGGAGATGATCTCCCAAAGAAATGCCGATAAAATCGGAGAGTTTTCCCTCACCGACAAACGATTCTCCAGAATCAACCGTTTCATGGCCAATACCCTTTACGATGAAAATTTTGGTGGTCAATTTGGTAACACTCACCTGGCTGTGGGGAAAGCCTACCATGACGCCTGCACTATCGATCCCAGGACCATGACCGAACAAAATTTTATTGATCTGGGTTACAACGACTCTGCTGAGCATACTGATATTATTGCTACCACAGATAGAACGGTCACCGCAGTACTCAAAGACGGAAGCAGTAAAAAAATCTATGAGGGAGGGGAGTTCACTTTTGCTTAAAACCGCAGACTCAAATCCGAAATTTATTAAAGAAAATCCAAATTAATAAGAAAGCTGGGCGATGAGTATAAAAAACATCATTTCTGATATGGATGGAGTTATATACAGAGGTAAATCTCTGGTCAATGGAGCAGTGGAATTTATTAACCGTCTGAAAGCCAGTCAAACCAGATTCCTTTTTCTGACTAATAATTCTGAGCAGACCCCACTGGATCTTAAAAGAAAACTGGAGGCATTAGGAATTAAGGGTGTCAATGAATCCAATTTCATCACCTCCGCAATGGCTACCGCCTCGTTTCTTTCCACTCAGTGTCCCCGGGGAACTCTTTACGTTATCGGCGGAGGAGGACTGATAAGTGAACTTTACAATGCCGGTTTCTCCATATCTGAAAACAAACCCGATTATGTGGTGGTAGGGAAAACCAATTCCTTTAATTTCGATATGCTGAAAAAAGCCATATCGTTAATTATGAACGGAGCTAAATTTATAGGCACTAATCCGGATGTGATAGACCCCGTTGACAATGGATTTGAGCCAGCCTGCGGAAGCATTCTGGGGGCCATAGAGGTGGCCACCGGGAAAAAACCCTATATCATCGGAAAACCTAATTCCCTGATGATGACGATCGCATTAAAGCAGCTTGGTGTTGTGGCAGATGAGACTATGATGATAGGGGACCGCATGGATACGGACATAGTTGCTGGTATGGAGGCCGGCATGAAAACCTGTCTGGTGCTTTCCGGAGTTACTCAACTTCAGAAGCTTACTGATTTCCCCTACAAACCCGATTATATATTTAACAATGTAGGTGAAATCGATTTGAGTAAACTGGACTGAAGAGGCACAAATGGAAATTTCTATTCCCACCCTTTTACGGATTAAACCCAATGCAATGTATAAGCTTGGCAAATACCTGCGCAAGGAACATTTCACCCGTATCGCACTTTTTTACGGAGAAGGTCTGAAAGACCTTTTCACTGAGCAGCTAAGGATCTCTTTCGATTCATCTGAAATAGAGGTACGATTAGAGGAGGTTGTGTCCTCCAACGCAGTAGAGGACATTTTTAAAACTGCCTTTAACCTGCCTGCTTCCATCGATGCCATTGTAGCTATCGGAGGAGGAAAAGTCATTGATTATTGCAAGTATATTGCCTTTATTCTGCAATTACCGATAATAAGTGTGCCTACATCCATATCCAATGATGGTTTCGCCTCCCCCGGAGCATCATTATTAGTAAACGGCAGGCGAAAGACTCAAAAAGCCAGAATTCCTTTCGGTGTAGTTATCGACACCGATATTATCCGCAAATCACCGGTCCGTTACACCTATAGTGGAATCGGTGATCTTATTTCAAAATTCACAGCTATCTATGACTGGAAACTTGCCTACCGGATGGTGCAGGAGCCGGTAAATGATTTCGCTGTGCTTATTTCCAGAAATGCAGTAGAAGTGATGGTGAGTCACAACAATAAGGATATAAAAGATCTTGAATTTCTGCGGCTTATATGCGGTTGCCTGGTAATGAGCGGTGTGGCAATGGAGGTATCCGGGTCCAGCCGTCCTGCCAGCGGCTCAGAACATCTCATCTCTCATGCTTACGATATGACCGCAAAAAAACCCACACTTCACGGCCTCCAGGTGGGAGTTGCCACTCTGGCGATAAGCTGGATTCAAAACAACCCCGAGCATCAACTGATAAAATCAGTTCTGGAAGAAACCGGTTTTTTTGATTTTGTTTCCCAGAACCCTCTGGACAAACAGGATTTGATAAATGCAATCCGGTACGCTCCAAATGTGAAGGAAAACTATTATACCATTCTTTCGGATCAGGGTAAACTCGAACAGTTGATAGAATATGTGCAAAAAGATGAATATTTTAACAGACTGGTCAGATAAACTAAACCTGTAGCAGAAAATTCATTAGACAAACCACATTGCATCCATGAATCAACCTGCTCTCAGCGGTTTTTTTACGCAATAAATAAAGGAAAGAATCTGCTTCAGGTGTGCAACCGTTGATCGCTCTTATTTGTTCACCAGCGTTACATCTGCAACAGCGGTTATTGGCTTCAGCATCCGCCAGGTCTGATTCTTTTTGCGATAATAAAGTGGGTCCCGTATCGGATCTCCTTCAATTGCGACAAATTCAGCAGAACCGAATCTCTTGACGTACTGTGGACAGATGCCATCGCATATTCCCCGGTTAGCGCAGTGAAGACATTGTTTAAAAAAACGGTTTTTAGCGCAGATCCGGTTTTTAATTATCCATAGCTTCATACGTTCTTCGCGGACATGTCCGAAAAATTTTTTACGCGAAACCCGATGTCTGATTTTCCGTATGTCCTTTTCTTCAAATTTATTCACCTGAAAATAATCCCACTGATAAGGGTCCCACTGCTCCTGGTGAAAATTACAAACATGCTGCTCGTAGCCCTTAATAAGGCACAGCGGAAAATATCTTACATTCACCCATATTCCTGCAGACATCAGTTTATCGATAGCTTCCTTAAGATATGGTGCCACCTCAGAGTATCCTGGAAAATCAATATCATTTGTTACCCAGGAAGAATCTGAAAGCACAAAATCTGCTATCCGCGGTCCCATGGCAATCAGTTCCAGAGTAAGTTTGGACAGGTGCTTAAAATTTGATACCGTAGTGGTTGTCCTGAATCCAAATTCTTTCGATTTGATAACTTCCACCGTTTTAACAACGTCATCGCATACACTTTTATTTTCAAGTGCCTGATTGCAATCCTGGACGTTGACAGGGATTTTAATAAGAAGGTCTTCAAGACCTGCTCCGATGAGGTCCGCTATAACCTTTGTGTTCTTACCATCAGTTACAAGAGCAGGAAACAGCCCTATTGATTTGCAATATGACACAAGTTCGTAAAAGTACTTTTGTTCTGCTAAGAAGCTGCCAGGGATATCGATGTACTGGAGATTGTACCGGTTTTTTAATAAATCAATCTCCTGCTTTACCTCATGCAAGGGACGCAATGCTCCACTGTCTGCATTGCATGTGCCATCATTACCATTGCCGTTAAGGAAAGGGAAAACGACACCGCGCCTGCTAAGGTCGATTATTTCATACTTATTGTAAAATGGTGTATTTCTCCATTTATGGTAAAATCTGGCTCTGTCTTTCTCCCAGAGATCTTTCATATCCGGTCGAAGGTTGACCGTTTGACCGACAAGATGAACAGCTTTTGCATCCGGTGTCACTATTACCTTAAATCCTGCCTCCCATGCCCTGAGGCAATAATCAGTTTCCTGACCATACTTTCTATAACCCTGGTCAAACTGTCCGATCTTTTCTATGGCCTTACGGGTTATCAGCATGACTGCACTGCAGGCATATTTTCTTTCAGTCGGTTTTGTAATAGGCTCTTTAATTTCAACCCCGAAATAGGTATCAGTCACATCTCCACCCGTATGAATGATTCTGCCTTTTCTATTCTTAAGAACCGCTCCTATTATTCCTGAATCCTTGTAACTTTGCGCACACCCTATCAGACCATCAAGCCAACCGGGTTCAAGTATTACATCATCATCCAGGAGAACTAAAAAATCTCCCTTGAAAATATGCATTATCCGGTTGATCTCTTCTGCATGATTAAAATCGGGACGTATGCCTGCCTCAATAATTATTATTTCGCGCACAAGTTCCGCAGAAGTATTAGCCTTAAGTGATTTAAGACAATCAACCGCATTCCTGCTTGCCAGGTTTCCGGAAACCATGAAAATGGAGGCTTTCTGATTCATAAAATTTCCTGGATTTCAGATCATTTTCAGATAAACTGCATGTGTTAATTCAGCTGACTTCTTCCAGGTGAACTTTTCCACCTGAACAAAGCCTTTTTCCCGCAGTTTATTTCGCAAATCCTCATCTTCGATAATCTGCTTAAGCTTTTCCTTTAGCATATCGATATCATTTGGATCGGCATAAAGTACAGCTTCGCCACCGACCTCCGGAAGCGAACTTGATGTAGATGTTAAAACAGGGCACCCACATTTCATTGCTTCGGCAACAGGTATACCAAAACCCTCATAGAAAGACGGGAAAACGAAAGCATGTGCTGCATTATAAAACTTAACCAGATCGTCATTTGAAACATTGTTGTAGAAGTGAACCCGGTCACTGACACCTTTTCCATTTACAAGAGCAACTAACTTTTCCCGGTAATCGTCTCTTCTGGAATTACCTACAACCACCAGATGATATTTCTTCAGTAAAGATGAAGAAAGTTCTGCAAATGCGGTGATTAATCCATGAACATTCTTTCGAGGCTGTGTTTCTCCGACATACAATAAAAAAGGAGGATTATCTTGAGGATATCCGAATGCATTCAAAAAAGACCGGTCCAAATCAGGCAAGTAGCGATACCTGTCCCCAATGCCTAAATAGGTCACAAAAATCTTTTCTTTTGCTTCCGGGAAATGGTGTAAAACATCATTGCGCGTGTGGTTTGATACAGTAAAAACAGCTTCGGCTTCTGAAATGATCCGCGCTATATTATGCCGATAAAATTTCTTTGAACCCTGAGTCGACCAGTCTTCCTCCTTTAAAGCTATAAGGTCATGTATGGTCACTACCGGCCTTTTAATGCCGTAAGTAAAATATATAGGATTGGTACAATGGTAAATATCTGCTTTTTTGATTCGGCTGATTGTATGACGGATTATTGCAGTGTTAATATTGTTTACCATTGGGCTGAAGAACTTGCCAAGAACCAGGGGGTGATAAAGAGAGCTGCTAATCTTTACTGCAGGTAATTCACCGACTACACTCTGAGTCCACCGCTTTCTTCTCATCAGTGAAAACACATGATATTCATCATCCGGAAATTCACTGGCAAGAGCTTTAATCAGACCTGTGGTATAAGAACTGTTTCCATTTGTTAATCCAAGCCCCATATTATCAAAGGCGATTTTCATTGCAACTTCACAGTCTATGGGAAAGGCTTCCCTCTCGGCGTGTTCTCTTCATAGCATTTTTTCAAAGCTCATCTGTTTAGCCATAAGCTGAAATTATAGATGTTCTGTTTGCCAGCAATCACCCCCACTGTGAAGATTCGCTGATAAAATAATTATTACCGCAAACCAGACGAACTATCTTTTGCAGGAACCCCAGATACCGGAACTGAACCTTACTGCCTTTTTATGGAATGCGCATGGTGTATGTAGTTGTGCAGATTAGTTTTATATCACTTATCCCAACCTAAAGAGTCTCTTCATCAGTCTTCTCTTAAAATCATTGTGTGGATAGTATTTAACTCCGGATTCAAACCAGACTGCTTTTTCCAAAATCCCCTTGTAATGCGAAAAAGTCCTGAAACCATACTCCCCATGATACGAACCAGTGCCGCTGTCCCCCACACCGCCAAATGGCAGGCTAATATTGGCCACATGCATTACTGCATCGTTTACTTCTCCCCCTCCAAATGATATTTTCCTGAGAATTCTGTCTCTCATTCTTTTATCAGCCGTAAAAATATAGCAGGATAATGGTTTTGGACGTTTTTTTACCTGAATAATAGCTTCATCCAGACATTCAAAAGTCAATACCGGTAAAACCGGTCCGAATATCTCCTCCTGCATAACAGGATCATCAAATGTCACATTCTCCATTAATGTAGGTTCAATAATCCTTTTGTCCAGGTCATAACCGCCACCATAAGCAATCTTCTGTTTGTCAATTAATGAAGAGAGTCTCTTAACATTCTTGCCGTTGATAATCTGAACATAGTTATTATTCTCAATTGAAAATTGCTGAGCTTTTATTTCCCGGATAGCAAGAGCAATAAATTGTTTTTTTAAATCTGATGGGATAAGTACATAATCCGGTGCAATACATGTCTGGCCTGCGTTTAAAAACTTTGCCCAGATCAGCCGCTTTACATAAAGCTGTAAATACTTGTCATCAAGAATAAAGGCCGGGCTTTTACCACCCAGCTCCAAAGTAACAGGTGTCAGATTCCTGGCTGCTGCCTGATACACAATACGGCCTACAGATATGCTTCCGGTAAAAAAAATCTTATCAAATTTCTGATTCAGTAAACTCTCTGTTTCTTCCACACCACCCTGGACAACTTTAAAAAAAGCCGGATCAAAATTGTTGTTGATTATTTCAGCCATTATACGGCTGGCATTGAAGGATAGCTCACTAGGTTTTATGATCACCGTATTTCCTGCAGCTATAGCAGAAACTGCCGGAACCAAAGACAACTGATATGGATAATTCCATGCACCAATTACCAGTGTAACCCCGAATGGTTCTGGTATTATGAAGCTTTTAGCCGGAAAATTGATAATACTGGTTTTGACTTTTTTATATTCAGCCCACTTTTTTACATTCTTTATAGCGGTGTCAATTTCTGCGATTATTATTGCAAATTCACAGGAGTAATAATCAAAAGCCGATTTCCTGAAATCCTGGTAAATTGCCTGCTCCAACCGATGTTCATTATCCAGTAAATGTCTTTTTAGTTTGCGGAGCTGTTCAATCCTGAAAGGAATGCTTTTTGTCTGGTCTGTATTGAAAAACAACCTTTGAGTTTCTACTATTCCTTTCATTATATATCCTTTTTTTAAAATATTCCGGCTGGAATTACGCTTTGCAGCTAAAACATATCCCCCTGGAAAAAGATTGCAATAGATTCATAGCATTTTGAAAAAAGCTTAACACCAGTGTATTACTTAATTAAACCCCAGCAATTCCCCAGTACCTGCAGATCCAGCACATTTATTATCTGTGGATCGGAAGTACCTGTACTTACCGACAAGTTGACAACTGCTTTCCACCCGGAATCATTTGATCTTTGCCCCCAATGAATTCCAAGTTGCTGAAGATCTAAAATATCCACTTTTCCATCATTATTGATATCACCCCGCAACACACCAGTAGAACGGTACAGAGTTCCATTGCCATCAGCATATACCAGAGAAGCCAGATCTGCACCCAGTCCATATGTGGATGAGATAACAATCATACTGTTCAACTCCAGTGGCATCCCTCCTGCAATTACCATTCCTAATGTACATACAGTATCAAATGAAAGAATTGAATATGCCTTAACAGTACCATTTCTATTTCCAACCAGCATTTCATCGGTTCCATCACCGTTTATATCGAGTCTGACAATTGATGCATCATCACCGGCATCAAAAAGCTGAGCATTGCCTGTATGGACATCAGATATGATTGATCCATTCTGGTCAAAACGCGCATACTTCAGGTTTCCATTACTCAATCCCAGGTACATTGCTTTTCCTTCTGTCTGATGAGCATCAAATTCAATACCGGTACATTGCAAGCCCGTAGTCAAAAGAACCGAATCCTCCTGAAATAACCCATCTGAAGTCCCCAGACTCAGGTTTATGTTTCCGTTTATATTGGCTGACACAATGTCATTCACCCCATCTTCATCCCAATCGACACAACGCAGTATGTTTTTCCCTTTTTCAGTACTATGAATTATTACCGGATCAGAAAAAGAACTGTCATTTCCTTTACATGACCAGATTATTCCATCGGTACCCGTATATATTATGTCTCTTTTGCCATCACCATCAGCATCGTCTATAACCACAGAACCAGGACCACCAGTGTAAAGCGGCCCGGATAACGTACGAAGTGTATCACCTGCTGTAAACATTATCGGAACCACCGGATGAGTAGCTGCCACAATGGTATCAGTCCTGCCGGAAACCACTTCACTGTAATAATACCCGGTTCTGGCACCACTGTCTGATATGGTTAACAGGTAAATTCCCTCTTTTACATTGGCTATTTTACCAGAACCTGTCAGAACCTGCTTCCCATACCATCCTGCAGTTGCAAAGAGTCTGGTTACTGCTTTTGAAGATACACCTGTGATCATTATATCACCAACCGGAATAATCCTTACCCGCAGGTTAAATATGGTATCTGTTGTGTCGGTGTTGACTATAGCCGATATTCTGAACTGATAATTTCCGGTGTCGGTTTGCGGACTGAAGGTTATGCTGGCAGTTGCACTGCCGGCAGGTTTTTCCAGAACAGCAAAAGGTGGGAGCCCGTCCACACTGATTTCAGGTATTTCACCATCAGCATCTGAGGCAGAAATATGGATTACTGATACAGTACGCGGTTCCATATTATTTTTACCTTTTATGGAAATTCGTGGCATATCGTTTACAGGTACTATATTGATTACAAGATTTGCTTCCGTACTGGAATCAACACCACCATTATCCACACCAGCATCATCGAAAAGTCTGATCTTTAACAGTGCAGTTCCGTTTAAATCAGGGGCGGTTTCAAAGGTTAACTTGCCACTTGCATCGATGGCTGGCTGTATTGAAAACAGATTAGAATTGCTATTTACTATCCTGAATCTCAGATTCTGAGTACTCTCATTCTCTCCGGCACTTATATTTCCGGCCCAGTTCGCAAACGACTGCACACCGTCATCTTCTGATATGGTAATATCACTACCCGGTGTAAATACAGGTGCATCATTAACCGGTACTATAGTAATCGAAAACGGAGCAGCAATTTTAGTGTCATTTCCGCCATTCTCTGTTCCACCATTATCTCTTAAAGTGACGTTTACATCAGCTTTCCCGTAACGGTTTGCAGCCGGAGTAAAAAACAACGTTCCTAAGCTGTCAATCCATGGCATAACCGTGAACAGTGTGGAATCGGAAACTTTTACCGATACCGATATTTCCTGCTCTGTTTCATCCGGAGCACCGGTATTTATAAGAGCCCATTGTGTGCGGACCTGTTTTCCAGCATCTTCTAAAACAGTAATTTCAGGTCCTGCAGTAAATTCAGGCGGATCATTTACAGGTATTACAGTTATAGTGAATTCCTTTGCTACGGACCTATTTTGGCCGCCATTTACAGTGCCCCCATTATCAGTTAAATACAGAGTTATTTTGCTGCTACCACTTGCATTAGCCGCAGGAGTGAAAGACAAAGTACCACTGGCGTCCACCTCCGGCATTTCTGCAAAAAGGGCATTATTGTTTGCCGATGCAATAAATGACATACTTTGACCTGATTCATTCAGTGGTCCGGCACTTATTGCAGTAGCCCAGGCCGTATTTATCTGCGGCCCGCAATCTTCTGTGACTGTTATATTGGTTCCAGCAGTAAATGATGGTGCATCATTTACTGGCGTTACCGTAACCTGAAGATTGAACGGTATACTGGAAGTGATCCTGTCACTGGCGGTAACCGGGATATTTAAAATTCCGTTAAAATCAGCAACCGGTAAAATTGTATCTCCAACTATTGTATAGTTTGAGCCTGGACCCACTGTGACAATAAAAGGACCCGACAGATCATCCTGATCGCTGATGGTTAAATCAGATGCACTGATATACAGCTTCCCATCTTCCAGCATTGTCAACGCTTTCTGTCCTGAAATTACCGGAGCATAATTATTATCCCGGAAAGTAATCGTCAAATTGAAAATATCACTGTAGTAAGTTCCATCGCTTACTTTGACCGGAACCGTCAAACTGCTTCCAGCAAATCCATTGGCAACTGTAATAGTGGTTCCATTTACAGAATAGTTGTTACCTCCCAGCACAGTTAAATTAAACGGACCATCCGGAGTTTCGGTATCCAGTATGATCAGATCATTTCCGGTCAGTGTACGACTTCCGTTCCGAAGCATTTGCACTGCAAGCTGACCGGTAATAACCGGTGGCAGGTTTTCCAGAGCTTTCCGTGCATTAAGCCGCCCGTAACCGTATTCTTTATGAACACCATTGACATAAGTCACACCGCCTATCTTATCGCAAGTAGAACGCATTACCTCCAGAACCTTGTTACGCGAAAGTTGAGGATTTCTGGAAAGAATCAGCGCTGCAAGTCCGGAAGCAGCCGGGCATGCAGCTGAAGTCCCACTGAATTCATCTTCGTAATCCGTCGAAGAATATCCGGCAGTTCCTGTTATGTCGGTTGTCCAAATTCCATATAAACCACCTCCACTTGGTGCCAGGAAATCAACTGTTTTTGCAGTATCTCCCATATCATACTGACTGTAATCACTCCTGAAATCCATGTCCGTGGATGCACCAACTGCAATTGCACTGTCAAGTTTAGCGGGGTATGAGACAACTGCAACAGTCTCATTAGCAACACCGCTGTTCAGTTCCATTTCAGAGTAAAACTGTCCTGAAAAATTATAATATCTTATCTTCAGGAAATCATGCCCCTCCTCGGATGACACTCGTGCTCTGAAAACCAGTTTTTCACCAAGTTTATAGCTGCGGTATGGCAGGCGGATTTCCGTCCACTGGCTATCAGTTATGTTACCTGAACAAATTGCAGCCTGATCACCGAACCCTGCCTGATATACCGTTGTAGTACGATACCAGCCCGGTACTGTGCTTTCAGTCACCGGAGTACCCGATACATAGATTCCACCACAGGTTGTCCAGCCTGACGGCAATGAGTTTGCAGAAAACGTTTCATTGAACACAAGTGAAGTACCATTACTCCCGTAAAGAACAACATTGTCGATCACAACATTGTCATCACCAGCCGAGCCGCTTCTGTCTTTCTGGTAGGCTAAGGCAATATAACAGGAGGTTGAGCTGGTAAAAGGGAGAGTATAAGTAACAAATTGTGAAGCGCTGTTTCCAGAAGCACAAAACACCGGGCACCCTTTTCCATTTCTTCCAAGTATAGATGCATCAATAATCGCGTTCTGGATCACATTACTTGGCGTACTGGTCTGCAGTCCCCAGCTGTTATTAATTACATCTGCTCCATTCTGGTATGCCCAGGTTATCGCAGAGGCAATTTGACTGTTGTTTAAGTCCACAACTTCATCCAGAATTTTAACCGGAAGAATTTTTGCACCTGCAGCAACACCAGCTATACCGATTCCATTATTTCCTATACCTGCAGCAACACCCGCCACTGCTGTACCATGCCTGTCTGTTTCAGATGCAGGTGATGGGTCAAAATCATTATCACCTCCACAGAAATCCTTCCCCCTTTTCATAGACAGATCCGGATGTGCAAGATCAAAACCACCATCAAGCACCGCAATTGTGATATTTGTATCTCCCATCTGCTGAATATCCCATGCAGAAGAAACTTTCATATCAGCACCGTAAACCCCACCATTCACTCCATCATTAAAATGATGCCATTGTTTACTGTAAAATGGATCGTCAGGAGTATAATACTTCTGCAGGTGTAAAGTCATCTCCGGCTCAGCCCATACCACTCCCGGAAGATTTCCGATATCCATACAACGTTGCAGTGCATCCCTCCTGCCCGGATTGTTGCACTTGAAAACCATAACCTGTGACATCAACTCCTCCTCATACTCTGCATCGATAACCGATGCAATTGTACGCAGAAAAGTATCTTTATTCTCTCCTGAAATCTTGACAATAACCCGATCTGTAATTATTATCCCCTCATCGGATTCAGGGGCATAATAAACCGGTGCTGCAAAAGCCACAGATGAATCTTCTTCCAATGCAGTAATTATCTCATGAAAAGCCTCAGCTCCGCTCTTGTTCTCCACAGCTCTCTTTTCAACAGTCACCACCTCCAGCGATCTCAAACCGGCTCTCAATTGACGGAAGGCTGCACCGTTGAAATATTTCTTCTTCTTGAACAGAGCATGCATTCCAGCTGTTTTCGGTTTGTAAGACAGTGTAACACGGTTTTTTATGCGTAAAAGTTTTATTGGTTTGCCCTTGAAGTTGTAACTATAGCCTTTGTCTTCAAGTACCGAAATATCCGGGCGAGACTCAGAATTCCGGTAGTTAAGCGACTTTATCTTTGGTGGCACAAATTCCCTCTGTTTCAGTGAATCGTCCATTACTCTGGTATTTGTTGCAGATACCAATTTAAGCGTGAAAAATAACAACGTCAGAAATAGCATTCTTGTCTGAAACTTCATAAACCTAATCCTGTCTAATTTTTTCAAATGCCTGGAGAAGCAAAAAACATCAAGGCAAAATTATTGTTTTGGTAAAGCGGGAACCGCCAGCTTCCACACTGAAAAGATAGGTTCCTGCATTATTGAAAGTATTATCAGTCTTTTGATTTATATCATAATTCTTTATATTCTTGTTTACAGGTAATCTAAATGAAGTCATCAATCTGCCATCAAGGGCAAATATCCTGACTAAAAAATCATTATCAGCTCTAAATAGAATTTCCGGGATAGCAAATTGCACCTGAGAATTTTTTATCCTCAGGATCAATTTATCATAACTGTGGATATTTTTACCCTCCCCCTTGCGGTTCTCTATTCCTACCCTGGGAAGAATAATGAACTTGCCAGCATTGTAAGAAGTAAGTGGCAGAAGATCACCACCAAAAGATGCAACATACCCATTTCCAACCGTAATCGATGAAGTGTCTCCAGGTGATAGTTTTGATTTCAGGTACAAGACACCAATAAGACCTTCCCCATTGACACTTTTTGCTTCATCTGTTCCGGTAATGGAATAGCTGAATTCCACTGTATCAGATGCTGCAGGATTTACCTGTAACTGACCTATTCCGATTATGCTGCCACCATTTAAAGTCAGTATGTTTTTTTCTCCGGCAGGACCGAAATCCTGGAAAGCTGCTAGAAAAGAGAATCGGGTGGTATCAAAACCTGCTTTGAACTGAAAACTGAACATGGCATTCACACCGGAAATTCTGAATGCTACTGCAACAGTTTCAGCCGTATCTTTTGTTATTTTGACATTTTGCAACCCCGGGGTAGTGTCCATGTCAACCGATATTGTTTGCGCCCGACAAAAAATACTACAAAGAAATAAAATCGCTATTGCCGGCCAAGCTTTAAAATTCATGTTAAAAAACCTTTCGTAATTACCGGAATTTTTAAGTCAATTTATTTCAGAAGTCAATTTTTCAGCATCAGGACCAACCAGACTGGCTTCGGAAATATTAATTCCAGGATCACCTTTAGTTTTAGCCGTAAAGGTCAGATATCCTAATACTCCATTACCAGCCGCACACTTCGACTTATCAGATCCTGCCTGAGTTGCTGCAATTTCAACTATACCTTCTCCGGGAATAGACAGAAATGCTGCTAAGTTTCCCTTACGGTTTTCCAGAAAGGCAGGCGCCATTGGCGAAAGTCTGGCTGCACCACCAATAAACTGAACCACCTGTGAATCGAATTTACACTTAACAGAATAACTGTGCAGATTTTGTACATTCTGCACGGCAACTGCAACGATTATAGTTTCACCAGGAATGACCGATGCCGCAGGAGGGCTGATTCCTTCGGTTTGCGGATTACCATCAAGTGATATGACCGGATTCTGGGCAAAAGATGACCCTATGATGACCGAAAACATAAGCATTACAATTACAGGAAAAAATCTACTGCAGTGAAGCATTTGTACACCTCTTTTTATATCTGATAAACCACCAATTAGCTTTTAAGAATAATATCAAAATAAGATGTTAATAAACTATCCAGATGTATGGTGTTAAGTGTTCCAAAACCAGTTTGGGATGATAGTGGATTTATCTTTTCAGGGTTTAATTTCTTCTATGTTGTTTATCTATAACAATTTAGGCGATTAAGTCAAATACGGGTACTCACTTTATCAGCTGACCATATCACTCAAAATATAAACAAAAGATTCACTTGGCAACAAAATGTGACAAGGTGAGCCGATTTTATTAGGGTTTTTACTAACTTTGTGCAGCGGATGATAAGAAAGTGAGCTTTCCCCTTAAGTATTTAATATCCTAAGAAGTTCCTTTCTGTACTTACTGGTTAATTCACTGTCCTCGCCAGAATAGAGAAAAAGTGCAGTAAGAATATCACTCATTCTTCCATTAATAAGACTCCGGTCATTTCTGAGAGCCTCAACCAGTTCCTGAAATGTCTTCTCTATTTGCCCAGCCTTAAAAGCCCGGGCAGATGCAATAAAATGTTCTGCAGTATCCAGGTTCGAAAAGGAGCTTTTATCGAGGCTATCTTCTGCAAACTTACTCAACACCCTGACCGCTTCAGCCATCTCCCCTATAAATCCCACCGGCTCTATATTATTTACCAGATCTTTTGCTCTGACAGGGTCTTGGGCAACTGTCTGCAGGGCAAAGAGAACTTCAGCTTTGCGGTTATCGGGCTGCTCTTTAATAATTCTTGAAAGCTTTTGAAGGGATTGTTCTTTATGACCAGTCCTATGAAGTTGTTCTGCTTCTTTGAGGTTCACATCGGTTCTGCCGGATAGGTTGTTTTGGAGCCAGGTTTCGATAATATGGCCGGGAATTGCCCCTGCAAATTCATCAGCCACTGCACCATCTATAAAAAGGATAACTGTAGGGATACTGCTTACCTTGTACCTCTCAGCAAGTTCAGGATACTTTTCCACATTTATTTTGACCAAAACCCACTCTTGCTTATGCCGTTCATGCAACAACTCCAAAGTAGGACTCAATACTTTGCAGGCTCCACACCATGGAGCCCAAAAATCGACTAACACAGGTGTGGAAAAGCTTCTTTTAATCACTTCTGTATTAAAATTGTGTTTTTCCATTCGATATCCGTTGCTTTATTAATATGTGGGCAGATCGCAAAACCAGAACATCTTTTTTATGGAAGGCACTTACACGGATATAATTTCAGCAATAAGAATACCTGATTATCCATGATAATCACTGACCCGGAAATTTAAAATTAAAAGGTATTTGGCTATTTAGCAGTACCACTTAGTGACTCTTTTTGAGCTTTTTTCTCAACTGATGTATCTTTATGGAAACAATCATGTCGTTTTTAGAAAAAAGGTGTATTTTTGGAAAACTATTCTATTGGAGTTTTTGATTCCGGTTTTGGTGGATTAACGGTATTAAAAGAGATTACCAGTCGTCTTCCCGAGTATAATTATATTTATCTGGGGGATAATGCCCGTACACCATATGGCTCCCGTTCTTTTGAAACCGTTTACAAGTACACTTTGCAGGCAGTAAACTGGCTTTTCAGCAAGGGTTGCTATTTAATCATTCTTGCCTGCAACACTGCATCAGCTAAAGCTTTACGGACCATTCAACAGAATGATCTTGCTCGAATTGCACCCGGCCGCAGGGTCCTGGGAGTCATCCGTCCGGTAACCGAGATCATAGGTTCCCTCACAAGCAGTGGTCATATTGGAATTATTGCTACTACAGGTACTGTAAAATCCAATTCTTATGTGTTAGAGATTTGCAAGAGTTTTCCTGATATTACCATAAGCCAGCAAGCCTGTCCGTTACTTGTTCCGCTGATCGAAAATAACGAATTCAACAATGAAGGTGCTGATTTTTTTATAAGAAAATATATTCGGTCTTTACTGGAAAAAGATCCTTTAATAGACACCCTTATTTTAGGATGCACTCATTATCCTCTCATTTTAGATAATATCAGGGCAAATCTTCCATCGTCTATCAGAGTGATCAGTCAGGGAGCAATCGTAGCAGAGAGTCTGGATGATTATCTTAAACGTCACCAGGAGATTGAAATTCAATTGGGAAAAAACTACAGACGACAATTTTTTACTACTGACATATCAGAAATGTTTGATGATCTGGCAGAGCTTTTTTATGGGGAGAAAATCTTATCAGAACATGCGAAAATGGAGATCTGATTTATTTCAGGTCAATTAATGAGCTATTTTAACTTGCAGTAAGCTCCAGCAGGTACTTCTCGATATTCTTACACATAATATCAATTGAATACTCTTTTTTAACCGTTATGCTTCCGTTTTCTCCTATCGTTCTCATTTCCTGAGGATTCTCCATAAGATAAGCTGTTCTTTCACTCAATAGCTCAATATTTTCAAATGGTACAATAATTCCATTCTCCTCATTTCTGATTATTTCCGCAACTCCGGCAACATCAAAAGCCACTACCGGTTTTTTTGCAGCCATAGCCTCCAACATCACATTGGGAAAACCCTCAGAACGTGAAGGTAACCAGAAAATATCCATAGCCTGAATCAGATCATGTATATCCTGACGAAAACCGGTAAAAATGACCTTATCTGAAACACCATACTCAACTGCTATTTTTTTATATGCTTCAATGTTGCCCTGTCCCACAATTACCAGCTTAACCTCAGGATGACTCTTTACCAGAACAGATAATGCTTTGATCCCATAATCGAACCCTTTTTGTGGAGCAACTCTTCCCACACCCATAAGACATATCTCATTAGCAGTCAGTCCTAACGACTCACGTATCTTATTTCTTATCGCTTCACTAATGGTAATAGGCTCCACCCCATTATAAACCAGCCTGCATTTCCGGACATCAAACGATCTGGTTTTTGAAAGTACATCAATGATTCTTTTGGAATTTACATAGACTATATCGAAGAGATAACAAAAAACGATATAGTTTCGTAAATTGTGAATCGGACGATCTATTCCGTAAAGCCCGGCGACTTTTGTAGGGGTAAACATTTTTGCTGCCAGCCCGGCCAGAAAATATTCTCTTTGTTTTGAAGGTATGACTACATCTATTTTCTTCTTTTTAAAAAAAGACCACAATTTACAAAGAGTTATCACATCCACATTATTTGCAAGAGGCAGATTCACAAATTCAATGCTGCTGTTCAATGCCCTCTTCTGAAACAAATCACCACGACATCCGAAATAAACCTTGTGGCCAAGCTCTGCAAGGCCAATTGCAGTATAGAGTGCCTTTTTTTCTGAACCACCCCATTCTTTTGCAGAACTGATTACAATTATATTCATCTGGAAAGTTCCTTTTTGCATTACAGGATGTAGAAAATACTACACTAAAAACTTTTTTCCAATCTTTAGTATCCTCTCGTTTCATAGGATCATTACTATAGTTCACTTTCAGATGAATCGGATATGCTCCATAGGATTTTATCCTTGAAGAACCAGACTGAATTAATTATACTGCTTCTTGTATAAATCCATAAAACCCTGTACATTGTATGTGGAACCATCTTTATGAGCATTACTTATCAGCTCCTTGGAAAGCCCGCCAGAGATAACGCACTGTTAGTACATATCGATAGCGGGCAAAAAATTGAACATCTGCTATTTGATTGCGGCGAAAATTGTCTGGCGAAAGTGCCTCCAGGAACCGTTCAAAAAATTGATCACCTTTTTTTCTCCCATCTGCATATGGATCATATAGGAGGATTTGATTCCTTTTTCAGATCAAATTATAACCGTAAAATCAAACCAAATCATATCTGGGGTCCACCACAAACCAGCAGGATAATTCAGCACCGCTTCCAGGGGTTCATGTGGAATTTACATGAATTTATGTCCTGTCCATGGATGGTGACTGATATCTATCCGCAAGAGCATTCGTCCTACCGTTATGAGCTGCAGGAAGCCTTCTCTAAAAAATATCATCTTCAAACCTGTCCGTATCAGGACACATTCTTTGAGACTGACAGCTACGAAATTAAAGCACTTACGCTTAACCACCATACACCATCGCTTGCTTATCTGGTAAAAGAGAAACCCAGATTAAACATAGACATCCCAAAATTAAAGTCCCTGGATTTAACCCCGGGCCCCTGGCTTAAACAGCTGAAAGAACTGAAAGAAGGTCATGTTACTTCACAAATCAATGGAATAGATTATTCTTTTGAAGAGCTTCGTGAAACTTTGTTAATCAAAACAACTGGTGATTCTATCGCCTATCTGACTGATTTTCTGGCAGACAAACATACCATTAACCGGCTTGCAGAGTTTTTATGTGGATGCAATACCATAGTGTGTGAATCTCACTACCGTAATTCTGATCTCGAGCTGGCTATGAAAAATTATCACTCCACCACAGGTCTTACCGCATCTATCGCACTAAGGGCCAGGGTCGACAATTTAGTTTTAATGCATATATCCGACAGATATGATTCAGGGCAATATCCGGAGATTCTCAACGAGGCCAGAGAGGTCTTTTCTTCATCCAGTTTTCCTCAGGAATGGAATCTGGAAAAGTAATGATGAAATTTCAGGAAAGAAATAAAAAGGCTCCGGAAGTAGTTCCAGAGCCTTATTTATATTACAGTGCCGCCTCGCAGAATCGAACTGCGGACACATGGATTTTCAGTCCATTGCTCTACCGACTGAGCTAAAGCGGCAACTATTTTTCAAAGATGCAATAATATAAATGTTTACTTTAAAACCATCAAGCACCTTTTATATTTTTTATATAGTTTTTATCCATTTCGAAATATTGTTTCTCTCTGAAAAACTTAGTTACATCAGTTACGTCGAAAAAATCATCCACCCGGTCTTCCGGTTGCTTGCTCATCAAGCCGATGGAGATCATGTTGAAAACGATATGACCGAAATCATCAGTCTTTGTAATACCCCAGTATTTCAGTACATCATTGGACAATAAACCAAATTGTTTGCAGGCAAAATTTAAAAGACCCATAGAGAGCTCATGTCCATTGACATGGCGCTTCTCCCCGATCTGAGTAATATAAAAATCAAGCCCATTCAGTACAAATTCGTAAGCACCGATTTTATAGCGGGTGTCTTTTCCAGAGTCGATAAGTTCTGAGCGAATACGATCAAGAGTCTGTGTTGATGCCATTTGTCAAACCTGCTTCACGGGTAATCTGATGAACAACAGGTTCTTCAGCGACCGGTGTTTCAATTTCCAGTATGTGTAATCCGGCTTGACCGGGAAAACGATGTTCCATTGCGGTTAAGCAAGCCTGTTTTATATTCTGAAATTCCATATTTCTGCTATGTATTACCGAACCGTTGGAAGGAGGTGTGATTGTTAATGGATTCACAAAACTTCCATGTCGTTTCATACGATAATCCAGATGAGGGCCAGTGGATAAACCAGTGGAGCCTACAGTGCCAATCTGATCACCCTGTTTTACAAATGCACCCACCCTGACTTTTTTACCAATTGAATGAAGGTGCCCATAATAGGTCTCGTAAGCACCCCCATGAGACAAGATAATCATATTGCCATATCCACTCTTCCATCCTGAAAAGCTGACCCTCCCATCCGCAGCTGCTGAGACCGGAGTACCTATTGGTGCAGCATAATCAATCCCCAGATGGGGTCTTACAATTCCCAGAATCGGATGCTTTCTTTTATAGCTGAAGCTTGATGATATTCGGGAAAACTTCAAAGGAGCCTTTAAAAACTGCTTCTGAACAGATCTACCATTTTGATCATAGTAAAGAAATCTCCCCTCCTTGTCAGGCACACCGAAGGCCAGAAACTCCTTTCCATTATTTACATACCGGGCTGCCAGTATTTCACCATAACCTGCAAACCTGCCTTCTGTAAACTTTTGTTCAAAAATAATCTGAAAGGAATCACCTTTTCTGGGATCCAGGAAAAAATTTATATCCCATGCAAATATGTCTGCAAATTTCCAGGTGATAACATCCGTTATCCCATATTTATACAGGTCTTCAGAAAGAGAAGTTTCCAGAATTCCATTTACCATGCAGATATAAGAGGTCATCTCAAAAGGTTTTTTCTTAACCTCTATTACAGAATCAGCGCAATTTACCTGAAAGCGGTATTTAGATCTGCTTAAAAGTTCAAGTCCTTCGATTTTCCCTTCTGCGTTTTTTTGAACTATAAGTGAATCACCCGGGAAAAGAGTCGGTAAATCCAAAGGCTTCAGAGTGTTAATGATCTGCCGTGCCCAGTTGCTGGAGACTTCCAACTTGGCCAATATCCCATAAAATGTATCACCCGGCTTAATAGCATATGAAATCAGTTGTCCAATAGGCTGCTCCAATGTTTTATTCAGCTGATCATTAACCGTAATAGCCGGAACTATGGCTGCCTCCATTATGGGCATATTCTGTTCAGATGAGTGATTTCTTGGAACTGTTTTCCAGATGAGAAAAAGCGCTGTAGTTATTATCAGGAAACGGATAAGCGGAATTTTCCGCTTCCGTCTCCGATATTTTTTCGAAGAAAATGTAGATTTTTGAAAAAACATTATCTATTACTGGAGCCGCACCATTTGCGAAGGATTCTTTCCTGGCTGAACAGTAATGGCTTTGGTGGTTTCCTTAACACCTTTTACAAACTTCAGATTATGGGTTCCTGCAGGTAACTTTATTTCAGAAACATTGGTCTTTCCCACAAGCTTACCATCAAGAAACACATCTGCCACCGGTGGAATCGACGCGATGAAAATAGAAGCTTCTCCACCTGTGAAACTGCTGGAAACCGGTGTAGGTGCAGGTGTTGATCTGGCTACAGGTTCAGGTTCAGGTACAGGTGCCGGTGGTGGAGGTGGTGTATATTTTGGTGCCGGTGGTGTATATGGTTCCGGTTCCGGCTCAGAATAAGTTACCGGAGGTGGTGCAGCAACAGCAGCCTTACGGAGCGAAAATGTCTCTCTCACCTTACCACCAGTAAATTCAAACACCTTAGAATCATCCTCATAACCATCTTTGGAAACTACAACCGAAAGAGGACCGAATATCGGTTTATCCCAGGTGTAAGGAGTAATACCCATATATTCACCATTAATGGTAACCTTTGCTCCTGATGGAGTCGAGGTAATAGTAACCTTGTTTTCGGTTACTGCAGGTTCATCGGCAACCGGTCTGCTGGAGGTACGTGGTTCCACTTTAGGTTTGGGCTTTGTCGACCGTACAGTTTCTTTTATTTTAGGTTCCGGCTTTCTCTCCACAACTTCCTTTTTCGGTGGTTCCTTTACAGGTTCAATTGCTTCAGGTTCAGCCTGCTTAGTTGAGGAATCTGCTGGAACAGGAGGTGGCGCAGGAGGCTGGGGCTGTGGAACCGCAGTAACCGGAGTCTGAACAGCCGGTTTACTTGATAACATATTATAAGCGAAATAAACACCTACCCCGCCAAGAGCCAATAACACGACTATTATTATGAGCATAGGCACAGGGGACTTCTTTTTGCCTTCCTCAAAAAATTCATCATCCGATTCATCAAAAGAATCATCCTGTACTTTAATTTTAGAAGTCCTGCCTCTGCTTCCAATCTCATCATCAAACTCATCCTGCTCAATTGCAGGTGGAATTGTCTTTATCGGCTGAGTAGCACGAGGCGAAACAGGTGCAGATGGTTGAAACCGATCGTTTCTTGCACCCCCCATATCTGGCTGACGACCAGAAGGCATTTGAACAGAATCAAATGGAGTTTGTGGGGCAACCGGACGAGGCGGTGGAACTGGTGCAACTGGCGGTTGTGGCGTGTACTGACGATTCTGAAACTGGCTGGCTGCCGGATTGAAAACAGTTCTGGTCGGTGGTGGAGGTGGGATATAATTTGCCGACTGAGAAGGAACATTGTACTGATTTTCTGATGCGGCATTATAACCGAGATTGCTGTCATCCGACTCAAACTGACTGAATGCATCATCAAATTCCTGTTCAATAGAAGAAGCAACAGGCCCCATTGAAGGCGGTTGAGTCTGCATGTAGGAAGAGACGCTTTTTGTTTTCGGTGGTGGGGGCAGGGGGTCCTCGTGCATATCGGAAGGTGAACTGCCAAATGCAGAACCTATCTCAGAACGCAATTGGTCAAATTCAGATTGAGGTTCCTGCTGCGCCAGTGTTTTGAGCTCACCCAAATGAAAACTGGATGTCTGAAGAATAATATCCTCAGAAGTTCTGATTAACTCCGTCTCGTTATCAAAAATTCTTAATATATTATGAATTCCGGCACGCTTGAGTATCTGTAAAACTTCGGGCTGTGGCCCTAGTAAAGATAATCGTCCACTTACATCAAGGGTGATTCTGTTCAAAGCCATCAACGCATTGATTGTATCAGAATAGATATAATCAAGTGTGGACAAATCAAGGGCAAAATTCCGCTTACCGGATGCTATCAGAGAATTTACTGTTTCTTTAAGAAGAGAAGAATCAAAAACCTCTCCCTCTTCCAAAACAGGCTCTACAATCTCAAAGAGACCACGGGTTTTAGTACGGAAGTTAATAATAACCTCCTTTGTAAAGGATAGTTGTATTTTCGCGTTTAATTATCATTTTCAGTACGCCAGACAGGAGTCGAACCTGCGACCTTCGGCTCCGGAGGCCGACGCTCTATCCAACTGAGCTACTGGCGCATTTACCTAAATATATTAAGAAAAATATAATGCTTACAACAAAGCTTTCAAGTGCCCGATAATTATATCAGCATTGATGCTACTATTCCAGTGTCATTAGAGGCCCAATACAATAACCTGAAAATAATATTTTGAGAAAATAATTGTCTCTTGGAAACAGTAGCAACAATTTCCTTTAAAAAATATCTTTATTGGTAACTTGATATAATTCCCAATCCTGATTGCTGCCTATCTCAAACGGCAGGACAGTTGTGAATAACGTTTCAAGGCCTCATTATTTTTTACAGCTAATTCCAAAGCCTGGTAAGATCCCACAAAAACACATAGTTGTTTTGCTCTGGTCAGAGCAGTATAAATTAAATTACGTTGAAGCATTATGTAATGCTGAGCACTTACCGGAATCACAATTGCCTTAAATTCACACCCCTGACTCTTATGGATACTTATGCAATATGCAGCCACCAGCTCATCGAGCTCCCTGTTTTCATATTGAATTTTATTACCATCAAAATCAACACACAACCCCTGATCATCATTTATTTCAAACACTCTGCCTATGTCACCATTAAAAACACCCAAATCATAGTTGTTTCTGATCTGCATCACTTTATCCCCCAGAAAAAAACAGCTCTCCCCATGGATTACACAACGGGTCTGACCGTTAAGCTCTTTTTGAAGGACCCTGTTTAAATTCTGCGTACCTAAAAAGCCTTTGTGCATCGGAGATAAAACCTGGATATCAGTAATCGGATTGAGCTGATAACGGGCTGGGAGTCGCCTGGAAACCAGATCTACAATCAGAGCTACACAATCCTGGGGCTCATGCTGAGTGAGAAAAAAGCAGTTATCATCTCTGGAATTGGAAAATACTGGAATAACCCCTGAAATTATCTCATGAGCAGCAGTTACAATTCTGCTTGCTGCAGCCTGCCTGAAAATTGTCTTTAAATGCACGTGTGGAATAAAACAGCTATCGATTAAATCAGAAAGTACATTACCAGCACCTACGGAAGGCAGTTGATGATAGTCTCCCACCATAATCAATCGGGTTTCTTTTTTCACAGCAGAGATAAAATGGCGCATAAGCACAACATCCACCATTGACATCTCATCCAGAATTATGATATCCGCTTCTATGGGATTTCTCTCATCTCTACCAAACTCGAATCCTGATAACCCTCTTTTAAATTCCAGAAGACGGTGGATTGTTCTGGCAGTCAACCCTGCAACACTTCCCATTCTCTGGGCCGCTCTACCGGTTGGTGCCGCCAGAGCAATAAGAAAGTGCTGTTCTCTGAAAAACGAAACAATCACCTGCAAAATGGTAGTTTTACCGGTACCCGGTCCACCAGTAAGTATAAAGAGAGGACTGAAAATCGCCTGCTTGATTGCTTTTAACTGCAGAGGATCTGCATGAAAGTTATGGATACGCTGATAACTTTCCAACCAATTTTCAATTTCTTTCTCATTAATTGTAATATTTACTGAAGATTTTCTGGATAACAGATTTTCTGCAATATATTTCTCTGCATGAAAATAACGGGGTAAGTAAGCACATTCTCCATCTTTTATCAAGACCCCGATCTTAAAAACATGATCCAGTGAATAAATCACCAGCTCCTCTTTTACTCCCAGAAGTTCTGTTGCCTTTCGGACCAGTTCAGAAATCGGTAGAAATGAATGCCCTTCTGTCGATGCCTCCTGAAGAATATGAACCATCCCTGCCCGGATTCGTTTGAACGAATCATGCGAAAAACCCATCTTCTGAGCAATAGCATCTGCTCTTACAAATCCTACTCCCCATATATCATCGATTAGTGCATATGGGTTTTCACTGATCTTAGCCTGGGCCTGCTCTCCCCAGGTTTTGAAGATCCTCTGTGCAAGATTGACACTGACATCATAGCTCTGGAGAAAAAGCATGAGGCGACGGATCTGGCTATGCTGCTGCCAGGATTCAGAGATCTTCTCCATCATTTTCCGTCCTATACCGGGAACTTCCATTAGTCTCTGAGGTTCTTTATCCAGAATATTCAAAGTCTCAAATCCAAAAGTATCAATAATTGCTTTGGATCTGACTGGTCCGATGCTGGAGATTAAGCCTGAACCCAATAAAAGCCCTATACCCTCAAGAGTAGAAGGCTTGATTAATTCATAACTCTTTACAGAAAATTGTTTTCCAAAGCGATTGTGCGTCTCCCATTCTCCATGAAAACGAACCGACTCCCCGGCTACAATATTAGGCATCACTCCAACACAGATATAATGTCCATCTGTAGCCTCCGGTTTCAGCTGCACTACCATGAAACCGGAATCCTGGTTCTGATATGTTATGGCGGTTACTATTCCCTGGATATCCATATGCATTTTGAATAAAAAAAGTGACCACTCCTCAAATTTCTACTATTACCTGACATATAAATGTTGGGTATAAATTTCAGGAGATTATGCTTTAAAATAAAATGGGTGCAAAACCCGCTGGAATAACTGAAATGGCTTTCTTCGGGAGAATGAGGGATGATAAAAGCCGTATGCATTAAAAAAAAGGAGGTGTGTTAAACACCTCCAATTTTCAAATCATATCAAAACCGACACAACAATAGTTCACTAAAGTAATGATGCAGCTTTTTTACTTCTTTTTATGTCTGTTCATGCGACGACGTTTTTTACGTTTGTGCCTGTTTATCTTAGCTTTTCTCTTCTTTTTGACGCTCGACATTACGCCCAATTCCTTTCAAAAAGGTATTTCTGTATTTAAGAGTCATAATATGAATCCTGCCACATGGGGTAGTCAAGTAACAAAACTAAAATAAAATTCCAGTCAGCAACCTCTTGTAAAACCAATCATATTTGATCAAAAACCCTTCTGGTGTTATAATATAAGTAAGTACAATCATTTCTGAATAATGGTTTTAAAGCATTCTTTCCTACATGCCGGCAAAATGTGTTGATCATACAAGTGGGTTTTTATGAAATACAACCTTACAATAATCTCCTTTAAAAACAAACGGGCTAAAATGATTATTGCGAGGCAACTGGCACATGACCCTGCTATTCCTCTCCAGAAAGCACTGGTCATGGTAGAAAAACCACCCTTTATACTGCTGAAAAATCTTACGGCTAACGAAGTAAAATACCAGGGGGAACAACTCAACCGCCTGGGAGTAAATTTTACAATTACAGAACTCCAGTCCAGTGAGACTGTTCAGGCAATCCCCATCAGCTTACCTGGCAGTGATTTCCAGACAAAGCTGCCAGTATCGGCATCTACTGTTTCCAGAGAAGAAAAACCTCCAGCAGATGTCAATACCAGAAGATCAGCTCCTATGGTTGTCGATGACATCCCTGCACGATCCGGCAATAAAAACCATCTGATTCTATCTGGTGTCATATTACTTCTAACCCTCTTCCTGATCGTTGCAGGCATAATTACCTCCAGAAATCAACGACAATATGTGATAAAACAAAAAATGTTGCTTTCCTACAAGGGCCCGGACTCTTTCAATAAAGAGAGTACGGAAAATGGGAAAAAGACAAAGCAGGAAAACAGTTCAAGAGAAAAAACCTCTTCCAAAGCAAAACACGAATCTTTGTGGTGGGTGGATTCTGCCAAGAACTGTGGAAATGATCATTTGAAAGCGATAAATTTTTACAAAATAGCAATATCGTTTAACAAGTACAACATTCATGCCTGGTTTGGATTATTAAACGCCTATCGCAATGCCGGAATGATAAAGGAACAGAAACAAACCAGAGAGGAGATGGAAAAGATTTTTGGAAGTTCAGTATTTTCAGTAACCGAAACAGTAAAACCTTTCGGAGAAATTATCGATGTATACACTACAGAGGATGATGCCTTCAGAGTGGAATACAGAACTTCTCAGAGTAATGAACAGAATATTTTATCTGAAACTTATACCCTTGCAAAGGCTTTCCGGGAAACTTGCAATTGCAAAACAGTCTCGATTTTTGCCACCACCGCCCCAGGAAAGGGAATGATAATTCATATCAACAGGAATGCATCACTTTCATCTTTAGGCACTTTTAAAAAAGAAGCCACTATTAGCTTCCTGAATTAAAAAAGTGCCATCAGGTATTGCCTTGCCAGAATTTTTTACTCAGTAAAAAAACTTAACAAGGTAAGTATTGCCTCATCCATATGTTCCGGGAACTGAGGATCATCACAATAAATCTGAAGTATTTCCAGAATAGTAAGCAAATCGGTACGGGTTAATTTAATAGTGTCATTCTGCAGTAACTTCAAAAGTGGCTCTATTGAATCATAGAAAAAGATTACCCGCTGCTCTTCGATGGTTTCCACCTCAGAAAGCAACCGCTTGCCGTAACTGGTTATTACCTTTACCTCTTCGGTAGAAAACCCTACATCTATCAGTTCCTTAACTTCTTTTTCTGAAATGTGAATATCATGAAAATTAAAGGATCTCAGCTGATCTTTTGTACTTGAATACCTGCAAAGATATTCAGACCCCATCTTTTCAAAATGCTCATCCAGAAGTTCATGAGCTTTTTCTGCATGCTCTTTGTGTACATGAATGTAAAATCTTTTTGACGCCTCAGTTTCGATTGGAAGGAAATCAACAGATGAAGGATTATCAGCAAAAAACAGCACCTCATGCTCTTTGAGAATTGAAATTGCTATCAGAAGATCACTTCTGGTGAATGTATGTTCAAACTGCACAAAATCATCACTATCTAAACTGAGTTTCCCCTTCTTTATTTGAACGGCCGGTTTTTTCACATACTGGTCTTTATCAATCTTGCGCAGATTCACCTCAGTTTCGATAATACTGAAGGCTTCCGGAGTATACTCTTCCCGGTGATTTAAAAACTGATTCATCAGTTCCTCATCGCTGAAATCCTTCACAGCATCTTTTAAAAGCTCCATATTCGCCTCCGGAAAATTTTAATTTAAAGCCTTTTGAAAATTGTAACCTAAAAATAATATTGTAATTCTAATTGCCAGCCTCAAAAAGTGGGATAACAATGTACCTGATATACAGGATAACCTCAGATCAGCCAAAATAAAAGATCCATTTCAGGCTCAAAAAAAATTATCATTCCCCCTGAAAGTGTTCTTGGAACAGCAGGTAATAGACTATTTTTCATATGCTTTAAAACGAGACCTCAGATACTATTCGATTTGTGAAAATTATCCTTTCAGATAAGAGAGCAGGTTTTATGGTTCCCAGACTTTTTGCATTTGATCTTGACGGGACTCTTTTAAACTCCCAGAAAAAAATCAGTGATGCCAATTTAAAGGCGCTTAAAGAAATATATGACAGCGGAGCTGTTGTTGTATTTGCCTCAGGAAGACTTGGAAGCAGCATGCTCCAGTATTGCAGTGATGATCTGGAGATTTCCATGCTGACCTTAAATGGCGCTGCAGTATATCTGGGCAAAAATCACAATTCGCAACTGATCTATCAGGCACCGTTGGCTGCAGATTATGCTGATTTTCTAATAAAATTTTCTCAAGACCAACAGTTTGGACTCAATTATTACATTAATGACCATCTTTACACCGTAAGGAGCCGGAAAAACAGCCCCTGGATCGATCTTTATGTTCAACAAACATCCACCAAATACAATTTTCTGAATACTTTTGACCAGTTCTCCGGCTGTACACCATCTAAAATTCTATTCGTTGGAGAGCCACCTGAAATAGACAGGCAAGAAACTTATTTTAAAAACTTATGGAAAGATTCCATTTATATATGCCGAACCTGGGATTATTATCTGGAATTTCTTAATCCCAGTGCAAACAAAGGGGTCGGCCTCAAAATGCTGGCTCAGGCACATGGATTGGATTTATCTCAAACAGTAGCTTTTGGTGATGCTGAAAATGATATCCCCATGCTTAAAACCGCTGGGATCGGAATCGCTGTAGGCAATGCCCTGGATGAAGTTAAAGCAGCGGCCAGAAAAGTATCACCATGGTCAAACGATGAAGACGCTATAGCCAGAGAATGGTCTCTGATTAAAGAGGGGACCAGTATCTGATTATACGATTTCAAAAAACGGCGTTCTTTCGTCTCTTTTGGCTACATGCAGCGGAAGCACAATATCGTGCTCTTTAAGTAGAGAACTAACGCTGTCAAAAGCTAATTGAGGTGAGTTATGATCCTTGCTCAGATGGCATAAGACCACATTATCCGGCCTTCTTGTGGAGATTTGAGCAATCTTTATCAGAGCTTCAGCAGATTGTTTATTCGACAGATGTCCCTTTTCCCCAGCCACCCTTTTTTTATGAATGTATGGCCGGTATGGGTTCTTCCACAACAGATCAGTGTCATGGTTGGATTCAAGAATTATGTTTTTTGCGTTTTGAAAGCGGAAAATCAGGTTATCAGGGAAAAAACCCAGATCAGCAGCATAGGTAAGATACTTACCATCAACAGATTCCGGGCAGATACTAAATCCTGATGTTACCACATAAGCATCATGCGAGATTTCAAAAGGCTCCAATACAAGTGTTCCTATTTGAAACGTCTGATCGCTAAATGTTCTTATTCTCAGTTCATCAGATGATAACTCTTTTTTTATAACAGTTTTCAGTGTTGGGACATTTTTATGATGAATAAACAGTTCAATACCGAATTTACGACAGATCTGAATTGTAGAATAGTTGCAATGATCTGAGTGCAAATGTGTTACCACAATCGCTGCAATATCAGAGGGGTCCAATTCTACTTCCTCCAAAACCTCTCTGATTTTTTTCTGACTCATTCCTGCATCAATAAGAATTCTGCAGGAATCATGTTCGATAAGGGTGCAGTTTCCACTGGACCCGCTCCTAAGTACGGAAAATTTCATCTTAAACTTTTCTAATTCTTTCAATTCATTAAGTTTAACCTTAATGAACCAAAACTGATGGAATACTGAATGAAAAAGCCAAAATACTTTCTGCTCACCAAATTAAAAAAAAGCCAGAATAAAACAGAAACCATTTCCAGAAAATTCCCGGAAAACTTTCCAGAAATAAAAAAAATTAATTTGAACATTATTAACCTTCTTATCGTCTAAAGACGTCAGTATAATCTCTAAATGAATTGGGTGCATCATTTCAAAGAAAATTGTGTTAAAAAGGACAAAAGTCCGTTGTGTTTAAAAACCGGGTGTCTGGCTTAAAATAGTAAAGATCATAGATTTTTGATTTGTTATTTGTTAGTGAATTATTAAACTTTTATATTATCTGAAACCAGATGTTCTTTTCTGAAGTGAATTGTAAAAGGTATTGTTGCTGAAATTTATCTGTTTTCAGATATGGGATAGATTATAGCAGTACCCTGTTTTCTGGTTGAATCGGGTTTTATCACTACTGTTTCTGATAAAATGTGCTTTTTAGCCATTTTTTTAGAATGTTTCCAGGATGGGCTAAATTGTGGTTCAGGGTGTGAGATTCGGGGCGGTAATTTTAGCGGTTAAGGCCCTCCCGAAATACAGGTACTTCGAACATCAGGGAAAGTAATGATGATACTCAGAAATGAAGTACCCAGCCAACTCTTTCTTTTGCTCAATTATAATATTAAATCTGTAACTTAGTTTCTACTATAGAATAAGGAGTAATTCTACCATGCTGGATTTTTTAACTCTTCAGACAACTTCCACTAATCCTTCGATTATCAGTATTATATACACGGTAATGGTTTCTTTTTTATTATCATCTATAGTCGCTTTAACATATGAAAAAACCTACTGTGGGCTCTCTTACTCCCGGAATTTTGTACAGGCAATTATACTGGTTTCCATTGTTGCTGGAACCATTATGCAGGCCATGGGAGATAATCCTGTCAGAGGCCTTGGAATTCTTGGTGCCTTGGCGATTATCCGCTTCAGGACTGTTTTCAAAGATCCCAGAGACATAATATTCATGTTTGCAGCAGTTGCAGCCGGAATATCCTGTGGAGTTTTCGGTTACGGAATCGCCATAGTAGGCACTCTGGGCTTCTGCGGCGCAGCCGTTGTTTTATACTATTCACCTTTTGGCCAGAAACGTCACTTTGATGGAATGTTGCGATTTAATCTGGAAAATGTTGAAGGTAATCAGGGCAACCTTGAAAAAATCATGAAAACACACTGCAAAAACTTTGTTCTTATAAGTCTCAGAGAGCTGGCCCAGGGTGACAGACTGGATTATGCCTATCATGTCAAATTGAAGAATCCTCAGACCAAGGAGAACTTCGTTTTAGATATCCGCAAATTGGATTCTATAAAAGATGTAAACCTTCTTCTGCAGGAAACCACTGTTGAACTGTAAAAGGCAGAATAACCATTATCTTCAAAAATCAACTTTTTGAAACGGGATACTAATATGAGAATTTTTTATACTGTATGCATTTGTCTTGTGGTTGCACTGACTGTAGTGACAATCAATATCCGTCGTGAATCGACCAACTTCTATGGTATTGCTGAAACCAAAGAGATGATCATTAACGCGGAATTCGGGGTTGAGATAAAAGATATCCGTATCACCCCGGGGCAGACGGTAAAAGCTGGTGATACCCTGATAGAGATGCGAAGCCCGGAAATTGAGCTTAAAATAAGTGAGTATACTCACCTGATTAACGAAATGGAGACCCGAAGCAAGACACAGGCAAACCTGTCAAAATCAGAAATCAAGCAGGTAAAAACCGAAAATGAAGCCCGTTTTATAGAAATCCTCTCCGAGCTTCAGGAACTGCAATCACAATACGAAATCAACCGTAAATTGATGAAGCAGCTTCGTAGCATTAACACAGATGATCATGGTTCCAGTGACAGTAATCCAACTTTAATCAGAATACAAAACCTTAAAAAAGAACTCTCCAGGATAGATAAATCCAATTCAATTATTGATGAAAACCTGCACAGCCAGATCTCCTTTGGGGTAGATCCTCTAAAGGAAATGCTCAAGCAGTATCAGGATCAGCTCCGCTTATACAATGAATTCAAACAGAAAATGTTCATCATTGCACCAAGCGATGGAGTTGTTGGGGCGGTTCATTACAGAAAAGGTGAAATGGTACCTGCTTTCGATTCCATTGCCACCGTGCACTCCAAATCACCGTCATTTGTACTAGGGTATATTCACGAAAAAATCTACAGTTCAGTTTCCCTGGGACAGAAAGTACTGGTCCACTCCATTACCGATAAGAAAAATGCTATCGTGGGGGAAGTAATAGGTGTGGGGACCCGAATTGTGGAATACCCCATAAGACTTAGAACTGTCCAGGATTATCTTATGTGGGGTCGTGAAATTACCATCAAACTTCCCTCCGATAACAGGTTTCTCCTGGGGGAAAAAGTGCTGATTTCTATTGAAGACAGGCCTAAAAGAAGCTTAAAAAGCATATTTGGATTTTCCAGCACTCTGCATGCAGCAACACGCAATGATAGCCTGGTGGCAGTTACAACACCGCTGATAAGAGACATCTCCTGGTCTAATGATTCAAAGTCCTCATTAGGCATTGAGGCTTCCGGAGTGCAATACCTTGCGGATGTACAAAAGTATTGTCTTATCAGTGATGAATCCTCAAGTCTTTATTTAATGGATTCAAATGGGGTTATTGTTAAGGAGACCAAAATCAACGGATTGGAAAATATCGATGATATGGAAGGGATCACTTCAGATGAGGATGGTTATCTTTACATAGTATGTTCCCAGAATCCCACAAAAAAAGGAAAACTTCCAGACAAAAGAAAACGCTTGGTTCGTTTAAGCAGAAATGGGGAGGATTTTACCCTTGCAGGGGAGATCAAACTTATTGATGCATTATCAGAGGCTGCCAGGCATGCCAAGCCCGGCGCAGTATGGACAAATCTGATAAAAGTTGACTCTATCAGGCGTACCCCTGATATCGAAGGAATTGCATACAAAAACAACAGTCTTTATATCAGTTTCAAAGAACCTTTGGTGAATGACAGTTCAGCAATAATAAAAATTGATAACGTTAAATCGGTCTTTGAGAAGCGATTGATTGCTGCCGGTGATATTACTCTTTGGAAACTGCTGAAATTAAAGGATGATAATTCCGGTCTGATTTATAGAATTTCAGACATCCAGTTTATTGGAAATGATCTTTACATTTTATCTAATTCCACAATATCCAGCAACGATACCGAGATCTCTTCAGGTCGCCTGTGGATATTAACATATGATAATAATTTGAGAGTTGTGGAAAATTACCATTCATTAAAACCTGAAGGGATCACATTCAATGATCATTCGATAATGATCACCTTTGATAACGGTTCAGACAGGCTTTCACAATTCTCTACTCTTAAGAGGCCAAAATGAAAAAGGTAATCCGATTAGCAACAATCCTTTTCTGGATATCAACAGTCACAGCCGGTGCTGGGCAGGTTACTTTCAAACAATTTATCTTATCTGCCTATAACGACCCTGTTGTTAAATCGCAGGACAATAAAAATGCCGCTGTAAAAAAGTCATATCCTGGAATACCTGGTATTGATGATATTGAGGTTCAAATCCGCAACACCGGATTTAATGGTGACGATTTCAGATATAGTTTGGAAGTCTCACCAAGGGGTTTTCAGGAAACACGAACCGGCAACCGCTACAATGATGCACTTATAAATAACAAACAGGCTAAAAAACAGTATCTGTTTAATTTTGCTGTTTATAATAGATATCTTACCTTTATCGACCTTTTGGAACAAAAAGCTCTCAAGGTGCTTTACAAAGAGCTTCTTACTTTGTATGAAGACCGTATAAATGTGATGGAAAAATTATCCTACAGTGAAGACTTCCAGCTTGAAAAGTTAATAAAAGAAGAAAAAGACATGTCAAAGGAGACGGTCTTCAGCCTGGAAATAGATAAATATATAACTGTACTTGAACAGAGGTCGAGAGTCTACCTGAATGATTCGGACTTTACCGGTTTTGATACTTCCGATCTGGTAAGTATTAAAACCATCATGAACCGGATTGAAACCACTAATTTTGTCCTGGACACAAATAATGCATCCCTGAAACTTTACCGTACCAGAATGGATCTGGCTAAATCAAGATTCAATATGGAAAAAGCTCAGTCTCACAAGTTCTTTGATGCCTTCAGCTTTCTTTATGATAATGGAGACAGGGTGGATGAATTTGAGCGCAAATATCAGGGCAAAAGTTACGATCTGAATAAGGCATTTGCCATTGAATTGAGTTTCCGTATTCCTAATCTGACTCTGGCCAGCCATCAACTCAATAAATTCAAAGCGGATCTTTTATCTGAAGCAGAGAATTATGAACAGATTAAGGATGAATTAAGTGAAAAGGTAAGAAAAGATCTTGCCGATCTGCACCAGCTGATTGCTCAATACAGATATTTATCTGCCAGGGTGAACCAGGTTGATGCTGAAGCATCACTGAAGAAATTTCTGCAGATCGAGGGTATCGACCCCCTGATTTTATTAGACATTAAAGAAAACATCCTTAAAAATCAGATCGACATGACCTGGATAAAACATGGAATTTTGCGCAATTACATGTATGTTATTGATAATGCCGGCTTACTTTCAGCAAAACCGATGCGTAATTTTCTTTCTGAAAATATGGAGATTATTGAATGACCAATCTTGAATTGGAAACCAGAATCAGGAAAAACCCGGCTGTCAGCACTTCCACTGTCACAACACCAGCTTTACTTGATAGGTTTGAATCCAAGTACACCATTCCACTCTCCATGGTGGAACCTATAGTTCAGTTTATTCTTCCCTATTGTTCATACGATAAATACTCTGCTTTATCTCCTGATAAATATTACAGAATCAACAGTCTTTATTTTGATACTCCTGACTTCCTTTTCCTCCGCCAACGTATGTTGAAAGCGGAAAGACGTTTTAACATGCGTATCAGATCCTATGGAGACAATCCATCTTTCCCCTATTTCTTTGAAATAAAGCAGCGCATAGGAGACATCGTACGCAAAACACGTGCAAGAGTCGATGATCCTGAATGGGCACAATATTTTTCCGCCACTAAAGGTCTACCACCAGATTCGGATGATTCAAAAAATTCAACGCGCAGAGATCTTTTTTATCGCACAGCCTTAAAATACAATGCACAGCCGGTTGTACTTGTGCAATACCGCCGTCAGGCTTTTTTTTCCAATTATGATGAATATGCACGTGTCACCTTCGATATCAACCTGCGCTATAAAGCTCAAAAAGAATATTCACCTTTACCGGTGGAGGAAATGATGGTTCCCTGTGATCTTCCTGTAGGTAGTGACAGCTGCAGTTCTGTTATTCTGGAATTGAAATGCTATACCTCATTTGTCCCGCTGTGGATGATTGATCTGGTCAGAGCTTTCAATTTACAGAGGACCGGATTTTCAAAATTTTCCACCTGCTTAAGAGGTGTCTTCACCCGTTATTCCTTTGACGGGTTATTTAATAGAAGCAAAGCATCATTGAGTGATGAGTTTTTTCCGGAGGACGTATGATCTGGTCATTTTTAATTAATATCTGTTCAGCAATATTCCATTCTCTATCACCTGTGAAATTTAAAAAGATATTAAGTAAAAATTACCTGCTTCCATTTTTATATCTGTGCACCGGTTGTGCATTAATAAATCCACCCGAGGACACCCCACCCAGAGCATCATTATCCAATCTGATCATCACCGAAATACATTATAATCCATTCTCCCTGGATACATCACTGGTCGATGCTCTGGAATTCATTGAGCTTTACAACAGAGGGAAAGAGACGATCTCCCTTGACAATGTTTCCATAAGTGACGGTATCAGCTACCGGTTTAATAAAGGTGCCGTTATAAAACCTGGTGAGTTTCTGGTACTAGCATCAAATAAAAGTGAATTCAAGAAACGATACAATTTCGAACCATTCGATCAATATTCCGGTAACCTCAAAAATTCCGGAGAACGATTGGCACTGATGGATTTAACTGTGGAGAAAGAATTTCTGGTTATAGAATATGATGACCAGAGTCCCTGGCCTCCTGCTGCGGATGGATCGGACTACTCCCTGGTTCTGGTGTCCATGGAGGAAAATGTCGATCTTTCCCTGGCATCACAATGGAGAATCTCTTTTAAAAAAGGTGGCTCTCCTGGCAGCGCCGATCCGGGACCTGTTTTTATTAATGAAATCATGCCTCATACCGACCCGCCTTTAGAAGATGCCATAGAATTGTATAATCCCAATGGCTTTCCAGTTGATATCAGCGGATGGTATTTAACAGATGCAAGAGACACTCCCAATAAATTCCGCATTCCACAGGAAACTGTAATCCAGCCTGATGGTTATCTGGTGTTTTATTCCAAAGATTTTAATAACCCAGCTTTACCAAACCCTTTCAATTTAAGCGAAAATGGAGAGGAAGTTTATCTTTTTTCAACTGGTAGTCTATTAACCAGCGGTTATGTTCACGGCTTTTCTTATAATGCCATCGAGAATGCCGCCACTTTTGGCCGCTATGTTAATAGTGCTGGTGAAGAACGTTTCACCTCACTTCAGCAGGCAACCCTGGGAGCTCCCAATTCTCCACCTCTTTTAGGGGAAGTAATTATTACTGAGATCATGTACAATGCTCAAAACGGCAGGGATGAGTACATCGAAATCAAAAATATCAGTAATGCTACAGTTCCTTTGTTTGATCCCAAACACCCGGTAAATACCTGGAAAATCAAGGGATTCGATTTTACTTTCCCGGTAAATGTTGCACTTAAAAGTGGCGAAATTGTTATTGTCAGTTCAGACACAATCTCTGTGGAAGATTTCAGAGCTTACTATAATGTTCCTGCTGAAGTCAGAATATTCAATACTGCTTTGGGAGGGCTAAGAAACAGTGGTGATACAATTACACTACTTAAACCATTAGAGCCAAATACAGAAATCACAGAAGTAAGGGTCCCATACATGGCAGTAGAAAATGTAGCTTACCAGGACGGAAAATTATGGCCTAAGGAGGCAGACGGGAAGGGCATGGCATTGATACGCAAAAATTATAATCAGTTTTCTGATGACCCAAATAACTGGATTGCCGGTCTCCTTTCGCCCGGTAGGGATTGATATCCTTTGAGAAAGTGATTTAATTTCTGTTTAAAATGTCCTGAATCCGTCATGCCCGCGTTGTTTTATCGGGCATCCATTCTAAAGAACAAAGTAAAAAGATGGATTCCAGTTTCATCACCTTCCGTCCACCTTCCGTCCACCTTCCGTAGCAGACTACTGCGGTGGACAGGTAACACGCTTCGTATAACCACACTCAGCTATCCCGGTAGGAAATCATCGGGACAGAGGGAATAGCGGGCAGGCCCGGGAATGACAAATCAAATAGCATCGTTCAGTTTAAACAGAAACTGTTTTAAGAGAGCAAATTATGCATTTTAAAATGAATTTATCTTTTTTATCAGGCAATATTCTTGTTCTCTTAATCGCATCAGTCTTCCCCCAGAATTATCATATTTATTTTGGAGATTTACACTCACACACCTCTTTTTCGGATGGAAAGGGAACTCCTACACAGGCATACGTACAGGCGCGTAAATACGGAGCCGATTTTATGGCAGTAACCGATCACTCCTATTACGAAAAGTCTTACTTTGATAGTATTAAAATCGCCGCAGATGAAAATACCATGAATCAGTTTGTAGCCATTGCCGCTTTTGAGATGACCAGATCCTGGGGACATATGAATATTTTCAATACACAGTGGGTCGTAACTGAAGCGATGGACAGGAAGGCTTTCTATTCTCTTATTGCTGAGGATAGTCTGTGTATTGCCCAATGGAATCATCCTCTGGAATTCAGTAGCGAGTTCGACAATTTTACAGGATATACTCCTGAACTGGATAAAGTTATAAACCTGCTTGAGATCATAAATGACAAACGCAATGAGTTATACGAATCCAGTTACATCAAAGCACTTGATAAAGGATGGCACATTGCTCCTGCCGCAAATTCTGACAACCATAATGCAAAGTGGATTAAGGGCTATGACAGAAGAACTGCTATAATAGCAACAGGTTTGACACGTGAAGAGCTTTTTGCAGCAATAAGAAAGCATCGTGTATATGCTACCGAGAACAGCAATCTACATATTAACTTTTTCATCAATGATTCCATTATGGGATCGGAAATACCCAGGTCCTCACAATTTGTGGCCAAAATAGAATTGCTGGATCCTGACACATTTGACTCCTACGATAAAATAACTTCAGTACAGATCATTGGTAATGGAGGAAAAGTAGTTGCATCCTTTCCTTGTATGGATCATACTGTCAATTGGACTCATCATTTCGATAAAGAGGATAGCAGCAATACTTATTATTTTTTAAAAACCAAAAACTTCAGGGGAGAGCTGGCATTTACTGCACCTATATGGATAACTGGTGACAGTGCACCGGAAAAACCTGTGCCTAAAATCAAAAAGACCCAGCTGCTTTATGACTTATCAGGCAGATTAGTTGAAAAACAACTGTCTGAAATACAGAAATCACCACATAGACTATCTTCGGGCATCTACATAATCCAAAACGGGAGAAATAATGGCGGTAGATATCTGCCATTGTTGTGGTAAACAATCCTTCTTTTTTCTTTTGGTTACCTCCTGAAATTTCTGTTTATGTAAAGGTTGGTATGGTCCTCTGGCAGAAGGCTTATGGCATTGCCACAGGGTTTCGATATATTTTTCAGAAATAATTGCATGTATAGATTTGGCTTCTTCAGATATTCAGGAGGACTAATCAAAATGTCCATGTTCAACACCTGTATCATCACCACTTTTTCAGAAAAGCAGGCAGATGTTTACCGCAAACTGATCAAAAAACGTATTGATCATGGCCTTTACCCACCTGTGATTAATTTTTTGGTGTATGCCGATCCGCAACAAGGAAATATCGGAAGTGGTGGCGCAACTATACTGGCTTTAAAAAAATACCAGCAGAAAGGTGGTTTCAGAAGAGAGGATGAAAAAATTCTGATCATTCATGCTGGGAAAAAGCACTACCAAATACCCTTTTTTGCACCAGAAGGGATTCTTTTTACACCTCTTCCACTCCCATCCAGCAGTGTCAATCCACCGGTAGTTTTAGATCTGCATTTAAGTCTGTTTTTAAAATACCCCTGGAACAATGGAGAGGTGGTTACTATTTCAGCAGATGTAATCGCGGATTTCGAAACTGCAGAGCTTGAAGAAAACCGTGGTGATATCTGTGGTTTTGCAGTAAGGGCCCCCCTCTCAAAAGCAGTGAATCATGGCGTTTTCAAGTTCGATTCCTACAGATCTAATATAGTCAACTATTTTCAGAAGACTGATATCGGGTTTCTTCGTAAAAATGCTCTTCTGGAAGGTACTGGTGAATGCGCTGTAGATATGGGGATAATCTCTTTCAGTAAAAATTTTATTTCCGCTTTTACCGCTGCATCTGAATTGAGTACTTCTGGCCAGGGGACATTTTCTGATCTTCTAGAGACCGGTTCGGTTTCTTTCAGTTTATATCTGGAACTGATCACCGCGACGCTTCTAGGTATCGATTATGATTCTTTTTGTTCACAGGTTTCAAGCAGATCTTCGCTGCCAGATGATTTGCTATCACAGCTTTTTGATATCTTCAGTAAATTTAATCTTCAGGCTCACATTGCCCATTCTGCCACATTCCTTCCTCTTTCGACTGTATCGGATTATTTCCAATCATGTATGGAGCTGCGCAGAAAAGAGATCCGGTTATTTTATGCACGTGATTTCCAGGAATTAGAGATTTCAGACACTCAGGATGTAATCATTTATAACTCACATCAATTTTCTCTCCCACTTGGAAATCACAAACTAATTCTGGGAGAATCAGTTCAGAATTGTACTCTGGAAAATGCGTTGGGTAACAATCTTTTTGCAGGAATCAGCAACTGGAGTTGTGATTATACTATCCCGGAAGGGATTTGCATCGATCAGCGTTCCCTGAGTAATGGCAGTATAAAAATTGTCACCGGAATTGAAGATACTTTCGGGTTTGACATGCCTTACAGTGAGATCATTTTTTGCGGAAAACCTCTTAAACTCTGGCTGGAAGAGCGTCATTTGACAAATGAGGACATTTGGAAAAAAGGGGAATCATGGAATCTGTTAAGTGCCAGACTTTTTGTGAGAGATTGTTCAGATGAGTTCCTTTCAGAATACTGGACAACTGCTCCGGGCCAGAAGTGGAGCACGCATTTTCGCTCTGCAGAGCGTTACTCGATTAATCAAATAAATTCTCTCACCGATCCCATTGATCGTGACCAGTTGCGAAATAAGATCCGCAGTATTCTTCTCAGAAAACAGATTCTAAATGGTAAAGGGTGGAATACCACCAGTCTGCACGATTTTACTGCTGCCTTTTGCAGTAATCCTCCTATTGAGAAATTAAGTGAATTTTACCACTCCACAGATAACTATCTGCTTAAACTTTACAGAAACCGACTCCTTGAAGAGATTTCTCCCAATTTGTCTGATGACATCAAACCGGGTTTCCGGATTTCAGAGAAGGAGATTTATGATCCTTTCAGGTTCATAAATCAGGGCCCCGGAATGGAGAAAACGGTTCTGGCGCAATGCCCTGTAAGGATCGATATTTCAGGCGGCTGGACAGATATGCCTCCCTATACCCTTCAATACGGTGGGGCAGTATTAAACTTTTCAGCAAACCTCTATAACAAACCACCTGTCCAGGTTTTTTGCCGAAAGATCCAATCTCCGGAAATTCTTCTCTTTTCCATTGACAAAGGAGTCCACCAGAAAATTACCGACTTCCAGCATCTGGAACCTTCAGAAACCTCACCGTTATTTTCACTTCAAAAATCGGTTCTTTCTGAGGCAGGGTTTGCCAGAAGATTCCATCAGAACCGGCCTTCACTTCAAAATCTGCTGGAAGAGATCGGATTTGGAATAGAATTGACTACCTTCTGCCCCATAGCTCAGGGTTCTGGGCTTGGAACATCTTCTATCCTTGCATCAACCATTCTGGCAGCTATTTACCAGCTTCTTGGTAAACAATTTGACCTTAAAAACCAGATCCACACCATAATAAGCCTGGAACAGCGTCTCAAAGCCGGCGGTGGATGGCAGGATCAACTTGGGGGAATAACCGGGGGGCTGAAACTTATCGAAAGCAAACCGGGGCTGATACCCGATCCTTTAATTTACCATCTTGATTCCTCTTTTATATCATCCAACCTGGACCTTTTTACTTTATACTACACCGGTCTTTCCCGCCCATCTGATCAGATCATGACTGAAGCCAGCCGGAAAATGAATGCACACATCCCTTCAGTCGACATCACCTTACACTATTTGAAACAACTGGCTAAAGATGCACGTGTAGCTATTGAAACTAACAACCTGCGGAGTCTGGCCAATATCATTGATTCCACACGCAAAGCAGGCAGTCTGATATTTCCTGCTAACGAAAATCCGGTTCTTGATAAACTGCTTAAAAAAGCTCTCTCCTGTGATACTGCAGTTAAGTTTACAGGCGCCAGTGGTGGTAGTTATGCTCTTTTCCTTTCTCCGGATATCCAAAGTGCAACCACTTTAAGGGAATTTTTAGGTAATCAGGAAGAGAAAAATGCATCAGTAATTCCATTTTCAGTTAATGACAGCGGCCTTGAAATCACAATAATGTAATATGGATGACTACCGCCTTTTCAGATAATGTATATTAAACGATTGAGTGTCCCATTTTCGGGAAACAGGCCAATTTTATATAAACCAGCGGGAGGACGTATGAACCGTGTCTTTAGTAGTTTATTCACTTTTTTAGTGATCTCTATCGCCACCATTTCAATCATAGGCTGTAAGAGTGGTCCAAAAGTTGAAGAAGTAGAAGCAAGAATCAATGCACTACTGGAAAAAGGCGTCCCAGACAGTGTTGTTGCTGATGCTAAAATTGCAGTATACAATGTATCTACCGGTCAGAAAACCAATAACTCAACTCTGATCAGAAAATATACCGACTCTATGGCTATCGGAATCGAAAAAGCAGAGAAATGGTATTCTGATGCAATGACATCCTACAAACCATATCTGGAAAACCTTAAAAAAACCATCAATGAAAAGAAGGCCAATCTCTCCGGTCTTCATCTGAAAACCGCAGACAGCATACTGACTATCTGTGATTCATTTGTCAATATCAATTGGTTGGTTCAGGCTAAAGTAAAAATGGACAAACTCGATTCCCTTATGCCAGTTCTTCTGGAGTCTGAGAAAAAAGCCGCAGAAATAAGAAAAACCGTTGTCGGAAAATGGATGGATGCTCATATCGTTCAAGCCGAAGATCAACCTTTCAAAGCAAGAAGCATCAGATTCTTTCATTTTGGAAAAGACGGTAAGTTTGAGTCTGCAGAGGAGTTGGTTGGCCAGACTACTCCCTATATGAAAGAGGATTGGAAATTTATCTCCTGGGGAAACTATGACTTCAGAGGCGATACTATAATGATGTTCATAAACAGAGAAAAATGCCCAAAACAAATCTTTACTCAGCTCTGGGTAAAAGAAAACAAATGGAAAAAAGATGTTAAACCCACCTATGACTCAACTTTTTCTGTTCCCAAAATTGAAACTATTACCTACAAGGTATTGAAAGAAGAATTTAAAAAAGAAAGATAAACCGGAATCGGAATCTTGTGTTCTTTTATAAGGCTGCCAACTAGTTGGCAGCCTTTTTTATTAATCTCAGGTGATTTGATCTCCAGTCTGAATTCATTTAAGATTAAATTCCGCAGTTAATATGGATGCAGAGACGTAAGACATTGGGATGATATTATTTGAAAAATGTATTAGCGCCTGTTTGTCCAGCCTTGGTTCTATAAAGGCGAACTCATCAGGGTTGCATATTGTGCGCGCCGGGTTTTGTTGAGAACTTCAGGATAAACAAAAGAGTCATTTTTTTTGTATTCCCATTATGCTGCCATCATAATAAAATATGATCTATCGCGGAGCTAACATGAAGTTTACTGAAGCACAAAAACTGCTGGAAAAATCCTTTTCAGAAATAAAAAACCTTCACAGCACAGAAGGTCATCAGTATATAAGTGTACACTGGAATCGCTACGTTAACCTCCTCACCCTAATGCCATCAATCAACAGCTCTACCCGTATCCTTGAGGTGGGTGCTTCGATTCTTTCTTCACACCTGCACAAAACCTATGGATGTCCGACTACTGTAGTATTCCATCCTCTGGAACCTGAATGGAAAAATCGATTGGAAATCAGCGGGATAGAGGCTTTTGCAGTGGATTTGTTATGCGAAAAATTACCTGTGGAGAATAATTCTTTTGATCTGATTTTATTTAATGAAGTTTTGGAACATTTCCCACTTCACCCTGAATTTTTCCTCTGTCAGCTGCTTCAGAAACTTAGTGAAAATGGAACTTTACTGTTTACAGTACCGAATTTCGCAACATCCGAAAAAAGATTACAGTTGCTTACCGGTCATAATCCACAGGACCTGATGGATCAGAAATACATTTATTATGCTCATCACCGGGAACCGGTTATGGAGGAGTGCTGTACACTGATTAAAAAATGTGGTGGATTGATCAAGTTCAGAAACTGGGTTGAACTGGATGAAAATCCCGATTTTTTCCCCACTTTAAGGCAACTGCTTTTTCATGTTTACCGTGGAAGAATTCATCCGTTTATACATTGTCTTTTTCCATCAACGCGTAAATATATCCTGATTCTTGCAGGAAAAGATCCAACCTTTAAGCCTGATGAAAGTATTTGCATACCACCACTATCCCAAAGTAAAGAGTACAGACATTCTCAGAAAATGTAAACGCACCTTCAAGCGTTCTTTAAAACCATTGTTGAACAGATAATTCCGGATTTCAGTAAACCATATTCCTCTTTTTGTTTTTCCCGGTAACTTAAAAACAATTCTTCTTTCTCCGGGTACTTTTCTGCCAATTCCTCACAGCGTTTCGACAGTTTATTATACTCTGAATCATAGTCTCCATGAGTCTCTTCGGTAGCGATGATCTCTTCCACCACAAACATACCTGCATCAGAAATCTGTTTATTCAATTCACTTTTTCTGAAATACTGATCGTTTTTATAATTACTCCCGTCCTCAATATAACCATCATCGATAATTATAAATCCTCCACCATTTAAGTGGCTTTTTAGTCCGTTAAGTATTTCATGATAATTTCCGAAAACCTGCCCTATAGCGCCCAAAATAATAATATCGTATTTGTTCAGTTTTTTAATTTTTTCCCGAATATCGCCTACTTCAAACCTACATAAATCTTTTACTCCGTATTCAGTGGCTTTAAAACTGGCAAAGGAGATAAAATCGGGTATGGCATCTATTCCATAGCATTTACACCCCAAAATGCTTGCTACTTTCACTGAAACAGCACCCTTGCCGCAACCTAAATCCAAAGCATTGAGTTGTTTCCCGGTATCAGCGTGTTTCTTTATCAGACTAATGATAATCTCAGGATCTGTACCGATTTCCCAGAAATCCTGAAGAATGTAAGGCAAATAAGGTAATAATGCTTGATCAGAACCATCCATTGCCGCCATAACCGATTCTTCCAAAGTTTTCATAATTTCTCCAAAAAAACATTAACTTATTTCATGGTTGCAACCTAATCCAAAGGACGACATAGAAAAATAAAATCAACAATCCCCCAGGAGAACCCTTTACCCTGATTACCTCCCTTTTTTCGCTCCCCTATGCTCTGCTCCAATCCAGGCGGAGAAATTAATCATAAAATGCATGGTTTGATAGGGAATGGTATTTGTATTGCGTAATACACTTATTTTCAGACAACCATTTTTTGACTTTCTTTTCAAAACGAGTATCAACTTTGCTGTATCACAAATAGACAAAAAAATAGTCTTGCAAAACAGGATCATAAGAAGCTCATAACAAATTCTATTAATCAGCACAAGCCAGAGGCTCAATTTGACCCAGAAGCCACTTAACACTGAATCGCTCTCTCTTCAGGAAAAGCTTGCCATCGACCGCACAAGAAAAGCTTCTGAGCGTACGCTCATGGCCTGGATCCGTACCTCTCTTTCGATGATAAGTTTTGGATTCAGTATCGATGCCTTTTTTAGAGCATACTCAAAGGTACGGTTGGGGACTGAAGCTGATACGCCGACTGAACCAACTGTGCTGGGACTGGTTCTTGTAGGGCTTGGAACTTTCGTACTAATTCTTGGAACAATCGAGCATTATTTGTTTTTGAAAGATACCGGTGAAAAGCTACATTTTTTTGGTAAAGGTTCACACTGGACCTATATGCTCTTTATTTCTCTAATGGTAATAATGATCGGTGTCACCATATTCATCTACTTAATTATTAAATCCTTATAGACCCCGATTATTTTATCAGCTATACTACTGTCATTTATCCGACTTTTTAATATTCATTATCTCTGCAGCATTGTGGCCCTCCTTTAACAGATCTGCCATTTTTTTCATCGTCTCCTTTGTATGTGAAAAAAAAAGTTTCAACCCAGCACACAACCAGTTAAGCTTACCACTACCATCAGCAACTTCCAGCACACGATTTTTTGGGCACTCACCATAGCAGGTAAAAAGATACTCACACTCCTTACAACAGGTTGGTAATGTGCTGCTTTTAGCCTGGCCAAACTGCCTCTGTTTTTCAGATGTGACAAGCTTATCGATTGTAGTACTCATTATATTACCCAATAAATAATCGGGTTCCACATAATGGTCACAGGCATACACATCACCATTGTGTTCCAGTGCTATCCCCAGGCCACAAGTTGGTTGAAATACACACAAGGATGAGTGACCAAAGACGTAGGATTCCAGAACACTATCAAACAACTGAATAAACATATACCCCACATCCCTGCAGACCCATTCATCAAAGATCTCAATCAGAAACTTTCCATACGACTCCGATGGAACCGACCTGTTTGTCAGTTTGTCGCCCTGCTGGTTTCCGGTTTCATTATCACGTTCTACAACAGGTATAAACTGAACATACTGTGCTCTGAGCTTATCACGAAAGAAACGGTACACCGCCATCGGATAACAGCAATTAATCGAATTGACAGTACAAAGTATGTTAAAATCGATATTATACTTATGCAATAGTTTTACTGCATTATTGACCTTGTTAAAAACAGAATGCCCTTTTCTGTCTTTACGAAATGCATCATGGAAATCCGCAGGCCCATCAAGACTCAAACCTACAAGAAAGTTATTCTCTTTTAAAAAGAGACACCATTCCTCATTTAGAAGCACACCATTTGTCTGAAAGGTGTTTTCCAGTCTTTTTCCTGGAGTCAGATACTTTTTCCCAATTTTTACTGCACGCCGGAAAAAATCGATTCCCATCAAAGTAGGTTCCCCACCTTGCCAGGCAATTGTTACAGAGGGAGTTTTATGTGCATTTATGGTTTGACGGACAAAGCGTTCCATTATGGCATCGGACATTATAATCGACCTGCTCTGGTACAAACTCTTCTTTTTTAAAAAATAGCAGTAATCACAACGTAGATTGCAACGGGCACCGGTAGGTTTGGCCATGACATGAAAAGAAGAAATCGGAGGAATGCTCTGATCGATTTGCATAATTGTATTCGCTCGATTCCAAAATTTAACCTAAGCTTTTATGTGTGCATAGATGTCTACCTGGAAAAATCATAAAAGATTAGCAAAATCAATACCCAAATTGCTGAAATAATATGCAGTCAGATTGGGAACAGATGGGCAATGATTCAAATGCCTGATTCCCAAATTGATCGAGGTGTTTTAATTCGTGAATTTTCTCTTATAATGTGCAATATTGCTTAAAAAGGCTTTCGAGCCGTTCTGCTTTGACAATATGTTCCCTGCTCTCGAAGTTATTATATTCCATTATGTCAATAAGTTCATTATACAGATCAGGAAGCTCTAATATGTCACACAGTTGTTATTTAATCCATTTATCATAGCAAATAGGATATTTTCTTTTTGAAATGAATAATGCCTGTAAAAATTCACCTATCCCATGATAAAGACGGCTGAACGATTAGAAGTACAATTCTCTATCAACATACACCGGAATATGATGTAAATTATTCAGGAAATATCCCTTTACCATTTCAAATCTTTCTTTTCTCAGCTGATCGTTGTAATAAGGTAGCCATTTATTTCTCAGTTTTTCAAAATAATCATCTTTTTCATACAGTGGCTTTGAATAATAAACATAATTCCCTATTTCAACCTCAAATTCATCAGGTCCGCTGGCCCAGCAATGATAGCCCTCTTTAAAATCTCCATTGATGAAACCAAGGTCAATATGAGAGTATTTACCCACAATTCTTAATTGTTTAAATAGTTTATTGGATTCATGTTCCTTGTTCCAACATGTAATTATTTCTTCTTTTCTTTTAACATCTAAATCAAATGGCAAGAGTACCGCTATATCAAGACAACTATCAGAAGTTGCCACTCCTCTGGCGCAGGAACAAGTCAGTAATACTGCTTTTACATCCTCGATTCTGGAGAAAAATTCTGTAATTTCAATGGCACTCTTTTCATGTAACTCTGTTGGATATTGTTTTTTCATTTTTATTAGTTGATCCCGGCAAATCAAAATTGTTTTCTGATTGTCTTTAATGATGATTGATTTGTCATTTTTTTACCTTTTTCATATCAAACCCGCTCCGGTTTTATGAAAATTCAAATGTACCACTGATATTGAGTTAAACTTTTACATTTTCGTAATCGGGCAGTGGCGTTTTTTTAACGGTATCATCTGGCGTTTTTAGCGAATTTCTTTTTCTGGATTTAACTGCCACCACAATCAATGCCAGTGTGAGTGCAATCATCAAAACATCTACTGTCAGCAGCAACCAATTATGACCTGTAAAATATTTCTTAAGCAGAAAGCCCAAAGAGAAGAGTGTGGTCACAATCATAAATACTGCCGGAAACAGAATGAAGCTGTTTTTCTTGCGGTTAGCTGCAAGCCAAACTGCCAGTGTAACCAGTGTAAGAGCAGCCAGAAGCTGATTTGCAGTACCAAAGACCGGCCAGATCACCGTGAACGCATTAGTAAATGCGAAGACAAGCATCAGCGCAACAGACAATAATGAATTGAAAACATATGATTTCAACCATTTGGGGGGATTTTTAAAAATAATATTCCAGAGTTCCTCAAAAAGATAACGGTTTATTCTCACTGCCGTATCTAGAGTGGTTGCTACGAATCCCTCCACCATCAGAATACCGAAGACTGTTCCGTAAAACATGGGTATATGCAGACCTTTGTAAAGAAGACCGCTGAAGGCCAGACTGAAAGCAAGTATGGGATTGGAAGTACCCTGTTGCGGAAATACGATATCTTTATAATCACTGAACGGGATACCTGAACTCAGAGCTATTATTACTCCCACCGCAAGAAGAGATTCCAGAAGCATGCCACCAAACCCTATAGTGCGGGCTGATTTTTCATTTGTAACCTGCTTGGAAACAGTACCTCCTGCAACTAAAGCATGAAATCCTGAGATGGCACCACAAGCCACAGTTATAAATAAAAAAGGCCATATCAAACCTATCTTCATGGTAGCATCAGCGATATTCAATACAGGCGCATTTATCTGGACTCCTGAGAGCCCGGCCCCGATCGATGCGCATATAAGTAACAATATTCCTCCATAAAGGATAAACACATTGATAAAATCTCTTGGTTGAAGCAATAGCCACACTGGAATACCTGCAGCAAAAAGAGTATAAATCCCCAGTACGATCATCCAGACATTTACATTCAGACTCACAGGTACTTTCAATCCGGCTACGATTGACAAAACACATATAGCTATGGCCAGGGGGTAAATAAGTTTTAAAGAAGTATTTTTTTTGTAACAGAGAAATCCAATCAGTGGAGCAAACAATGTGATAAAAATTACCGAAGTTGATGCTATTCCACCGATTCGTCCTTTACTTACCCCATCCACCATAACAGTATGCAATATCTTCTGATCAGCAGGTAAACGCAACTGTTCCAATGATACCAGAGAAGTCAGTGAGGTGGCAGAAGCCACCAGAAATGAGGAAGTCACCAGTACCACCATAAGAACTGTAAAAACGATCATCAATGCAAAGCCTGAATCTCCCAGAGATTTACGGGCGATTTCAGCGATTGACTTTCCTTTTTCTCTTATGGACACGAAAAGCACAGTGTAATCATGCACTGCCCCAAAAAAAATGCCTCCAATAATAACCCATACCCAAACCGGGACCACTCCGTACATAATCGCCAGAGTGGGTCCCAATATAGGCCCCGCCCCCGCAATCGATGCAAAATGATGAGCAAATACAACCGATCCTCTGGTAGGAATATAATCCTGTCCATCATTATACTTAACCGAAGGAGTAACCCGGGAAGGATCTTCTCCCAGGATTTTGGAAATATAGCGTGAATAGATCCTATAACCCAGAAATAATAGTGCAGAGCTGATTAGAAGGATCCATAAGACATTCATAAGAACACCTCCGGTTTATATTAAATTATAAAGAATCATTTGGTTATATAGGTCACAAATGGAAGTGAATCGCTTAATTAGCAGTGGCTGAAAATCCACAGGAAGCAAGTGCTGTGGCTTCTTCTGTCATTTCTAACTATCAATCGATATTAAACAAAATAAATCAGGGAGAAGGTCAGATTCAGTTGATTTTACTCCTCAGCTCAGTAAAAACCTCTTCCAGATTACCATAACAAGCTTCAGCTATTTCATCTAGTGGTGTTGGCATGTCGTTAACGATTACCAGTGAACCATGCTCTTTGGTGTATAAAGGTAAAGATGCGGCCGGTTGTACCAGCAGGCTTGAACCTAAAACCAGAATGAGATCGGCTTTTGATGCCTCCAGTACTGCTTTATCCAACTTTTCCGGGTCAAGCATTTCGCCAAAGAAGATTATGTCCGGTTTTATATAGCCCTGGCAGCTATAACATACTGGTATGTTACCAGACTGTACAATATTACATATATAATTATAGTCAAAAGCCTTTCCGCAACTCATGCACCTATGAACCAAAGGCGAACCATGCAACTCAATAATGTTTTTTGAACCTGCCCTGGTGTGTAGCATATCTATATTCTGAGTAATTACAGTCTTAATTATCCCCAGTGATTCGAGCCTGGCAAGCTCCAGATGAACAATACTTGGCTGTTTTTCATCTAGATTGTAAATCAGATCTCTGGTTGAATTGTAATAAAGGGAAGGATCCTGCTTAAAATAATCGATATTAAAAATGAGATCCGGATCATAGTCTTTATATATCCCATCCTTACCCCTGAAATCGCGGATTCCAGATAGAGTTGAAATCCCCGCACCAGTTAAAGCAACACAATATCTGCTCTCCTTAAGGAATTTTACTATCAATTCCATTTCACTATTCTCCATTTGTCACTATAGTGGGATTCTGATAAATAATCGGATTAAAAACTAAAATAGCTCCCTTGCCATTGTATCCGCAAAAAGCAGTCCTGATGGAGTAACCAGGTATCTGGCGTTAGTGTAATTTAGCCAACCCATTGAGATAAAACTTTCGATTTTGGCCATATCCACAAAACTACTGAACTTTTTACCCACCCGCTCTTCAAAAAAACGTACATCGATACCATCGGTTTTTCGCAAACCCAGAAAAAGCATCTCTTTGGCCAGGGTGTCCGGGCCTATATATTCCTGAAAACTTCCGGGCAGTTCATCATTATTGATTCTTTTCAGATACTCTTTAATATCAGAAACATTGGCCCATCTATACGGATGCAGGTAGGAATGAGCAGCACAACCTAACCCTATATAACTCTGATGGTCCCAGTAAACTTCATTATGAATACACCGGTGATATTTACGGGCAAAATTGGAAATTTCATACTGCTCAAATCCTTTTTGCAAAAGAAAAGTTCTGACCACATTTGTCATTTCGTAAACAGTATCTTCATCCGGAAGAGGCAGTTTTTCAATGTGCCTTCCGAAGGGGGTATTTTCGTTAATAGTCAATTCATAAGCAGAGCAGTGGCTGAGGTACTCAGAAGATGTGAGCTGATTCAGGGTAGTTAACAGCGAGTCCACCGATTGACTAGGCAGTCCATAAATCAGGTCTGCACCAACTGAGCGGAAACTTTTCAGACCAGGTTCATGCAGAACATTCAGGGCGGTCTGAGCATCATGTATTCTTCCGGCCACCGATAATTCTTTATTGCAAAGCGATTGCACTCCGAATGTAAGCCGGTTTACCCCCAGCTGTATGAAGAGACTGGCAAGATCGGGGGAAAACGATTCAGGATTGCATTCAACCGAAAATTCGATCATGGAATCACTATTCAACTGAGAAATCAGTACACTTCCGATCCTCTCCCACTGTTTCAAGGAAAGCAGGGATGGCGTTCCACCACCAAAATACAGGGTTAGCACCTGAGGCTCTGTCAATTTTTTCTTTTTGCATATAAGATTCCATTCTGCAGCCAGCGCATCGATGTAAAGATCTGCAAGAGAACTATCGTATTTTATAGAATAGAAATCGCAATACCTGCATTTTGAAGTGCAAAAAGGAATATGTACATAAATGGATAGTTGTGATGGAGATTTCATATAAGGAAAGCATTGTATATGATAAAGTATTTAACAAAGTAAACAGGATTTCCATGTTTCTGGAAACGCAAGAACTACAACTGCCGGACTAAAACCAGTAAAGAGCAGGTCAATATAACAATAATTCGGATACAAGTCCTGAATATTTACTTCCGATGACGTTAAGTACTGTATTTAAACGTTTTTTTCCAGTTGTGTACAATTTTAACTACATCGCGAATCTTATGCGGGTTTTTCACTCCGGGCATTATTTCCACGCCACTGTTGATATCAACTGCAAAAGGATCAACCATCCGTAATGCATCCTCCAGATTGGCTGGTCCCAAACCTCCGGCAAGTATAATATTATTGAACATTTCGCAGGCTTTTTTGGCAATTTTCCAGTCGAAAGTCATTCCTGAACCACCCTGCAGCTGTTTAGACCAGGTATCAAGAAGAATCCCCTGGGTTTTATAATTTCTAAGTGCCGAAAGATCACTCTCAGGGCGAATAGAAAACGACTTAATAACCGGTAAAGGTATACTGCTGCAGTATTCGGGTGTTTCATTTCCATGCAGCTGAACAGTATCGATTCCACACTGCAATGCGATCTGCATCACAGTTTCAGGTGATTCATTAACAAAAACACCAACTCTGTTTACCATCGGTGGCAATTGAGCTATGATATTTTTCGCCTGTTCCGGTTTGATAAATCTGGGACTTTCCGGATAAAAAATGAACCCCAGGGCATCAACACCCAGATTTGCGGCTACTCTGGCATCCTCCAAACGGGTGATACCACAGATTTTTATTCTGGTGCTCATAAACCGGTTTCCTCAGAACATTTAAGTTCCATTATCAGTTTACCCGGGTCCTGCTGTTTCACTAACGACTCCCCCACCAGTAAAGCTTTAACTCCGGCAGTCTTGAGAATCCTGGCCTGGGATCCATTTTCGATTCCACTTTCGGAAACAGTAATTACATCCGATGGGATTCTTTTGACCAGCTCCAGAGTAACCGACAGGTCTGTTTTGAAAGTTTTAAGATTGCGATTGTTAATACCAATAATTCCCGGGTCCAGTTTCATTACCCGGTCAAGTTCTTCGGCAGAGTGGATCTCGATCAGGGGTTCAATTTTAAAAAATAAAGCAGCCTGGTAAAGATCTTTCAATTGAAAATCATCCAAGGCAGCAGCAATCAAAAGCATCGCATCGGTACCAATAGAGGCGCTCTGTTCCACCTGTAAAACATCAATAATAAAATCTTTACGCAGCACCGGAAGTGAAACTGCATTGCGGACATTAACCAGAAAATCTGTGCACCCGAAAAAAAACTTCTCATCTGTAAGAACAGATATGGCCCGTGCCCCGCCAGACTGATATCCGGATGCGATTTGCACCGGGTCAAAATTCTCACATATTATTCCTCTGGATGGTGACCCTTTTTTTACTTCTGCTATTATTGACAAAGCACCGGGAGTGGAGAGTGCTTCGGCAAATGACCGATGCAATTGTTCCGATGGCTTAAAGGAATGCTTCTGCTTTCTTAATGCACTGACTTCAATTCGCTTCTGTTCTATAATCGTATCCAGGATCGTAGACATAAACTCTCTTTCAATAATTTCAAGGCCATGTTAATTTCCGGAGTTAAAAGTCATTATTCCCGCCAAATTAAGAAAATTGCCAAGAATAACTTTGCCTCCTTCAGTAAGAATCGATTCAGGATGAAACTGAACTCCATAGATTGGATACTGCTTATGACTTACGCCCATTATTATTCCATCATCGGTTTCAGCTGTAACCTCCAGACAATCCGGAATTGTTGATCTGTCAATAATCAGACTGTGATAGCGGGTTGCAGTAAATGGGACAGGGAGTCCCTTGAAGATGTTCTGATGTTTATGGTAGATCTGTGATACTTTTCCATGCATCAGATATGGTGCACGGATCACATGTCCATCAAATGCAAAACCTATGGACTGATGACCCAGGCAGACACCAAGGATGGGAATTTTAACTCCCAGCTCCTTTATCACATCTACCGAAATACCTGCCTCTATTGGAGTGCAAGGGCCGGGAGAGATTAAAATAGCCGAGGGGTTGAGGGTTTTAATCTGATCCACAGTGATTTTATTGTTCCGATGTACCTCAATCTGCTCACTGCAGATCTCTCCCAAATACTGTACCAGATTAAATGTAAAAGAGTCATAATTGTCAATTACCAGAATCATACAACCTCCGCAACAAGATCATTGCCCGCAATCACCGCTGCATCTTTGATAGCGTTGAAGGGAGCAGTCGCCTTCTGCACTGTTTCATTGTACTCATGTGATGGAACTGAGTCGGCCACTATACCTGCACCTGCCTGTATAATTGCCTTTCCTTCATGATAAATAATGGTTCGGATAACAATACAGGTATCCATATTCCCACTGAAATCGATGTATCCCAGAGCTCCTCCGTAAAGTCCCCTTTTAACCGGTTCCAGTTCGTCAATAATCTCCATGGCTCGTATCTTGGGTGCTCCTGAGAGAGTTCCTGCCGGAAAACAGGAGTAAAGAGCATCGAACACATCCAGATCAGTTCTCAGTTTCCCCTGTACATTACTTACCAGATGAATTACATGTGAATACTTTTCTATGTGCATCATGTCTGAAACATGTACAGATCCATATTCACAGACCCGCCCCACATCGTTTCGCCCCAGGTCTACAAGCATTATATGCTCAGCTATCTCTTTTGGATCTGCCTTAAGGTCTTTTATCAGAATTTCATCCTCTTCATAACTGGCACCCCGCTTGCGAGTCCCCGCAATTGGCCTGACCTCAACGGTACCGTTTTCAACCCGGGTCAGCATTTCAGGAGAAGCACCAATTACATAATTTTGACCCAAGGACAGAAAGAACATGTAGGGAGAGGGATTAACCACCCTTAAAATTCTGTAGAGATCAAAAGGATCTGCATCAACAGCAATAGAAAAACGTTGGGAAAGAACAACCTGGAAAATATCCCCTGCTTTTATATATTCTTTACACCGCTCAACCGCCTTCTCGTATTCTTCCTTCTTAAAATTTGAAACCACCTCTTTATAGGAACGAATGGAGACATCAGGAGAAAAAAGTGCGCTTTTCATTCGAGCGTTCATCTGCTCAATGCTCTCAGTGGCCTTATTGTAAGCCTGCTCGATATCAGTATCCTTTTCTATTATTATGTTGCTTATAAGGACCAGTCTGTGCTCACGGTTATCAAAAGCGATCAGATCCTTGTAGAAGGCAAAAAAGATATCATCAAGAGGGTCGTCTTTGGGATTTTTATCCGGAATATTCTCCCATAATCGGATAGAGTCATAGGAAAAATAACCCACCGCTCCACCACTTAATCTGGGCAATCCATCGATAGGTGCGTGTTTGTAACGTGAGAACAGCGAGCGGAGAGCATCCACCGGCTTATCTGAGCCATTTTGCGGATTAGGACCACTTACTTCCCAGATTTTACGGTTAGCTCGGAAAGTCATAAATGGATCTCCGCCCAAAAATGAATATCTGGCAACAGAATCTCCCCCGGTAACACTTTCCAGAAGGAAGCTGTATTTGCACTCCTTAAATAATTTTAACCAAACCGATACCGGAGTTTCAGTGTCTGCCAGAACTGTTTTGAAGATTGGAATAACATTAAAATTGGAAGCTAACCGTTTTACCTCATCTAATGAAGGTGTAATCACAATGATCTTTCCTGGCTAAAGAATAGTTTATGGAAATAAAATCCACAGATGGAATCATTTTATGATAATACCCAGCCGAGGGCTACAATTTCCATTTCCTGTTATTATTATTTAAACTGCTCAGTTTGGAAGCAGATAGATGAATTAATGTTCTAAATATAAATTAAACGGGAATAAGAGAGAATTTAAGATTTCCATCTCCACATTCGCCCTTAGCAGCCCGGCAGTGATCTGGAATCAGCCCACTGCCTTTATCCGGTATATAAAAACCGGCTCAACCCGCAAAAATACTGTTAACCAAAACCTGTCAGCCGAAACCTCAAATGCCAGCTGCCTGGCTGGGGAAAGAAGTTAAACCTCCGGAGCAACTTCACATTCAAGTGACCTGTTTTCATGTACATATCCTGAAACCCCGGAAACTGCTGTCATTACGCTATAAATCTATAGTCAATTTACTACAACCATAATACGGGAATAAATGAAGAAATAGTGAATTGCGAGTCGGTCCGGAAAGTTATCCCCGGTGGGTTAAGTGGTTTACCCGGGAATCGTCTGTTCGCTTAACTCTTTTTTCTTGTTGACTCTTTCCGATTCGATTATTTTTTTATATTCATACTCTGATTTTTGCTGAATTGCATCACCTGATCTTCCATATACCGCTCATCCTAACAAAAAAACTATTCAGGAGATTAACATGCGATTTTTTCCCATTCTTTTTGCCCATTTTTTGAGTATCAGTGTATTTGCCAGTCCGGTTGTTAATTCTGATTCTCCGGATATTTTTGATAAAAATTTAGTTTCTACTTATACAGATAGGACCCAAACTATACCAGTCGACAGAGAAAATGCATACAAAAAGGAAATCCAATTAACTTCCAACCAAACCTCCACATCCCGTTTTTTTCATAACGACCGGAAAATAATGATCAACTGCAATTTATTTCAATTTAATTACAAGGAAAAAATACCGTTATCAGATGTTGTAAACAGTTATCAAGAGCAGTTTGGTAGACTACCTGATACAATAGGAGGCAAGCCTAAGAGCACTGAATATGGAACCACAATGGGTATTTCAATAGCCTTTGTTGGTCGTCTGGGGTCAAAGGGTTTATTTATCATGCCTCAGAGTGAAATTGATTTGGGACTTAATCACACCTATAGTGGTTCATCACAGGCACTGCCCATAGTCGACTATTACGGAGATACAATAGGTGTTAATTTTATTCCGGTAGATTTTTCCAAATCCAACTATTTTTTTAACTCTTCATTATGCCTGGGCTATAAAAGCCAGTCTTCACCGATACCATTTGCGTTATATAGTGGCTTACGGATCAACGTATGGAAAAGAGACATGAATTCAGGTGCCCTTTTTTCCTCTTATGAAAGATACACCTGGCTGACAATCCCGGTAGGTCTGGTCTTCTATAAAACATTCAGATCTTCATGGTTAAGTTTCGAGGGTGTATTGGATTTCATGTTTTATGGGCAGATGAAAATCATGACACAATTTTATCAATCACTCTATTTTCCAGCAGTAATTTTAGGAAATAAGTATGGCTATAGTTTTGAATTATCAGCAGGTAAGAAACTAAGCAATTATTTAAGTTTCCAGATATCCCCATTTTTTACCGCTTATGGTTTTGGAATAAGTAATGTTGAAACAGTAAAAAGTAAGTCATCCTACTATGATAGTGAAAATCCGGTTAAGTTTTACGAACCTGAAAGCTCCACCCGTAAAATTGGTATGAAAGTTTTCTTCAATATACACATTATCGACAGAATTAAAAGATAACAAGCTCAATTTCAGCAGATCTTATTCTTCATTAACTGGCATGGAAACTGCTACTTAGTTTCCGTTCAAATTGTACAAATGGTATTTGGTTTGTCATTCCATGCCAATCTTATCCTCTTCACCAAAAGATCATTCCAGGAGACACTTAAAGATGCCTACAGCCTCGGTTCTACTCTCCAGGCAGCCGCTTCAGCCAAGCGCTGGTACTCCCTGGGTAAGAGCCACTGAGCAAGCGCTAAGATGGCTAGGTGAAAAAGGGTATTCAATCCTGACATCTGAAGGGATTCAGACTTATGAACTGATTTTATATTTCTGTGTAAAATACCGGATAAATCTGATTATTGTGCTCTGTTCTACTGACATGCATCATTTTATAAACCGATATTTATGGGTAAAGGACCAGTTTGATTGTTTCAGCTGTAATACAGTCTTTGTGCCAATCATATGCACCAAAAAGGAAGACTGCTATAAACTGAGAGATCAGTATATAGTGGAGAATGCTGATCTTTTACTTCCGGTTTCCATAAGAAACAGCGGAGAGATGACCAGGCTGCTTGAGACCTGTAAAATCAGGGGACAAGCCATAGACACGCGATTTCAGATACCATATGAGCACCGCTTATCAGCGCTCAAATACTCAATAAAAACCGATATTATTGGCAAATCAATAAAATCGATAGAAAATGAATATGTTGTGCATTGGACCCGTTCCTGCTCGTATGCCTGGCCTGGTGAACGGCTGCAGACTTATTACAATGCGGTAAGCGCTTGCCGGAACTATCCCCGAAATGCCTTTTTTACCCTGCAGAATATTATTTGTTCCAGTACAATCAAAGCATCCTCCAGACATATGCCCAGAGATGTCAGAGTAGTCTCTTTTACCGGACACTCACCTTCATATTTCTCTTCACTTATGAATTGGCGTTCACGGTATATGGAAATGTCTTACGAACCTTACGGAATTGGAATCGAAAAGAAGGCAGCTTTACAATTTGGTATCCGTCCGGTTATATACCAGAAGAATAGAAACTGTAGCAATCCCAATGAAAGATGGCTGATTCAGACATATGGAAAATCATCTTACTGGCCTGACGAAAACGAATACCGCTATCCGGACGATGTGGATCTTTCTCTCTTTTCGACAGAACAGCTTATCTGTTTTTGTTTAAACGCTGATGAAGCATACTATATTGAGCAGAAATTCGGTATCAGGACGCTATCTTTTTGTGAAAAAGAGCCTTCAAAGAAGTGAATTTTATAAAATTATAAGATGAGACAAACCACCTCCATTATTTCTCCAGCCACTTTTCCACTCTTCCCGGCATTATTCTTGCCCTATCTTTTAATTAGTGCGTCTGAAAACGCCCTTTTACTTATTAAAGAAAGTTTACTATTTGTCAAATACCACCATAATTTTATTAATAATAAGGCAATTATGGCTTATATTTGGATTTTCCGGATTAAGATCATTTTGCCTTGGCTTTTTACCATTGAAATATTAAAATGTCAGAATATATGAGCGAGTATGCTGAATATTCCCACTAATATTATAGAGATCTTTAGTAGAGAACCTCTTCGAGGAGGGCAATTATGCTGGATTTCTCATCACGATACCTGTTTCTTTCTGTGGTTACTTTAATTTTTGCTTTACCTCTGTACTACAGAATGGTACCGCCCAATTATCTGGTCGGATACAAGGAGCGAAGGATCCTGAATAATAAGGCTGCCTGGTACGACATAAATCGCTTTTTTGGTTTACAAATCATGAAAGGTAGCTTACTGCTTGCAGTCCTCAGTCTCATCACCCCTCTGATCACTTTAACTTTGTTGAGTGAGGATTCTACTATTCTGGGGGTATTGATTCTGATTTCTGTTTTTTCAGTATACACGACCAAAAAACATGCGGATTACTACCTTTCCCATGAAGATTAAGCTGCTCTTTCTTCGTATCGGTTCCATTTAGAATCGATCTCTGATTCTCTATTTCCCCACTAAACCTCTCTTTTTTTTCAGTAGCACACCTTTTGCTTGTATGTTTGGGCTCCTTAACCTTGCCCAAAATCATCAAAACCTGAGAAAAGCTATGAACTGGATACCCTTTTTTATCATCACCTTTTTTTTCTTGCAAATACCCGAATCTGCAGAATTTATTGGGGGCCAGGTGAGTGGGATTCTGCATAAAGGAGATTATGTTATAACCGAGTCGATACTGGTAATGGAAAATCAGAAATTGACCATTTCGCCCGGATGTGTTCTGTATTTTGAACCATTTTGCGGGATCAAAGTTTCTGGTGAACTATTCTGCAAAGGAACTGCTTCAGAACCAATATTTTTAACTTCCAAAAATGTAATGCACAATTCAGAAGACAGCAATTCATCTGCAGAAGCATTCGACTGGAACGGCCTGGAAATTACCAATGAAGCAATTGCAGCGGTGTTCACTTACACAAACATCAGTCATTGCACATTTGGTATTCAGGTAAAATCCAAAAAAGCACATATAGATTTACACAATGTGATTTTTGATGACATCGGATATTCAAGTCTATGCCGGGAAACGAAACTTATCGATGTTAAGCCGGGAATTCCTTTTAGCATAAATTGGAAATCTTATGATAATCTCAGTTTCTCAGATGAACCGTTTGCTAGAGATCCAGATAAGAAAAAAAAGGTAAAACAGATTTCTTTGGCTGGCAGCGGAACAGCATCTCTTTGTGGAAGCATAATACTTATTCTCAGCTCGATTATGGTTAACAGGTCGGTTGATTTTTACAATTCACAGAAAGATCCTGCCGGAGCGGGATATTATCGCCAATTGTTCTACAAAAACAGGAGGCTGCAATATAGCGGAGCGGCTTTACTGGCTTTGGGAGTGGCAGGTGTTGGAATTTCATTTGCATTCTGGAAATGATTTTTTTTAAAGTGAATTCCTGTATTTACATTTTTCCCGATAACGGCTATTTCCTTTTCTGTACCCAATTACAAATTACTATGGAATAACCGAAAATGAAGCTTTCAGTCGACACAGAAAAGACCCTCCTTAAACTATCTGCTCTTTATAAACAGATACTAATTTTCTGCTTCCTTTTTTTCACCTGTTCAGACCTTCCCTACTCTCCCTACGATGAAGCTTACACTGGAGACTACAGATTCAACCTGCAAGTAAACCAGGATTCTCTTTATCCATTCATACCCTATGTTTTTTATTATGCATCAGGGACCGATACTTTCACCTGTTTCTCAGTTCATACAGATCCCCCTGGAGTACTGGATCCGTTTTTTTTCAACTGGAAAAAAAGCTCTGATTCACTGGGATTTTATTTCACTACCCCCTTTACCGGTACAGTCCGGATTACAGGTTTACGTCACAATTCCCGGAGCGACACATTTCCGTTTCATTTTTCAATTATTGATCCATGTAAAATCCAATACATTCAGATTATCTCCAATCCTGATTCTATCCGGTCATTTTTGTTACCTGGGTATCATTTTTTTAAAGAACAGATTAAAAATATTACCTGGTATCTGGATACAACTGTTATCGATACTCTTGCAGCTAATGACTCCTGTGCTTTTCCTATTTCCAGGCAAAAAGATCTGGTTCTGTCAGCCTGCATATCCGATTGGCAAGGACACCGATTCTTTACTGAGCCTTGTACACTTTTAAACCGGCAGCTTCAATTGGATATAAGAGTTGAAGAGGCGGTGTCCAGGAAGACCGCTGATTCTGTTTTCTTTTCATTAATTGTTCGATCGCACACAGGTGATTCCGGGAATCTGACAGTGGAAAGTACATTTGATACCAGTGTATTTCCTATGTTCTTTAACAACACCGATACTTTATTGCTAAGCATTTACCATAACACATCAGGATTGACAGGTACTCTTCCGGTATCTGTTATTTACACCAATTCAGAAGGCATCACATATAAGCATCATCAGTTGTTTACCATAGGGTACGATTACCGCAGATCTATAATTAACGGAGTTACATTTAACCCGGCAGTAGTTTACGAAAATCAATCTGTTACTCTTTCTGTTCAAGCAGGGCTTTCTCCTTCCGGAAACAGGTGTAACCGGTTTTTCTGGAGTTTTGATGGTGATCTGCAGTGGGATACAATTACCGGTGTACCCGAAATTGTCAAATGTTTTACCGGAGACAGTCTGCATCTGAAGGTGTGCTGTTCAGATTCTACCGGATTTACCAGTAATGTCTATGATGTCAGTCTGGCTGTTGAACCCGGTTTACCTGAAGTTAACGGTATAACAGTCATAGAACCTGATATTTACACAGGCAAACCATTCAGAATCAAAATATTTGCTCAGGATAATCCGGGTGGAATCATTGATTCTTTCAGGATAAAATTATCCAATTTACATGGTGATACCATGGTTTTTGGTTCTGATAAGTGTACGTTAACTGTTGTGGTGGATACTTTCTTTTCAGGGAAAGTATCTCTTCAGGCGCAGGTAAGTGACCGCTCCAATCACTGGTCAAAACCGTTCATCATGCAAGATACACTGATTATCAGTAGAGGTTATCCTGATATAGTTTCAATGTATTTCATTGATACCGTTTGGATTAATCAGCAAGCCTTGCTTTTTTTACAAACTGAAGATAATGATGGAATGATATGTAAAACAATAATCAACTGGGGGGATTCCTCTTCTGATACCATTATCAACAATAAAAGCAGCATTTCACAAATAATTCGTCATACATTTAATGTCCCGGGTGGAAAATTAAACACAGTCAAAGTGACAGTTACTGATGATAATAATCAGGTAACCACAGATTCGATCAGGATTAATATTCATGAAGGAAAACCCCTGGTACAGGCAATAACTTCGCCCATCTGTGTACGGGAAAATGACATCTTATACGTAAAAAGTGACCAGCTTTCATCCAGTCAAGCATCTGTTTTTGAGGGTACAATTTCTTTTTCCATGAGTTCCTACGATTCCAACGGTGTAGTAATAAAACATTTCTGTGATATTGATTCTCCATTCTCAACAATTGGAGCTATCGGGTTTTCCAATTCAAATCTGATGTCATTTGCTTTGAGTGATTCCCTGCTTTTTACCCGGAAACATCCTTTAGTAAAGTCGGTGCTATATGCCATGGATAATGATGGTTTTCTTGGCAGCGATACCTTTTTTATTACTCTTGATTATGCGCCGGAAGATGAGATAGCAGTACTTCTGCCCTCACCTGGTGATACATTGAGATCTTCTGTAATAAATTATATCTGGACTGGTGGAATGGATGCTATCGATTCACTGGAGACCAGATTTACTCTTGTGGTCAGATATCATTATGATCAGTTTCAGTCGATTTATAAGGATTCTCTGATATATAAAGGAAAACTGGGAGATTTTCTTGATCCTGCATCCCTGAGTTGCCAGTTTAAGATTACAATTAACTCATATTTAGGAAATAATCTGGAAGATATTACACCGGTAACATTTACTCTGACTGCAACAGACCGTTTGAATCAAAGTATAACGCATCATCTCGGGTGTTATGAACAATAATAACAAAGGTATTCAGGAAAGTTTACTATTCTGAAAAATAAATTTACGTACCCAGGGCGTTGCCTTTCGCTAAAGTATAGCGCTCTTACAAGCGCCCTGGAAAAAAAAGCAGTCAGGTTTTCAATAAATGTCAGTCAAGACCTGAAAGAAAGCCTGGGGATGTTCGCAGCATGGACAAACCTTTGGTGCTTCCGGACCCTCATGGACGTAACCGCATTCTCTGCATATCCATTTTGTAGCCTGGGCTTTCTTGAATAACTCGGTTTTTTCCAGATTTTCCAGCACCATTCTGTAACGCTGTTCGTGATGAGCTTCAGCTTTGGAAACCAGATTAAACTGTGCTGCCACCTGAGGAAAACCTTCTTCTTTTGCAATGCGTGCAAACTCAGGGTAAAGTGCTGTATATTCTTCATGTTCACCGTCTGCAGCTGCTTTTAAGTTTTCTGCAGTGGTACCGATTATCCCTGCAGGATACATGGCATTAATTTCCACCATTCCCCCTTCCAGGAACCGGAAAAATCTTTTTGCGTGTTGCTTTTCCTGGTCTGCAGTTTCCTGGAAAATTGCAGCGATCTGCTCGTAACCCTCTTTTTTAGCCACCGATGCGGCATAAGTGTAACGGTTTCGTGCCTGTGACTCGCCTGCGAATGCTTTTAAGAGATTCTGCTCTGTTTTTGTACCTTTGATGCTGGCCATTATTTTCTCCTTTTCAGGTAAAATTAATATAGAATCGATAATAATTTGATGTAAAGATATATTAAAAGTCTTTATAAAGAAATCGGTTTAAGCTTTTATTTCGTTGCGGTTTCATGGTTTATTGTGAACCTTACCCAAACTTATAAGTCCTTTATTAAACATCTCACAACTACTTATTTTATACTTGTTAAATCATAAACTAATCTGATTGTTCAATTTTTCTGGTCCGTTTTTTGCGGCCACTTACAGCACATACCCATAACCTGAAAACGGAGAAGATATGCATAAACTGGTACTGCTCAGACATGGTGAAAGCAGCTGGAACAAAGAGAACCGTTTTACCGGTTGGACCGATGTGGATTTGTCGGAAAAAGGAGTTCAAGAGGCAAAAAAAGCAGGTATCATTCTAAAAAATGAAAATTACACATTTGACATAGCTTTTACTTCTGTTCTTAAAAGAGCGATACGAACCTTATGGATTGTTCTGGACCAGATGGATCTTATGTGGATTCCGGTGGTGCGATCCTGGAGACTTAATGAGCGTCACTATGGAGCTTTACAAGGACTAAACAAGGCGGAAACTGCCCGGAAATATGGTGAAGAGCAGGTTCATATCTGGCGCAGAAGCTACGACATTCAGCCCCCGGCATTAAGTAAAGAAGATCCCAGATCACCGGCATTAGATCCTCGCTATAAAGATCTGACTGCAGCAGAGCTTCCCATGACCGAATGCCTTAAAGACACGGTACAAAGGTTTCTTCCATATTGGCACGACAGTATTGCCCCTGCTTTACTTTCAGGAAAAAGAGTGATAATTGCCGCACACGGCAACAGCCTGAGAGCGCTGGTAAAATATCTGGACAAGATATCCGATAATGATATAGTTAATCTGAATATTCCTACAGGTATCCCATTGGTTTACGAACTGGATGAGAAACTCAATGCCCTGAATCATTATTATCTGGGAGATCCTGAGGAGATACGTAAAGCCGAGGAAGCGGTTAAAAAACAAGGTAAAGCATAATAATCGAATCTTCAAAATTGTGCGTCCTTTTACCTCAACTTTTGAGTTCTTAATTCTTCAGTCATTTTTTAAGACTCAAAGCGTAATTTTTTTCCATCTTCCATTAATACTGGCAAATAGTATTTTGCGGCTTTGAGGCACATTTTTTATTTCAATATGCATATTTTTTTATGGATCACATCAAACTAATCTGTGATATCGGTGAGCTTAATGAGGTGTTCACTGATTCTAAAAGCATAGAAGCTTTTCTTCAGAAGATAGTAAATATGGTAGCCAGGCACATGCGTGCAGCGGTTTGCTCAGTTTATCTTTACCAGGAGGACAGAAACGAGCTGGTGTTGCGGGCCACCAAAGGCCTCAAAGCGGAATCAGTAAATACAGTTCGTCTTAAATTGGGAGAAGGATTAACCGGACTGTCTCTTAAAGAGATGCGCCCTGTTTACGAAAAAGTCGCCAGGGACAATCCCAGATTCAAACCGGTACCTGGAATTTCGGAAGAGAAATATGATGCTTTTTTAGCAGTTCCTATAGTTCGGGGAATATTAAAGATTGGCGTTTTAGTAATCCAACGTGAAAAAAGCCGGGAATTTAAAGATAAGGATATTGCCACATTAAAAGCAGTTGCCTCACAACTGGCTAATCTGCTGGAAAATGCCCGATTGCTCATGTCTGTGCAGATGTACACTGCAGTTTCGGAAAAAAAAGTAACCCGGTTACCCAAATTATTAAAGGGGAAAGTTGCCTCTGAGGGTTTTGCACTCGGTCCATCTAAGGTTATTAATCGCGGCAGACTTCTGGAAAATCTGGAAAATCTGAAGATAAAGGACGATGAGTACACACTTGATGATTTTCTTCAAGCTGTTGGCAGAACAGAAAACCAACTGGAGACTCTTCAGAAACGGGTTGAGGAAAAGCTATCTGATGTCGCATCATTGATTTTTACAGCACACCTCCTGCTTCTAAAGGATAAAGAGTTTGTCGGCTCGATGATCCGTAAAATTGATGAGGGAATCAGTCCGCCCGAAGCGGTTCTTTCAGTAGCCAGGCATTACATGGATATCTTTGCGCGGGGACCAAATAGCTATATTCAGGAAAAGGTTCAGGATATTGAGGATTTAAGCCTCAGGCTGATGGATAATCTGATCAGTAAAGATGTAAATATTTATCAATGTGAGGATCACATAGTCATCGCTCGTGAACTATTCCCTTCAGACATTCTTAAACTATCTTCAGAGAATGTACAGGGAATTGTCCTGGTTACCGGTGGAGTGACTTCTCATCTTTCGATTCTGGCCAGATCACTGAACATTCCTATGGTTATTATCGACAACCCCAAACTTCTTTCGGTTCAGGATTCTACTCAGGTATTACTGGATGCGGAGGTGGGTAATCTTTTCATTAATCCTTCTGAAACGGTTATAGCCAGTTTCAGGGAGCGTGATGAAGGAAGGAAAAAGGTAGCCTCTCACATTAATGTGATACGACCTAAAACAGAGACTGAAGATGGAATAAGAATACGTTTACTGGCAAGTATCAATCTGCTTTCTGATCTCAAACTGGCCCATGAAGTAAAATGTGAGGGAATCGGGCTCTACAGAACAGAATTTCCTTTTCTTATCAGAAGTGATTTTCCAACAGAAGAGGAACAGTATGTTATCTACAGGAAACTGGTCGATGAATCTCCAGGAAAGGAAATCACCTTTCGGACTCTGGATATAGGTGGAGATAAAATAGTCTCCTATTTTGACACCCCTAACGAGCAGAATCCTTTCTTAGGAATGCGTTCTATCCGTTTTTCACTGGCATATAAGGAGATTTTCTCCCAACAATTAAGGGCGATGCTCAGGGCTGGTGTGGATACTCCTTTGCGGATAATGTTTCCGTTGATATCTTCAGTTGAGGAATTACTGGAAGCCAAAGCTGCCGTGGCAGAGTGTATCAAATATTTGAAGGAGAAAAAGATACCTCACAATTCAAAGCCTTCAATAGGTATAATGGTGGAAATTCCTTCGGCTGTTTGCATAATCGAAGAATTAGTGGCAGAAGTAGACTTTATATCCATAGGTACTAACGATCTGGTCCAGTATATGCTGGCAGTTGACAGAACAAATGAAAAAGTCGCATCCATGTATTTACCTCATCACCCGGCAGTTTTACGGGTAATCAAAAAAGTATCAGATGCTGCAATAAACGCCGGAAAAAGTGTAACTATTTGCGGCGACATGGCTCAGAATGAAAAATACCTCCCTTTTTTCATAGGAGCGGGGATTCGTGAGTTAACCATAGAACCATCATCTGTTCCCCGAATTCAGTCGTCAATCTCCAGAATTAATTCCCTGGAGGCGCAAAAGACTGCAGCTGCAATACTTTCACACAGCAAAGTTGCCGATATAACCCGGTTGCTGCGGTAAGCCTGCAACCCTGGTTAACGTTTAAGCAATCTTCTGATTGTATCACCAAATCTCTGTACACCGGTCAGTTCATATAAGATGAAAATAAGCAGAAAAGAAGGAGTTACGCTGACAGTACACACTACCAGGTTTTTGAAAAGGAGATTTTTCATTTCTATTCCCATGCTCCATTTTCTGAGCAGGTAGCCCAAAGCGCACCCCAGAGAGGTTATCACAAGTATTTTGCTAAGTGACAACAGCAGTTTTTTTACGGATCTCCAGCTGGCATATTTAGAACTCCAGACAGCATAAAGTACTACAAACTGAATGGTTACAGCCAGTACTGTGGCAAGGGCGATCCCGGGTCCCCCCATTTTACGACTGAAAACAACATAAAAAGGTATACTCAGTAAAGCAATCGATGTGTTTACCACCATGGGTAAAACAGTATTCTGCATAGCATAAAATGGACGGGAGATAATCATGGATGCCGAAAACCCGAATGCACCCAGCAGGTAGACTGAGAAAATGGATGATGTTTGCAATGTAGACTGATAGTCGAAGTGTCCGCGCTGGTAGATAACTGCAATGATCTGCTGTGAAAGAACGATCATGATTACTGAAATTGGAAGCAGCAAAACTGCAATCCTGATTAGAACCGAGTTCAGGATATCATTCATCTCCTGGAATTTTCTTTCAATAGCAAGCTTTGACATAAAAGGGAAAAAAGCAGCTCCGGAGGCCTGGCCGAACATGGCTACGACCATCATCATTATCCGCAGGGCATAATTTACACTGGCGACAGTACCTTCAGAAAGGGATGCGGAAAAATACCTGAAAAAGATCTCATTGGAGAAAGTCATGCTCAAGCCCAGAATAAGTGGAATGCTTTTTTTGACATATTCCAGAAGATCGGAATCAGTAAAATCAAATCTGAGGTGAAATTTAAGCCCCAGTTTCATTGCTCCAGGTAACTGGACTGCCATATTAGCCAGAAAAGCTCCAATGAGTACTCCCCAGGCAAAACCATCAATGCCTATATAGGGTGCTAAAATTATTCCTCCCAGAATTATACCGCCGTTATAACATAGAGGTGCTATCGCAGGAATAAAGAAGCGTTTTTCTGCCATCTGCACAGCTGAGAAAAATGCTCCCCAGTAAAATAAAATCTGTGCTGGAAGCACGATTCTTGTCAGGCGAACCGTGGTGTGAAAATATTGCGGTTTTGTCTCCGGGCTGATACCCGCCAGCTTAAGTATATCAGGAGTAAAAATCATGCTCAAGGGTATAAGTATCAGGAAAAAAAGTGTTCCAATACAAAAAAGATTAGAAAAGGATTCCCACCCTCTGTCCCGCTGGCCTTTAATGATATAGCGTTGAAAAATAGGAATGAAGGTGACCGATAGAAAACCACCTGCCAGAAAATGGTTCAGCATTTCGGGAATAATAAAAGCAGAAACATAAGCATCGATACCCATCCCTGTTCCACCAAAGTGTGCCATTACCTGCTCACGAAGCAGGCCGGTAACTCTGCTTAAGAAAACCGAACCCATCATTATAGCAGTAGCTATGGAGATGGTTTTCCCTATTGCAGGATCTTTACTCTGTTTTGGGGGGATCGACTCAGTATTCAGAACCTCTCCGCAACTATTGGAGGCATTTTCTTTTTGGATCATTCTATAAAACTACAGCCTGCTGCAGTTTGGAAGCAAAAAATAAAGGGATCATGCACTGCATGATCCCCTTAAGTACACCTGTCCATATAGAGAAATTTATTTTTTCTTCTTTTTAGCAGGTTTTTTTACCACTTTCTTAGCTTCATTAATGATTCGGTAAGTCTGAGAAATGGAAAGTTTGTATTTTTTGGCCAATGCTGTACCGGAAGTTCCATTGTCATAAAGTTTTACAATTTCAGCATTCCGTTCAGGATTGTTTGCCAATGAAGATTCAATTCCATACTTCTTACGAAGTTGATGGACCGCCTGTCTTGTGATTCCGAACTGCTCGCCAATTGCTGCATCAGTTTTAAATTTCTTCTGCAGTTTTACCAGTTGGGCTTTAGAAATTCTTGCCATAATGACGCTTACTCCTCTCATAGTAAGGTTAAGTTAGAAAAACATGTTTTCTCAGAAAGAATTCTTCCTAACAACAGAGAAATGCTACAGGTGTGTGTGTGAGAGGTATTAAGATTGACGTTTATAAAATAAACAATTAAAAATCTTTCCGCAAGGAAAAAAAATAAAAATTGTCAGTCCATGGCTAAAGTACAGGATAAAATTCCTGTTTCCAGGGGCGAAAACTATCCGGCTCCCGCACTAGTTCTATACCAATGCTACTGGAACTTCTCTGCTTAATTTAGGATAACGCCGGTCAAACTCATTTTGCAATACCTAACTTATGCACCTGTACCCATACTAATTGTAAGTTACGCATGTCAGGTCTTAGTTGTGGAGAGCTGGAAAAAACAGTTTTTCATTGCACAACCCACACTGGTATCTTTCCGGATAATTCTCCTTAAGGTCCGTTGAAAAATGCACCTTCCTCTCCCTATACTTGACCTCTTAATAAGTGATCCTGAAGATAGACAGTAAAACCGTTTTTTCTGATCTTCGGGAAATACCTGCTTTTTCCGGCTTTAAAAATATGAGGGAAAAAACTGATGCACTTTAGTAATTTATAGTCTGGATTACCGGTTGGTCTGAAATCAGACTCTATCAGTTTTAAGCGTACTGGAATGGATGTTGGTTTTTAAAGGAGAAATAGCATGCTTGAGGAGATAATCAGATATCTTGAACAACACCCCGATGGTGTTTCTTCAATGGAGCTTGCTAAAAAGTTTCTCAAACTTCAGGATACCCAGTCCTCCTTTGCACATATTACAATAAGTTCCATTCTATCCAAAAATAAACGATGCTTTATAGACAGCCAGGGAAGCTGGCACGCGCGGGAAATCTCCTCTTCTTGTAACAGCCTGGAACAATTGCCTTTAACTGCTATATTTATCCTTGGCAATACCGAGAAAAATAGCCGGCAGATATATTACATTGCGCTCTGGAAAATCCTCCCTGAACCTCAATACCTGGTTGGGGGGTGGGCTGTAGATGAAGAGTTTTTACAAAAGACAGGAAAAAATGATCTCCTGTCGATTTATGATAATTCTTTCTTTTCCTCCGGCAGCATTAAACCGGTCCTCGATGTCATTAACCAGTCCGAATTTACAATTCCTGTTTATCTTTCTGCCTCTCAGCATAATTTGCTGAAATTTGCATTCGTGGCTTCCGGCATGGAGTTAACCGATGATTCTATTCACATGTGCGAATTATTTCAATGTGCAGATATTAAAATTGATAACCCTGAAGACCTGGGCTGCTGTTGCAGTGCTCTATTGGGAAAAACCTCTGATAATATAAGTGCTTTCAAACAAGGTCAACTGTTTGCAGAATGTATAAGGGAAGTTATCAGGATTCTGATGGAAAAAGGTATTTATTTACGTGAAGATATCGATAACATATTAATAGAAAGCAGAAAATCTCTGATTTCAGGAAAAGAATTCTCCTATGAGCAGGTCTGCGCTCTTCCATCAAGCAGAGCTGTATTTGGTTTCAAAGATAAAAATGGCAAGTATCTGTATATTGGAAAAACCAATAATCTTAAACGTAAAATATTAGGTTTTTTAAGGAATAATACTCCTAACTCTGCCAGGCTTCAGTTTCTTATTGAGCAGTCTCACTCATTAATCACACATCAATGTGCATCCGAACTGGAGGCACTCCTGTATGAACATCGTTTAATTCTGAAACACTCTCCGCAGCTTAATCCAAAAACCGATTTCCATGCAAAAACTCCTGCTGAGAATCCGGAGGATTGTGTCATTTTAATGCCTCACACCAAGCCTGAGTTAATAATGACTTTCTGGACCTGCAAAAATAAAAAGATCAAAATCAAAGCACTGGATTTGAGAAATTCCGGAAATTTTTGCAAAGAGTTCGAAGATTTTTTTAACCCTGAGTCAAAATCATCTGAATTACCAGACCCTATGGAGATGGCATTAGCATTTAACTGGATTAAAGAAAACGAGGATCAGGTGCTCATAATACCAGCTGATGGAACTGGCAGTGGTTCTGAAATACTCAACTCAATTGAATATTACTGGAATCAAAGACTAAATAAGTAGAAAAACCGTAATACCCTTTAGATTTTAGATTGGTTATTGATTATTTTTAGGAATGCGTATCTGACCAATTAAGCTTCTGTCAGCTCACTTACACAAAGGATGAATCATGAGTTTTTCGTATGATCATGAAAAGTTTGTAGCCAAAAACAGAAGCCTTGCTTCTGCTGAAGAGATGAAAAAAAAAGATGAAATGTTGGAGAAGAAGGGCTACTCTCATCTTAATAGTAACAAAGAGGGCTCCTGTTTTAATTGTAAAATGAAACAAAATTGTTCAGAATTCAAAGCCAAACGATCCGGTGGGGCATCTGGAGTTGTTTCTTTTGGTGGTGATGAAAAATTTATCTGTAACAGATATGTTCCGGCAGACACTTCCGGTAAAACCATGTCCAGTAAGCAGATAAAATCACTTTTAAGAAACACCAAAAAGGGTTACTAAGCCAGAAAATCAGGAGAAACTCATGCCAGATCAGCACTCAAAGGAAAATTCTCCGCTCGAAATTTATGAAACTGCCTACAGACTTCATTACATTGATAACCGCATTGCTGAAGCAGTAAAGTATTATGAAATATTGATCAGGGAATTTCCTGATTCCAATGAATGTGGATATGCCGCCGTGCAAATTCAGAAAATCAAAGCAAACGGTTTGATCAGTGAATTAAATAGTTCGTCTAAAGCTAAACAATCCCTTACAATTCTTGCCTTTGTTCTTTCTATTATTTCCATACTGCTGTCAGCCTCTGTTTCATACTACTTCTATTCCAGATATAAAACTGAACAGAGCCGGATAAAATTAGCCCTGACCGCTCTGTCAAAAGTATACATAGGAGATGACAACGAAGCGTTAAGGGTTTTAACTGAACTGAAAATCAACGGAAAAAATGATATCATGCCTTTTGAGTTATCTTCGGATCTGTATCAGAAAAAGGGATTATACGAACAGGCCAGATCTGAATATGAAATTTTCTTCCGTCTGAATCCTTCTCTGAAACCGACTACTCTTCAACTGTCTAAAATGAAAGCACAACCACAGTCACCCAAACCGCCTGTTACTCAAAAAACAGTTGTAAAAGAAGCAGAAAATCTTAAGCCGGAAAATCAAAAAAACTCTCTGCCGGAAAACAACACTTCCAGCTCTGAACCCGAACCTGCTTCCAGGGACAAGTCATCAAAAAAACGTCTCCCACAACAAAACCAAAAGCCTATTAAAGGTATTTTTTTGGTTGATCCGGACAGTATTTCCTTTTTTTAGCAGATAGAGAATATTATGAAAACCGCTTTATCAGCTGACTATGCCAGGGATATCAGAGATTTTGAATTCTTAATTGAAAAAGGCTATGTACTTGATGTGCGGGGCCAATGGATCCCCCTTAATGAAAAAGTTAAGAAGGAACGGGCTTTTATCCAGCATCTTCAATCTGGTGAAGTACTTATTTCAGGTAAATGGGTATCCATTACTGATGCACTTAAGATCTCTGAACCTGATGAATCTGACTCAGCTGTGCAAAAGCAAATTGAAGTACCGGAGGATACCGCTGCCGGTCACGATGAAACCCAGACCACTTTTGAATTAGATGTGACCAGTCAGGAAGTTGATTTTCCACCGGAAACTATTATGATTCCTGCTGAGGAATTACTGGAGAACAAACCCTTATTTCAGGAAAGTATAAGGAAGATCAACCATGATTCAACCGGTTCAAATGAAATTAATCCTGATTACCAGGAGGAGATAATTACACAGGAGACCATAGCGATGTCTCTCCATGCTCTTCCGGAAATAGCCGCTCATTATCAGAAACCGTTCAGAAAAACCCAGAATTCAACAGTATTCACCGCTTATTCCGATTTAATGGAAGCAGAAAAGAGAACAAGAGAAAAACGTGGTAAAATATTTTTAGCTGCAGCAATTGTGGCAATTGCCCTTTTAATATCTGTCTTTCTGACTTTCAGGTTTTATCCAGGTTTATTCCAGTAAGTCTATCATACTGTCAATTATCAATGGAATGTTTTTTTCACTGTTAAAATTTCTATTCGCGATATCATAACCGGCTCTTCCCATGGTAGTGATTAATTCCGGATCCAGTATGAATTTTTCCATTGCATCAGCCAAAACCCTGATATCATTTTGCGGAACCAGAAAACCCGAGGTTCCATGGGTAATAATTTCACTAATTCCACCAGATTCAAAACTTATTACCGGTAACCCATAACTCATCGCCTCTATAGCCACCCTGCCAAATGGCTCATTGTCAGATGCCATACACAGAATATCATGAGAAAGATACAGTTGAGAAGGATCTGAAGTATGAGGTAAAAGCCTGACTTTTCCTGAAAGGTTCAATAAACTTATCTTATTCAACAAATCATTCCTGTATGATTGATCCCAGTAAAGTGTATCCCCTACCAGATCGAGTGAACCGCAGCGGTCTCCTGTCTTCTGGTAGAGAAGTGAATAAGCCTCGATCAGTAAATGACACCCTTTCCACGGCACAACTCTTCCCAGATAAAGAAATGCCGGATTTTCGCTTTGGCTCTTTTGAGACATCAGCCCGGGTATTTTAATTCCATTGTAAAGTACCTGTGTCCTCTTCTTAATTCTGAGAGGAAGAGTATTTTTCACTGCATCCGAAATTGCTATAACCATGCATCTGCTTCCTGGTAACAAAAAACTGTATAAAAAAACCGGAACAGACGGCGTTTTAAATATTTCCCTGAGATGAAATACAAAAGTGCAATCCCGATAGAACCTTGATAATATAGCGATCGCGATATGCGATTTGGGGATGTTTGCATGTATGATATCTGGTTTTAATTTAACCACATATCTATACAGCTGAAAAATATAGCAGAAATAGCAAAATAGAGCTTTGAAGTTACTGACCAGTGAAATAATCAATTTATCACGGCGGATATTCTCTATTTGTTTATTGCAATTTATTATCCTGCAATCGATTCCCATGGTTTTTGCGGACTCCACAAGTATTCCGTTTTCTGAACAAACCAGAAAAACATCAGCCTTTTTACAGGCTTCGCTCATGATATCCAGTAATGAAATTTCCGCTCCGCCCAGTCTTTGAGCCCAGTGACTAACAAATAATATTTTTGGACGTTTTTTACCAGACATACTGATTTTCAACCCTTAATCTTGCATTTTTAATAAGACTCTTACGCAGCCCATGGTCATAGATCAGCTTTTGTATGGCTTCGCTCCATGACTGCAGATGGTCTGGAGGAACTAAAAGACCACAGCCACCATTATCCAATACCTCAACGATTCCACCGACTTGTGATGCAACTATGGCCAGTCCCTGTGCCATTGCCTCTAAAAGCACAATTCCAAATCCTTCGGTACTGTCGTTGCACTCACGGGATGGAAACAGGAAAATATCGGCATTTTTATATATTCCCCAAAGCTCCAAATCACTTACTGCATCAGTTAATACTATTCTATCATGCAGTTTGTAATCTGCTACTTTTTTCTCCAAAAACGGGTATTGTGGACCCGAACCTGCAATTGTAAGTTTCCAATCAATTTTTTCAGGCAACAGCGCCACCAGATCCACCAGAAAATCGTGTCCTTTGTGCTCCTGAAGCCTGCCTACAGATAACAAATGCACAGGGTTGTGCAAATCCTTGTTTTTAATGTCAATAAGTAAATCTTTTTCTATTCTGGGTGGTAAATATTTAAGTTTATGATTGACATTTATATATGAAAGCAGGGAAGCAGTATGCTCACTGATGTAACCGATTTTTTCTGCGCGTATAAGTATGCAGCGGAATAAAAGTGCCCGGAAGCTTTTATCTCCAAGAGGAATGATTTCTTTTCCATAACAATACACAATGTATTTGACCGGCCATATCAGCGAAACCAGAAAAACCGGTATGGCTGCATAAATATTCCCTGCTTCAATTCTCAGCTCTTTAAATCGCGTCACATATTTGAACAGCGCAAAAAACAGGTTGATTAATGTTATTTTCTTATTCTTTTTTGAAAGCAGGTTGGAATAATATTTAACCGGACAGAGTAAAGTGGACACTGATTCATCTGTTTTTATGTAAGAGCAGCCCACCAGAACCCTATCGGATAGACCATAACTGTATTTCACCATATTAAACAGGTATCTCTGTATCCCCCCCTGTTCAGGTGGAAAGTCAAGTGTCAATAATATTTTCATTTACTTCCAGATGCCTGTTCTTGAGTATAGAAGCATAATAAACCAGCACTCCATTCCAAAACCAGAAATAAATATCTCCGGGAAAACCGTGAATATGAGTACCGGTCAGATTAATAATACCAAATGCAATATTCATTATGGTAATTCCTGTGGTAATAGCTATCACTGAAGGATCAGTACTGTTATCCAGTATATAAAACCCTTTTACGATCAGTAGAATCGAGATCATAACTATAAAAAACATACCCGGATATCCGAATTCTGCCAGGTAGGTAAAATAGAGCGAGTCAGCACTTAATACGCCCACACCCCTTCCCAGAATGGCCATTACCGGATCAGAGGTGCTTGCCAGAATATATTTCCACAATGCCACTCTGGACAATAATGAATATTCGTCAAATGGCTTGGATAAAGCACCCACACGCTGCTTCACCAGAAGATCAAAATATTCCCGATTGGATTTTCCGTTCACAACTGAAGAGATATTTTGAATCTCATTTTTGTCATTTATAAATGATTCAATAAACTGAAATGAGATAAAAAACAGCAGCAGGAAAAATAAAAGTCCTAAACGTAAATTCCAGTTATTAAATCTGGTAATAAATATCCATAAAAAGATAATTACAATTGCTCCTATCCAGTTTGAACGGACTGAAGTAATCAGCAGGGCATAAATAAATAAAGGAATAAAAATTACCAGGTATCTGGTTGAAAATCTTTTTGAAGCGTTAAATACTATGATTACACCTATCATAGCCAGTAACATAAAGTCAGCAAACGCTGCAGGTGACTGAAAAAAAGAAAATGGCCTGGCAATACCTTTTATAAAAAGTGTAGTAAAAGAAATGGAGGAAAACCAGAGTTTTTCGAACTCAGAATAACCCAGAGTTAATTGTTTTATTCCATACAGTGCAGCAATTACACCTGAAATGATAGTAATAATCCAGATATTTTTCAGTAATTTGATATCCTTACCAAACACAATTCCGGCAAAAAACATCAGCACCGCCGGTCCATAAAACCTGAATTTCATTACAGCTTCCACTATAGGTAAACTGTTCATGAAAAAAACCCTGATAACCAGATATACAAAATAAATAAAAATCCAGCGACTGGTCAGTGAGCGATTTTTCTGTTCATCTTTCTGCCTTCTAAATTCGAAGTAGAGGCCGGCTGTAATAAAAACAATTAAAACATCGCCAGTAACTAAAAGCGGATCCGCAGAAGGCCTTGCATATTGCAAATAGTAAAGTCTGCGAAAAAAAGACACCAGAGGCATTACAATAAAAAGCAGGTACAACCCAATTTTAGGAAATCTCAAAACCGGAAAAAAGATTACTGCAGAAAAGACTATAATCATTTCCAGTTGTGCAGGAATATTTACAATTTTATAGGCTAACAGATGTCCGGCCAGACAAATTGCGGTAAAAAACATTACCGATAAATATCGTGCAGGAATTTTATCCACCATTTGCATCGTAATGGAAAACCGGTTTAAATTAGAATTCAGTAAAAACAGTAATACATGTCTATTATATTACACTGTTGATGTCAGGTCAATTAATTCGTTGTGTGATAACCGGTTATGTGACATCTACAGCCTGTAGTTGGAATAGATTGATTCCGAAGGCTTCAGATTTCCTGACACTAAAATCGGAACTCTATATGCCAGTCTTTTTGAAAACCAGATGCAAGGTTGGTATCCAGGTAAGGTTCAAAGGAGAACGTATTTGCGTTTGCCCAAACCGGCATTCGGGCAAGAGGAAAGAAAAGTTGTACTTCGAATTCAGATAATAAGGGATGGGCTTGTTTTATTAATAGATTTTCTTCTCCATCCAACTGCAAAGGACAATATAGTCCTTTTTTCCAGGGGTAATCCCGTTGCATTGCCAGATATCCGTCCCCATTAATGAAAAATCCCGGATTATCCGGAACCACAACCGGTATGGAAAATTTACAGCATACCAGATCCATGGTCAGAGGGAAAAATGGATGAGCAAACCACCTAAGCGGTATGGGGTCTTTACCAATGTTGATCAATGATGACTTTGAGGTTACAGTTCTGTCTTTCAAAGAAACGGTCCGGGTAAGCTTCAGTGAAGTACTTTTATGATGCTGTACAGTGTACATGGAGATAGAACTTTCGTTATGCACTATTTCCCAGGTACAAAATTCACTCACTATCGGATTATCTCTCACATGGAAAGGCTGCACCGGACTGCTGCGCACCACTTTACCAACACCAATAACTGTCACCTCTTCATTAAAAGAAACAGTATCCTGTCCCAGAGCAGTCTCGAATACTTCCGGAGCCCCCTGGCCGTCAAACTGTGTAGGATTGGAATCAGGAAACAGCGGCCCTGATAATAGATCTCCTGAATGTAAATCTGTAATCTGCCATATATACCCACCAGTACAATAACGGGACCCTAACCTTTGTCGGTCAAGGACAGGGTCAAGAAGCAGCACCCGGAGATTCTGGTTTTGAAGAGTAAACATATCAGGTATAGGTCCGGATTCTGAATACCGGTTTCAGCCCAATTTCCGTTTTATTTACCGACCCGTATCTCCTGCCAGATTTTATTGTATAACTCGAGATGTTCGCCGAGATCTTCCTTGAATTCTGAATTCGAAAGATCTTCGATTTCATAGCTGGGTTTTTTAGTACGTAAATCCCTGGCTGCGACATTGATAGAAGGAAGCATGAGGAAATCGACTATTTTGGCATAGATCTGGGGTTCATGAATGAAGTTGATGAACTGGTAAGCGATTTCCTTATTTCTGGCACTTTTAAGCATAACTATATTATCCATATACATCGCACTGCCTTCTTTGGGAATAAAAAATTCCACATCCGGACGCATACTGGAATCAATTTCCAGAAATACATTTTCGGCATAACCATGCACTGTCCAGAACTCACCTGCCGCAAAACCTTTTCCGAAAGCTTCAGCATCGAACTTGACAATATTTGGTTTCCATTTCATAACCACATCTTTTGCTTTCTGCAATTCATCCGGGTTAACCGAATTCACAGAGTATCCCAGTGTACGCAGAGCTGCTCCCAGGACTTCCCTCATGTCGTCTAATAATGTCAACCTTCCCCTGAGATCTTCCCGTTGAAAGATATTCCAGCTTTTGTCAAATTGAGATACTTTCTTTTTATTTACTGATAATCCTGCGGCACCGATTATGTAGGGTATACTGTACTGACATCCTGGATCAAATTTGATTTTAGGAAGAACTGAAGAATCCAGATTGGCCAGGTTTGCCATTTTGGATTTGTCCAGTTTTTCAAGCATATTCTCCCTGATCATTATGGAGACATAATCACCTGAAGGGAAAACCAGGTCATAACCGGTTCCCCCGGCTTTCAGTTTTGCAAACATTTCCTCGTTTGAAGCATACATATCGTATATGATGGAGACATTAAACCTTTTCTCAAATTCCTTCAGCACTTCATCGGGAATGTAATAAGTCCAATTATAAATGAAAAGCTTCTGCTTTCCACCATCGCCTGTACCGCATCCTGAAAACAGAAAAGCTGTCAAAACAGCAGACATAATAACAATCAGACGCTTCATTTCCCTTCCTCCTCAAAAAGAGATTATTTGGAAATAATATATTTGTAAATATTTTTGGTTGAGAAAGCCAAAAGTATGGTAACTGCTATTATCAGAACAGAAAGGGCATTTATCACTGGTGATACACCGAAACGGATCATGGAATATACATGCAGTGGTAAAGTCGATGAGCCCGGACCTGCAACAAAAAAAGTGATAACGAAATCTTCCAGTGACAGTGTCACCGCCATAAGAAATCCTGAAAGCACACCGGGAAAAGCAATTGGAAGGACCACTTTCAGAAGGGTATCTATTTCACGGGCACCCAGATCATATGCAGCCTCTATAATTGTAAAATCAAATTCCTCCAGTCTCGCCATGACTATAAGCAGTACAAAAGGAAGATTAAAGGTAGTATGTGCCAGAAATACAGTGAAGAGACTGAGTGGAAAGTGAATACCTACAAGTGATAACAAATCATTAACTTTAGCGAAAAATATCAGCAGTGAAACACCAATAATAATCTCCGGTAATACCAGAGGAAGGAAAGTGGCAATCTGGAGAATCTTTTTCAATCTGAAATTATACCAGTAAATTCCAATAGCCCCCAGTGTCCCTATAAGAGTAGAGAGTGTTGCTGAACTTATGGCTACTATTATGCTATTTCCAAAAGATCTCCATAAAGAACCGGAATTGGTAAATAACTCCTGATACCAACGCAGAGAGAATCCTCCCCAGGTCATAGTTTTGGAATTATTAAAAGAGTAAATCACCAGAATTATCAAAGGCAGATAAAGAAAAGTCATCACCAGAGTAAACATGAAGGGAGATAAAGCCCCTCTTTTGGTCATACTTCTGCTCCTTTTTCTGCTACTGCCATTTTTTTAACAGAACCAGCGGCATTCTGATTTAATCTCATAAAAAACACTACACCTAAAGTAGTGATGATAGTCAGTACGACGGAAATCGAAGATGCCAGTGGCCAGTTGCGGGTAACTGTCAATTCCCTGGCAATAACATTTCCAATCATTAACGAATCACTTCCCCCTAAGATCTGCGGAATAGCGTATGAACCAAATGCAGGAATAAAAGTGAAAAGAACGGCCGTGGTAATGCCGCCTCTGATGTTTGGAAACAGAACCTTTCGCAATGCCTGCCATTTTGTAGCACCCAGATCCTGTGCTGCTTCCAGAAGAGAAAAATCAAATTTTTCAATAGTGGAATAAAGTGGCAAAATGGCAAAGGGCAGATAAGTATATGCGGTAACCAGAATGACTGCGTATTTATTATACAAGAACTGAATATGGTGAGGGATAAGTCCTGTGGACATCAATACACTGTTAAGGAAACCGTTATTTCCCAGAATTGCAATCCAGGCATATATCCGTATTAGAAAATTAGTCCAGAATGGAATTATCACCAGAAAAAGTAAAAATGATTTGTACCTGCTTCTGGCCATAAAATAAGCCGAGGGTAATGCCAGAATAACAATTGCTAAAGTGGCAAAAACAGCAATGTAAAGTGTTCCTGCTGTGATTTTAAGAAATGTTATGTTGGAAAGCGCACTGTAGCCATCAAGACAGAATTTGGGAATTACACCCCCATAAAGACCCTTACGCATGAAGCTGTAAGTAAAAATTATGCCTAGTGGGATTAAAAAGAAGGAGCCAATCCAGAAAGCAACCGGAAATGAATACAAAGGACCGGGATTTTTTCTCATGCAGATTCTACTTCCACTATAAAACCATCCTTAGGATTCCACCAGATAAATACTTTGTCTTTCCAGTTGATACTTTTTTCATCGGTAAAATATTTAACGTGCTGTTTAAAAACTCTGATGGTAATATTATCTGCTGTTTTTACGAAAAATTTGCTCTGAAAACCGCTGTAAATGATTTCGTCAACATAACCTTCAAAAATATTAAACCCCTCTGAAAGGTGCACAGGTTTCTCTGAGGTGATATGGATTTTTTCCGGACGGACCGTAACCAGAACCGAGTCACCTGTTCTCACCGGCTTATCCAGGTAGATATTGATTTTTCCGATCCCCTCCATCTCTGCAACCGCATTTTTTTCATCAATCAGAGAAATTACTTTTCCATGCAGATAATTGGTTTCGCCAATAAATTTGGCTACAAAACTGTCCGCAGGTGCTTCATAAATTTCCACAGGCGATCCGATTTGAAGAACAGAACCCTGATTCATGACCGCAACCCTGTCAGAAACACTCAATGCTTCCTGCTGGTCATGAGTGACATAGATGAAAGTGATTCCAATTTTGTCGTGAATGGAGTCAAGCTCAATAAGCATGTGTTGTCGCAGTTTAGCGTCAAGTGCAGAAAGGGGCTCATCCAGCAAAAGAACTTTAGGCTTATTAATCAATGCTCTTGCTATGGAAACCCTTTGCTTCTGTCCCCCGGAAAGCTGTGCCGGAAATTTGGACATTTCGGAAGGCAGTTTAACCAGCTCCAGATATTCTGCAACTTCTCTGCGGATTTCGCTTTCAGAAATTTTTTTTAAGCGTAAAGGGAAAGCGACATTTTCAAAAACTGTAAGATGAGGAAAAAGCGCATAGTTTTGAAAAACAGTATTAACATGTCGCTTATGTGCAGGAATCGGTATCACATTGGAATCATCTAGATACACCATTCCTTCAGATGGATCCTCAAAACCAGCAATAATTCTAAGCAGTGTTGTTTTGCCACAACCGGAAGGTCCCAGCAGAGAGAAAAATTCCCCCTTTTTAATATCAAATGAGACATTCTTTATTACATTGAAGTTTCCGAAGAACTTACTGATATTTTCCAGCCTGACCGTGCTGCCATTCACGGAAATTTTGCTCCTCTAAAAAGAAATGACAAAGAACTGCTCAAAGCAGTTTTACATAGAGGCACAAAAATAACATTAGCCAGATATAGCACCAATGTGAATTTATAGTAAGAGTATTTTTTTTCATTTACCTGATAATTACCTGAAACTATCGCGATAATCATACAACCGGAAATTACATAATTGATCACCCATTTTTTCTCTCAGGCGTCTTTAGTGAAACCTCCATTGCAAATTCACCCAGACTACTGGTAAAAGGAACTACTATGGTGGGAACCCCTCTTTGAGAAGCGATCTTATGCCCGGTTCCCATAATCACCTTTGGAAGAGAGATCGATAAATTGTATTGAGTCAGATGCTGCTTAGCATTACCAGCAATAATATTTGCCAGCTCCCCAATGGCATCAGCTACTTCAGGGCCGACGATCTTCACCTCCATTCCCACGAAAGTGGACACTACTTTTAAAGCGATAATTTTAGGAAAACTAAGACAGATCGATCCCTGTGCTTCACCAGATAAACCAATTATCCCAGAAACATCGTAAGTGTGAGTAGCATCATTTTTAATGGCTACTTTTCCAGGTTTAATGTCATTATTGAGCATCTTTTTGAAAGTTTCGATGGTAGATAAGATAAATGGGTTAATGTAAGCTACATCCATGAACTCTCCTTCATTCTTGAATTTTAAAACAAGTAAGATTCTATCATCGGCTGAAATTAAAAGCAAGGTTATTTTGCCTTAATCAAAGATGTGCTTTAACAGGTAAGAATGGTTTAACAGGATTTCTACTGAGGAATTGTAAAAGAAATTCTGGTCCCCTTCCCTGGGCCTTCAGATTCTGCTCTTATCCATCCGCCATGATGTTCCACAATTCTTTTAACCAGAGCAAGACCGGCTCCTGTTCCTCTGGTCGCCGCATCCAGTTTGTTGAACAATCCAAATATCCGTTCACTGTATCTGCTTTCAAATCCGCTTCCGTTATCCTTTACATACAATATCTGTTCATCTTCTGAATCAGTAACCCCTATTTCAATAGAGGGAGATTTCTGATTTTCAGTAAATTTTATGGCATTATCTATCAGATTTTTATAAAGCTCAATCAGTTCACCAGGATAAGCCTTAACTTCAGGCAGTTTATTGCTGATTATTATCCGTATCGACTTTTCTTTTATCTGCCTGGAAAAAAACTCTATACTTTTCTGAACTACTTCACTGATTTTCACCAACTGCTTTTCCCTGGTGGTATGACCAATCCGATTTAAAATAACCAGATCATTAAGCAGGTGACTCATAGTCTCCGTAGCACCCATAATTCTCAGAATATCCTGATGAAGACCTGAAAAATCCCCTTTAGTCGCCTCATCCTCCAGATAACCCAGAAATCCCTTGATGGTAATAAGCGGGGTTTTAAGTTCATGAGAGATAATGTAGGTGAACCGCTCCAAATCCCTGTTTTTAGCCTCCAGCTCCTTAATAAGCTTTTCCCGCTCCATGGCCGCTCTTCTCTGCTCAGTGACATCAGTCAAAATTCCCTCAACGGCAATCAAAACTGAATTTTTAAATATCAGAGAGTTTCGCTGACTGAGCCATCGCTGCTCACCGGATTTGTGAATTATACTAAATTCTGAAGCCGGAGGAGTCTTCCCCTCCACTATATTCTGCCATAGAATTCTATATCGGTTCTGATCAGCGGGAATAAGAATTTTTTCAAAGAGAAAAGGGGTGTTATAAAAATCGGAAGGACCATATCCGGTCAAACGTTCTGCAGCCGGACTCACATACAAATACGAACCGCCAGGAACCGATTGCTCAACAATCATATCAGAAGCATTTTCGGCCAGATGTCTGTAGCTTTCTTCAGATTTTGCCAGTTCAGCCGAAGTCAACCGCAAGCGATAAGAGACATACAGGGCCAAAGCCAACAGCCATGAGGCAATAACTGAAGCTACCGCACTCGTAATAAACCGCAGATTATTCTGATGGATCAATTTGTTTAACAATCCATTCTGAGGAGGGTATACCGAAATAAATAACTCCCTACGCATTGTTTGAACTCTAACCTCAGATCTGGCTTTTTCTGAAAAATCATTCTTCTGTTTTCTTAGCTTCAGATAGTTTTCAAATAATAAAGTATCCCCCAGGAAAATCTGAACATGATTAGCTTTATGTACAGAAGCGCTGACAATGTCTTTGAGTGTGTTTGTTATCCATAAAGAGGCTATCACTGCCCCGGAGAATTTTTTCTCTCTGGAGAGACCTGTAAACACTGGTTTGAGCATGAATAAAAGGCCCCGGTCAGAATTGATAGTGGTTAAAATCATTTCGGTGTCAGCAGAGAGTTCTTCCAGCATGGCTTTTAAATTCAGCTTGCTGATAGGAGCATTGGAACCGCTTAAGGTATCTAGTCCTGTGCGAACCAGGATATTTCCCTTTGAATCGATAAAACTGATGTCGAAATAACTTTTTTCACGGGAAACGATACCGTAAGCGTCGGTTTTAAAAAGTTCAAGAAAAAAGGATAGTGGGTATTTTTCTTTTAAAGATGCCAGATGGCTGAGATCTTTTTGCCTTTCATAAAGAAAAAGTTCCAGCCTTGTTTTTATCTGTTCTGCATAATTTTTACTTTCGCTTCGTAGAAGGTCATAGCTGAGGTCCTGGGTTTCTTTCCACATCCTGAAAAAACTGCTCAGAAGAATTATAATGACCAGAACAGGAAGAATCCATAGAAGAAAAAATGGCATCTTTTTTGGGATCATCCATCCAAAACTCCTCCATTTTCCACGATCCGGTATAGTTGCGGAAAATTATAACGGATTGATATTCCAGGTCAACCAGTATCTGGCAACATCACTCATTTCCCGTCTGAATTCGTCGTAGTCAAGTGATTTCACCAGATAACTGTTAACATGATACAGATACGCACGCACGATATCCGGCTCTGCCAGAGAACTGGTTAGTACCACTACCGGAATGGAGCGAAGATCTTCATCGTTTTTAATTTCCTGCAATACATCGAGTCCATCCACCTTAGGAAGCCTGAGATCTAAAAGCACCAGATTAGGTCTGGGACTAAGTCGACGGTTGGCATATACTCCCCGTCTGTACAGATAATCTAAAGCTGCCTGACCGTCACTGACGTGAATGATTTTGTGTTCTATATTCTGCTGAGAAAGCCCTCGCATAGCCAATAAGGCATGGCTTTCATTGTCTTCCACCAGCAATACTACTGATTGTACACTATCCACAGCTCACTCCAGCAGGAAGGTTCATTACTAAGAATAGAGCAAAAGGCGCACCGCTGGCTCGCCGGTCACAACTCACCAATCCGCTTAATCCTTAATGAATTAGTCTCCCCCTTAACCGGAGTAGTCCCACTCACCATCACAATCAGATCCCCCTTCTTTGCATAGCCCTTCTCTATTAACAACTGCTCCGCACCGGTAATACGAGCGGCGATATCTTTACTGAAGGGAAGATAGAATGGTTTCAGATTCCATCCTAAAGATAAAATCCTTACTACCTGATAATCGGGACTGAAAGCAAACAGAGGAGATAGACTGCGTTTTTTTGAGATATATAATGCAGTATCTCCTGAAATGGAGAAAATACAGATAGGAATTTTTCCCATATCCCTGCTGGCCAATATGGCAGCATCGCATATAGCCCTGGGAGGATGTACACCGATTCTGGAAAGGTCAACCAAATCCCGGGGCATATAATCGCTTCCTTCCGCTTTTTGGGCAATCTCTACCATTATCTGTACCGACTTAAGCGGAAAAGAACCCACAGCAGTTTCTCCAGAGAGCATAATTGCGTCTGTTCTATCCAGAATAGCATTTGCCACATCAGATGCCTCAGCTCTGGTTGGAAGTGGATTACTAATCATCGATTCCAGCATCTGAGTAGCTACAATCACTATCTTGCCCGCTCTATCCGCACACTCTATCAGCTGTTTCTGAAGAATGGGGACTGCGCTGGGAGTGGTCTCCACCCCTAAATCACCCCTGGCTACCATAATTCCATCACAAGCAGCCAGAATCTCATCCACTTTCCGGGCAGCCTCCGGCTTTTCTATTTTTGCAATAAGTTTGATATCACTCTTTTGTTTGTAAACTAATGATTTAAGTTCCTCAAGATCGGCTGCCTTTCTAACAAACGAAAGAGCGATAAACTGAATATCCTGCTGCAGAATAAACTCCAGATCAATCCGATCTTTTTGGGTTAGTGAAGGAATCGCCAAATCGACATCCGGAAGATTCACCCCCTTGCGGGAAGAATAAGAACCCCCGGAAATCACTGTACAGAAAAGTTCCCCTGCATCATTGATACTATCTACCCTTAAACGGATAGCCCCATCATTTATCATGATCAACTGTCCGGCATTTATCTCTTTTGCCAATCTTGGATAATCGATTGAGATAATGTCAGTGAAGGAGATAACATTTTCACTGGTTACCTTCACTTTGGCACCGCTTTGCAAAGTAACCGGCTTATCATCAACAGTTCTTCCTGTACGGATTTTTGGTCCCTGCAGATCTGCCAGAATTCCAATTTCCCTATCCAGAGAGATCTGCTGCTCCCGAATATCTTTGATGGCCTGTTGAAGAAACTGATGAGTACCGTGAGAGAAATTTAGCCGGAATACATCCACTCCTGCAGCAATCAGATCTCTAATAACCGAAGGAGAACTACTGGAAGGCCCAATGGTGGCAATAATTTTGGTTTTTTTTGGCATAACTCCTCTTGTGGTTCAATATGGTGCCCTAAAGCCCATACAATTTCTGCCGGAATTCTCCTTCTGGAATTTTCTGGCTACAACTCCCCATTTATGTCCAGTGAATTGAACAGAGAAGATTTCAAATTCGGCATCAGTCAGATCAGTCAAAATCTGTTCCAGCTGGTCGCCATCAACTTCAACCATTTTCCACTCAACTTTGGAAATAGCCATAATTATGCACTCCTATGGGAATGAGAATTACATGTAATGGAAAGACGATTTTTCAGTTTTAAGGAAGAAAAAAAGTAATGGTAAGAGGAAAAAGAAAAGCAAATTTAGTACCGGGGAATTTTTATGGACAAGAAACCAAATCCGTCCCCATCCTAACGGTTAGGATCAAGTGCATCCCTTAAACCATCACCTACAAAATTGAATGCCATCACTGCCAGAAATATGAAAATTCCTGGAATCAGTATCCAGGGATGATACCTGATATCTGATATATGCATTGCATCGCTGAGCATATTTCCCCAACTGGCATAAGGATCCTGAATCCCTAACCCAATAAGACTCAGTGAAGATTCACCCAGTATATATGCAGGAATGGAAAGAGTCATGGACACAATGGCATAAGAAAAGGTCTGTGGAAGAATATGTCTGAAAATGATTCTCATATCTGATGCCCCTAGAGCCCTGGCTGCAGTAACAAAATCCCGCTTCCCGATAGAAAGAGCCATTCCACGGATTACCCTGGCAAAGCCGGCCCAACCTATAAAACTCATTATTACCACAATAAGCAAATAAACCTGTGTAGATGAAAGATTTATGGGAAAAGCGCTTCGCAAAGCCAGCATAAGAAAAAAGGAGGGCACCAGCATGAAACATTCTGCAAAACGCATTAAAAACCAGTCAATTCTACCACCATAATAACCGGCAAGACCTCCAAAAAAGAACCCCAATATTGTGGTAAGAGCGACTCCTACAAAACCGATAGTCAATGAGACTCTGGAACCATATATTATTCGACTGAAAATATCCCTACCCACTGCATCAGCACCCAGCAAATAAACCCGCGATTTACTTTCTGAATTTCTGATACCGAAAAGGTGAATATCCAAAGGAATAATACCCCATAGCTTTACCTTGTCTCCTTTTACAAACAAACTCAGGTACTGCGGCTGCGTACGATCCTCGACCCACTGCCTCTCAAAATACTGGTTAAAACCATAGGAATACGGATACACAAAAGGAACTATGGAAAATTTGCCATCATGCACAAACCGGATCCGGCTTGGCGGCTGATATGAATTTGCCCTGTCACCATTATCAAAATGATACGGAGCAATAAATTCTGCGAATGCCATGAAAAAATAAAGCAACCCCAGAATCACCAGACCAGGCATGACCAGCGGATGTTTGAAAAACTTGGAAGCAGCTCTGTTGTCTTTGAAAAAATTCATCCTTTTCGTACCCTCGGATCTGCAACTACCAATAAAATATCCGCAATCAGATTTCCCAATATCAGCATCACTCCACCCATAAGCATGCTACCCATCACCAGAAATGTATCCTGTGCTCTTACCGCTGCCAGAAGCAGACTTCCAAGTCCGGGCCAGTTGATTATTATCTCCAAAAGAGCTGCTCCGCTAAGTAATGATGAAAACTCAAAGCCAAACAGTGTAATCAGAGGATTTATGGCATTTCGCAATGCATGTCTGTAAATGATGCGGTTTTCAGGGAGACCTTTAGCCCGGGCAGTCGTTATGTATTGTTTCCGTAATTCCTCAAGCATGTTACCACGACTTATCCTTTGAAGACCAGCAAGAGAACTGATGGTCAGAATGATCACCGGTAATATCATATGTAATGCCCTGTCGGCTAACTTACCCCAGTAACTCATACTCTCATAATCTGCAGAGACCATCCCTTCGATAGGAATCGCAGATAATATCGGAAAGGCTCGCCCTGAATGAACCAGGAACATTAGAAGTAAAGCAAGGAAAAAGCTGGGAAGCGACATGCCAAAATAAGATATAATGGACATTATGCGATCACCCCAGGAGTACTGCTTCACTGCAGCATAGATCCCCAGCGGAATCGCAATAAGCCAGGTGAAAAAAATAGAAACGACTGAAATTAAAAGAGTATTGAAGAGTCTTTCAGCTATCACACTGGTTACATTTGCTTCACGGGAAAAGGAATACCCCAGATCAAAATGAATCATTCTCCACAACCAGTGGCCATACTGAACCAGAACCGGTTTGTCAAAATGATATTTGGTTTCTATCTCCTTTAAAATCTCTGCATTAACCCTGGGATCAAAACGATACTTCGCAAGCACATCACCTGGAGCAAGCTCAATAAACAGAAATGTAATAAACGACATTAACAGCAGCTGAGGGATTGACACCAGTGCTCTTCGTAGAATTTCGTCCCGCATGTGCCCCTTACTTTTTAAATATATACTCTACATTATGAAGCATTCCGCCCTTAAGAGTCGGATTGAGATTTTCATAATTGTTTGACATGCAAAGGATCATCTCTGGAATCACAGTGTAGATAAACGGTAACTCCTCTGCAGCAATATTCTGCCATTCGCCATAGATTTGTTTACGCTGCTGCTCATCCATGGTTCTGACTCCTGCTTCAAATAAACTGTCTATTCGCGCTTCCCAGGGTGTAGCTGGCTTCTTCTGCCCAGGGTTCCACAAATGTGTAGCTCCGGTGGAATGCCAGACATTCATTCCGAAATGAGGATCAATAACCCCGGTAAAACCTAACAGAATAGCATCCCAGTCATAAGGAGGATTATCGATTTTTTGAACCAGACTGTTAAATTCAACCAGCTGGAAATGCACTTTTATGCCTATGGATTCCAAATCTTTGCGAATAATTTCCCCGATCTTGGCCCGGACATTATTCTCACTATTGGTGATAAGTGAAAATTCCACCCGGTTACCATCTTTGTCCTCAATAATTCCATCACCATCTCTATCCATAAATCCTTCATTTTTAAGCAACTCTTTTGATTTCTGCAGATCATATGGATATTTGGGCACATCAGGATTATAGAAAATCCCTTCAGATGGTGTCATGGGTGACCACTGGGGATAACCTAATCCATTCATGACAATACGGACCATGTTGTCTTTATCAAATGCATGCGCAACTGCTTTACGAAAATTTTTATTACTGAACCAGGAATACTTGGTGTTATTGACATAGGGCTTTCCCGATTTGGGATCAGTTAAAGAATTCTGGTTAAAAAAGACAAAGTTACTGGTCGTGTTGGGACCCATACGGTAGACCGTATAATTTCCATTTGCTTCATTTTTTTTCAGCTCCGGATAGTCACTCCCCTTTGCTTCCAGAAACTCAACCTTACCCTGAAGAAACAACAATAGTGCCGCATTCTGATCAGCCACTATTTTATAGATGACCCGATCAAGATAAGGAAGCTTGTTGCCTGCACTGTCTTTTTTCCAATAATACGGGTTGCGCTTGAGAACCACTTTCTGAGATGAAATGTAAGATTCCAGTAGAAAAGGACCACTTCCCACAATCTGATCAGGTGGAGTCTGGATACTCAGTTCTGTAGTAAAAGAGCCATTCTTAACACTCTTTTGGAATCTGTGCCGGGGCAAAATCTCTGTCATCAGAGAATAAGCAAAGGGCGCGTAAGGATAAGGAAGTGTAAAACGCACAGTAGAGCTATCCAGGGCTTTAACTTCAATTTTTTTCCCTTCCATTATAAAATTACCCCTGACCGGACAGGGATTAATCGAGTTGTTGTAAATAATATCATTAAAAGTAAAGGTAACATCGTATGCACTTATCGGTGTACCATCTGACCACAAAATGCCCTTTCTCATATGAGCAGTCCAAACCAGACCATCGTCAGACACCTCCAGGGATTCGGCAAGGTTAGGCTCCGGACGCAATGTGGCTCCGTTAACCTTTACCAAACCCTCAAACATATATTGGGTAAATTCTGAAGTGGATGATTCCCCTGAGGTGATCGGATTAAAGGATTTGGGATCCGATATCGATGAAATAATCATCTCACCACCAGTTTTACCGATTTTTGGCACAAATTCCATCGCTTTTCTCTGAATAGCCTCATAATCGACACCAGATATCTGATTGCTATTGCTGGAAACCGTTTTTGAGTTATCTGCCCCACCCCCACAACCGGAGAGTATCATCAGAGAGGAAATAAGCAACATGGCTTTACCCAGTGACTTTGTGGATATCATCAACATCTTCTCCTGATCTATGGAATCGTAACATTTTATGATTATTCTGCAAAAATACCAATTTGGCTTACCTGCATACAACCTGAATCGGTCTGGATTCCGTTATAAGGGTTAGTACAAAAACCAGAGCTTCGAAGGTATTTATGAATACCGTTTATAGCAGGGATTCTGATGTTTGAACTTTGTCCAGACTTCAACTTAACCATTGCAAATTATAAAGAGGGCTGGGAACCATTTACAGGTATTTCAGGAGATATCAAACCCAAAATCAATCTCTTGCAGTAGTCAATAACAAACTTTTCACTTCAACCGTCAATGGCCTTTTTTGCTCTGCAGATAAAGGAAGAAGCTGGACTCGTATAAATACCGAATTAACGGATGCGCATTTTTCTAAATCAGCACAACCACTGATTTCCAAACTCATCAGATCTTGATAAATCATAGACCCTGCACTGTTCATCATCAGTCCAGTCCAACCTGGTCCAGGGCTGACCCAGTCTGGTGATAAAACCTTCCTGAAATGCTCTTATAAGATTTTCATACGTGATATTGCGGTCTATTTCCTGCAAACCTATACTTTTTGAGCCTAAAAGAATCTGATGTTTTTCTTTCTCCTTTTCGCTCACATTCAAATAAAGTGGCAACCTGCGGTAACGGTCTGAAAACGGAATTGATCCATGCTGAAGCACTCCTTTTGTAGAGCGCCTCTGAGCAGAGCCCACCAGTTTTTTTCCATTAACCATGATTTCATCTCTGTTGGGAGCAAGAAAACAGGGAAGTTTTACTTCCCGTTTAAGATTCAGGTAATCTTCATAGGAGTCATGAGCCTGGCAAGGTACCCCCAGGGAAACCAATCCGTATAACAGACAATCAGTAATGATCTGATAACTTTGCTGAACCGTTGATCCCATACCGGGAAAATTGTTCGGAAATATACAACTGTATGTGAGATCTTTATCATGCAGCACAGCCCTGCCGCCCGTTGGCCTTTTAATCCAGCTGATCTGGTCTTCCCTGACCTTTCTCAAGTCAAGAACCTCATCCGGTTTCTGCATATATCCCAAGGTTATTGTTGGCTCTGCCCAGAGGTAAAACCGCACATAAACAGTGCCGGTATCAAAGCATTGCTCCAGAAGAAACTGATCTGCAGCCATATTAAAAGCTGCACTGCGGGGAGTATCGACAATGAATCTTATCATATTTTGGAATAATAAAAATACCACGGGAAACCCGGCGCACAAACTAATTTGTTTTCTATATTTTTAAACAAAACATCTTATCTGTTTCCAGCACCATTTTGCTTATTCCAGTCAATTAGGAAAACTGATTAAGAGAGGAAATATGGAAAAATTAGCTATCGGAATTGATCTTGGTGGAACAAACCTCAAGGGAATAATATTAAATGAAAAAGGTGAGGGCAGACACCTGACCCGAATCCCCACAGAAGCACACAATGGTGGTTCCCACGTCATGAATAATATTCTCAAACTCATCGAAGAATTAATCTCCAAGGAGGGATCTGACAAACAGATAATCGGTGTAGGTATCGGGACTCCTGGTTTTGTGGATGCTGACGGAACAGTATGGGGAGCAGAAAATCTCCCCGGGTGGAAAGGCACCCGGATCTACGATGCTGTTACTAAAAAATTCGGACTAAAAACCATTGCTGCAAATGACGTTACCGTAGCAGCGATGGCAGAAGCTAAATATGGTGCCGGTCAGGGCATACGTAACATGGTTCTTTTTGCATTGGGAACTGGTATCGGAGGAGGATTGGTAATAGATCATCACCTCTATAAAGGAAGCCATGGTATGGCAGGTGAACTGGGCCATATTGTAGTAGAAACCAATGGTATTCCATGCAACTGTGGTCAGCAGGGATGTGTTGAGCGTTATGCATCGGCAACCGGTATTGTGAACCTGGCCCGTAAGCTGTGCGCAGAAGCTGAAAAAAGTAATCCTACTCCATTTGTATTGGAAGTAAATAAAGACCCACTCAAAGTAACCTCAAAAATGGTTTATGATTTCGTTAAGATTAATGACCCGGTAGCCAATAGAGTCAATGAAATTGCCTGTAATATGCTCGCCAAGGCGATTGGTATGGTTCTTAATGCTATCTCTCCAGACCGAATTGTTCTGGGAGGGGGAGTTATGATGGCCGGGCAGGTAATTATTGAAACCGTATCCAAATATATACCCAGCTACTGCTGGCCGATAATCTGGGAAAAATGTGATGTGGTTATTGCCCAGCTTGGAGAAGACTCAGGAGTACTGGGAGCTGGAGCAATGGTGTTTGAGGAGTTTGGGAATTAGCAGGAAGTTTTCTCACAGGAGAGAAAGGAAATTCAGGCGACATTTTCAATTTCCTTTCTCTCCGGATCCGCCCTTCTAACCCTATAATTAATAATGCCTTACATTTCATGTTTAATACAAAGGACTTTTGGTCTTTAAATTATTATCTGTTTAAAACATGACAAGAAAAAGTCGTTGGTTTTTTCCGGTTATCCTTTGTTTGTGCCCTTTAAAAGGCTTTTTGCCAGCGAAAGGCAACGTCCTGGAAAAAACCGGGGAAAACAAGCTCTGAAGGAGTTGCTTAAAATATCCAGATTAGAATGTATTTAATTATCAGTCTAACAGGAATCTTTTTCTATGAAAACACCTCAGGATAGAATCAACGAACTCCGTAATCTGATCCGCACTTATGATGCTGCCTACTATATTCGTGGAGAATCGCTTATATCAGACCAGGAATATGATTCTCTATATCATGAACTGGAAAAACTGGAAAAGGCTTTCCCGCAATTTAAAACTAGTGATTCTCCAACCCAGAGAGTGGGAAGTGATCTGACCAAAGAATTTCCCAAAGTTGCCCATAGTATCCCCATGATGAGTATCGATAACACCTATTCTGAACAGGAACTTCGGGAGTGGGTTGAAAGAATCGAGCGATCCCTGCCTGGTGAGAAGCTTTCTTTTGTGGGTGAACTGAAAGTGGATGGTGTAGCTGTTTCTTTAATTTACGAGAATAAAAAGCTGATACGCGGAATCACCAGAGGCAATGGAACCATTGGAGATGAGGTAACCGCCAATATCCGTACCATCCGGGGTATCCCATTATCGGTTGATTATGATCTTCCCATTGAGGTCAGAGGGGAGGTCTATATGACCTTCAAAGCTTTCTCATCACTTAACGAAAGTATAATTGAAAGCGGACATAAGCCCATGCAAAATCCCAGAAATACCACTGCAGGGACTTTAAAACTTCAGGACCCCAAAGAAGTTGCACGTCGTAATCTCAGTTTTGCCGCATACTCTTTGATTTCAGACAATTTTAAGACCAGTCATCATGATAATCTTGAGTTTCTCAGTAAAAAGAATTTTCCGGCGGTAATACACTCAGAGGTACTGCACTCGGTTGATCAGCTTGTAGATTTCTGCCGGGAATGGGAATCAAAACGTCACCAGCTACCTTTTCCTGTGGATGGAGTGGTAATTAAGGTTGATTCCTTCTCGCACCAACAAACTCTGGGGACCACAGCCAAATCACCCCGTTGGGTGATTGCCTTTAAATACCAGCCAGAAAAAGCGATAACCCAAGTGGAAAAAATCGATGAAAATGTTGGCCGTACCGGAGTTGTTACTCCGATTGCCCGACTTACTCCGGTTTTTCTGGCAGGAACAACAATTAAGAACGCCACCTTACATAATTACGACGAAATCAAGCGCTTAGGCCTTCAATTGCTTGACTTCGTTGAAATTGAAAAAGGTGGTGAGATTATCCCTAAAATCGTTAAAGTCATTACTGAAAAGCGGCCTATTGTCAGTAAACCATTTGCCCCTCCAACCCATTGTCCCTCATGTGGTTCTGTCTTGGGAAAGCTGGAAGGGGAAGTGGCACTTCGCTGCTTCAACAGCTCCTGCCCTGCCCAGGCTCAGGCTGCGTTGGAGCATTTTGTCTCACGTACTGCAATGGATATCCGGCACGCAGGACCGGCGCTGATCCGCAATCTGCTTGATCATGGACTTATTAAAACCTTGTCAGATCTTTATGATTTAACTCCTGAAATATTAACCACTTTGGCCAGAATGGGAGATAAATCGGCCCGAAATGTCTGTGATTCGATTGAAAAATCGAAACACAATTCTCTGGATAAGTTGATTCATGGATTGGGGATCCGGATGGTAGGTGCTCAGACAGCCAAAATTTTGGCCAGTCATGTCAATGATATCAGTGACTTATACAGCATGAGCATTGATGAATTATCCCGTATCGAATCAATCGGGCCAACTATGGCACAAAGCATTCGTTTATATTTTGATCGTGAGGAAAACCAGCAACTTATCGATAAGCTGAAATCCAGGGGAGTTAACACCAGAGGTACAAAGAAATCATTTATGAGGGGACCCCTATCCGGAAAAACATTTGTATTAACCGGAACGCTTTCCCATTTCACACGGGAAGAAGCATCTGAAAAGATCGAATCATTAGGTGGGAAAGTAAGCTCAAGTGTAAGTAAAAAAACCGATTATGTGGTAGCTGGTGAAGAAGCAGGTTCTAAACTAGAAAAAGCAGAAAAATTAGGAGTAAGAGTTATTGATGAAACCACTTTTATCGAGCTTCTTCAGAGCAATACTTAATTAATTTTCAATAACTTAGGCGAATTTTACTATACTAATAACAATTTATCAAAAAAAAGTATTTTCTGCCGCAGAATTGGATAATAAGCTGTAACATATTGAAATGGCGTAATTTAAATACGCAGGTAACCTGGGGATAAAACCACTGGTGAATTGCTAAACGTCTGTCTGATGTACTTGTGTACCAAAGAACGTTAACTCAATAGGTTAGGTGCTATACGTTTTAAAACTGCTGATTTTCAGGTTTAATTAAAATCCGAAAGGATGGAAAACTTCTCTGAAGCTATGAAAACAGAAATTCACAAACCGTTTTCAAATGTGGATAACTTGTTGAAAGACAGCTATTCTTGTGGATAATCTGCTATATTTCCTTTTGTTTATACTTAATTTTTAGGAATTTGGTAATTTTTCTTTATTAAATAATGACTATTTTAGAAAAATGAATATGTTGATAACTATTTCTCTGCTCCTCTCGCTGTTCTTTTGCTGTTTCTGTTCCTGTATAGATACGAGTCTCCCCGAAAAGACTCCAATCATAAAAACCGAACAGTGGAAGCTAGTAGAAACGGATACCGATAATTTTGCTGATATCACAATCAATACTCATCAGAACGGTTCGCTTACTTGCGAAGGAACGTGGTATTATAAATTCCACGAATTAAATATAAGCAGCAAAAATTTGAATGGCTCGGTTTACAAGGATAGCGATTATGTTTCAATCTCCTGTTCGGGGACAGCTTACTGCTCCGAGGATTGTGAATCAGAAAAGTCATTATACACCCTCAGTTTTATTGGTCATTCAAGGAATGAAACTTTTTCTGGTATCTGGGAAATTTCATTCAGAGAACCATATTGGGCGGAAAAAGCACCTCGAAGAGGGGCATTTGAGGGGTGGTTAGTCAATATGAGCAGTAACTCTCCATAAAAATAGAGAAATCTTTGGAGAAGAGAGTTACTGTACCTCATTGAAGAAGTTACCATAATTACAGTCGCAAGTTACGATGGTTTTTTTCAGCCTGCTATTTCTGAGATCTATTCATTTTTTTCAGGTATATGCTGGTCAATAAGCTCTTTCAATTTTCTTGCTTTTCCCTCAGAAAAACCATCTATTTCAGCAATTTCCTGAATCGAGGCATTTTTCAGTCGTTTAACTGACCCGAATTTCCTGAGCAGTGCCTGTGCAGTTTTCTTTCCGATCCCTTCTATATCTTCAAGAACCGATCTGCCAAACTGTTTTCCCCGGATTTTTCTATGATAGGTTATAGCATAACGATGCACTTCATCCCGGATACGCTCTACCAGCCGCCTGGCGGGATGGGTTGGTGGAAGCCGGACAGGTTCAGATACGCAGGGTGAATACAGTATTTCTTCCCGTTTTGCAAGTGATGCAATCAGAGGAGGATTTGGGAATTGCTGGATAGCTTCACAGGCAGAAGAAAGCTGCCCCGGCCCTCCATCAATTAAGAGAAGATCCGGAAAAGGTTGATTTTCCTCCTGGAGCCGGCGAAGCCTGCGGGTAACCACCTCCATCATCATGGCAAAATCGTTTTGCCCGTCTACAGTTTTAATTTTATAGCGGCGATAACCGGATTTATTGGGCATTCCATTCCTGAACTGCACCATTCCTGCAACAGTAAACGATTCTCCCAGGTTTGAAATATCGAATGCCTCGATCCATTCCGGTAACTTAGGTAAACACAAGACCTTCTGCAGGTCTGCTATATCATCGACTGCACTCTGAGGTGCTTTTTGAGCCATATACAGGGAAGCATTTTTTTCAGCCATTCCTATAAGGATCTTCTTTGTTCCTTTTTGAGGAACCAGCACAGATATTTTGCTGGTATATTGTTGATCGAACCAGAGCTGCAATACACTCTGTTCGAAACCCCCATTTTCTGGTAAGAGGATTTCAGGTGGAGGGTTGTCCTGCTGATCCATATAGAACTGCAATAAGATATTGTCATGGTTTGTTTTAGAAAATTCCCAGGTAGTGCGCTTAAAGATATAGTTTCTGCTGGAAATGAGTAAACCATCACGGAAATGCAGAACAGCAAGACTTATGGACCGGTCTCCTTCAGCAACACCGAATACATCGCAATCGGTATCTGCAAGTTTCAGATCAACCTGCTGAAGTCTGGATGCATCTTTGATCAGCTGGATCTGATCCCGCAGAATTGCTGCATCCTCAAAACGGTATTCTTCAGAGGCTTTCTCCATAGATTGGGAAAGATCCCTGATCAGATCGTTACGTTTTCCTGAAAGGAATCTGATCAGATCATTTACATTATTTCGATACATTTCTTCGGTGATTTTTCCGGCACATGGGCCGGAGCATCTTTTCATGGAATAATTGATGCAGGGTCGCACATATTTTTGCAGGGGTAGTACTTTGTTGCAGTCTCTGAGCCGGAATATTCTTTTTGCAAATGCAGCCAGCCTTCGCATGGAACGCACATCGGTGTATGGCCCGAAATACCTGGCACCATCCTTTTCTACTCTACGAACCACCAGGAGTCTTGGAAATGGCTCGTTCACCGTTACCTTCAGGTATGGAAAATGGGTATCATCTCTAAGTTTTACATTGTAGTTTGGCTGATGAGTTCTGATGAGATTTGCTTCAAGAATAAGTGCTTCTGTTTCATTATTGGTTGCTATCCAGTCGATATGATCAAGCTTTTGAAGCATAACAGGAATATGTGCTCTATCCTCATGAGAATCCGAAAAATAGGACCGGACCCGGTTTCGCAGATTGATTGCTTTTCCAATATAGAGCACTTTATCTGACTCATCCTTCATTATATAAACCCCGGGACTTTCAGGAAAGCGGCTCAACTGATCGGAGATGTTTTGATCCAACTGTTTTTTAATAGTATTTGCATTATCCATAAAAGGTCTTTTGGTTGATCTCGGGTGAGAATCTGGAAATTTTTGCTTGAAAAAAGGTGGTTACATGAAACGAGTTAACTTTGAAATATAAGTTGGTACTTAGCTGATTTTATCTATGAATTTCATGATTATAAAACATCGGTACTGGCAGTTTCAAGCAGGCGCTTAAATATCCCTTTTTTCAGATAATTCGAAGGAATACAGGGTAAATTGAGGGTATTTTTCCGGGGATATTGAAAATCTTCTTTTTTTTCAGCTTTAAAATCCTTCCCGTTTTTAATACTTTCCTCTCTGAGGCTCCCCTACCCTAACTCCTGAATATTCAATACTCTATGCCAGTTTATATTTACTTTTACACTTTTAAATAGTCCGTGCTGAGGAAAAACAGACAGTGTAATAAGAGAGTTTCTGCATATAAAAATGGTAATCAGTTTCCTTCAGTCTTACAGTCAAAAATTGCAGTTCCTTTCTGGATCAGAAGTTGCTGTCTTTTATCCACTGATTATGAAAGGAGTGCTCATGAATGACTCATTCGAAAGCCGTTTTCCACAAATCAGAGTCGAAGATTACCAGCAATATATAGGGGCTCAGGCTGTAGAGCGGATCAACTCCAAACTCCATCGTATTAAAGACGTTCATATAACCAATATCAGCTCAACCTATTACGGTGGAGGTGTGGCAGAACTTCTATCATCAGTCACGTTGTTAATGAACGCTTCGGGCCTGAACACCGGGTGGAGAATCCTTCAGGGTACATCCGATTTTTTTGGTATCACCAAAAAAATGCACAATGCATTGCAAGGCAGTGCCATAAACCTCACTGAGCGCAAAACCAGTCTTTACGAAGAAGTAATTTATGAGAACGCTCTCAGAAACCATATAAGACACGATTTTGTGATCGTTCACGATCCCCAGCCGCTTCCTATTATCCGGCATTATAAAAAAAATGGGCCCTGGATATGGAGATGTCATCTCGACCTTTCAAATCCCAATCCGATTCTATGGGACTATTTACGTCCGTTTGTGGAAATGTATGATGCAGTAATAGTAAGTATCCCCGAGTATCTTCAAAAACTGGATACTCCTCAATTCTGTTTTATGCCGGCGATCGATCCCTTTACTCTTAAAAACCGGCAGTTAACTGAGCAGGAAATTCAGGAAAGGCTTAACCATTACAATATTCCTACCGATCTTCCGCTAGTGGTTCAAGTCTCCAGATTTGATATGTTTAAAGATCCTGAAGGTGTTATCCAGGCCTTTGAAATTGCCCGTAAGGAAGTTGATGCAACGCTGGTACTCCTTGGTGCGTCGGCAACAGATGATCCTGAAGGTGCACAATTATACGAAGATCTTTTAAAGCGGCGCAGCGAACGAATCATTATTATGAGTCAGGATGATACTGCACTGGTAAATGCTCTGCAGCAAAAAGCATGCGTGGTCTTACAGAAATCAATTAAAGAAGGGTTTGGTCTTACGGTTTCCGAGGCCATGTGGAAAGGAACACCGGTCATTGGTGGAAATGTGGGGGGTATACGTTATCAGATTGAAAATGGTGTAAATGGTTATCTGGTATCCAGTATAAACGAAGCTGCCAGCAGAATTATTGAAATTTTAAAGAATCCGGATTTAAGGCACCGTCTCGGTAAAAATGCCCGCAAAACTGTACAGGAAAAATTCCTGCTGATACGCCTTTTCGAACAATATCTGGATTTGTTTAATTCATTCGAAACAATTTACCGTACCAGATCCCAGGTTGCCATTTACAATAACCCTCTCGATAATAAAAACCATGATTGATCTTCATTGTGATAGTTATGAAAATTTTATCCGGCAGGACCCCATAAGTAAAGAGTGGGTAATCTACTCCACTTCCCGGAAAAACCGTCCCCATGACCGGGTAATGGAATCATCACACAGCAAACCTTCTGCTTACGACAAAAACTGCCCGTTCTGTCCGGGTAATGAAAAAATGGTAGCCTCAGTCAGCGATGAAATCAATAATCCGGAAGGGACTGGATGGCTAAGCAGAGCTGTAGCCAATAAATTCCCCGCACTGGATCAATCTGCCCCCACACAACGCCATAGAGAGGGAATGTATCTTTGCATGGGGGGTTATGGCCGGCATGAAGTCATTATTGAGAATCCCAACCACGCAAAAGATATTTCTCAATATAATGATGATGAGTTGCTTAGTGTAATCGAAATCTACCACAAACGATATCTGGCCATGATGAGGGATGCTTATATAGTAATGGTCACGATATTCCGAAATCATGGAATCAGGGCAGGTACCTCTCTGGCCCACCCCCATTCCCAAATTATTGGTTCACCCACTGTCCCCCGCAATATCCGTATTCAGGAACAGATCTCTGAAACCTATTTTGATGATAATGGGATTTGTATTTACTGTGATCTAATTAAAAGTGAATTAAAATATGAAAAGAGAATCATTACCCAGAACCGTTCCTTTGTATCATTTGTTCCTTATGCTGCAAAAGTACCTTATGAAGTATGGATACTACCTCTCCGACACACTGCAGTGTTTGGAGACATAAAAGATGGTGAAAAAGAGGATTTTGCTTCAATTCTAAAAACCACTCTGAGTAAATTGTATCGCTTATTGGAAGATCCCGATTATAATTACATCATACATTCGTTTAGCCGATACAGAGCAAATGAACCACATATTCACTGGTTTCTTCAGATTGTACCCCGGCTTCTTACTCCTGCCGGTTTCGAGCTGGGGTCAGGATTCCGCATTAATCCTTCGATACCAGAAGATGATGCCAGATTATTAAAAGAGTGAACATTGCCCAATTAACTATCTCAATATTAAATTTCTATAAATGATCACTCTTACCAACTCTATAATCTCATGGAGGACAGACGTGAAAATCAGGAATAAAATTAAGAAAGCAGAATTAATTATCTGCTCAATACTACTCTGCATGACCAACATTATCTGCGGTTCTCAACCCAGTGATTCCCTGGATATTTCACGTATAGCGCAGCTTACACCACAGGATGCTTATAAATTTATCGAAGACACTTCGGTTTCGGTTCTGGATGTAAGGACCATCGAAGAGTATAAAATCAGTCATATCAAAAACGCTGTAGTCATCCCGGTGCAGGAACTCGAAAAGCGCATTTCGGAGATTGATCATCTGAAAAACAAAAAAGTTCTGGTTTACTGCCGGTCCGGAAATCGCTCCAAAAAAGCATTGCAGATTCTGCAGCAGAATGGTTTTATCCAGCTCTATCATTTGGAAAAGGGTATAAAGCTCTGGATGCAGGAGGGTTTTAGAGTAGAATAAATTCTATCCATTTTCAGATAATTAATCTATTTTTAATAGTCAACTTATGAATCACGGACAAATGTAACTATCCGGTTTTCTTCCATTTTTTTCCTGCCAATTTCTTTTTCCTGATAAAAATCCTGTTTTAAAAAGAAACAATGTGTTCTGGGCGCAATTGCACACTGTCACTTTGGGGATGATGTTTCCTCTTACACCGGAATTTAAATGTCCATTTAAGGTCAAAGTTTGCTCCAGCATCGGTACTCTGGCATTACATTTGCAGTTTTTCTCCGTACTAAAGGATCTATTCCATGACCCAATACAGCAATGACCTTGAATCTGAACATAAAAAAGAAGCAATCAAGCAAAGGTTGCGCTCCAGAAAAGCATATAGCTATGTAGGCGACTCAGTGCTGGGTGGAATCGATGGGTGTGTAACCACTTTTGCTGTAGTAGCTGGTGCTGTTGGAGCAAATCTTCCGGGCTATGTCATCATTATCATGGGTTTTGCCAATCTCATCGCAGATGGGTTCAGTATGGCAGTAAGTAACTTTTTACGAGCCAAATCCGAACGCGATCAGATTCAGGAAACCAGAGAAACCGAAGAATATCACATTGATAATATCCCCGATGGTGAACGTCAGGAAGTAAGACAAATCTTCGAAAATAAAGGGTTAAAAGGGGAAATTCTGGAAAATGTGGTACAGGCTATCACTAAAAACCGTCAATTATGGGTAAATACCATGTTGACCGAAGAATATGGACTTCAGCTGGAAGGACCAAACCCTGTTAAAGCAGGTATTGTCACCTTTATTTCTTTTATTACCGTAGGTCTGGTACCGTTGATTCCTTTTCTTTTTTACCAAACTCGCACAAACCAATTTATAACCAGTGTTTTAATAACCGTGGTAGCTTTTTTTCTGGTAGGAATCGCCAGAGGTGTGGTATTAGGCCGTCAACCGATTCGTTCAGGAATAATCTCTGTCGTCTCCGGAAGCGGGGCAGCATTTCTGGCATTTGTAGTTGGTGTACTGTTAAGAAGATATTCCACGGGTGGTTAATATCAGTACAAAAAATGGAATATTTACGAAATTTTAGATATATTAACAACACCTCTTATTTTTATTACCTGCAAGTCCCTCTTGCAGAAATTTGGGTGAAGCGGAAAGCGCCGGGCAATTACCCGGCGTTTCTTTTATATAGCATCTCTATCTTCTTCGGAAATAATCATTTATCAGGGTTATTCCTGCCTTGCTGAACCGGATGTCTGATTAATATCCTCTTCTTCCAGATTTAGTTTCATTGATATAAACCTTATCAAATCATTCATCGCCACTGCACCCAAAAGCTTGCCGCCATGGTCTACGACCAGAAGCCTTGAATTTCCGGTTTTATTCATAACAGAAAGGGCTTTAATAGCCTTATCATCAAATGTGACCGTGTTATCGGTAGAGAAGGGTTTTGCCAGTTCATTAACGGTATGTTCATTCCACTCTTCTTTGGGAATTGATTTGACATCGTTGATATTTACTACACTCAGCGGCTGGGAACCATTTACTACAGGATAACTGCTGAAATGGTATTTGTAAGCATAGTCCTCCACCAGTTGATCAACTGTGGTATCAGGTGTAACTGTGACAGTTTCAGGTTTCATGAACCGTTCGATTTTCTCTCCTTCCAGAGCCTCTTTCACAAGAATGCTCTGGTAAGACATTTTTGATGCATTTCTGAGGAACAGACCGATTAATGCCCACCAGATTCCACCGATTACGCCACCGGCAAAAACCGAAAAAATACCCAGAAATATAAGCATCAGACCGAAGCCTGATCCGATAAATGCAGATACCCTGGTTGCCCAGCGGATATTTTTTTTCCATCCCCAGAGAATAGATCTTAAAACCCTGCCTCCATCAAGCGGAAATGCCGGAAGCATGTTAAATATTGCCAGAATGATATTGATAACCCCCAGATAATTCAGAACCATTATCGGAGGGCTGGGCCAGGCCAAGTTTACTCCTGTATTCATGCCTGCAATACATAGAAATCCGATAGCAACACTTGCCAGAGGTCCAGCGATAGCCATAAAGAATTCTGCTTTAGGGCTTGGAGGCTCTTCATCCATTTCTGCTATTCCACCGAAAACAAAAAGAGTAATCCCTTTCATGGGAAGTCCGAATTTTCTGGCTACCAGTGAATGAGACAACTCATGAAGAATAATAGAGCCGAAAAGTCCGATAGCACCAATTGCTCCCAAAAGCCAGTATGTTGCAGGACTCAGAGTATTATCGTATAAAGGGAAAACCCCTTGAGCCAATGACCAGGTAATAAGCAGAGCGATAATTATCCAGCTGGCATCGATGCGGACCTCAAAGCCCAGCAATTTAAACAGGGTTATACTTTTCCCGAACATAATCCCCTCCTTTATCCTGAATTCTTTACGGATCATTTTCCATAGAATTCAGGCTATAAATTTCTGGGTATGTCCGCCTCACGCTTGGGGGCAAAACTCATACCGCAAAAAGTTATTCTAATAAAGAATACGGTTTGACTCAATTAGTATTAGAAAAAGTGAATCTGTACAGGTTGGTCATCAATTTTCAGATTAAGCGTTATGGCTATAAATCATTAACCCAATGGAATTGATGCGCGTGCATATAGAATCAATGTGTTTAAAGACACAGAATGCTGATACTTACGGATAATAATTATGCAGATTTTATATCTTTCTTGGTAAATCCACTTTCATCTACTGCTAAATCACTGTCTGCTACAAGGTGAATAATACATGGTTTATAACTGCGCGGTAGTCCCACAGTGATTCAGAAATAAAATGTTGTGTTGATTTATAATCTCTGAGATTTGTTAATTGATTTAATTGAAGATATTTTCATGTAAATGGCATGACAATAGAAAAAGCATGGTCTTTATTTAACTATTTGCGAAGCAACCCAATGATCCCGATAACACGACTGTCGTTTCGTGTGTATGAGAAAAAATTACCTGTTATTGATCATATGATGGTTTGAGCCTGGCAACTGTTTTCTGAATTGCAGCGCGTACTGAGGGCCTGTCGATAACTTCGTAACAGTAGAGCAGGGGCAATATCTTATCCTTGCCAGGTTCAGTTTCATTTGGAATGACAGCCATCTCACCTTTTGCATTTTCTCGTTTTACCTGCTCAGCTATATCTGCCAGCAGCTCGGGATTGCCTTTCATACGTTGTACAATTACGGATGCCCAGGCATCTCCTTGATCCTTTAGATACGGATCGGTTTGCTGCATAAGGCAGACCGCTATCGCGTAACCTTCGACATCGCGTAACACTTCAGGTCGGGTTTTGCCGCTGATATCTACTTTGGCCGAACATCCCGCAGCTACCATACTTAATAAGAGTAAAGCTAACAGTCGCATTATGCTATCTCCCAGAATTTACCACGTGAGGTTCTGATATTTGGGTACGCTGAATTCACATAGATAGAGTAGTTATCCTAACCAGGTTCACGATAGGTAATGCCATTCCATAACGCAATATGTCCGGTCGCGCCCTGCCAATTAACACTAAAAGCAATAATGCCTTTGCGACCTTTAAATGCATCGTCGAAAGGACTTGTGTTGTCAATGGCCGGTTTGCCAAGCAATTAATGTAGGTATTTTCGAAAATCCGCCACCCTAAATATGATACGATTGCCATCTGATTTGCCCAATGTCTGTGCACCGATTGCATTCGCTAACGCCGCATCGATCGGCGCGCCTGCCTTGTTGAAGGCTATGCTCATCCGGCTTGCGCAAGTGTTTCCGTTATCCCCAAAGCCAGGCAGGTTAATATTCTTTTTTGCTGCCCCACCAAGAGCTGTGTAGAGATCTTTCATGCTTTGGAATTGTGAATGGTCCGGAAATGTGAGCCATAGCTGATTAAAATTCGGCTTGATCATAATAACTACACCCCTCAGATGTTACTATACTTGAAAATAGCTGAGCATCCGATTACATCCGTGAAGAT